>NZ_LZDS01000012.1 GCF_001678755.1 Acinetobacter gandensis
CTTCATCCGCTCGACTTGCATGTGTTAAGCCTGCCGCCAGCGTTCAATCTGAGCCATGATCAAACTCTTCAGTTTAAAATCAATAGTAGCTTAAAGGCTACCAATCTTGGCTCATCAATTTTCTGACATTAATTTCTCAAATAAACTTCGAGTAATTTCTACCATCAATCAATGAAAATAATTTCGACTGATCAACTAGTAAAAATCCACACAAGTTGTTCTTCATAATCTCTTAATGATCTTCTTACTGATTCGTCACCAGCAAGCTAGGTCGGCTATATTACGCTTTATTTCTAAAGTGTCAACTAGTAATTCAAATTATTTTAAACTTTCTTTCTAAAACCCAACTTAATCAATCTTAACTAAGTCACTGTTTTATCAGAAGTTTTAATCTTCATTACCGCCGATGGATGTGCATTCTACAGCATTTCTTACCCAACGCAACACCTTTTCCCATTTATTTTTTAAAATAGGCAACGTTTGTTTATTTATTCTGCAAAATGGGCTTTTTTTCTACTTTTTTAATGCTATTGGTGCTGTTTCTAGCTGTTGTTCTGTGTTTTTTGCTTCCTTTTTCTTTTCTTGCCATTTGAGCGGCCTGCAATCAATGTATTCACAATAACCCGCTGTTCCCTCTTCCTCATAATCATTAATTTTAACTTGATAGTTAAAACTCCCCACATATCCTGCAGCTAAACCAAATTTAAAATCTCCGCGACTTTGTGCTTGAATCTGAATAGTGGTTTCTCCATCGCTAAATTGCCACTCAAACTCTCGGGGCAAATACATGTGTTGATGATTAGGCGTAGTCACTTTGGGATAAACACGATGCACTTTAAATAACACCTTTTCATCAAACATTACGGCTTTCACTGACGACACTTCACGCAGATAAATTCGCGACTGAATAATTTGATTAAAGTTATTTCTCAACTGTGCCAATAATAGTTGGCGTTGATCTTTTAGATTAATAATTTGATAGGTAAAAAAACACAAAGGTAAATATGGGATATTAATCGCTCGAGCATATTCAAAAGCGCCTAATTGATTAATTTGAAAGCTTTGTTCTTTATAACGAATGCTACCGCGACATTCGCAAAGGAGTGACCAATGTTCAAATAGCCCTAATTTAAGTTTACTAAAATGTGAAAGAATGGGCTTAGTGATAATCTGTAAATCTACTTCAAGCTCATCATCCTCGCGGTATAAATGAAATTCAGGAAAAGAGCCTGTCAGTGTTTCTCTATTTGCAAATTGAAAATATCCTTCTCGCATTTCACATTCATTTTCTAAAGAATAACTATGAAAGTGTCCAACCATTTGTGGGCTAATACTACTAATAACCGTTGCGGTATCAAGTGACGTAGTATGAATTGCGGATGCATTACGCATCATAGGAATATTAGGCTGTCCTAATATGGTGATGAAATTAAAATAATGTAGCGGTGCAGGTAGGTTTGGAATTACCAATCCTTGATGAATAATTTTAAACCAACCTTTAGGCGGGTGATATGCCAGATCAAATGGGAAACGAGCTTGATTGAGTTGTTTCGATTCATCGACTAGATTCATAAGCAACTGCATATCAAGCTCCTTTCTACATTGAACTAACTCATACTGTTGTATTCTTCTTGGCCATTAAAGTGGTAACAAATCCTGATAATGCATAGATAACAGAAAGTACCAAAATTCCTACAGGAATATTGTAAGTCACCGCCGCTAAAATAAAGACGATCACTGGTAGCACTGCGAAAGGAACTCGACGACGATCCACTGTTTTAAATGAATAATATTTCACATTCGAAATCATCAATAAACCAATCGCAATGATGACTACAGCGTTAACTGCTTGAATACCACGCTCACGCAAATCAAATACTTCTGGAATATCAAGACCAACCCAAACCAATGAAATAATCATCACAGCAGCCAATGGGCTTGCAACACCAATAAAATAACGTTTATCGACCACACCAATTTGTACGTTAAAACGCGCCAAACGGAAAGCTGCACATGCGGTATAAACAAAACATGCAGCCAGGCCGATACGACCTAAATCATTAAGGCTCCAGCTATACATCAAAATAGCCGGTGCAACACCAAAAGCCAGTAAGTCTGACAATGAGTCAAATTGCTCACCAAATGGACTTTGTGCACCAATTGCACGTGCGACGCGACCATCTAAACCATCAAATAATGCCGCAATAAAAATGGCATAAATCGCTTGTTGGAATTCACCATTCATACTCGCAATAATGGAGTAAAAACCTGACAACAACGCAGCGGTTGTAATCAGGTTTGGCCACAGATAGATCCCACGACGCTTCACTTTCTGCCCTTCATGGGTATGTTCCTCTTCTTCAACTTCAAATGTAATGCCATCAAACGCATTTTCATCCTTCGAAGAAATGTCCCGTTCAGGTTTATTGGTATTTGTCATTCTTTGATCCTAACTGTGACCTATTTTCTTATTTAAATATAACTGTTATTCGCCAACTAACCAGCGTACAGCAGCATGACCACCATTTTCGTTCATACGAAGATGTGGGAATAACCATTGTAGCGCTTCATCAGCATCTTCTGAGAATTTCCAAGGTGGGTTAATCACCAGTAAACCACAACCATTCAAACCAACTGGAGTGTCATCAGGCCACACACAAATTTCGCATACCAACTGACGACGAATACCGGTTTTGTACATTTTCTTTTCAAAACGTTCAATCATCGCGCGATCTTTAATTGGATACCATACTGCAAAAACACCTGTCGGCCATTTTTTATAAGCAGCAACTAATAGCTCTACTAGCTGTGGAAAATCCTTACGTTCAATTTCGTAAGGTGGGTCAATCATGACTAAACCGCGCTTCTCTTTTGGTGGAATAACCCCTAAAAGCCCTTCATAAGCATCACGTTCATGCAGACCAGCACGTTTATCAAAAATATTGTGGCGCAACTGCTGAAATACATCACGCTGCATTTCAAATATTGTTGCTTTATCAATATCACGCATCCCTTCAAGCGCAAACCATGGTGAGCCTGGATATGCCCCTTTACCAAAGTTTTCACGCATCTTTTCAACAACTTTTAAGTATTGTTGAACACCTTCAGGCGCATTACGTTTAATTGAATCATCAAGTTTAACCAAACGATGAATACCATTTAAAAACTCACCAGACTTTTGCGCTTCAGAAGTCGACAAGTCATATTTACCTGCACCACCATGCGTATCTACATAGCGATAAGGTTTATCTTTATTATTGAGACGACTCAATAACTGAAGCAACAAAACGTGCTTCATGACGTCGGCAAAGTTGCCAGCATGGAAATGGTGACGGTAATTCATGTTTCATTAATTCCTGATATCAACGGATATTTTAGCATGAAAAATAGTTTCATTCCGATGCTATTCTTGCTCTAGAATACGTCACCTTTTTTCTGCTCTATTTAGGGGTTTTGTACATGGAAGCAGCCTATCTCCCAAAGTCTTGGCCGGTTGATCAAATTCTTGATGATTTAGATCAACACGGTTTTACAATTATTGATGATGCTTATACACCCACATATATACATGCACTTGTTGAAGAGTGTCTTTCCAACTTAAATCAGTTCCGTGATGCAGCCATTCAAAATGGCGTGGTCAGCAATATTCGCAGTGATCATATTTTATGGATCAATGAAAACTTAGAATACGCACAACAACATATTCAAGCTTTAAACGCCCTCGCACAAGAATTCAATCGGGCATTTTATTCGGGTATTCAAGATGTAGAAGCCCATTTTGCATGTTATAACGCCGGCGAGTACTACGCCCTGCACCGTGACAATCCACAAGGTAAAAATGGCCGTGTCATTTCTGCGGTTTATTATTTGCATGAAAATTGGCAAGCAGATTGGGGCGGCGAATTACGTCTACAAGATAAAAATGACAAATGGCACATTGTGCAGCCTAAACCCAACCGCATTGCGTTATTCCAAAGTGATTTACTACATGAGGTTCTCAAAGCCAAGCATCAGCGCTTATCGATTACAGCATGGCTACGTAATGACAGTACGTTGTGGTAATCACTATTCCATCCTTTAAAAATTTTAAATTATCCTCATATATGAGGCATTCATAGATGAGGATTCCCCGATGCGTCAAAACACCAAGCAAATCATTCAGCGTATTGGCGAAACTGATCAATTGTTCTTACAAGCGAATACGCCAACATTAGCACTGGAACGTGCTGATCTTCGTCTACAATTAGTCGATATCAGTAAAAACCAACAGGAAAAAGTGCATTTCCTTCAGGAAGCGATTGTGCTGCTAGAACAAGGCCGTATGGAATTTGAAGAAATGCCGATGGCTTTGTATATTGATTTATCGCTGCATTTAGCAAAAGCCTATATGGTGTTCTTTGAAATTACCCAAGAGCAACGTTATGCTCTGATTACGCAGCAAATTATGAAGCCAATGTCCAAAGCTGAGCATGGCGGTATTTATTTCTATCTAGCATACGCTTCTGCCGTTAAAAATGAGCCCGCAATGACTCGACACTGGTTAAACAAATATTGCAAAACATCAGAATTTGAAATGGCGACCTTATTGGAACACCCATCATTCTTAAACTTTCATCAAGAAGATTGGTTTAATCAGTTATGCCAAAGTAAAATGCATTAAATAAAAAAAACACCTCCTATGAGGTGTTTTTTTTATTCGAAGAAACGACTTAGACTGGCTGTAATTTATAAGCATCCATATGTAACTGCTGATTCAGTTCATCTACCCAAATTGCCCAGTCATCATCTTGAACCAAATGACTAATGAGAAAAGAGCGCTGAGACTTATTCCAAAATGGTGCATCGTGCAAAGATACATTGGCCGGCAATTGATGCGTACGTACATAAAGTTCGATCGCAGCCGCACTATTGGCTAACCCCAATTGAGAAAACAATAATTCTAAGGATGGTTTATTTTGATTGAGCATCTCGCCCTCCTTATCAACTAATCTGTCATTTATTATTTAATTAACTTATAAGATATTGATTAAAAAACCTAGCAAAACTGCTAGGTTTGTTGTTTCAAATTGTATTTAGATTTTGCATGACCCTGATAACTTATGTTCTGTATGCAATTGCTCATTTAACACATCGACCACAATGGCCCATTCATCATCTTTCTTCCAATGACTAATAATGAAATCTCGCTGTGACTTAGTCCAAAATGCCGCTTCGTGCAAAGGAATATCCATGGTCAACTGGTGGGTCTCAATGAATTGCTCAATACCCTGCTCGGATGAGTCCAACCCCAATTGATCAAAAAAAAGCTCCAAGGTCGGTTGTTGATCAAACATTATGTTCTCCTTCAGCCTATGCTTATTATTCTTTTAAGTTAGCGCGAAGCCTGACGAGTGTCAGTTACATCATCTACATGAGTTGTTATTTTTTGTTCAATTTTTAATAAAAAAAAGCACCCCAAAAGGAGTGCTTTTTCTAACTTAGTAAAATACTAAATTATTTAATCATGTCAGCAACTGCTGCACGTTCTTCTTCAAGCTCATTTAGAGTGAAGTTGATACGCTCACGGCTGAATTCATCGATTTCAAGACCTTGAACGATTTTGTATTCGCCATTTTCGCAAGTTACAGGGAAACCGAACATTACGCCTTCAGGGATACCGTAAGAACCATCAGAAGGAATACCCATAGTTACCCATTCGCCGTTTGTGCCAAGAGCCCAATCGCGCATATGGTCGATTGCAGCATTTGCAGCAGAAGCAGCAGAAGACAAACCACGTGCTTCGATAATCGCAGCACCACGTTTACCAACAGTTGGAAGGAACACATCTTTGTTCCAAGCAGCATCGTTGATTTTGTCTTTTAAGCTTTCGCCGTTTACAGTCGCGAAACGGTAGTCAGCATACATTGTTGGAGAGTGGTTACCCCAAACTGTCATAGTTTTGATGTCAGAAACTGCAACACCAGCTTTTTGAGCCAATTGAGTTAACGCACGGTTGTGGTCAAGACGAAGCATCGCTGTGAAGTTTTTCGCTGGAAGATCTGTAGCAGATTTCATTGCGATGTAAGCGTTAGTGTTTGCAGGGTTACCTACAACAAGAACTTTAACGTCACGGCTAGCAACTTCGTTAAGCGCTTTACCTTGACCGATGAAGATTTCACCGTTTACTTTAAGAAGGTCAGCACGTTCCATGCCTGGACCACGTGGACGTGAACCAACTAAAAGAGCGTAGTCAGCATCTTTGAATGCAACTTTAGGATCATCAGTACCGATCATGCCTTCTAAAAGAGGGAATGCGCAGTCGTCAAGTTCCATCATTACGCCTTTAAGCGCTTGTTGAGCTTTCTCAACTGGAATTTCTAATAATTGAAGGATAACTGGTTGGTCTTTACCCAACATTTCACCGCTTGCGATACGGAATAATAAGCTATAACCGATTTGACCAGCTGCGCCAGTAACGGCAACACGAACTGCTTGCTTCATGTAATTATCTCCAATTGAGGAAGGTCATAATGATTAAATAGCTGTTCTATCTAATCTTAATAATCATAAACGGCAAAGATTGTACTCCAATCTTTTGGCAGTTGCATGTAAAAGAGAATGCTTTTCAACAAAAGTATGATAGGAAATACAAATAAAATGCAGAAAAAAGCTTAAAACGAACCTTTAATTGTGAATGAAGCTGGACAATTTCCCACAACTGTGGTTGGGCAATGTTTGTACTGACCATTGTTTTTATAACAAATTTGAATTTCAGTCAGCATGCTACTGCCGTGGGTCTGCATACAATTAAACTCTATACTTTGTCCAGCCAAACCGCTATTCATACGTACCATCTTATTTCGTAAAACGCCAACTTGCATGACACGTGTTTCCTGACTGGTTAATTCTTCAGGAACTTTCAGCTTGTCTGCATGGTTAATCACGGTACGGAAATACTGACTCGCATTCATTGGTACACAGCCCCCTATATTATGCCAAAGCGCAACACGCGCATTTTCATCGGGCATAATTCGCGCCACCACTTTGGCTTGTAATGGTGGCAGCTTAGGTGAACTATTGGTTGTACAATCTTTGCTATTGGTCTCTGGATACAGACCCGTAATATTTAAAGAATAGCCTTCCAAACATTTGCGCTTTTTATTTTTTAATGGGTCATAAGCACAAACTGCAGGGACCATTTGCACATCCATCACATATCCATTAACCACAGGTGCTGCCAAAGACACAGACATGCAAAGTCCCGCACCACTACCTAACAGTAGTGATGTCAGTACCCGAAATGCAGGTCTGTTTTCAAGTCTCGGCATCAATCAATTACCTGTGTTGATACGTGTTAAAAAACGATAAAATTAAAAAACTTATTGCGTACTACGTAACGGAATCATTTGCATACGCTTTTCAATTGACTGCGGCCCTTGTCCCAGCAGTAAACCGTAATGCGTTGCATTGGTCATCACATGTTTGACATAGTCGCGGGTTTCAGTCAGCGGAATCGATTCCGTATATTGATCCGCTGCAATCGCTTGGTATTCTGGCTGCCAGCGACGTGCACGATTCGGCCCTGCGTTATATCCCGCGGTTGCTAAAACTGGGCTATTGCTCAGCTGACGCTGAATCATTGATAAATAGTAAGTACCATAACGAATATTGGTATTCATATCACTCAATGCGGCTGGGTTATAACTCTCTCCCATTTGTCGCGCGACCAGTTTTGCAGTATCTGGCATAATTTGCATCAAACCACCTGCTCCAACATGAGAGCGCGCACTCGTCACAAAGCGACTTTCTTGACGCATCAAACCGTAAGCCCATGCTGGATCAATACCAGCATTTCGACTATGACTCACCACATAGCTTTGATGTGGCATTGCATAACGTAAAGAATAATTGTGTTTATTGGTGGTTCGATCTGCCGCATAAATTGCACGATCATACCAACCAATATCAGTTGCACGTTTAGCTGCGGCAAGAATCATGCCATCATCATGCTTTAAATAGGCCTGACGGACAGCCCAGTTCCATTCACGGTTAATATAGCTGTCAGATGCATTAATATTGCGCAATGCAAAGGCACGATTAAAATGAATATCCTGACTCAATCGCTGCGCATCCTGTGCACTAGGCTGCACATTTGACGGAATATTGTTATAAGACTGACCAATTTTGTCACGTGCTAACAAATTATGGTAATCATCCCCCACTGCTAATTTTCGATAAATGTCTTGTGCCGTTCGTTTTGAAGAGGCATCGCCACGCTGCTCTGAAGCACGTGCCAACCAATATTGCCAACGATCTTCTTGCTTTTGTGTCACATTCATTGCATCAATGGCGCGAATCAAACTTTCCCATGCACCAAAACGAATGGCTTGACGTGCATAAATTTCAGCTTCTTCTGAGCTAAACGGCAAACCATAACTGGCATCTAAATAGTTCAGCACTTCACGGTTGAAATTGTTTTTCATCACCGTGGTTCCACCAATATAACCGACACTGCGATACAACGCTTTTTGTACGCTTTCAGGTGTGCCTTCCGCAGCACGCTTAACAGATGACATTGCACCATTTAAATCTGAATCCGCTAAGCGCCCCATCGCATAAATCAGATAAGCATGATCTTCTGCCGTCGCTTTGGGTGCTGCCCAAAGGTAATTTAATGGATTGGCTTGAATGGTATTGAGCTGGGCAAGACTAATATTCACACCAATGGTTTGTGCAGTTGCAATGGCCTGACCGGATTGCCCTGCACGCAATTGCCCCCACATGCGCTGATGACGATCATCTTTCGTCATTAATGGGCTCGACAACATCATGCGGCCTAAGCCTGTACATGAGTCGGGTTGCGAATTGGTGGTCAGCCAAACATCTTTAAATTCGGCGTAGACCAATGGATCGCCAGATTTGGCACGTACTTGAGCAATCGCACAGGTTTCCGCACGATCCGCATTTGAAACGTATTGCAAGACGGGCTGTGCAGTTGCGAAGTCTGCTTGTTTTACTTTTTCTTCAACATAATCGGCAGCAAGTTTTTCAGCCATTGCCGATTGCGGATAACGCTGCGCAAAACTTGTAATGGCGCTAGCAGGTTGCGAAGCCAAATTATTATTCAAAATCCAATACTCTGGGTAGTAGCCCAAAACATCATTTTGCATTGAGTATTGATATTGCTGGAGCAAAGAGATGTTGCCTGAATTGGCCGCTCGTAAAGCATCATTAAATTGCTCATCCGCAGCATACGCTGACAATGAAAGTCCGGATGCAGCCACAGTTAAAGCCAGCAATTTATAGTAATTTTTCTGTGTAAATTTCTGTTTTAACATCCACTTGCCTTCTTTCATGTCAATCTGTCCAATTACAGTACATCTAACCTTACTCGGAATTAGTTTAATAATTCTAAACTCAGCATTGTGTTCTGTTGTGTAACCTTATGATTACCCAATATTAATTTTCAAACATTTTTACTCCATAAATCAATATGAGCCAGTTGTTATTTTAAGCTGTAAGTTTGCCCTCAATTGCTGCTAAAATATCGGGCATTCTTAAAATCCTCTTTTTTGACCTCCGCAGCTGCACATTTCAACTATTGATCTGTCTGTCAGCCACGTATGGTTTATTGATTTTCATAAAATTCCTTTAGGAGCCTACATGACGGTTCAAACCTTCATTCCCAATGGTGCCCAAGCTGCCTCAGAAAACACTGTAACCCAGCCACAGCACACCCCTGCCAACGATGGCTCAGTGAAAAAACTGTACATCGAAACGCAAGGGTGTCAGATGAATGAGTATGACAGTCAACGTATGGGCGATCTTTTAGGTGATTCACACGGTTACGTCCTAACCAATGATCCGAAAGAAGCCGATATTCTGCTCATGAATACCTGCTCGATTCGTGAAAAAGCACAAGAGAAAGTGTTCTCTGAATTGGGTCGCTGGCGCAAACTAAAAGAAAAGAATCCTGATCTTGTGATTGGTGTCGGTGGTTGTGTGGCCTCTCAAGAAGGCGACAACATTCAAAAACGTGCGCCTTATGTCGATATGGTCTTTGGCCCACAAACTTTGCATCGTTTACCGCAAATGCTGGATCAACACACTGAACAAGTGGTTAAGCCGAAAAAAGAAAAAATTCAATTGGTGGATATTTCATTCCCTGACATTGAAAAATTCGACTTTTTGCCGGAACCGCGTGTAGAAGGTTTTAAAGCCTTTGTCTCGATTATGGAAGGCTGCTCAAAATACTGTTCTTTCTGTGTGGTTCCTTACACACGTGGAGAAGAAGTATCACGTCCACTGGATGATGTATTGGCTGAAATTGCAACTTTGGCTGAAAAAGGTGTCCGTGAAATCAGTCTTTTAGGTCAAAACGTTAATGGTTACCGTGGTGAAACCTTCGAAGGTAATATTTGCACCTTTGCAGAGTTACTGCGTTTAGTGGCCGAAATTCCGGGCATTGGACGTATTCGTTACACGACTTCACATCCACTAGAATTTAATGATGATTTGATTCAATGCTATCGTGATTTACCTCAGATGGTTTCTCATTTGCATTTACCTGTTCAAAGCGGTTCAAACGACGTACTTCAAGCCATGAAGCGTAACCACACCATTGATGTGTATATCGATAAAATTGCACGTTTGCGTCAAGTTCGTCCAGACATGCACTTATCTTCAGACTTCATTATTGGTTTCCCTGGTGAAACAGATGCGCATTTTGAAGAAACCTATCAATTCATTAAAGATATGGACTTTGACCATTCTTATAGCTTCATTTATTCAAAACGTCCGGGTACACCTGCGTCTGAACTTGAAGACACGACCTCTGAAGATGTGAAAAAAGAGCGTTTAGCGAAAGTTCAACAATGGATTAAACAATCCAGTATTGATAAGACCGACGCGATGTTAGGCACGATTCAACGTGTCTTGGTAGAGTCTGTTTCAGACAAAGATCCAAACTTATTGATTGGTACTGCTGACAATACTCGTTTGGTGAGCTTCATCGGTGATCCTGCATGGGTAGGTCGTTTTGCTGAAATCGAAATTACCGACATTAAAACTTTGAAGTTTGTTTATGGTGAACTCTTGAATCTTGAGCCTGACGTGGCGTAATGTAAGACTAATCGTCAGACCATATAAAGGAATTCTCTTGACTGCAGCGATTCGACGTACTGTAACTTTTGCTGGTATTCCACTTGACCGTTTACAAAGCATGCTCGGTGCTTATAACGGTCATCTCAAACAAATTGAACAACGTTTAGAAGTCAAAATTTCCCATCGTGCAGATGCATTTTTTGTCGATGGGGAAATCGATGCGGTTGAGAGAGCCGAAAGCCTCCTTCACCGTTTATATGAAGAGTCCGAAACCAACCCACAAATCAGTGCAGATACACTGCATATGATGATTCAAGGCAGTCAAACCGATCGTGAAATTCAGGAAGATTTTTCTGAGAATGAACATTCAGGTTTAGACAATGTCTACTTGCAAACACGTAAAGGTCGAATTAACCCACGCGGTGCCAACCAAAAACGCTATGTGCAACGTATTTTACAAAGCGATATTTCCTTTGGTATTGGCCCTGCTGGTACAGGCAAAACTTACCTAGCTGTGGCCGCTGCTGTCGATATGCTAGAACGCAATGAAATTCAGCGAATTTTACTGGTTCGTCCTGCGGTCGAAGCGGGTGAAAAACTCGGTTTCTTACCTGGTGATTTAACCCAAAAAATTGACCCTTACTTGCGGCCCTTATATGACGCCTTGTATGAAATGTTGGGCTTTGAAAAAGTTGCAAAACTGATTGAACGCCAAGTGATTGAAGTTGCGCCTTTGGCCTACATGCGTGGTCGTACTCTAAATCACTCTTTTGTAATTTTAGATGAAGCACAAAACACTACCCCTGAACAAATGAAAATGTTCTTAACCCGTTTAGGTTTTGGTTCTCGTGCGGTCATTACTGGTGACGTTACACAGGTCGATTTACCACGTGGTCAGCAATCAGGCTTGGCACATGCGCTACGTGTGATTGATAAAATTAAAGAAATTCACATTACTCGCTTCCACTCCCGAGATGTAGTACGTCATCAATTGGTTCAAAAAATTGTTGAAGCCTACGAAGGATGGGATAGCGAACAACAACGCCTAACGGCAGAACAGCGTGCTGAACGCAAAGCACGTCAAGAAGCCTTAGTTGCGGACAATGATGCTAAAGCTGATGAGCAGCATCAGGACTAAACCATTTAAGGATTCATTTTGAAACTTAATCTCTCCTTGCAGCAAAATTTTCAATCACCTGAGTTGGTGGTGAAACGTGCGCATATCAAAAAAGTGGTGGAAACTGCTTTACGTCATATTGAAACTCAAAGTGATTGTGAAATTGGCATCGCATGTGTAGATAATGACGAAAGCCACAAATTAAATTTGGAATATCGTGGTAAAGATAAACCGACCAATGTGTTGTCTTTCCCGAGTGATCTTCCAGATGAAATGGCTGCGATTTTGGATTCATTTCCAATTGGCGATTTGGTCATTTGTATACCTATGGTACTTCGTGAGGCCAGTGAACAAAACAAAGCAGCCCTTACCCATTTCACTCATATGCTAGTACACGGTACGTTGCACCTCATGGGCTATGACCATGAAACATCTGACGAAGATGCGGAAGAAATGGAAGCTTTGGAAATCGAAATTTTGGCCAAACTCGGTTTTGACAATCCATATCTAGAACGAGATTAAGTCCTCAAATAAAAAAAGCGAGCTACGGCTCGCTTTTTTTATGCCTTTATTCCATCATGCTTTCACACAAAAATAAAATGCCACCACTATGACCTATGTCGTAATTTTCAAAGCTCGAATTAAGCATCTCGATTCAAAGTATTTTCAAACAGCGCAGCGCATGCGTGATCGAGCATTATCCACATTCAACTGCCAAAAATTTGAAGCGTTGACTGAAGGTGAAAACGAAATTGCATTGTCTTATTGGAAGGATTTAGCGGATATTCACGCATGGCACAATGATGCAGAACATCAAGCTGCACAAGCCCTCGGTAAAAAAAGCTGGTATCAATTTTTTAGTGTCGAAGTCTGTGAGGTCATTCGACACTATCAATCGACCTGTTAACTAACGTACTTCAAACTCGGCTTCCGCAGGGTCAAAACGCCACGTCCGTATAATACGTAATTCAGAAATATCTTTCATTTTGGCATCAAACTGACCAAATGGTGCCGCTTTACGTACCGAGGTTTTCGCTGCGTCATCAAGCAGAGTCGAACCTGAGCTTTCAATTAAACGAATCGCGCGAATACCACCATTGGTATTCAATATCACCATCAGACGTACTTCACCTGATAATTGCTGTTGTTTAGCAGCTTCAGGATAGTAGCGATTGCCATAAAACTCGACTTTTTGACGGAATTTTTCCATGTAGGCAGCCGATACATCTTGCTTGGCTTGAATCCCATCAATGGTTTTAATTTTTTGCTGACGGCTAAAGTTTTGTTGGCGTTGTAAATATTGCGCTTCAATACTTGCCACCATAGCCGCTTTCGCTTGGAACTGGCTATTGAGTTCTTCAACAGCTTTTTTACGGCTATTTTCTTCGGCTTGTTTTTGCCAACTTAAAGTGGTCATTAAAACTTTTTCTTCAAAGCTTAATTGTTTCTTTTGCTGTAATTGCTCAAGTGCTTCATTTTTTTGCTCGCCCACTTTCTGCTCAATCATGGGTGCAGGCATATCACTCGACATACGATGTGATTCACGAAAAGTACCTGAACCTTGTTGATCCGCTTGTGCCAAAAAGTCAGCATGTTCTACTTCATCGGTGGCAGGACGCAAAGAAACGGCTATTTCTTTGGTATTGTATTCACCTTCTTGCGGCATGGTAAATTGCATTGTCAAAAATGCCAGATGTAACAAAGCCGCCAGTAAAACCGCAGTCGTAAAAACTGGATCTTTCCACCACTCTTTGACCAACGGCATAAACGTTATTTTTTTCAGCATCACATTAAACCGACAATTTGCCGCATTCCCCAAACTGCATAAAACAGTATAAAATAAACCTCGTTTTCATTTTTTTATGAAAATGAGAAATCCATCAACACATCGATAACGCACAATTAAAATCATGAAAATGGTGCAATTTATTTTGCTAAACTGCAAGATCAAAACCTTGTGTTTTTTATAGAAATCGACAAGATACACCCAGTCAAAAATCATAATTTGCCAGGATGCGCCTCTTATGCAAACGCTAATTTCCAATATCTCTAAACGTATACGACAAGTGTACCAAAAAGCAGAAGGGTTTATTGAAGATGAGCGTGAATTCCCGATGTCTCAAGTGTTCCTAAATGCGACCTTTGAACGCTTTGTGACAGATAATGTGAAGATGCTCAAAGACTTGCATGCCGATCTGCACGATGACTGGCTTCGACTATATGCCACACTGGATTATAACGGCCTGGTCATTACACTCTCTGTCGATTTAAAACTGGTACAGATGGAACTCAACAAACAAACCCAACTGATCGTATTTGAACAAATTAGCGATACACAAGTGATTGAAGCGAAGTATCCAAATGTTCTGTATAAGATGGGCGTGCGCATGGCCTTATGGTTCTATCAAAAAGTACTCAACCAAGATCCATTGGGTATGATTTTGGAAAAACTGAACGTTATCAAAGTTAAAGATGACCTACTGTATTTAGACCTGAATCGCTGGCTCGGTAAAAGCCGCTCGATTATCGACACACTAGGCAAAGTCCATGTCAATCATGCTGTTTTACGTGAGGCTGAATTGGTGGTCATCGGTAACGTTAATCTAACAGCGCTGTTTACTAAAATGGCACAACAGCGGATTGAAGATTGGGATGATTCAAATTTAAAAGACGATGAAGTCACGCCTATAAAGCAAAAGGAAAGCTAGACTTATCCTGTACTTAGACATCATGAACCTATAAAAACGCTACACAATATATACATTAGGCACGGATTTGTGACGTGATTCTCCACAATCCAGCCGCATAATAAACATATCAGGTGGTTTAGCCCACCGCACTTCTATTGAATAGGAAAACCATACTTATGGCACATTCAGTTTTGAAAAATTTAGGTCTTGTTGCTGGGGTATCGACTACACTGCTTTTGACTGGTTTCTCAAGTCAGTCATTTGCCATGAGTCCATTCCAAGCAAGCTACCAGTTTAATTACAACGGTAAAAATATGGGTTCAGCAACACGTACCCTGAAACAATCTGGGAATAATTGGACCTATATATTTGCTGCCAAAGCAGGCGCAATTGCCTCTGCAACTGAAACCAGTCGTTTTAGTTTGAATGGCACACAAATTAATTCAAATAGCTTTAGCCGTACCAGTAAAATTTTGGTGCACAACAACACCATGAACATCAATTTCAATGCTGGTGCAAAAACCATTAACACCAAAAAAGATGACAAAGCACGTTCATTTGCTTGGAAGTCTGGTGTGCTAGATGAACTGAATGCCGAATTGCAAATCCGTGAAGATCTGAAAAAAGGCGGTTTGAAATCGAATTACTATATTGCTGATGCCAAAGAAGTTGAAGGCCGTAAATTCGTCAAACAAGGTACTGAAAAAGTCACAACTGCATACGGCAGTTTCGATACAGTTAAAGTCGTTATGAAACATGATAAACCGGGTCGTCAAACCACCTTCTGGTTGGCTCCAAAACTTGACTACTTACCTGTAAAAGTATCGCATCAAGACAACAAAACCTCATATGGTCTACTTTTGACAGGCTATAAAGGTGCAACAAATTAATTGATTTGATCAATTTCGCTTGCATTTTTCTCGGTGCTTTTTAAAATACGCTTTTGCTTTAAAAAGCACCTGCCCCTCGAGGATTCTCCCGTGCACGCTCTGGAACAGAAAATCTTAGCTGAAGGTATCGTTCTCTCTGAAGAAGTTCTGAAAGTCGATTCTTTCTTGAACCACCAAATTGACCCTGTAATGATGCAGCAAATTGGTCAAGAATTTGCCCGTCTATTTAAAGATGCGGTGGTGTATCAGAAAGTATGCTGAGTTAATAAAGGAGAGTGACAGCCGAAGCAAGATGATATATTTGAGGTTATGAAGACACAAATACAGATCAATTGCCCCGACTGTCACAGTCCCAGTTTAAAGAAAAACGGCAAAAAAAGCTATGGCAAGCAGAACTATCAATGTAAGGACTGCAAACGCCAGTTTATTGGCGATCATGCCCTAACTTATAACGGCTGTCACTCTAGAATAGAAGATAAAATACGGCTAATGACAGTGAGAGGCTGTGGCGTCAGAGACATTGCTATTATAGCCTCAGTTAGCATTGGTAAAGTGCTTAGCACCATAGGCTCATCTGTTTATAAGATTGCGCCTAAGAAGCGCTATTATGAACGCTTAGAGGTTGATGAGTTTTGGACTTACGTGTATCGCAAGAAGCGTAAAGTTTGGCTTATTTATGCTTATGACCGCGCTACCAATGAGATTGTCGCTTATGTCTGGGGCAAACGTGACTTGAAAACAGCTAAGAAGCTAAGAGCCCGTCTTAAACAACTGAAAGTCAGCTATGGCTCTATTAGCATGGATAACTGGGATAGCTTTATAACCGCATTCAAGCCTGACAAGAAACAAATCGGCAAGCAGCATACGGTAGGCATAGAAGGTAATAACTGTCGCCTTAGGCACCGATTGCGACGAGCCGTTCGAAAGACCTGCTGCTTCTCAAAGAAGTTTGATAACCACTTTAAGGTGTTTGATTTGGTATTCTTCTATGTCAATTATGGCTATGTCTGATGCCAGCATACTTTTTAGAACACCACCAAAGATGCTGGCATTACCAAAATCATCACCATTGAAGCTTCAGGTATTGCACCTGCAGTTATGGCGGGTCTTGAACTTGGTGTTCCTGTGATTTTTGCACGTAAATATCAGTCTTTAACATTAAAAGACGATCTATACCGCTCTAAAGTATTCTCTTTCACGAAACAAACTGAAAGTACGATTGCAATTTCTAAGAAACACATCAACGCTACTGATAAAGTTTTAGTCATTGATGACTTCTTAGCTAATGGTCAAGCAGCATTAGGTTTAGCCGACCTTATTCATCAAGCAGACGCTGAAGTACTCGGTATTGGTATTGTGATTGAAAAATCATTCCAACCAGGCCGCGATATTTTGCTTGAAAAAGGCTACCGCGTAGAATCATTAGCACGCGTTAAATCACTCGCAAATGGTACTGTCGAATTTGTTCGTGACTGATTTATTTCAGCACGATAATAAAATGAGAACACTTCGGTGTTCTTTTTTTTGCTTTAAATCTGCCATAACCGTGACAGAACCAGCATTTTCTTGGCACTTTGTTACAAGCTGACTAAACATCTTTTACAGAAAATCGATAAAATTCAGTGAAAATGTAGTGATTGATCATATTCGTCAAGGTTTTGACCCTGAAATTGATTTAAGCTGCAACACAAATTCAGCCACATTATTTATTAAGGCTACAGGATGTTATGAATACAGAAAATCAATTGATGGAACACGCTGTAAAATGCCCAAAATGCGGTTCAACAGATGTTGAAAAACGTAACCACGAACAAAACTTACAAAAAATTGGTGGGGTCTTACTCAGCGGTGCAGGAACAGCAGCCGGCACAGTGGGTGGTGCTGCGTCTGGCGCATCTATTGGCGCAGCCATTGGTGGTGTTACAGCTGGCCCACTTGGCGTGATTATGGGCGGGACAATTGGTACATTTGTTGGGGCGATTAGCGTTGGCATCACAGGCGGCTTTTTAGGCCATCGCTTTGGTAAAAAAGCAGGTGTGATTGTAGATCAAAATATATTTTTAGATTACCAATGCAAGGCCTGCAAACAACGCTTTGAAGTTGAATCTCAACCTGAAGATGCAGCAAAAACTGAAGATCAAGACAAATTTTGATTGCTGCTAAATTAAATAAGAGCGTTTCTACGCTCTTTTTTATTTCATCATCCTGCAATTAATTTTTTAACTACTTCACCCAGTCGTTTACCCTGATCTTCACATAAGGCACGTTCATCTTGACTTAATGTTTGATCATGGCGTGCCCCACTAACATGACTCGCACCATAGGGTGTACCGCCAGTTTTAGTATTCGACAATGCAGGATGGGCATTACTCAAACCCATAATCATCATGCCATGATGAAATAAAGGCGGCAGCATGGTCAGTAAAGTGCTTTCTTGCCCACCATGCATTGAACCTGAACTGGTAAATACGCATGCCGGCTTACCATGCAATGCCCCGTTCAACCAAAGCGCGGTAGTTTGATCTAAAAAATATTTCATTTCTGATGCCATATTGCCAAAACGTGTTGGTGAACCCAGTGCTAGGCCAGAACAATTCGCCAGATCATCTAATGTGCAATAAATATCACCTTCAGCAGGAATACTTGGTTCAGCTTCTTTTACCATAGTCGAAAGATTCGGAACAGTGCGAATCTTCACAGCCATACCTGTCGCTTCAATACCATTGGCAATCAAATGCGCCATTTCCCGTGTAGAACCATATTTGCTGTAATACAACACCAGTACATATGCTTGCATGATTTTTATTAATTCGATTAAAAAAGAAAACTATACGGTATTTTTCCTATTTTTTGGTTAAGCTAAACCATGAAAATTGCATAAACATGAATAAAATAACTCGAGACCGATACGCATGATCGAAGCATTTTTAAAAAAACTTCCCTTTTATGACAAGAAATGGTTTCAATTTATTTTATTTGTCATTCGCCGCTTTGAGGCTGATCGTTGTCGTGAACAAGCTGGCTCTTTAACGTATACCACCCTGTTTGCTGTGGTACCGATGTTGACGGTTTTCTTGGTTATTATCTCTTCCATCAATGCCCTCGAACCCGCACGTCAACAGTTACAACAACTGATTTATAGTAATTTCTTACCAAAAACCACCATCGCTTTTGATAAAGCCCTCAATGCCTTTACTGACAAATCCAGCAATTTAACCGTCATTGGTGTGCTGTTTTTATTCGTCACCACAGTGATGATGCTGACCAGTATCGAAACCGTGTTTAACCGTATTTGGCGAGTGCGTGAAACGCGTGGCGGCATCATTGGTTTCATGCGCTATTGGACTATTATTTCCTTAGGACCGATTTTACTCGGCAGTGCCTTTGTAGTGTCATCAACTTTGGCGTCCATGAATGTGCTGAGTAATAATTTTGCTGGTTATGAACTCGATGGTGCTTTTTTACTGTGGGTCATCTCCTTTTCATTAACCATTTTAGGTTTCTTTATTTTGTACTGGACCATCCCCAATCGAAGTGTACCGATTAAAGCAGCTTTGATTGCCGGTGTATTTAGTGCGGTGGTTTTTGAACTTTTGAAAAATTTGTTTGGCTTTGTCATGTCAAACTTCACCAGTTATCAAATTGTCTATGGTGCTTTTGCTGCCGTCCCCATTTTCCTACTTTGGATATTTTTGTCTTGGAATATTGTACTGATTGGTGTGGAAATCAGTTATGCCCTCACCGCCTTTAATTCAGGCAAGGACCAAAAGCGCCATCCCGTGATTATGCTGATGGACTTACTCGAACTGTTTTATAAAAAACAAAAAATTGGTGAAAGTGTTTCTGAGAAAGAAGCTCTTGAAGTTTTAGGTCGCGATGAAATTGGACGACTGCCAACCTACATGGCTTTATTTGAAAAGCAAAGTTTGATTAAGCGCACAGATGACGATCGCTATGTATTGGTACGTAATTTATCGCAAGTGGATTTTTGGAGTTTCTATAGTCATTTACCCTATCCACTTCCAGACCGCCAAGACCTTGGTAATGTCTGCCCAGACGATGAATGGATGCAAAAAATTGGTCCGCAGCTCATTGAGTCTGACGACTATCTTGCCGCGAAACTCTCCATTCCACTGTCTAAAATATTTGAAGAAAAATAACGCCACATGAACAAAAAAAGGAGAGCAATGCTCTCCTTTCAATAGATTAATGTGTAAATACTCTACCAACCCGCAGATTTCGTATGCGGAATAAATTTGGCCAGCCAACGGTGCAAGGTCACGGTCATCACACCTAACATCACCAAGGCTGTACCAATTATAAAATTCAGTTCAATTGTTTCGTTTAAAAATACAATACCAAACACCATACCAAAAATAGGTGTTAAAAAAGAAAATACACCTAAACCATTGGCACGGTATTTACTGAGTAGCCAAAACCATAGCATCAAACTAAAAAACGAAATAATAAACACATGGAAAAGCATGCTACTGATCGAGATAGCCGTCCAATGTAAAGTGGTTTGACCTGTAAGCCAAGCCACAGGCAAGAGGAATACAAAGCCACCCACCAACTGATAAAATAATGTCTGAGTCGGTGGTGCATCAGCCAATTTACTTAAACGTAGCGATATGGTTGTTAATGCCCACATTACACCCGCAAGCAATGCCATGACATCGCCTATTAACGCTTGAGCGTTATAACCGGCATTACCCTCTCGCCCTATAAAGGACAGCACAATACCTGAAAATGCTAGGAAAATACCGCCCCATTGAATTGGACTTAACTTTTCATCGGGTAATTTCCAATGTAAACCCAAGGCAACAAAAATTGGTGCGGTATATAGTAAAACCACTGTATGTGATGCTGAAGTGAAACGAAGTGACTCAGCCACTAAAATAAATTCTGCGGAGAATAAAAATGCCAACCAGATTCCAGGCATTAAATATTCACGCGTATATAAATGTGTGCCAGCTTTTAAGCGAATTAATGGAAAGACCAGCAACGCAGCAAGACCTGAACGAATGGCAATTTGCATGATGGGTGCAATATCAGCAGCAGCTAACTTAAGTACCACCTGCTGCACTCCTAAAATCATGCACAAAATAATCATCAGACCTGATGCTTGCGCATCAAGTGCTTTACGCTGTTCCACAAGATTCACTCGATAATATGATAGATGACACTATAAAGCTGTCTGAAATAAAATATATACTTCAATACAGACAAGATATCTTCTTATTCAGGCAAATTTAATCATGCGTCATAAAGCTCATTTAGAAACAGCATCATTGAAGCAACTGCCAACCAATGACCTCATTCAAGCCCCCCTTTGGATGAGCTTTCGTAACGACCCTGCTTTGTCTGTCTATCCTGTCCATGGGCATGCGTGGGGAGAATTCGTTTATGCCTTTAATGGTGTGATGGAGGTCAATATTGACCACATCGATTATATTACACCACCACCGTACGGCATTTGGTTGCCGCCAAATTTAGAACATAGCGGTTTAAACCGTACTGCTGTTTCCCATGGTACGTTATATATTCATGAATCTTTATGTCACCAGCTTCCCAAGCAAGCAGGAATCTTACTCAGCTCGCCATTAGTCACGGCATTATTTACCCATCTTAGAGTTCTACATGACAATCCTGAGCTAGATGAAAATTCGGTTGAATATCAGCGCTTATTACACGTCTTGCTCGACCAACTTCATCAAGCCAATTTAGTCAGTAGTTATTTACCGCACTCCGAGCATCCTGCGCTAAAACAAATTTTAGACTTTCTCCATCAACATCCTGCCGATCAAAGCACTTTAGATGAATTGGCCCAACGCATTAACATGACAGAGCGTACCCTTGCACGCTACTGCCAAAAAGAATTAGGCATGTCTCTACATGAATGGCGTCAACGACTTAAAGTGACCAAAGCCATGACAATGCTGAATTCTGGCCAAAAAGTCGAAAGTATCGCGCTCGAACTGGGTTATGCCAATGCATCCGCCTTCATTAATATGTTCAAAAAATGGATGCTGTGTACTCCTGATCAATTTCGTAAGTCAGGGCTCAGTGGATAATTTTTGCAAATTCAAATTAGTTTACGCAATTGTCTTTTCAATGCATTCATTTATGCTGTACTTATCTTATAAAAATCAGCCAACTTAATGAAAATACATCATAAAAATTATATTTTAGCCCTTTGTTGTAGCTTATTACTCCTCAGTGGTTGTAGCTCAAAAGCACAACGTGAATTTAATGCTGCCTTAAAAACCGCTCAAAACGGAGATGCCATTGCGCAAATGAAGGTGGCGGATTTTTATTTTTCTGGCACAGGGACAGATCTAAATATTGATGAAAGTGTGCATTGGTATGAAAAGGCTGCACGACAAGGTCATCATCAAGCTTTTGCTTGGCTGATGGGGCAAGCTTATAACAACAATGCAGCAGCTAATAAAGTAATTCAAGCCTTACAAAATGAAGGCAACACACTTTTCGCCCATTGGGTATTAGCCACGGCAAAACAGACTGGCGATAGCAATGCGCAATATGCGGTCGGTTGGATGTATTACACAGGCAAAGGCTTAATCAAAGACAGGCATCAAGCCAATCTTTGGTTTAAAAAAGCTGCTCAACAAAATAATCTTCTCGCCATTAAAGTTTTGGGTGATCAGCATTATTTTGGTGAAACAGAATACGCCAACGACCAACAAGCAACGACCTATTTAAGCCAAGCTGCAAATGAAGGAAAAGATGCTGATGCAGCGATGAAAATGGCACATTATTATCATTATGATGTACGTGATGGTGAAATGGCACGGCAATGGTATGCCAAAGCAGGTGCATTGGGAGATGCCGATTCAAAACGCATGGCAGAAAGCTATGACGAATGGAAAGCCTCCGGCCCGCTACAACCGAATGAGCTACCAAATACAAGTGTTGATCAAACAGCTCATCATGAATAACTGATTCAATGTTTCAACCGCAAAAATAAAAAAGGCTGCACCAAGCAGCCCTTTATTTAAGTCACCGATGAAGATTACTTCACAAAGGTTTTCCACACGTAGTCTTGATCTTTACCTTTAAGCGTCATGCTTAATTGATCACCTGCATTTAATGCAGCAACACCTGCTGGTGTACCCGTCATGACCACATCACCCGCTTCTAAGCTAAATACTTGGCTAATATCTGCAAGCAATATACCCACATCAAAAATAAGCAATGCGGTATTACCTTTTTGGCGCAGCTCATTGTTAATTTCAAAGGTGTAATGCACATCTTTCCAATCAGTTACCACATCTGCTACATCAACCCAGTCCGCAAGCATACATGAACCATCGAAGGCTTTTGCACGCTCCCAAGGATGACCTTTTTTCTTCAAATCATCTTGTAAGTCGCGTAAGGTTAAATCCAAGCCTAATGTCACTGCACCTACCGCTTCTAATGCTTTTGCAGGATCAGTTTCAGCCTTCAAAGGGCGGTCAATACGTAAACTTAATTCGCATTCATAATGACAGTTGCCCCACTCTGCGTTCCAAGCAATGCCGTCCTCTAAAGAAATGAGTGCACTCGGTGGCTTAATAAACAATACCGGACGATCTGGAATAGCATTGCCTAACTCTTTGGCATGATCGGCATAACTACGACCCACACAAATAATTTTAGATGGACGTGATGACATGGGCTTCCCTCCGATGAAATGTTTAAATTTATTTTTTAAAAGTATTCACAAAGATACTTTGATCTGCCGGATTAGCAAAAGCACTTTTAGGCACAATGATGACCGTCTTGCTTTTTAATTCGATCATATAGGTGTGTTTTCCTTCAGCAAAAGTTGCAACTTCAGCATAATTGAAGACATTTTTACGACCGTTGGCATGAATCTCCGCATAGTCTTGAAATAAATCAATACCTTGCTCACTTTTGCCTAATTGATATTTTACAAACTGACGTTTAAACATCATCGGTAAAAACCAATAGCGCATTAACCCTTGTAATAACAAGAAAAATGCACCAAGCCCCACATAGTAAGCACCAACACCATTTACACCAAGGTAAATACCCCAAATGATAATCCCGACACTAATCGCAGGCGTTAAAAAGCGAGTAAATTGCTTTTTGCCAAAGGTTGCCAATGCAAAACCATCCTGTGATTCTTCAAGATTTAAAAAATAGCGCAGTGATAATGCTGGTTGAGTCTCAGACATAAGCGTAAATACATGAAAAGTTAATTTGGGCTAAATACTACACCACATTTCTATTGATCTTCATGCTTTTTAAGCTTTGGATGTAACACTTCACTACTTTCAAACACGCAAAAAATGTTTTAAAACATCTGCAATAAAAAATACGCAGATACAGGAAGTATTGCAGATGAAAAAAATAATAATATCTGTGCTGCTATGTACGTGCTGGATGAGCACGACAAGTTGGGCACGCATGATTCACTGGCAAGCTGATGTACCAAGCAGCCTTGATTTGTTTCAGGGTCAAGCCCATGCTTTAGCTGATCTGGCCGCAGATCGTATCGTCATTTTTGCCCATCCAACCCAACACATTCGCTTACCCACCATGGGCACTCGTCAAAGTAAAATTGGGCAATACCAAAGCGCTGCGGTGGTCGTTCCAACTAACAGTAAAAATGTCGCGCGACTGCTGTCGAATTACAGCAATTATGCTGGCTTATTTCCCACGCTCAAATCCGCTGAAGTCGTTGAGCAACACGGTAATCTCAGCCAAGTACGCTATAAAATTCATATCCCAACCCCGATTCCGGTACTGAATTTTAAAGAATCAGTATTGATGCAGCACCAACTTCAGGGCAACAGTTTGACCAGTTTAATTTTAGAAGCACCTGTTCCCTTTGGTGCAGGGAAAATTGAATGGTTTGAACTGGATAAAAATCACACCTTAATTACCATTACCCAGTGGGGCGATCTCGACCAGCCAAAAGGATTTTTATTCAGTAAAATTTTAAAGGCTTTACCAGATGCCAAATTGGGAATACCCGCAGGAACCAATGGCTTCCTTCTTGAATCCTTACAGCGTCGCTTCAAAGCATTTAGCAGTGAAACACTTGCCGCTGGTCAACTCCCAAAGCTGCAACTTAATCGTAACCAACTTGAAAAAATCAGTCAGCTGAGTCAACGCTCTCAAGCACCAGTGTCATTTATCCTACCTGCTCAGCGTGTTCCCTACGGGCAAAATTATGAACTTATGCGCTTTAGTAGCAGTTATCAATATTACTCGCAAAATCCATCTAAGCTACAGCACTGGATAGCTGCACCTGCATTTCAAAAACTTTTTCCAAGACAAGTCAAAGAAATGCAGATTACCAAACTTAATGCAAAGACCATTGATGCAGACTATAAAATTTCAGTTGGTCTTGGGGTAATTAATATCCCCTTCGATTTTAAAATGCGTTTTGATTATCCAGATTTGTTGCAAAACCAATATACCGCGACAGGGGGTGATCTACAGTTTGTCCGAGGTTCAATGCAAATTCATCCACAACAGCAAGGTTCTTTATTACAACTGACCAGCGCCATGAAAATTGATGATAAAGCACCGTTTTTACTACGTGCAATGCGCAGTCTGCCTTATCACGATATGCTTCCAGCTTTGGGTGGAAATACGGTTTTTGCATTGAAAGTTAAAGAAAAACTCAGCTAGTGAAATCAACTGAATGATGTGAAATTATATAATCGGTTTTAGCTATATTTCAGACACAAAAAAACCGCAACATGTGCGGTTTTTTCTAA
Source organism: Acinetobacter gandensis (assembly GCF_001678755.1). GTDB lineage: Bacteria > Pseudomonadota > Gammaproteobacteria > Pseudomonadales > Moraxellaceae > Acinetobacter > Acinetobacter gandensis. Next base: position 25,535 of record NZ_LZDS01000012.1, read on the forward strand.
CTTGATCAAGTTGGTGCGCTCAGAGAGATTCGAACTCCCGACCCCTTAGTTCGTAGCCAAGTGCTCTATCCAGCTGAGCTATGAGCGCGACGTCTTGATGTGGCTCATTATACGTGATTATTATTATTTGTTAAGTGCTATTTTAATAAAATTGATACAACTGCCTAGATATTAAACATTAATAGCTTTGAAGTATTAAAAATTAAGCAAATGTAGTCGAGCTATGCTTATTTTATATGACAACGTTCTACCCTTTTGAATGATTACACAGAAAAATAATAAGACCATCACAAAACACTGGTCTTTAAAGACCAGCATCACAGATCCAACTTAAACACTCAACACCTAACATTCAATCATTAAATAACAAAACCAAAGCAGCGAATTTAATCACTGCTGCAAAACTCAGGCATTGATTTTATTGGGGTAAATTTTTATGTACTATTTTCTATGTGGTACTTTTCTATTTGGTGCTGTAAATTTTGTTCATCATATTGACCGATCATTTACCAACCTAAAACCAATACGCATTGGCTATGCACTCATTGCACTTGATGGCTTTCGCTCTATCCACTGACTTGCACAGACAATCATGGCATTGTTAAATATTTGATGTAACTCAAATTTCAGGCACAAAAAAACCGCAACATGTGCGGTAATTTGTTCAAGTTGGTGCGCTCAGAGAGATTCGAACTCCCGACCCCTTAGTTCGTAGCCAAGTGCTCTATCCAGCTGAGCTATGAGCGCTAAACTTGTGTGCCTTTAACGGCTTACGTTACTTTAAACTTACTTATTGGTGCGCTCAGAGAGATTCGAACTCCCGACCCCTTAGTTCGTAGCCAAGTGCTCTATCCAGCTGAGCTATGAGCGCGACATAAGTAAATCGTGGCGGTGAGAGAGGGATTCGAACCCTCGATACAGTTGCCCGTATGCATCCTTAGCAGGGATGTGGTTTCAGCCACTCACCCATCTCACCGTAACGTGCGGCCATAATACAAAGATCGAGGGGGGACTGCAAGCTCCGTCTTTATATTTTTTTCATTTTTTTGTTCAATTAGATACTTTTTAAACGATTTGAATAAATCCTTCTGATAAAAGTCGATATTCCGTCCATCTCTACGGCTTTTCATGCTTAAACATCGTAAAATATGTTTTGAAAACACTTTATTGCAATCAATTACGTGCAGTATCGCGCAGCATGTCTTATGCTAATCCTAATCTTCTAATTTGAAGTCAAATACATTATGAAAAACTGGGTCGACCCCGAAGCGAAAGCTGAAGCCGAACGTTATGAAAATCCAATTCCGAGTCGTACTTTAATTCAAGAGACGATTGAACAACTGAATACTCCCCTATCTCATGCTGATTTTGTGGAGCACTTTGCAATTGCTGATCAAAAAAGTATTGATGCATTAAGTCATCGTCTGATTGCGATGGTTCGTGATGGTCAGTTGATGAAAGATGGATTTAAGTTCCAGCTTGCAGCTGAGCAACCGACTCATGAAGCAACGGTTTATATCAATTCTAAAGGTATGGGAACTGCAAGTGTCAGCGGTTCTGACGACTTATTATTACCAGAGCGTGAGCTACGCCAAGTATTTAATGGCGACCGTGTTAAAGTACGTCAAACTTCAGTTGACCGTAAAGGTAAAGCGTGGGGCTTTATTACTGAAGTATTGCAACATCGTGTTAAACAAATTATTGGTAAAGTGTCGGAATATGAGGGTGAATATTTTATTCAACCTGCCAATCCAAATGCACACCAACCGATTACCCTCGAAAAAGAATTAATTGAACATGCCAAAGTAAAATTAGGCGATTCAGTGCGTGTCGAAATTGACGACTACCCAACCAAAGAAGAATTTGCGACAGGCCACATTATTCAGTCTATGGCGGACAAAGCAGATACTGAAATCATCATTCCACAAACCATTTTGGAATATGGTCTGCCTTACGAATTCCCTGATGAAGTTCAAAAAGAAGCCGATAGCTTTAAAGAACCATCAGAACAAGATCGTCAAGGTCGTGTCGATTTACGTGATTTAGCTTTAGTCACCATTGATGGTGAAGATGCCCGTGACTTTGATGATGCGGTATATGCTGAAAAACGTCCGGGTGGCGGTTATCGTGTGGTGGTTGCGATTGCCGATGTGAGTCACTATGTTCGTCTAGGTAAACCATTGGATGATGAAGCGCAGGAGCGTGGTACTTCGGTGTACTTCCCTCACTTCGTTTTACCGATGTTACCAGAAGCACTTTCCAACGGTTTATGTTCGCTGAATCCAAACCTGGACCGCTTATGTATGGTTTGTGATTTGAATTTATCACGTGCCGGTCGTGTGACGAAATTTGAATTCTATCCGGGTGTGATGCATTCCAAAGCACGTCTGACCTATACCCAAGTTGCGGAATACTTCGATGGCAACAGTCAAGCCATTCCAGAAGACCGTGATGTACGTAAATCAGTCAATACTTTATTCCAACTCTATCAAGTCCTCAAAGGCTTACGTGCTGAACGTCATGCCATGGAATTTGAAACCGTTGAAACGTATATGACCTTTGATGAGCTGGGTGGTATTAAAGAAATCCTACCGCGTACACGTAATGATGCACATAAGCTAATTGAAGAGTGCATGTTACTGGCAAACGTTGCCGCAGCTGAATATGCATTGAAAAATGAAATTCCGATGCTTTACCGTGTACATGAGCCACCAGAGTTTTCACGTATTCAAAAGGTTCGTGACTTTGTTAAATTGCTGGGCTTACCGTTCCCTGAACAACCAACGCAAGCAGATTATCAAGCCGTAATTGAAGCAACCAAAGACCGTATTGATGCCCCGAGCATTCATGCCGTTTTATTACGCTCCATGATGCAGGCATATTATGGTGCCAATAATTCAGGACACTTTGGTTTAGCATATGAGGCTTATACTCACTTCACATCACCAATTCGTCGTTATCCTGACTTATTACTTCATCGTGCGATTAAAGCACAATTGAAGAAAAAACCATATCCTATTTCAGGTGCTGCTTTAGATGATGCGGGTGAGCATTTCTCTGCGACTGAACGCCGTGCTGATGAAGCCTCTCGCTCTGTGACTACATGGTTAAAATGCCATTATATGCAGCAGCATTTGGGTGAAGAGTTTGTTGGTACCATCAGTGCAACAGCTGAATTTGGCCTATTCGTGACCCTCAAAGATTTGTACGTCGATGGCATGATTCATGTTAGCCAATTGGGTGATGACTTCTTTGTTTATGACCAAGCCAGTCAAAGTCTTGTCGGTCAAGCACGTGGTCAAGCCTTTAGTTTAGGAGATGAAGTCAAAATTAAAGTTGCGGGGGTAAATCTCGAAGAACGTAAAATTGATTTTGAGTTAATTCAGCAACTGAGCCACGGTGGTCGCGCTATTCGTGCACGTGCGCCCCGCGTTGCCAAAGCTACAGCGAAAGAAGAAGTTTTTGGTGAGCGTAAAACTACGGCCAGCGAAGATGGAGAACAGCCCATACGACGCAAAAAAAGCAAATCGAAGCCCAGTTCTTTCGGCAAAAAACCTGCTAAAAAATCTGCAGCAAAGTCTGAAACAAAGGCTAAAGATAAAGTGAAGAAAAAATCTAAACCGAAAAAGAAAAAATCCAATGCAAAATCATCTGCGGATTAAGGTTTAGAAATAAAGAGCGCTTCGGCGCTCTTTTTTATCTTTATAAAATCCCCATATTCCAAAATAGCTAGAAAAAACCAATTAAAAAGGACTGAGCCTTGATTTCCTTAGCTTGAAGCCTTACTTCTATAGTTAACACAAGAGATTAATGTAGACATCAACATGACTTTAGAAAAGGCAACATTACCTGTTCCACAATTTGACCAAATCACATTGGAACAGCTGAAAGAAAAAATTCAAAGCGCCATTCAACAAGGTCAGCAATTTCTCAATGAATTAACAGAAGTCCCTGATTCGATTCAGCAACAACTGAATACCTTAGAACAAGTTGATCGCCTAGAAAATAATATGAGCGAAGCTTGGGGCGTGTTGTCACACTTAAATGCCGTGATGAACAATGCTGAAACCCGTGAACTGTATCAGTCCTTATTACCAGGCCTAAGTGAGTACTACACTCAACTAGGTCAACACACTGCTTTATATCAAACCTATCAACATGCGCATGATAATGGTTTATTTGATACCTTCCCTGCAGCACAGCAAAGTGCGATTAAATTAGCACTCCGTGATTTCAAACTTTCAGGTGTGGCTTTAGAAGGCGAAGCCAAAAAGCGTTATGCTGAGATTTCAGCACGTTTGTCACAGCTATCATCAGACTTCTCCAACCATGTTTTGGATGCAACCCAAGCCTACTTTAAGCCTTTAACAGAAGCTCAGTTAAAAGGTTTACCTCAAGGCAGCATTGAATTACTCAAACAGTATGGTCAGCAACGCGAATTACACCAAGCTGTCGCAACATTAGATTTTCCTTCATACATCGCAATTATGACCTATGCGGAAGATCGTGACGTCCGCGAAGCATTGTATAAAGCATATACCACTCGTGCGTCTGATCAATCTGAGCAAACTCAATTTGATAACACACAAGTAATGGAAGAAATTCTGCAACTACGTCAGGAAATGGCGACGTTATTAGGTTTTAATAACTACGCCGAACTTTCATTGGCCAGCAAAATGGCGCCCAATGTCGAAACGGTCGATCAGTTCCTCATTGAACTAGCAGAACACGCACGTGCACCAGCGGAAAAAGAAATTGCTGAACTCAAAGCCATCGCTGCACAGGACGGCATAACAGAGCTGCAACCTTGGGATGCAACCTATTATTCTGAAAAGCTCAAGGTCCAACAATTCAATCTGTCTCAAGAAGATCTCAAACCCTATTTCCCTGCACCTAAAATCATTCAAGGTTTGTTCAGTATCGTCAACCGTCTATACGGCATTGAAATTATTCAACGTGAAGCGCCAGTATGGCATACGGATGCTCATTACTTTGAACTTGAAGATCAAGGCCAAGTGATTGGTGGTTTCTACTTTGACCTGTATGCGCGAAGTGGCAAACGTGGCGGTGCGTGGATGAGTGGTTTCCGTTCTCGTATGCAAACTGAGAAAGGCTTACAAAAGCCAATTTGCTATATGGTGTGTAACTTTACCCCACCTGTAGGTGACCAACCTGCACTATTAACCCATGATGAAGTCACCACTCTATTCCACGAGTTTGGACATGGTTTACATCACATGCTGACTGAAGTGGATAATATTGCTGTGGCAGGCACACATGGCGTGGCATGGGATGCGGTGGAATTACCTAGTCAGTTCATGGAGTTTTGGACGTGGGATCAAGAAAGTTTAGATCTACTCAGCGAACATATCGAATCAAAACAAACATTACCTGCTGAGTTACTTAAAGCTCTACAAGATGCTCGTTTCTTCCAATCAGGTATGCAAACCTTACGTCAAATTGAATTTGCCATGTTCGACTTAAACATCCATAAAGCAAACCCTGCTTTAGATGCATCTGGTATCCAATCGACCTTAGACGAAATTCGTCAAAAATATGCTGTTGTACCAACTGTTAGTTACAACCGTTTCCAACATGGCTTCAGTCATATTTTCGCAGGCGGCTATGCAGCTGGTTATTATTCATACAAATGGGCAGAAGTTTTGGCCAGTGATGCCTTCGATCGCTTCGAAAAAGAAGGAATTTTTAACACTGCGACTGGCAAGTCTTTTAGACAATTTATTCTAGCAGTTGGCGGAAAAGATACAGCACTTGATGCATTTATCAATTTCCGCGGACGCGAGCCAAAAATAGATGCTTTGCTTCGTCATCAAGGTTGGACTAACGCATCTAAAAACGCTTAAACTAACGACCTTAGTTAGATTCAAGGTAAGTATGATGACCATTAAACGACGTTTCATTGCAGGCGCTAAATGTCCAAAATGCCAGGCGATGGACCGGGTTGTCATGCTCACCTCTGGTGAAGACGAGTGGATTGAATGCATTGATTGTGGTTACAGTGAAAATCGACCGACTCATGTCGATCAACCTGAACAACCCGCCGTGCCAGACGATATCGGTGTGATCCAATTTAAGCCACGTCAGCCTAAATAAAAATTAAGGTCAAACAATGACAGAAGATCAAAGACATAATCCAAAATTGTTAGTTGGAATCATTGGGGGCTTAACCATTCTGATTGCAGTATTTTTTGCATATCAATGGTTCAGCAGCAATACTGAACAAAATAATGTTCATGAAGAAGAGATGGTTACTAAGCCTGCAAAACCGGCTGTGGCTACGCCAATTGAATCTATGTCAGAAGCCTCAGCACCATTAGCTGAAACTGAAATGGTTAAACTGGTAGAAGAAAATATCACTGAACTTCCTGTTCCAGAGAATGCTTCCTTGGCGAAAGAAGAAATTGCCAAACTGGATGACATTCAATCTCAGTTAAATGATCAAGAAACAACATTAAAGCAACAACATAATGATGCTGATGAGTTAATCAAACTCAAAGAAGAACAAATCAAATTACTTGAAGCGCAGTTAGCTCAACAAGCTAAATAATGCAGCAGTATAATTCGCACTATATGGGCTAGAATACCAACAGATATTCTGGCCTTATTTTTATGTCTTACATCTCCAGTACACCCAACATTCCCAAAGCCATTGGCTTACTCATGCTTTCTGCATTGCTGTTTTCTTTAATGGGTGTTTGCATTCGCTATGCGTCACATACCGTGGACAATGCCAGCATTGTTTTCTTTCGTAATGTGGTCGGATTATTTATTTTTCTGCCTTTTATTCTAGGTAAAGGTACAGTATTTTTTAAAACTGAAAAACTCTGGATGCATACTTGGCGCTCTGTCGTCGGCTTGATTGCCATGTATGGATTTTTCTACGCCATTGCAAATCTAAAACTATCAAATGCCATGGTCTTTACCTATTCCTCTCCCATCTTCATTCCATTGATTGCTTGGCTATTTTTAAAAGAAAAAATGACAGCATCTATGCTGTTGGCCGCCATCGTTGGCTTATTTGGCGTGCTATTCGTCGCCAAACCAGATGCAGGAATGTTTAACCAATTGTCTTTGATCGGCCTTACTGCCAGCTTCCTTGCTGCGATGGCGTTTGTCACTGTACGAGCCCTCACTGCAACCGAGCCACCCGAACGTATCGTCTTTTATTTTTGCTTTTTCGGTACACTCATTTCAATGATTCCCATGTTTTGGCTGTGGCGACCATATACTTTAAAGGAACTGGCCTTTTTAATCGGTGCCGGTCTACTTGCCAATATCAGCCAAATTGTGATGTCCAATGCCTACAAATTAGCACCTGCAGGTCAAATTGGCCCTGTGAATTATGTCGCCATCATTTTTGCAGGTATTTGGGGATATTTGATGTGGCAAGAAGTTCCTGATCTATATAGCTTAGTCGGTTTTGCTTTTATCTTAATAGCGATTATTTTGTGTAGTCCCATTTTACAAAGCAAACTAAAAAAATCCGAGTAACAAACGCTACAAACTAAATAAAAAAGCACCCGAAGGTGCTTTTTTAAGTTTTAATGGGTTTAAGCCAAATTTTTATTTATACCAATCAAATAATTTGAAAATGTAAGGTGCGTACGTCACGATCAGTAGCGATGGGAACAATACCAAAATCGGTAAAATCCAACGCTCATAACGGTAGTAGAAATTGGTGTATTTCTCTTTTGCTTCCGCATCTGCTGCACGCACTTCTTCGTCCCCGACCGACAATCGCGTCAGCAAGTGATTCAATGCAACAGGTGGAGATACATAGCCCAACTCGAATGCAACCAATACAATCATCCAGAAATGAATCGGATGGATACCATTTTCATAAGCCACAGGTGCAATCGTTGCCGCCACTAGAATCACCGCACCAAATGGGTCTGTCGTCATTCCAATAATTGCCAGTAGAAGTGCAATGAATGCCAATGAAATGTAGATATTACCTAAATGTGTCGGTAACAATTCCACAATTTCAGTACGCTCGATTAAACCACCAACACTTGCTGAGAGTGCCATCAAAATAATCAAAGCACCAATATGTCCAACCGTTTCAGAAGACGCATACCAAATTGAACTGCGGAACCCACGACGGTTGACCCCATGCCCACCATGTTCACGCATAAATTCAGATTTTTGTTCATGCTGCAAACTAAGCTGTGCATGCGCATCGACGGCCTGAGGTGTAAAACGATCTGAGAACCAGCGATCAAACATGATGTAGACAATTAAAATGATAGGCAACACAACTGGTGCTGTGAACTCGTCCATTTGGGTGTCTAGACCGTATTTATAGAAAGCAATCACAATCAGTGTCAGTACGATGTAAGGGATTACTGGAACGAATGCTTTTAACATGCCCGGAACAGCAACTTTTGGCGACGCAACACGGAAGCGCGTTTCAGCCAAGAACAGTGAAATACCGAGGAATAAAAATGCCGTTAGCCAGAAGACATAAATACCATGATCAAATAATTCATCCGAGGTTACATGACGACTATCTAACATCGAAATTAAGATAATCAATAGACATGGACGAATCACTACACCCAATGAGCCTGACATCGCTGAAACAGCCAGAGCAAACTGACGACGTGAACCTGCATTCCACACTTCTTTATAAATGATCGCACCTGCTGCAACAACGAAGATCCCCGATGCACCGGTATAGGCGGTAGGAATTGCGGCAGCGATTAGTATCAACCATGTCAATGTTTCAGGCGCTAGATTCCATGGACGTAAAATTCCAAGGAACAAATCCATCACACGGGTTTGTGTCAGCAACATCCCTGCCCAAATAAACAGTGCAAGGTTTAAGAAAATGCCTGAGAACTCAACCAACTGTCCAAGGTAAATCCCTTGCCCCATTGGATAATCCATGAAGAAGGTAAAGGCAATACCTGTGATAATGGCCATAAAGGCATATAAAGGTACACTCAATAATGCCAAACCAATATTTCCGGCCCCTGGCTCTTTTGCTGCAGGTGGCTTGAAAAATTGATAAATACTAATCAGTGTGACAATTCCAAAGAGTGCTAACCACAACCAATATACTGCCAAGGTTTCATTGGTCGATTTCACCCCAGAGTTCAACACAGAATTGAATTGGCTATACACAGAGAATGTCAGTAAGCCGTTACCAATCGCCATGAACAATGCATAAACTTTATAATCCAAGCGAGTGGTCGGTGCACGAAGTCCGATATGATGGAATTTGACTGAAGCAGTAATCGCTGAAACCAAAACCATCAACAGTAAAATCAGGACACGGTTTTCAGAACCAAATTTAAAAATACCAAAGAACGTCGTTTCAATCGCACGGTAAGTACGAATACTTGGATGTTCATCTAAGTAATTTTTAGCTTTGTCATAAAATTGGAATTTTTCTTCACATTGCTGTACGCCCGCCATGACAGAAGCACGTACATCTGCTTCAGTCGCTGTCCCAAAAATATCAGCAAACTCATCAGCAGCATTGGCTTTCATTTGTGTTTGTACCAACGCATCTACGTTGGGGTGGCGGTCACAATCTGGCTTTGTGGGTTCCGCACGTAAGAATGAATATTGCATGCCAATGCTTTCATTGCCGTACAAACGCTCACCAGTACGTAAAAGCTGACCATGAATCATCTCCCCTGTACCAATAATCAATGTAAGCAGAAGCAAGATCAACACGACTAGAGTCGAAATCCATTCTGTCCAGACATAACGTAACAGCCCGACGATGCCGGATCTGTTGTGTTCATCATTTTGCATGAGTCTTCCTATTTTTTATTTTGGATGACTGCATCAACAGTTCATCCCTGTCCTTTTTGGCTTGAGTATTTCCTTCCTCTTGCCACACTGTTTTATTATTGCCTTTCAATGTGCATGAATTTGATCAGAATAAAAATGACAATATGTATTTTCTTTTCTGTTTTTTTGTCAACTCTGTCGCTATTCAATCATTATTTATCAATTAAATAGCTACCGACGATATAACCTATCGCAAGGATAACACCACCAATCACACCCAATAAATGCGCTTCCACCAATACTGGACTGCCAATTAACTCTGCGGTTCCAGTATTCCCAATGGTATTTTCCCACACCAATTTTGCCAAGATTAGAAACAACACAAATGCGGCGAAATTACGCTCGCGTTTATACATGAGGTGCACACATGCAACTGCAACATAAGCACCATGTAGCACGCCAGATAATCCAGCATAGGCTTCAATATCAGGTAAAAAGAAATAAAAGCTGAGACTAATCAGCGGCGATAAAATGAGTAAAATCGCAATGAAATGCCATACTGCGGCACGCGGAAAAATGAAGGGTAAGCAAATAAATGCCAACATATTAAGGAAAAAATGAATCCAGCCTACATGCACCCAATGCGCAGTCCACAAACGCCAAAAGTCGTGAAATAAGGTATCTTGCCAATAAATGAAATGGTCTTTAAATACCTGTAAACATGCGCAAAGAGAAACGAAAATTGCTAAAAAAACAATTTTCTGTACCAAAAATTGTGTTTTCATTTTCATTTCTCCTGCTACTTAGAGGTGGAGTTCAGAAAGTGAATGCTTATTCAGAGGATTCACTCGTAGTTGCTGTGCTTGCTCCATCTGCATCGCCACCAAATAAATCATCCAACTCTGAACTGTCTGAAGATTCATCCCAGAATGATTCCATACCATCATCTCCAGTACGTACACCTGTGTGCTCGGTCCAGTAGCGATCAGATATCCCTTTCACCATACTTTCAGCCATACTATCAATCAGTTTAAATTGTGGATTGACAGGCTTTTCATCTGAACGTGCTTTTGCAAAGGTACGTAATGCATCACGAATTTTGGCATCATCACCACTGGCTTGTGCTGCAACAGCATAGAGTGCATGTGATAAACGCACGCCTTTTTGCTCACCAATCTGAGTCGATTGTTTTAAGGTTTGATATGGATCAGGTTTGCCATCACCCGCACCTGGTAATAAGGTCCAAATGACCGCACGTGTCGCATTTGGTGCACCCCAGAATTTTTCATTGTTTAGGCAAACCATGCCACGCTCAACGATCGCAGCAATATCTTTCGGCACGTTTACTGCGCCACCAGAATTAATATCGTTGGTCATTGACTGCAAACCGCTCAACATACCGAGCATGTAAACGGTTTGATCAATATCGCTGTTCATTTTTGGGCAACCTTCGCCCAATTCTTTCTTATATTTTTTTTCGTAACGATCTTGGAAAAGCTTATAGCCTGTGTATTGACGCTGTGCAGCGAGTGCAGCCCAACGCTTTTGTTCAACACGGGCATCTTGTGCTTCAGCCACTTGGTTTGACTTCGATGCACGTAGATAACGCAACTCAGCTTCTAATGCTTTTTGTTCGGCACAAATCCCTGCTGCGGAATACATTAAAACTGCAACACGCGTTGGATCTGCCCCCATATCTTTGGTCGCCATAATGGCTGGGGTTAATGATGTTCCGCTATTACACACCATTTCAGCATCTTCCATCGCTAGAATCGGCGGAACAATATGCTTTTCGGTAAATCCAAGTGCAACGTTGGCACCCGTTTTCACAACCTGTGAACAACCCGCTAATAATGTACTTGTTATTGCTATAACTGCCACACCCTGGCATATTTTTTGGACGCTCGACATTTTCCTGTCCTCTATAATTGTGTTTATGTCCATCTCGACAAACATATCAGAAGCAAAAAGTGAATTAAAGAGTATTTGCTCTAATTTGAGTGACACACTCTGCCATGTTTCAAAATCGAAGCAATTGACTGTTTTTTTAGAAATACCAAATTTTGGGCAAAAAAAAGTAGCATAGCGACGGTTCGGCACATGCTACTTATTAACTGTGAAAGCGTTGTATCGCTTATTTTTGGGTTAACTGTTCCTTCAGCACTGTTCCTAGTCGTCCAACAACAATCGCTAACACAATTGCTATCACCAGAAACATCCAAGTAGGCATCATCATGATGTTTTCCTCAATACGCTGTGGGTAAAGCTAATATAGCTGTAGAAATATTCGGCAGGCGTTTAAATTGTCTGACAATCTAAATATTTTACCAATTGTTTGTCATTTTGTTAGACAAAACAATTGGCAAATAGAATTAAGAATTTGTTTTTTAATGTTTTTTATTTTCAATTATTTTGAAGCGTGTCTAACAATCAGAGCATTTTTGCCAATACTTTGAGTGATTTCCACTGTTTGAATGGGAGCTGATCTCGCCAAATAATGATGGGTTTGGCACGTGCATGTAAGAAATACACAACGATATAGGCTTGGTGATCTAGAATATGACTGATTTGCACACGCTGCACTGGACGGTTAATTAACTGCAAATTCCAGTCGCTACCATCCAAGTATTCCAAAGATGTAATTTTTAAAGTCTTACGGAAAAAAAGCACATACACAACCAAGCCGAGCATAAAACAAATCGCCCAAAGTACGACAGGTAAAAGCTGGTATAGAAGTGTCATTAAAACTGCGAAAATAAAAAACTGAAACGCATGTGACAAAAAACTGCGTTTCAGTTTGAAGTGCCGATTATCCATGTACGTAATGTTTTAGCTTATGAATAAAAGTTTTTAATTCTGGACGTGGAGGTTCACTCACTTCCATAAACCAATCCAATAGATCTGGATCTTCTGCAGCAACCAATTCAGCAAACATTTCTTTTTCAGCTGGATCTGCTTGCAAATAGTAGCCTTTTACATAGGGATCAAAATAAACATCAATCTCTTTTAAGCCACGACGCGCACGGTAAATCACCTTGCGTTCTTCTAAGCTGATTTCATCAGTCATAGTATTCCCCAATCTTAGAACTTGCTTAGTTTACCTTATCCTCTTCAATTTGGTTGCACGTTTTCATTAAATTGACCAAATCCTTCAGCAAATTTAAGCCTTTTGAATATTCTGCACATTGCAGCACAGTAGTCATTCTTATACTTTGAAACAAAGAAAGAAAAACACAGGAAAACAATCATGCAATCCGGAGCCATTCGCCCAATCAATAATATGCTGCCACGTCAATTATTTAACGCTGAGCATGAAGCTTTCCGTGAAACGGTACGTAAGTTTTACGAAAAAGAAGTGGTTCCCAATATAGAAAAATACGAGTCTCAACAGCATGTGGATCGTGATTTATGGAATAAGGCTGGTGCCATGGGGTTGCTCTGCCCCACTATGCCAGAAGCCTATGGTGGTTATGGTGTTGATCGCCTTTACAGCATGATCTTAATTGAAGAACAAGCATATGCCATGGACTCATCCACTGGTTTTTCCTTGCATTCAGATATTGTAGCTAACTACATCAACAACTTCGGCAATGAAGAGCAAAAATTACATTGGTTACCTAAAATGGCTTCAGGTGAAGTCGTGACTGCCATTGCCATGACCGAACCCGGTACAGGCTCTGACCTCCAAGCAGTCAGAACCACAGCCGTCAGTGATGGAGATGATTTCATTATTAATGGTTCAAAAATTTTCATCACCAATGGTTACTTATGTGACATGGCAATCGTCGTATGTAAAACGGGCAGCAGTGAAAAAGGTTCAGCAAATTTATCCCTAATTATGGTTGAAGCTGATCGTGCTGGGTTTAGTAAAGGCAAGCCATTAAATAAAATAGGAATGAAAGGACAAGATACCTGTGAGTTATTTTTCGATAACCTGCGTGTGCCAAAAACAAATTTACTCGGCATGGAAGGCATGGGCTTTATGATGCTGATGAAGGAATTAGCTTGGGAGCGGATGTTAGTTGCGATTATCTGCCAAGCAGGTGCTGAAGCAGCCTTTGCGCATACAGTCCAATACACTAAAGAACGTAAAGCTTTTGGCAAAACTGTATCCAGCTTTCAAAATACACGCTTTAAATTGGCTGAACTGCGTACTGAAATTGACTTCTGTCGTGCTTATTTAGATCGCTGTATGGAATTGCAACTGACAGAAAGTCTAGGTATTGATGCCGCAGCAGCTGCAAAATATAAAATTTCCGAAATGTTCTCCAAAGTAGTTGATGAATGCCTACAGTTACACGGCGGCTACGGCTATATGTTGGAATATCCAATTGCACGAGCTTATATAGATAACCGTGCGAATCGCATATATGCAGGAACCAATGAAATTATGAAAGAATTAATATCACGCTCCTTATAATTTTTATTTTGTTGATCAAAATAAAAGCCCATTCTATGATGGGCTTTTATTTATGGCAACGACTGTATAAATTCATCAATTAAAGCAATAACCAGATCAGGCTGCTCTTTATGTGGCAGATGATGCAAACCTTCTAAAATATGTAACTCAGCATTTGCCTCAATTCCCTCAAAAAGCTGCTGTGCTTGTGCAGTCGTACCATATTCATCCAACTCACCATGTATGATCAGGGCTGGGCACATCACCTGAGCCAACACCTGACTTAAATTCCAATTGGCAAAAGTTGGAGATAACCATGTTTCCGTCCATGCATCTAGCACCCATTGAGCTTTATTGGGATGATATTTTTCCAAACGCTCCAATTGCCCTGCTTGTTGAAACGTTTTTTTAGCAGTTCGAATGCCAGACAATGTCAATTCTTCAACTTCATATTGCGCGGCAATAGTGATTAAGCCTACACACTGCTTTGGGTACTGTGCAGCAATTGCTGCAGCCATACCACCACCGACACTATGACCTAAGACCAAAAACTGACTGAACTGAAAATAATCCAATAATGCTTTAAAAGTCGTAGTCGCCTCAGTAAATACAAAATCATTTGATAAATTTTGTTCACAAACATCAGACAGACCAAAGCCCAAGCGATCATAAGCAATGACTTGGCGGCCAGTTTGTACGGCCAATTGTTTTGGAAAATCACGCCAGAGAGTGACACTGCCTAAAGAGTCATGTAAAAGAATGATTGGACAAGCATTTGATCCACCCAATTTATGCCAAGATTGAGCAAAGATCCGATGTTTACCAATATTAAAAAGATGCGTTTGTGTGTTGATATCCATATTGAGCACAAATACTTTATTTATTATTCATCTCATCATGTACAGACAAATCGATTAGCTCAAGCTTTAGAACCTTAAGGTCATAAAAAAGGAGCATTACAGCTCCTTTTTTCAATCCATGTGTCTCATTAAGAGACTAAACGCGGCTTAACATTTGCTGCACTGCTTTTTTTTTCAAACTTTAATACACCATCATCAAAAGAAGCTTGTTTAAGCTCTTTCCGATCAGCTAAATAATTATTGCTTACTTTCCAAGGTGCGTGTTTGCCTTGTTTAGGCATAACATCTGCAGCACGTGCAATGTAACCTGAGCTTAAGCTCCCCATAACAGTATCTTCCATCAGCTCTGTAGCATCACCCTGAGGAATCACCTGATCATAGCCATTTTTGTCCATATGATTAATAAGCTTGCAGATATATTCAGATGCAATATCCACTTTAAGCGTCCATGATGCATTGATGTAACCAATAATCATTGCCATATTTGGAACATCACTCACCATCACACCACGGTAAAGCATATGTTGTGAAGTATTCAAGGGTTGACCATCAATTGTCGCTTTGATACCACCCAAAATCTGGATATTCAAACCCGTTGCAGACACAATAATATCCGCATCTAAGTGTTTACCAGACTTCAACTGAATACCAGTTTTAGTGAACTTTTCAATTTGATCCGTTTCAACAGAAGCACGGCCTTCGCGTAAGATTTTAAATAAATCGCCATCAGGAACCACACATAAACGCTGATCCCAAGGATTATAATCCGGGGTAAAGTGTTTCATATCCACTTTACCTTTCAACTGCATTTCAATCGACTTTAATAAGAACTTACGCAACAGCTTCGGTTGCTTTTGTGCAACTGCATACACAGCACGCTGCACACCTATATTGCGTGCACGTGTGAGTTTGTAAGCAACATCTTCTGGTAAAACTTTACGCATCTTATCGTAAATCATATCTACAGATGGAATGGATGCAATATAGGTTGGTGAGCGTTGTAACATTGTCACATGCCCTGCTCCACCTTTTGCCATCGCAGGTACAAGGGTAATTGCTGTAGCACCACTACCAATAATCACCACTTTTTTGCCTGCGTAATTAAAATTTTCTGGCCAGTGCTGTGGGTGAATGAAAGTCCCCTTAAAATCGGCTTGGTTCGGAAATTCTGGCTGGAAACCTTGATCATAGTTGTAATAACCCGTACAACCGAAGACAAAATTTGCTACCCAAGTTTGTTGCTTTTGTTTGTCATCTTCAATCACTACGGACCATTTGTGGCTTTGTGAGTCGTAATTAGCACTAATCACGCGATGTTGAAAATGAATTTTCTGCTTTAGCTTATATTCATCAATAACTTCAGATAAATAGCCTTTAATTGATGAACCATCAGCGAGTACGCTGGCTTTTTGCCATGGCTTAAAATTAAAGCCAAAAGTAGACATATCTGAATCTGAACGAATACCCGGATATTTAAATAAATCCCAAGTACCGCCAAAACTTTCACGACGTTCAATAATCTCAAATGAACGATTTGGACATTGCTTAGATAAATGTGCTGCTAAACCTACTCCTGAGATCCCAGCACCGACAATAAGAATATCAACTTGTTTTTCCATGTTGTTCTTTTAACCTGTTTTAGATTTATATTTATTAAAACACATTTTTGACAATGCACAATGTCAAGTTTATAAAAAACCGCTAAAAAATTTATCTTTTCAGGACAAATTAAAATATTGTCTAACAATCAATTTCACCAGACGTAAAAAAAGGCCGGTTAAACAACCGACCTTTTCCGAACAACGTGCGCTGTTCTACACGAAATTAGTTAACTTCGCGATCTACTAGCTCAACGTAAGCCATCGGTGCAGCATCACCTGCACGGAAGCCCGCTTTAAGAACACGTAGATAACCGCCGTTACGTTCTTTGTAACGAGGGCCAAGAACGGTAAATAATTTACCTACAGTTGCTGCTGAACGAGTACGAGCAAACGCTAAACGACGGTTTGCTACAGAATCGACTTTAGCTAAAGTGATTAAAGGCTCAGCAACACGACGTAATTCTTTTGCTTTAGGAACAGTAGTTTTAATTAACTCGTGTTCGAACAAAGAATTAGCCATGTTTTGGAACATCGCTTTACGATGACTGCTTGTACGGCCTAATTTCACACCACTATTACGATGACGCATGGTGATAGTCCTACTTAATTAACGACTACGATAAGCAAAGCGATCGTCCATGCGGAGACTAGCTGGTGGCCAGTTCTCTAAACGCATGCCCAATTGCAAGCCTTTCGATGCCAGAACATCTTTGATTTCAGTAAGCGATTTTTTACCTAAGTTAGGAGTTTTTAACAACTCAACTTCAGTACGCTGCACTAAATCACCGATGTAGTAAATATTTTCTGCTTTCAAACAGTTAGCAGAACGAACAGTAAGCTCTAGATCATCTACTGGACGAAGCAAAATCGGATCAACTTCTTCACGAGGTTCTTGAGCAACTGGTGCTTGATCTTTCTGAAGGTCAACGAAAATCGCAATTTGTTGCTGCAAAATTGTTGCAGCTTTGCGGATCGCTTCTTCAGGATCTACAGTACCATTTGTTTCAAGATCAATGATCAATTTATCAAGGTCAGTACGTTGTTCTACACGAGCATTTTCTACTGTGTAAGAAACACGTTTAATTGGGCTATAAGATGCATCTAATTGTAAACGACCCACTGGGCGAGTTTCGCCTTCAGGGAAGCGTGAATCAGAAGTCTCATAACCACGACCTTGAGCAACTTTCAGGCGCATTTTTAATGAGCCTGAAGCACTTAATGTGCCGATCAAGTGTTCAGGGTTAACCACTTCAACATTGTGCGGTAAACGAAGATCAGCGGCTGTTACGTCGCCTGCACCTTGTTTTTCCAATGTCAGATAAGCTTCATTTTGATCGAACAGCTTAATAGACAATCCTTTTAGGTTCAGCAAGAGCTCGACGATGTCCTGCTGCAAGCCTTCCAAAGTACTGTACTCGTGCTCGACACCTTCAATCTCAACTTCAACCACGGCTGCGCCAGGTAAAGAAGACAAAAGGATACGACGTAAAGCATTACCAAGAGTATGACCAAAGCCACGCTCTAATGGTTCTAGAATAACTTTTGCCGAGGTCCCGCTTGCCGCTTCGACCTTGATCGCTTGCGGAGTTAGAAACTCATTTGCAGTACGCGTCATTATTGCTACCTCAAGGATTATTTAGAATACAATTCTACAATCAAGCTTTCGTTGATTTCAGCAGGTAAATCAGAACGATCTGGTGCAGCTTTAAACGTACCTTCAAGTTTAGAATGATCAATCTCAATCCAAGCAGGAATGCCACGTTGAGTCGCTAATTCAACCGCGTTTTTAATACGCAATTGTTGTTTAGCACCTTCGTGAACTGCAATCACGTCACCCGCTTTAACTTGGATAGAAGCGATGTTAACGCGACGACCATTTAAAGTGATTGAACGGTGAGATACAAGCTGACGAGCTTCTGCACGTGTAGAACCAAAACCCATGCGATAAACAACGTTATCTAGGCGGCTTTCAAGAAGTTTCAACAAGTTTTCACCTGTTGCGCCTTTAACACGAGCAGCTTCTTTATAGTAATTACTAAATTGACGTTCTAAAACACCGTACATACGACGTACTTTTTGTTTTTCACGTAATTGTAGTGAGTACTCAGATTGTTTGCTACCACGAGCCCCGCCATGTTGGCCAGGAGCTTTAGCATGTTTTTTTGTCTTAACATCAAACGGTTTAACGCCTGATTTAAGTTGCAGGTCTGTCCCTTCGCGGCGAGAGAGTTTGCATTTTGGACCAATATAACGAGCCATGAATGTTTCTCCTTACACGCGACGTTTTTTAGGTGGACGGCAACCGTTGTGCGGAATTGGCGTCACATCGGTAATGCTGTTAATTTTATAACCCACTGCACCTAAAGCACGAACCGCAGACTCACGACCAGGACCAGGACCTTTTACAAGGACGTCCAAGTTTTTCAAACCGTAATCTAAAGCAGCTTTACCAGCAACTTCAGCAGCTACCTGAGCAGCAAACGGAGTTGATTTACGTGATCCACGGAAGCCTTGTCCACCAGAGGTAGCCCAAGCCAGTGCATTACCTTGACGATCGGTAATAGTCACAATGGTGTTATTAAAAGAAGCGTGAATGTGTGCAACACCTTCAGAGACGGTACGAGTGACCTTCTTGCGTGTGCGAGTATCTTTAGCCATCTTTTAGCTTCCAGAAATCTTATTTCTTAATTGGTTTGCGCGGACCTTTACGGGTACGTGCGTTAGTTTTGGTGCGTTGACCGCGGACAGGCAAGCTGCGACGATGACGAAGACCGCGGTAGCAGCCTAGATCCATTAAACGTTTAATGTTCATGGAAATTTCGCGACGTAAATCACCTTCGGTCGGAACCTTAGTAATTTCTGCACGAATCGCATCAAGCTGAGCGTCATCTAGTTCACGAATCTTAGTAGTTGGTGCAATACCTACAGCAGCTAAAATAGCTTTTGCAGTGTGGCGACCAATACCAAAGATATACGTTAGAGAGATAACAGCATGCTTGTTATCCGGAATGTTTACACCGGCAATACGAGCCATTCAATTTTCTCCAAAAAGGCAGTTAAGATAATCAACCGCCCGACAAAATCTTGAGGGGCGGATAATAACCTAATTAGCCTACTGAAATCAACAGGTCTTGATCAGATTAACCTTGACGCTGCTTATGACGAGGTTCTGCGCTGCAAATTACGCGAATAACCCCATTACGACGGATAACTTTACAGCTACCACAAATTTTCTTTACAGAAGCTTGAACTTTCATAATGAAATCTCTAAGTGCGCTTATCCTTTCGGATGAGCAGTCGTTTTACGCATTAACGATTGATTGTCATATTGATGCGATGTGAGATGAGCTTGAAGCTGAGCCATAAAGTCCATCACAACAACCACTACGATCAGTAAAGACGTACCGCCTAAGCTAAATGGAATACCAAAAGAGCTTTGCAGGATCATCGGCATTAAACAGATGATCGTGATATAAATCGCGCCAATAAAAGTCAAACGATTGAGAATATGGTCTAAATAACGTGCTGTTTGCTCACCAGGACGAATCCCTGGAACATATGCACCACTGCGCTTTAAATTCTCAGATACTTCTTTCGGGCTAAATACAAGCGCCGTATAGAAATAACAGAAGAAGATGATCAAAGCACCGAATAAAACCAGATACATCGGTTGACCTGGCGACAATATGAGCGCCAAATCTTGAAGTCCACGTTTGATAATCCCAGCATCAGGATCTGCACTACCCACCCATTGACCTAAGCTCGCAGGGAACAAAAGTAATGAACTAGCAAAAATTGCAGGAATCACCCCCGCCATATTAATTTTTAATGGCAAATGGCTTTGCTGAGCAGTAAATACACGACGACCTTGTTGTTTTTGGGCGTAGTTTACTGGAATACGACGCTGCGCCTTCTCAATAAATACAATTGCTGCAAGAACACCGACAGATAACAGCGCAAAAATTGCTAAACCAATCAAGCTTGATTGACCATTATCTACAGAAGTTAAAGATTGCAGAACTAAGTTCGGCAAGCCAGCAACAATACCAGCGAAGATGATCATGGAAATACCATTCCCCACCCCACGCTCGGTGATTTGTTCACCCAACCACATTAAGAACATTGTACCAGCAACCAAAGAAGTTACTGCTGGAACGTAAAAAGCAAGTCCACTAGTCAGCGTAATATTCTGGCTAATCAAACCTGCACACATCCCAATCGCTTGCACAAGTGCAAGAAACAATGTGCCTTGTCGCGTATATTGATTAATCTTACGTTTACCTTGCTCGCCTTCTTTCTTTAAAGCTTCCAGCGAAGGAACAACCGTAGACATTAACTGCACGATAATCGAAGCAGAAATGTACGGCATGATCCCGAGCGCAAGAATTGACATACGCTCTAATGCACCACCCGAGAACATGTTAAACAAACCCAGGATCGTGCCTGAGTTTGCATTAAACAAGTTTTCAAGTGCGGCATTGTTAATGCCCGGTACTGGAATATGAGCTCCCAGTCGAAAAACCAACAACGCCCCGATGAGGAACATCATACGGCGAATAATTTCACGGTATTTCACATGAAATGGTTGACCTTTCATCATGTTAACATGACCTGTCGAACTAGGAGTCATAGACACTGGGGATTACTCCTCGACTTTACCGCCAGCAGCTTCAACAGCAGCTTTAGCGCCTTTAGTCAATGCAACACCTTGGATAGTGAATGCACGAGTAATTTCACCAGAAAGTACGATACGAGCACGAATCATGTCTTTACGAACAACATTCGCCGCTTTTAAAGTTTCAAGTGAAACGATATCACCTTCAACTTTAGTAAGCTCAGATAAGCGTACTTCAGCAGTTTTCAAAGCGAGTTGGCTAGTGAAGCCGAATTTTGGTAAACGACGATATAACGCTGTTTGACCGCCTTCAAAGCCCGGACGAGTACCACCGCTCTTACGTGAGTTTTGACCTTTGACACCACGGCCACCAGTCTTACCAACGCCAGAACCGATACCACGGCCTAGACGAAGGTTATCACGTTTAGCACCTTCTGCAGGTGCAATTGTATTTAAACGCAGAGTCATGGCTTATTCCTCTACACTAACCATATAGTAAACTTGGTTGATCATACCACGGTTAGAAGGCGTATCTTGCACTTCAACAGTATGACCAATACGACGCAGACCTAAACCCTTAAGGCTAAGCTTGTGATTTTTCAAGCGATGCGCAGAAGATTTAGTCTGGGTAACTTTAATCGTTTTCATGATTGATTACCCTTGAATTTGTGCTACTGAAAGACCACGTTTCGCAGCAACCTTCTCAGGAGAAGTCATATCACGCAAACCATTGAAAGTTGCGTTAACTACGTTAGCAGCGTTAGTAGAACCATAACACTTAGTTAATACGTTACGTACACCTACAGCTTCTAAAACTGCACGCATAGCGCCACCAGCAATTACACCAGTACCTTCAGAAGCAGGTTGCATGTAAACGCGGCTTGCACCGTGACGAGCATTAATAGGGTGTTGTACAGTACCGTCAACAAGGTCAACAGTGATCATGTTACGACGAGCAGCTTCAAGTGCTTTAGAAATAGCAGCTGGAACTTCACGTGCTTTACCACGACCAAAACCTACGCGACCATTACCATCACCTACCACAGTTAATGCTGTGAAAGAGAAGATACGACCACCCTTAACAACTTTGGCTACACGATCAACGGCAACCAGCTTTTCAACAAGACCTTCGTTTTGTTCAACTTTAGCCATGATTAGAACTCCAAGCCGTTTTCACGAGCAGCATCAGCCAAGGCTTTGATACGACCATGATATTTGAAACCAGAACGGTCAAATGCAACTTTAGTTACACCAGCCGCTTTAGCACGTTCTGCGATTAAAGCACCAACTTTCTGAGCCGATTCAACGTTACCAGTAGTACCAGCACGTAGAGTAGCGTCTAAAGTAGAAGCTTGCGCTAATACTTTGCCACCATCTGCAGAGATAACTTGAGCATAGATGTGACGCGGAGTGCGGTTTACACACAAACGAGTCGCACCCAACGCACGGATGTGCAAGCGTGTGCTTTTCGCACGACGCAAACGGGATTGTTTCTTTTCGTTCATAAGAACCTCGCGCCTTATTTCTTCTTAGCTTCTTTACGAAGTACAACTTCGTCAGAATAACGAACACCTTTACCTTTATAAGGCTCAGGAGGACGGTAACCACGAATTTCCGCAGCAACTTGACCTAAAGCTGCTTTATCAGCAGATTTAAGAACGATTTCAGTTGCAGTAGGAGTTTCAGCAGTTACACCTTCAGGAAGGTTGTAGTCGACTGGGTGTGAGAAACCAAGGTTAAGGTTAATTACATTACCTTTAACCGCAGCTTTATAACCAACACCAATCAGTTGTAACTTACGTTCGAAACCTTCGCTAACACCTTTTACAAGGTTGTTAAGAACAGCGCGAGCAGTACCAGCTTGCATCCAAGCGTCTTTCGACTCAGCTTTAGGAGCAACAACTAATGTACCGTCTTCCTGTTTTAGCTCGACCAGCGCATGCAGGTTGAAAGACAATGTACCTTTAGTGCCTTTCACTTCGACCTGCCGGCCGTTCTGAGTAACTGTTACACCGTTAGGTACAGTTACTGGGGCTTTAGCCACACGAGACATGAGGAATCACCTATTAAGAAACAAAAGCAATAACTTCACCACCGATGCCTGCAGCACGTGCAGCGCGATCAGTCATGATGCCTTTGCTTGTAGAAACAATTGCAACACCTAAACCTTGCTTAACGCTAGGAAGTGCATCTTTACCGCGATATTGACGTAGACCTGGGCGGCTTACGCGTTTCACAGTTTCGATAACTGGTTTGCCTTCGAAATATTTTAAAGTAATCGTTAAAGTCGCTTTGCCTTCGTTGTCAGCAACAGCTACATCAGCGATATAACCTTCTTGTTGAAGTACGTTAGCAATCGCAACTTTCAACTTTGAGTTTGGCATAGAAACAGTTTGTTTCTTAGCCATTTGTGCGTTACGAACACGTGTTAGCATGTCGGCAACGGTATCTTGCATACTCATTTATAGTGCTCCTTACCAGCTTGCCTTAACAACGCCCGGTACATCACCTTGCATTACTGTTTCACGTAATTTGTTACGGCTTAAACCGAACTTACGGAAGTAACCATGAGGACGACCAGTTAAACCACAACGGTTACGTAGACGTACTGGAGACGCATTACGTGGTAATGCTTGAAATTTCATCATCGCTTCGAAACGTTCTTCGTCTGATGCATTTACGTTTGCGATAATTGCTTTTAATTCAGCACGTTTCGCAGCGTATTTAGCAACAGTAGCTTCGCGTTTCAATTCGCGATTAATCATACCTTTCTTAGCCATATCGACCTCTTATTTGAACGGGAAGCCGAATGCACGCATAAGCGCACGGCCTTCGTCATCGGTGCGAGCAGTCGTAGTGATGGTAATGTCCATACCACGAATACGATCAATCTTATCAAAATCGATTTCAGGGAACATGATTTGTTCCTTAAGACCCATTGAGTAGTTACCACGACCGTCAAATGATTTCGCAGAGAAACCACGGAAGTCACGGATACGAGGGATCGCGATAGAGATCAAACGGTCTAAGAATTCGTACATACGTTCGCCGCGTAAAGTAACTTTACAGCCAATCGGCCAACCATCACGGATTTTGAAACCAGCGATAGATTTACGAGCTAAAGTAAGTACTGGTTTTTGACCAGCAATTGCTTGCATATCAGAAAGAGCGCCATCTAACAATTTCTTGTCAGCTGATGCAGCACCAACACCCATGTTGATGGTGATTTTTGTAATGCGTGGAATATCCATCACATTCTTAACGCCCAATGTTTCTTTTAATTGAGCCTTAAGTTCGTCGTTGTAACGCGTTTTAAGTCTGGCCATTGCCTAGTCAACCTATTACTTCGCTACCGCCACTGATTCACCATTTGATTTGAATACGCGAGTTTTCACGCCTTCAATCGTTTGGTAACCAACACGGTCAGCCTTTTGGGTTGTAGCATTAAAAATTGCCACGTTAGAGATATGAAGCTCAGCTTCTTGAGTTACGATGCCGCCTTCGGCGCCAGTAGCTCGGTTAGGCTTTTGATGCTTCGTTACCAAGTTAAGGCCTTCAACCTTAACACGGTCATTAGAAACAGACAAAACAGTACCTTGTTTGCCTTTTTCTTTACCTGCGATCACAATTACTTGATCGCCTTTTTTAATCTTAGCCATGAGTGCCTCTTATAGAACTTCAGGAGCCAATGAAATAATTTTCATGAACTGTTCAGTACGAAGTTCACGAGTCACTGGTCCGAAAATACGAGTTGCAATCGGCGCTTTGTTGGTGTTCAAAATAACAGCTGCGTTATCATCGAAACGAATAACTGAACCGTCTGGACGACGGATGCCGAATTTTGTACGTACAACAACAGCATTCATCACGTCACCTTTTTTAACACGGCCACGTGGAATTGCTTCTTTTACAGTAACTTTAATAATGTCGCCAACAGAAGCATAACGACGATGTGAACCACCAAGTACTTTAATACATTGTACGCGGCGAGCACCACTGTTGTCTGCTACGTCGAGCATACTTTCGGTTTGAATCATTGCCCTACTCCAAAACCGAGCATCACCGGTCGCAATTTCGAAAGGCTCAAAGAGTACTCGAAATTGACCGATGATGCAACAAGAACGTTAATTACTCAGCAGCTGCTTCAACTACTTCAACTAGAGTCCAAGACTTAGTTTTAGAAATTGGGCGGCTTTCTTTGATTGTTACAACATCGCCTAATTTAGCAGTGTTGCTCTCATCATGAGCGTGTAATTTAGTTGAACGGCGGATTGATTTGCCATACAACGGGTGTTGAACGCGGCGTTCAATAAGTACAACGATAGACTTGTCCATCTTGTCACTTACAACTTTACCGGTTAACGTGCGAACTGTTTGTTCACTCATTGTCCGTTCCCCTGTTTTGCGGTTAGGAGTGTCTTAATACGAGCAATAGTTTTACGAGTAAGCGCAACTTCGTGCGATTTACCCAATTGACCAGTTGCTTTCGCCATACGAAGACGGAATTGGTTAAGCTGTTGCTCATCAAGCAAAGCTGTCAACTCTTCAACCGACTTTTCACGTAGATCTTTAGTTTTCATTACATTACCGTCCGAGTCACGATAGCGGTTTTAAACGGAAGTTTAGCAGCAGCAAGCGTGAACGCTTCGCGAGCCAATTCTTCGTTAACACCATCAATTTCGTACAAGACTTTACCTGGTTTGATTTGGCAAACCCAGTATTCCACAGAACCTTTACCTTTACCCATACGAACTTCTAATGGTTTTTCAGTAATTGGTTTGTCTGGGAAAACACGGATAAAGATTTTACCACCACGTTTAATACGACGGCTAATTGTACGACGCGCTGCCTCAATTTGACGTGCAGTCATTTGACCACGTTCAATTGATTTAAGTGCAATAGTACCAAAAGATACAGAGCTACCGCGGTGAGCTAGACCAGTATTACGGCCTTTCTGCACTTTACGGAATTTAGTACGTTTAGGTTGCAACATGGATTATTCTCCTTTTTCAGCAGAACGATCATTGCGACGACCACGACGCTCTTGACCTTCACCACGACCGCGACCGCGTTTAGCTGGACGTTCTTCAGCAGGAGCCGGGTTCATGACTTGTTTCATGCCACCCAAGATCTCGCCACGGAATACCCATACTTTAACGCCGATCGTACCGTATGTAGTTTCAGCACGAACAGAAGAGTAGTCGATGTCAGCACGAAGTGTATGTAGAGGTACACGACCTTCACGATACCACTCAGTACGCGCAATTTCAGCACCGCCTAAACGGCCAGAAACTTCAACTTTGATACCTTTAGCACCAGCACGCATAGAGTTTTGTACCGCACGCTTCATAGCACGACGGAACATAACACGTTTTTCTAATTGAGAAGCAATTGCTTCAGCAACTAGACGAGCGTCTAAGTCTGGGCGATCGATTTCGTTGATGCTTACTTGCGCAGGAACACCCATAATAGATGTTAATTCGCGCTGTAATTTCTCAATGTCTTCGCCTTTTTTACCGATTACGATACCTGGACGAGCAGTGCTAATTGTAATTTTAGCAGCGCCTGTAGGACGTTCGATAAGAATATTGCTTACCATTGCGTTCTTAAGTTTTTTAGTTAAAAACTCACGAACTTGCAAATCTTTAAGCAAGTATTCAGCATATTGTTTCGGATTCGCGTACCAGTTAGCGTTATGACGTTTCACAACACCTAGGCGGATACCGATTGGATGAACCTTCTGACCCATATCAAACCCCTACCTTAACGGT
The DNA here is from genome assembly GCF_001678755.1 of Acinetobacter gandensis. Classification (GTDB taxonomy): domain Bacteria; phylum Pseudomonadota; class Gammaproteobacteria; order Pseudomonadales; family Moraxellaceae; genus Acinetobacter; species Acinetobacter gandensis. Next base: position 52,546 of record NZ_LZDS01000012.1, read on the forward strand.
AATGTGACAAGTACGCTTAGTAATACGATCCGCACGGCCTTTAGCACGTGGCAAAATACGTTTAAGGCTAGTGCCTTCATCAACGTAGATCGTAGAAACTTTAAGGTCGTCTACATCTAAACTGTTATTATGTTCAGCGTTTGCAATCGCAGATTCCAATGCTTTTTTCACTAAAACTGCAGCTTTTTTGTTGCTGAAGTTCAAGATATTTAAAGCGTGAGCAACTGATTTGCCACGGATTAAATCTGCAACCAAACGAGTTTTTTGTGCCGAGATAGCGGCACCGCGTAATTTAGCAGTAACTTCCATCATCGCACCTTAACGTTTAGATTTCTTGTCAACACCGTGACCACGATAGGTACGAGTTGGCGCGAATTCACCGAGTTTATGACCAACCATGTGTTCAGATACGATCACTGGAACATGGTTACGACCATTGTGTACAGAAATTGTTAGACCAACAAAATCCGGGAGGATCATCGAACGACGCGACCAAGTTTTGATCGGCTTACGGTTATTAGCCGCGATAGCCGCTTCAACCTTAGCGAACAAGTGCGCATCGACGAATGGGCCTTTTTTCAGAGAACGAGGCATTGTCAGATTCCTTTACTTGTTACTTAACGCGACGGTCGCGAATGATCATCTTAGTCGTACGCTTGTTGGTACGTGTTTTGTACCCTTTAGCTTTTTGACCCCATGGACTTACAGGTTGAATACCTTTGTTACGTCCTTCACCACCACCGTGTGGATGGTCTACTGGGTTCATCGCCATACCACGAACGGTAGGACGAACGCCACGCCAGCGAGATGCACCAGCTTTACCCAATGAACGAAGGTTGCTTTCTTGGTTAGAAACTTCACCAAGAACTGCACGGCATTCAACGTGAACTTTACGCATTTCGCCTGAACGTAGACGAATGATTGCGTAAGAACCGTCACGACCCAACAATTGAGCAGAAGTACCAGCAGAACGTACTAATTGTGCGCCTTTACCGATTTTAAGCTCGATGTTGTGAAGAGTAGAACCGATTGGCATGTTGCGAAGTGGCAAGCAGTTACCTGGACGGATTGGAGCATCGTTACCAGATTGTACTTGATCACCAGCGCGAAGGCCTTTAGGTGCAATAATATAGCGACGTTCACCGTCAGCATATTTCAATAAAGCAATATGAGCTGTACGGTTAGGATCGTATTCAATACGCTCAACTACAGCTGGGATGCTGTCTTTGTTACGTTTGAAGTCAACGATACGGTAGTGCTGTTTATGACCACCACCAACGTGACGAGTCGTAATGTGACCATTGTTGTTACGGCCGCCAGTACGTTTTTTAGCTTCAACCAACGGAGAGTACGGTGCGCCTTTGTGAAGGTGATCGTGAACCACTTTCTCTACAAAGCGACGTCCTGGAGACGTTGGCTTACATTTTTGAATCGGCATAATTTTCGTCCTTATTCCGCTGCGTTTTCAGCGGTATCGCCCAAGTCAGCCATTTCAACATCTTGGCCAGCTTTCAGGGTGACGTATGCTTTTTTAACATCAGAACGACGTCCTAATGTTTTACCAAAGCGTTTAGTCTTACCTTTAGTGATAGTCGTGTTAACTTTAACAACTTCCACACCAAATAGTTGCTCAACAGCTTTTTTGATTTCAAGTTTGTTAGCGCTTAAAGCAACTTTGAAAACTTGAACACCAGCAGTTTCGCCTAAAACTTGTGCTTTTTCTGAGAATACAGGTCCTTGTAGGACTTGATAGATACGTTCGTTGTTCATCCGAGTTCTACCTCAATTTTCTTAGCAGCAGCAACAGACATAACAACTTTATCGAACGCGATCAAGCTAACAGGATCGATTGCAGTAGCATCAACCACATCAACGTGTGGAATGTTGCGAGCAGCAAGATACAAGTTCTCATCAACAGCATCTGTAACGATCAATGCACGAGTAGCATTCAAGTCGTTAAGTTTTGCAAGCAATTCTTTAGTTTTTGGAGCAGCAACAGCAAACTCTTCAACCAAAACTAGACGATCTTGACGAACAAGTTCAGCTAGGATGCATTGCATAGCACCGCGATACATTTTACGGTTTACTTTTTGAGACCAATCTTGTGGACGAGCAGCAAAAGTTTTACCACCGCCAACCCAGATAGGGCTACGAATAGAACCAGCGCGCGCGCGACCAGTACCTTTTTGACGGAATGGTTTTTTACCACCACCAGATACGTCAGCACGAGATTTCTGAGCTTTCGAACCTTGACGACCACCAGCTAAGTAAGCTGTAACAACTTGGTGTACAAGAGCTTCATTAAAGTCACGACCGAAAGCAACTTCAGATAATTCAACAGCAGAGCCGGAAACAGTATTTAAATTCACAATATTTCCCCTCAGGCCTTGATCGTAGGGCGAACGATAACGTCGCCACCAGTAGCACCAGGAACCGCACCTTTAACAACAAGAACTGAACGCTCTGTGTCGATAGATACAATTTCAAGACCCTGTGTAGTTACGCGTTCAGCACCTAAATGGCCAGCCATTTTTTTGCCTTTGAATACGCGACCAGGAGTCTGGTTTTGACCAGTAGAACCTAAAACACGGTGAGAAAGTGAGTTACCGTGAGTTGCGTCTTGCGTACGGAAGTTCCAACGCTTAACACCACCTTGGAAACCTTTACCTTTAGAAGTACCAGTTACGTCAACGATTTGACCAACTGTGAACAACTCAACAGTAAGAGTGCCACCAATTTCACGACCTTCAAGATCAGCTTCTGTAGCGCGGAATTCTTGAACTAGACGACCAGCAGCAACACCCGCTTTAGCGAAGTGACCTTTCTGAGCGTTAGTTACGCGAGATTCGCGACGTTCACCAGTAGTGATTTGAATCGCTTGATAACCATCAGTTTCAAGCGTTTTGATTTGTGTGATGCGGTTAGGATCAACCTCAATCACTGTTACAGGTACAGAAACACCAGCATCTGTAAAGATACGTGTCATACCGCACTTGCGACCGACTAAACCAATAGCCATGTGCATAAACCTCTAAAAAAGCGGCCTAATTAACTTAGAGCGTTAATTAACCGAAAGCCTTAACCCAAAGCGATCTGAACATCAACACCAGCTGCAAGATCTAACTTCATCAATGCATCAACAGTTTTATCTGTAGGTTGAACGATGTCGATCAAACGTTTGTAAGTGCGGATCTCGTATTGGTCACGCGCATCTTTGTTAACGTGTGGTGATGTTAAAACGTTAAAACGTTCGATACGTGTAGGCATCGGAATTGGACCACAAACTTGTGCGCCAGTACGTTTTGCTGTTTCTACGATTTCTTGAGCTGATTGATCAATTAAACGGTGATCAAAAGACTTAAGACGGATACGAATTCTCTGGTTAGACATACCAGTTAACTCCAAGCCAAATATATAAAGAATCACCCTTGACGCATCTCACCCCACTTTAAAGAGGCAAGTGTCAAGAGCAGTGAAATATCACTAAGGTCACGATCGATGCCGCGACTGTCACGATGTTAACTACTTTATTCGTAGCTAACCCCCTTTCATTAAAGGGTCGCTCATTATAGCTATTGTTTATTGCATAAGCAAATCTCTTTTGCTGTTTTTCTTATATTTTTCATTTTTTATGCAAGATCAATCGCTTAACTTTTAATCAGCAAGCGGTTTTTCTTAACACATACTCTATTGCTTGGTTTAGTATTTGATTTCCTTGAATAAATTTACTTTTCGCACTTTTACGCAATTCATTTACTGGTTGCACATGATTGCCTGTAAAAATTGCAACTTCTTCATCATTTTCTAAAAATAAATCGAGCACTTCAGGGGTTATTTCAGGGTGAAACTGAAAACCCAACACATTACTTCCTATTTGATACATCTGATTACGACAAACATCATTTTCTGCAAGCAACACTGCTCCGCGTGGAATTTCAAACGTTTCGCTGTGCCACTGCATGACTTTAAAGTTTTCAGGTAATTCAAAACATTCTAGAGGTACATTTGTCACTTTACGCACAGTCGTCCAACCCAATTCTTGTTGCGGATTACGACTGACCGCCCCACCCAACGCATTGGCAATAAGCTGACCACCAAGGCACAAACCAATGGCAGGTTTACCGAGTGCCAAATAGCGTCTTAACCATCGTTTTTCAATTTTTAACCATGGAAAGTTTGCCTCATCATTGACACTCATGGTTCCTCCCATAATGATCAATAAATCCACATCCTCAACATGAGGGAGTGCTTCAAGATCTAAGGTCTGATCTATAGGTAAGGCAAAAAATTCAGTTGCGCTAATTTGCGCATTTTGCTGTTTTAAAAAATCATGACAACTTCCGAACCCTTCACCAGCAATGTGCTGAAAATAATGTACTTTTAAATGCGACTTCATGCGCTCAAACCTATTGTTGTTGCTCTGATTCAGGTTTTGCAAAAATGAAGCCAACTTTTGTTATAAAGTATCTCTTTATACAAATTCATCTTAAATCTGCGTATTTAAGACACATTCCAATACGATACACTGCTATGCAGCACTATTTTCGAGTTGAGCCGTGAAAAAAAATCCACAAACAGAATTAATTCATGCACCAAGAAAAGCCCCTCAATACGTTTCAACGGTTCAACCTCCCCTGTATCGCGCATCGACCATTATTTTTGAAAATACCAATGCCCTATTTAATCGCCATTGGACCGATGACTATGACTATAGCTATGGTACGCATGGCACACCAACCACATTTACTTTAGGTGATAACATTGCGCAAATTGAAGGTGGCCTACACCACTTACTTGCACCAAGTGGTCTGTCTGCAATTAACCTTGTCAATGCATGCTTTTTAAATCACGGTGATGAAGTTTGGGTGGCAGACAATATCTATGGCCCAAACATGGAACATTTGCGCAATCTAGAAAAACGCTACGGTGTCATGGTTAAAGTTTACAACCCTATAGATGTTGATAGCTTCGCTCCAAGCAATAAGACAAAACTCATTTGGTTAGAAGCCGCAGGTTCGGTCACGCTTGAATTTCCAAATTTAGTTGGCTTGGTTAAAAAAGCGCAAGCGCACAATGTGTTGACTGCTTTAGATAATACTTGGGGTGCAGGTATTGCCTTTAATGCATTTGATTTTAGTACAGAGCACTTAAGTGTTGATATTACTGTGCATGCACTAACTAAATACCCAAGTGGTGGTGGCGATATTCTTATGGGCTCTGTTGTCACGCGAGATAAAAAGCTACATCATCAATTATTCCGTGCCCATGCCATTCAAGGGATTAGTATTTCTGGCGACGATGCCGCTCAAGTACAACGCAGCCTTTCATCGATGCGTCTCCGCTATGAGCATCAATCACGTAGTGCACTACAGCTACTTGATTGGCTGAAACAACAAAAGCAATTTGTACAAGTCTTACATCCTGCTGACGAACAATCCTCGGGTCACAACTATTGGAAAGAAATCTGCACAGAGCAACATAGTGCAGGTTTAGTCAGTGTGGTGTTTGATCCTAAATACACACTTGAAGATATTCGTACTTTCTGTGATGCATTAACACTCTTTAAACTTGGCTTTAGTTGGGGTGGCCCAGTCAGTTTAGTCATGTTATATAACTTAAAAGAGATGCGTGTGCTTGAACATTCACATATCAAAACAGGATTATTGGTTCGCTTCTGTATAGGACTAGAACATCCTGCAGATTTAATCCAAGATATAGAAAACGCACTACAACACTTAAATAAACAGCAATTCGAATAATTACAGGACAATCTATGGGTACACCAATTGTTATTGCGAAGAAAACGCAAGACACCACACAAGATGTGGTCTTACATTCACAATTTGCCAATCGTCACGGCTTAATTGCCGGTGCAACAGGGACAGGTAAAACTGTCACCCTCAAAGTGTTGGCAGAAAATTTTTCTAGAATTGGCGTACCTGTATTTTTAGCTGATGCCAAAGGCGATGTTTCCAGTCTAGCAAAAGCAGGTGAAAGTAACCCTAAATTTGATGCACGCATTCAAAGCTTGCATATTGATTCAATTCCATTTGCAGCTTCGCCAGTGGTGTTTTGGGATTTATTCGGAGAACAAGGTCATCCCATTCGTACCACAATATCTGAAATTGGCCCACTGCTATTGGCGCGTATTTTAAATTTAAATGACACACAAGAAGGTGTGCTGTCAGCCGTCTTCCGCATTGCGGATGATCAAGGCATGTTATTACTGGATTTTAAAGACCTCAAAGCCATGATCAGCTATGTATCTGAACATGCAGCTGAGTTTAAAAATGATTACGGTAATCTTTCACCTGCAAGTTTAGGGGCAATTCAACGTAATTTGCTTGCCCTAGCAGATCAAGGCGGTGACAAGTTCTTTGGTGAACCCGCGCTCGACATCATGGACTTTATCCAAACGGATGCTCAGGGCCGCGGCAATATTAATTTATTAGCTGCTGACAAATTAATGAACACACCAAAACTCTATGCGACTTTCTTACTTTGGATGCTGTCAGAGTTGTTTGAACAATTACCTGAAGTCGGTGATATGGACAAACCTAAACTGGTGTTCTTCTTTGATGAAGCACATTTATTGTTTGATAACGCCAGCCCTGCATTGCAAGAAAAAATTGAGCAAGTGGTGCGTCTAATACGCTCTAAAGGCGTGGGTATTTATTTTGTCACGCAAAACCCGCTCGATTTGCCAGAAAGTGTTCTTGGTCAACTAGGTAACCGTGTACAACATGCCTTACGTGCTTTCACCCCTAAAGATCAAAAAGCTGTCAAAACTGCCGCAGATACTTTCCGTGCCAATCCTGAGTTTAAAGTCGATCAGGTGATTACGGAACTGGCTGTCGGTGAAGCGCTGATTAGCTGTCTAGATGAGCAAGGTACTCCACAAATTGTAGAACGTGCTTGGGTGATGCCACCCTACTCCTCATTTAGTCCAATCAGTGTCGATGAGCGTAAAACACTGATGGCAAGCAGCATTGTCTCGGGTGTATACGACACAGAAGCAGACCGTGAAAGTGCCTTTGAAAAATTACAAAACAAAGTACAACAACGCCAACAACAAGCAGCACAAGCCGAAGTCGATAAAGCGCAAGCAAAAGAACAAGAAGCTCTAGCCAAACAACAAGCCAAAGAAGCTGAGGCACTCGCTAAACAGCAAGCACGAGAACAAGAACGTATTGCGCGCGAGCAACAAAAAGAAGCTGAGCGCTCTGCAAAGCAACGTGAAAAATTGATTCAGGACACCGTAGGCACATTTGCCAAAAGTGCAGCTCGCAGCCTCGGTGGCTCAACGGGTCAGAAAATTGTTCGTGGACTACTTGGCTCACTGTTTGGCAGAAAATAAGACTTCGATAATTAACTCATTCGATTAAAGCAAACAGAATTATGGGATATTTTAATATCCCATAATTTTTTTATGGTTTTATTTAAAACATGTATTGTAAATACATTTTATAAGATGTATTTTAAATACATCTTATAAATGATAGCCAAGAGAGATCAAACATGACTCCGCAGCAAATTGACCTTGTAAAAGCAACTGTTCCTGTCCTTCGTGAAAATGGTGTCGCACTTACAGGTTATTTTTATAACCGCATGTTAGGCAACAATCCTAATTTAAAAGAAACCTTTAATATGGGGCATCAACGCAGTGGTGCTCAAGCCCAAGCTTTGGCGGGTGCTGTGTTGGCCTATGCAGAAAACATTGAAGATCCTTCTGTATTGCTTCCTGTGGTTGAGCTGATTGCCCACAAACATGTCAGCTTGAATATTCAAGCACCTGACTACAACATTGTTGGTGAAAACCTCCTCCATTCGATTAGTGAAGTTTTAAGTATTTCAATGGAAGATCCATTGATTGATGCTTGGGCTACAGCGTATGGTCAATTGGCTGATTTATTCATTAGCACTGAAAAAGCGATTTATGAGCAACATCAACAAACCAAAGGGAGCTGGTTAGGCTGGCGCAACTTTAAAATTGCGAAAAAAGTGGTTGAAAGCGATGAAATCACTTCTTTCTATCTTGCCCCTGTGGACGGTGGTGATTTACCAAAATATGAAGCAGGTCAGTACATTTCAGTACGTGTATTTGTTGAGGAACTTGGTCTAAAACAACCTCGCCAATATACCCTTTCAACTAGCCCTCAAGCTGACTATTTACGTATCTCGGTCAAACGCGAAGATGAAAAAGGTGATTTGGCAGGAGGCTGGGTGTCAAATACCCTGCATGGTTTAGCCGAAGGTGCTGAAATTGAAGTATCTGCACCAACAGGTAACTTCTACCTGATTGACCCAAACAAACGCAATGTATTCATTAGTGGTGGTGTAGGCCTCACGCCAATGGTGGCGATGCTGAATCAGTTGGTGACTTTAGATATGCCAGAACCTGTGACTTTTGTACACGCCTGCCGCAGCAAACAAGTGCATGCCATGAAACAGCACATTCATGACTTAAAGGCCAAATACCCACGCTTAAGTACCTTTACTGCGTACGAGTTCCCACATCAAAGCGATGTTTTAGGTCAAGATTATGATGCGAAGGGTCGCCTTGATTTGAGTACCATTGATAGCGCGATTCTACCAGTACAAGCAGACTACTACTTATGCGGCCCAATGCCATTTATGGCTGAACAACAAAAAGCCCTAATTGCCCGTGGTGTTCCTGCCGAAAATATTCACAGTGAAGCTTTTGGCACAGGTGGTGTTCATCACTAACCCATGTCATCGGCATAAAATAGAGAGGGTTAGTCAGGTTATGCTAGACTAGCCCTTTGTTTTTTTGCTTATCAACGATCAGTACCCTCATGCAGCTCAATAAATTCACAGATTATGCTTTGCGGATTCTGCTGTATATTGCCCGCCCACGCGAGCAACCGTACAACATTGCAGAAATAGCAGAAGATTTACAGGTCTCGCGTAATCACTTAGTGAAAATCGTTCATTTTATGGCGAAACACGAGTGGCTGATTACCACACGCGGGAAAGGTGGCGGCCTGCGACTCAACCCGCAAGTCCTAGACATGCGACTCGGACAAATTGTACGCATATTGCAGGGTGATCAACAAATTGTTGAGTGTAACGAACCCCCATGCGTATTACGTAATCAGTGTGGCTTAAAAGGTATTCTTGATCAGGCTTTGGAGCAATTTTATCAACGCTTAGATCAGCACACACTTGCCGATGTGATCCAACCCACAGGTCAATCTAAATTTACCACTCATTCCCCTATCCAAATGATTAATCTGTAATTCTAGATTATCCACGACAAAATTCGCTTGCCTGCCCGACTTCCTTTATAATACGTGCTTGTAAATTAGTTATTGAAGTTGGGTTATGCATCAGCACAGAGGAAAATCACGAAACAGTAAAACGGCCAATGCGCCAAAGCAAAAGATTACTTATGAAAAGAAAGTAGATTCTGCTGTTACTGAATATGCTGTTCGCTCACTCAACTGGTTACGCAAAGCCGAATTCCTCATGAGTGCGCCAAAACTAAATCTTTGTGTGGAAGATACAGGTTATGAAATTGCCTTTGCTGGCCGCTCAAACGCAGGCAAATCAAGTGCAATTAATGCACTAACTAATCAAAAACAGTTGGCTCGTGCATCTAAAAAACCAGGTCGCACGCAAATGATTAACTTCTTCAGCTTAGGTAATCCTGACCAGCGTTTGGTGGATTTACCTGGTTATGGCTATGCTGCTGTACCTGAAGCAATGAAAATCGTTTGGCAAAAAGAACTCGAAAACTATTTAATTCACCGTCAAAGCTTGCAAGGTCTTGTGCTTTTGATGGATATTCGCCATCCGCTGCAACACTTTGACGTGATGATGTTGGAATGGGCTTATTCACGTAAATTATTCGTGCATGTGCTATTAACCAAGTCCGACAAACTGAATCGTGGCCCTGCATCGAAAGCACTACAAGAAGTTAAAGCTGAATTGAAAAAAATGAAGCTGAGCTTCTCTATTCAGTTGTTCTCATCGTTAAATAAAGAAGGCCTACAAGAATTAGCCAGTGTCATGGCTGGTCGTCTTAACTTTACACTTGAGCAGTCTACTGAATTTGATCTCGACAGCATTCCTGAAGCTTCTGAAGATGATATTGAAGACGGCTTAGATGACAGTGTAGATCATGATGATTTAGCAGACATTAATGAGGTAGAAGTTGATGCTGCCACGCAAGATCATTCAACAGAACAACAGCCCAAAGCTGACTAAATAAACCATCAAACTCACTGATTGGATTGATTGTCTGACAAAATCCATCATATGATGATAATGAAATGTCCTGTATTGCTAATCACAATGCAGGATTTTTTTTGGATACTGAACTTATTGGATGTGTACGACATCACATAAAAATAAGGACAGCCCATGAAATTACTCTCCCGCCTTAGAAATTCAAAAATAGGCTCATCAATTGAATATAAAATTAAGCCACGTAAAGTGAAGTTTGAATGGCAGGACACGCAAGTCGATTGGGTTCCCAATCAACCTTTCGTTAGCTACTTCATTAATGAAATTAATATGATCTTACCTGCGGGCGAGTTTTGGTTCTGCCGTCTTTACAACAAAGTCCTTCCACAAATTACTGACCAAAAATTAAAAGATGATGTTTAAGCATTCATTCGCCAAGAAGCCATGCACGCTCAAGCACATAATTCGGCAAATAAAGAATATTTATCCCAGCGCAATATCAGCATTCAACGCAACTTAGATGTGATGGATTTTCTCTTTGGAAAATTACTGGCCGATCAGCCTTTAGGTTTCAATGTGCCAAAAGCGCTTGATCATCAATGGGATCTTTTCCGCCTCGGCATTGTGGCAACCGTTGAACACATGACTTGTGTCTTGGGTAAATATGCCCTTTACAATAAAGAATGGGAACGTTTGGGCGCAGATGCCAACATGCTCGATTTAGTGAAATGGCATGGTGCCGAAGAAATTGAACATCGTACAGTTGCATTCGATTTATATCGTCATCTCGGCGGTGGTTATATTTCACGTTATTATCAAAGTGTGATTGTGATTGCAGCAGTACTTGGTCTATGGGTCGATGGCGCAGCACATATCATGAAACAAGACCCACGCTATGCGTCTATTCAACCTGCTGCATATAAACCTTGGATTTGGCGTGAATGGGCGCGTATTGCACAAAAAGACAATCGCCTACTCCCACATCCATTTTGGTTGGTTTCACAACAATTGGGCTATTTAATGCCTTGGTATGATCCGGTACATGAGGCTAAAACTGAAGATGCAATTGCCTATCTAGATCAATCGCCTGCGGCAAAACGCGCAACGCTTAAAGTGGCCTAGACTTAAACTAAAAATTTCCACCGATCAAAGCAGGAGTTCACTCCTGCTTTTTTTTAAGTGAGTTAATACGACCAAACTTGATACATTTTTTTGTTTGTCTATCTACGAAAAGGTTTAAGCTTATACTCTACAGCACGACTCATAACAATAAAAAGGAACGTTGAATGCAGCCACATATCACCATGATTACCTTGGCCGTTCAGGATCTTCAAGTATCTTTTGAGTTTTATCACCAAGGCTTGGGTTTAAATAGCGCAGGGATTATAGGCACTGAATATGAAAATTGTGCCGTCGCGTTCTTTGATTTGCAAAACAACTTGAAACTTGCACTTTGGCCACAGCAAAGCTTAAGCAGAGACACTGGCTTAGCCGCTAACCAGTTTTGTCCAACCCAAATGTCTCTTGCACATAATGTAGAAAGTAAGTCCATGGTCGATCAAGTCATGCGTCAAGCTGAAAATGCAGGTGCAAGGATCGTTAAACCCGCACAGACCACTTTTTACGGTGGCTATGCAGGTTATTTTCAGGATTTAGATGGTCATTTATGGGAAATTGCGTATAACCCAGATTTAATTTGAATGAATAGGCATGTCTAGATCACGCGTATGACGATCAACAACAACACTAATCATCATATCACCTTGAACATTCACCACTGTCCGAACCGTATCTAATAGACGGTCAATCGGGAGTAAAATTGCAATCGCTTCTGCCGGCAAGCCCACCGATTGCAAAACCATAATCATGGTGACCATCCCTGCACTTGGAATACCCGGTGCACCTAAAGAAGCAATCATCGCTGTTGCACAGACGATAAGCTGTTGCCCGAGTGTTAAGTCCAAGCCCATTAAGTTCGCAATAAATAAAGCGGCAGCAGCTTCATACAATGCAGTGCCATCCATGTTCAGTTGTGTTCCTAAAGGAATGACAAAACCCGCAGTTTGTGGGCGCACACCCAAATTTTCCTGTGCACACTTCATGGACAAAGGCATCGTTGCCGAACTTGAACTGGTAGCAAAGGCAGTAATCAGTGCTGCACGTGTCCCTTTAAAAAAGGTGATTGGATTCATTTTGCCAAAAATCCACAACAATAAAGGCAATACCACGACACCATGAAAAATGGTCGTCCCAGTGACAACGGCTGCAAATTCCGCTAAACGGCTCAGCACAGAAATGTCTTCAGTGGCAATTAATTTTGCCAGCAAAGCAAAAATACCAATTGGCGCAAGTTTCATTACCCAGCCAATCATCATCATCATGATGTCAAAAAACTGTTGGCTTAACTTGCGCACACTACGAAACTTCTCACCACCCTTGACCAAGGCCACACCCAAAAACAGCGAAAACACAACCACAGCCAACACATTGCCTTCACTAAAAGCTTTAAACGGATTGATTAAGGTATTTTGAATAAAATTGGTAAAGAACGAACCTGGAGTCAATGTATCTGGCGTTTGGTGTTGATTCATTGCATCCTGGAACATCACAATGTCCACACCCTGCCCCACTTTAAACAGATGTGCGCAAGCAAGCCCCAAGATCAGTGCTAAGGTCGTGGTGGTCACGCAGCAAGCCAAGGTGATTTTCCATGTGCGGCTCAGTTGACCACCCGCTTGTAGGTTAGACACGCCCACCACAATCGAACTGAAGATCAGTGGCACTAAAAGCATTTTCAGCAAGCCAATAAAAATACTGCTGGCAATACCCAGCCCATAGAGACTGGCACTCAAAAATTGGGTTTCAGGAAATAGGTTTAAAATAAAACCAAAAGCTACACCTAATATTGCAGCCAATAAAATCTGTGTATTTAAGCTCATTCTGCATGCTTTTATCATGATTTCTGTGTAGGCACTATGCCATGCAGACTATAGAGAATCGAGGAATTTTTTGTCACATACTCTGCAATAATGCTGCAAAGGCTCAGCAGCATTTTAGATGTATTTATTTGATGTGGCATGCATCGTGCTAGTTCAGTGCATATAAATTTTAACAATGGGTCAAAACGGTACACTTATGAAAAGAATTTTATTACTTTCTGCACTTATTTGTAGCATCTCTACAGTTTATGCACACTCTTCAGGCACAAGCACCAAACAAGGTTGCCATAAACATTCCCCTTCAGAGCTTCCACATTGCCACTAAGCATATAAAAGTAAAAAAGCCGAATCACAAGATTCGGCTTTTTGATACACATATTAGATTATTGGGTTTCTATTTCACGTAAGCGAATCAAACCTTCTTGCGTCGTGCTACATACCAATTCACCATTTTGCCACATCCGGCCAAAGTTCAAACCGCGTGAACTCGCACTTACTGTTGCATCCATGTCATATAACATCCAGTCATCTACACGGAATGGTTTATGGAAATACATTGCATGATCAATGCTGGCACACTGCAAACTTGGTGACAGGTAACTTAAACCATGTGGGCGTAAAGCTGTCGTCATCAAGGTAAAGTCTGAATAGAATGCTGCAATTGCTTGGTGTAAAGAAATCTCGTCCACTTCGGGTGCAATCGCATCATGTGTACGCAAATAATGTGCATAGCTTGGCGCTTCTGGCTGTGGTTGGTACGGATTGCTTGGATTAATAGGACGAATCTCAACATGGCGGTCACGCATGAAGCTGGCACGCACATTTTCCGGCACAAATTCCACCATCATTTTTTTCAGTTCAGCCTCATTTTTGAGCTGATCCACCGCAGGATATTCAGGTTCAGAAATTTGGTAGCTTAAGCCCGCTTCATAGTCAGCAAAAGACACCATACACATGAAAATTGTTTTTCCATGTTGAATCGCGCGAACTTGGCGACTCACAAAACTACGACCGTCACGAATCCGATCCACTTCATAAATGATCGGCGCGTTAATATCACCACCAAAAAGGAAATAGGCATGTAGAGAATGTGCCGGACGATCTGTGGTGTAAGATGCGGCACGTAAAGCCTGACCTAATACCTGTCCACCAAAAACACGCTTGCCAACCAAATTACGGCTTTGCCCACGAAATATATTTTCTTCCAGTTTTTCAAGGCTGAGTAAATCAACCAACTCTTGTGTTAAGGCATTCATAACAAACCTATCTATAATTCGGAATTACCTAAGTCGGCAAAATCTGTGGATGTTTTCCATTTTGCTTCATTTTGCCATAAAATCTGACTAAAACCCTAAAGATTGACTGACTGCTGTGTCACATAGATGATGTAATTTATCTGCTAAAAATACGTTTTTTAACGATAAAATCTTACAATATCCATGCAAATTGTCAGAAAATGACATACTGTTTTTTATTACAATTACGCAAATAGATACCCCTCAGAATTTCTGTGGTTTTGGTCATTAAAAGTAGGAGTGTGTATGTCCAAGAGCGGCTTTGGTCAAATGTATCGGAAGCTTTCAAGTAAACTGCTTGACCTCGTGGTAACACCGCATGTTTTAGGCGAAGTTCCCGTTGAACCTGTAGTGACAGAACCCGATGCAAATGCCGACGTACAGACAAAAAAAATTAGCTGTTACGTTCTACAAAATCACTCTCGCAGTAATGCTTTGATCGTTGATGGTGAAACTCGTCGATTAAAACTACATCCTGCACTTGACCCGTTGGTGACCGGATCACATACAGAAAAAGCGTCTGTGGTGTTTTTACAACATCATGATGAAGACAATCTGTTAAACCCACCTCCACATGCATTCCCACCTCGTTTGCTGCGTTTGATTGATGTACTGGACAAAGATCCAGAATTGGATATTGAACTCATTCCTGTGACCGTACTTTGGGGCCGCGAGCCAGACAAAGAAGACTCATGGTTCAAACTACTCTTTACCGATACTTGGTCTACCCCAAGCAAAGTTAAGCAGTTGGTGAATATTGGTCTGCATGGTCGACAATCTTATTTAGAATTTCATGAACCACAGTCTTTACGTCGTTTGATTGACTATGCAAAAACCACACATCCAAACTTATCGCCTGCAACCTACATCATTAGCACTTTAAATGACTATTTAGATGCGCAACGTGAAGTGGTACTTGGCCCTGATTTATCTGACCGTCGTAATGTCATGCACGGCTTGATTAAATCCTCTGATGTGCAAGATGCCATTCGTCGTGAAAGCATTCGCAGCAAAATTAGCATGGTCGAAGCAGAACGCCGTGCAATTGGCTACTTAAATGAAATCGTATCTGACTATTCAGCTTCTACAGTTCGTTTTGCAGATTTAGCTTTAACGCGTCTGTGGACGCAGCTCTATGACGGTGTTGAAGTGCATAACTTCAGCACTGTGCGTGAACTGGCTAAAGACTATGAAATTGTTTACACCCCTTGTCACCGCAGCCATATCGATTACTTACTCTTATCATATGTGATTTATAAACGTGGCTTGATGGTGCCGTACATCGCTGCAGGTGATAACCTTAACATGCCTTTTGTGGGTCAAATCTTACGTGGTGGCGGTGCATTCTTTATTCGCCGTAGTTTCCGCGGTAATGGCTTATACACCACGGTATTTAAAGAATATTTGTATAGCATTTTGTCACGTAACACACCTTTGGAATACTTTATTGAAGGTGGCCGTTCACGTACAGGTCGCTTGCTTCCGCCAAAAACTGGCATGCTTGCAATGACCGTACACAGCCATTTGCGTAATCCAGCCAAGCCAATTGTATTCTTACCAACATACATTGGTTATGAACGCTTGATGGAAGGTGCAACGTATGTGGGTGAAATGAATGGTAAGCCGAAAGAAGGCGAATCTATTCTTGGCATTATGAAGACTCTACGTAAGATTGAACGCATCTTCGGTAAAGTCCATTTGAACTTTGGTGAACCCGTTTTCTTAGATGATATGTTAAAGCAACACAATGCTGAAAATATCAAAATAGAAAAAAATGACGATCCAATTCCGCAAGAAGTCTCAAATGCAATCAACAGTTCTGCGCACGCCATTTTAGAGAACATTAACCGTGCTGCTGTGATTAACCCAGTCTCATTGTTATCACTGATTTTATTAGCAACATCTAAACATACTTTAGATGAAGCAATCTGTATTAAGCAGCTAGATACTTATCGTGACCTTTTGACTGCCCTACCATACGACAGCCGTATGGAAGTTACGCCATTGTCAGGTAAAGAAATCATTGCCTATGGTCTAAAACTGAAACTGATTAAACGCGTCAATCATGTCTTAGGTGACATTATTGCCATTGCGGATAATCAGGCAATTTTATTGACCTATTTCCGTAACAATATTTTGCATGCTTTTATTCTGCCATCATTAATTGCTGCATTGGTTGAACATAATGGTTCGATTCGTCGCGGCGATTTAATCAATGTGATTCGCACGCTGTATCCATTCTTGAAAGCAGAATTATTCCTGAAATGGAAAGATGAAGAGCTAAAAGATCAAATCTGTGCTTATGCTGAAGCATTGATTCAAGCAAAACTGATTAGTGAAGATGCTGAAGGCAACTTAGTTTCATCTGCACCAAACTCTGAACAACATAATCAATTGGTGGTATTGGCTGCACCAGTGATGCAAAGTCTCGAGCGTTATTACATGACTTTGGCCTTAATCACTCAACGTGGTTCAGGTAACATTTCTACACGTCAAGTTGAAGAATTAAGCCATTTGGTCGGTCAGCGCTTATCTGTGTTATATGAGTTCAACTCACCTGAATTCTTCGATAAAGCCTTGTTTCAAAGCTTTATTAAAGTATTAACGCAACAAGGTTACATCAGCACCAACGAAGACAATGCCATCGTATTTGATGAAAACTTCCAAAACGTTGCTCAATACGCCAACCTTGTATTAGATGATGTCACTTTACAAATGTTGCAGCACATCACCACCTTTAGTGATGATGAACTGAAAGAAGCATTAGATAAAGTTGCAGCCGAACAAGCGAAAAAACGTTTAAAGCGTAAGAAGAAGTAAACGTTGTAACTCTTCTCTTGAGTCAAATTTGACTTTGGGAGAATGTTAAATATAAGGGGCAAGTTTAAAAAACTGCCCCTTATTTTTTTATTTCTGAGAAAGTACATTCTTTAGTTTTAGATTGAGGAAATTTTTTGTATAACGCCCATTATATTTAAAAGGAATTGAAACTCTTTTTATTGATGACTCTCAACACCCATCATGCTGCAACCTAAATCCACTCTGTTGCATTCGCTCTGCAAAGATCCTTTTCCCCGTTTGCCGTTGACTGTCTAAAACCAATTCAGGTAAATGCATGGCTCTTTGCATTTCAAGTATTCTTTCATGTAAGGGTTGCGATGAATTATTGCTACAAATGTATGATTTTTTTACATGTTCCACGTGAAGTAAAAATGCCAAAAAGCCGACTAAATCATCTATATGAATTCTGTTCGACCAATGCACATTCGGATAATGATGTGTGCTCTCAGCCAATTTTTGCATTCTTACACTTGAGCCAGTATAAATCCCTGTAGGACGTACGATGACACAGGCTTCAGGATAGGCTGCTTGATATAAGCGTTCCATTTCTAACAATAAATGACCTTGTTCATCACTTGGCAGCGTTGCTGAATTATCATCAATCTTCTCCCCTGCATTTTCACCATATACACGGGTTGAAGACACCACAATTATGCGTTTTATCGGATGTGATGCTAAAGCAGCAACAATTGGCTGAACGGAATCGACATATGTGTGTTGATAGGCTGTGACGGAACTTTCAGGCGGTGCAAGCAATACATACGCAGTATCAATAGGCGCAAGTTGCTGCAAATTTAAGGCATGAACATCTTGAAGCAGATGTGTCGCAAATGAATCTGTTTTTGCACTCTGACTAATTGTGGTAATTTGGTGGCCATACGGAAATAACTGTTTAGCAAGCCGCTGAGATGTTTTACCATAACCTATAAATAAAATATGCATTTAGCACCAAATCACGGACAAAGTTGAGGGGACATGGCTGCAGTTCATCAGTTGCAAGGGGTCGGAGCGGCCTCTGCCACATTACTTGAAAAACTCAATATTTTCACTACAGATGATCTGCTGTTTCATCTACCACGCGACTATGAAGATCGTAGCACGATCATTCCAATGAACCAATTAACTGTCGGGCGTAGCTATTTACTTGAAGGTACGGTGAAAAATATCGACTTCCCACCAGGTAAACGTAAGTCAATGGCAGCAATACTGGACGACGATTTTGGCAAAATCACTATGCGCTTTTATCACATTTATAAAGGCATTACAGATCGGGTCAAACCCGGCAACCGTTTGCGTATTTTTGGTGAAGTGCGTGTCGGTGCGCGTGGCTTAGAAATGTATCACCCTGAACTGCAAGTTATTAGTGAACATACCCCGCTTCCACAAACTCAGCTCACAGCCATTTACCCTGCAACTGAAGGTTTGACCCAGCCCAAACTACGTGAATATGTTAAACAGGCATTAACTCATTATAGTGATGATCTGCCCGAATTATTACCACAAAAATTCACCAATGGTTTCGCCCTCAAACAGGCTTTAGACTATATCCACCATCCACCAGTGGATGCCAATATGCTACAACTCAGCCAAGGCTCCCACCCTGCACAGCAACGTCTGATTTTTGAAGAATTGGTTGCCCATCAAGTCAGCTTACTTAGCCGCCGCGCCTATATTCAACAAATTGAAGCACCTTCATTTAGTCCAAGTAAGAATTTTGCTAAACAATTACTCAGTACGCTACCCTTTGAAATGACCGGTGCTCAAAAGCGCGTATCTAAAGAAATTGTGGTTGATTTGAAAAAAAACAAACCAATGCTGCGCTTGGTACAAGGTGATGTTGGGGCGGGTAAAACACTGGTCGCAGGTGTTGCTGCCTGTCATGCCCTTGAAGAAGGCTGGCAAGTAGCGATGATGGCACCGACTGAAATTTTGGCTGAACAGCATTATCTCAATTTCAAAAAGTGGTTCGAGCCTCTGGGACTGACGGTTTCATGGCTATCAGGCAAACAAAAAGGTAAAGCACGTGCAGCTGCCGAACTCAGTATTCAAGATGGTTCTGCCAATTTAGTTGTCGGCACACATGCCCTATTCCAAGAAAATGTGCAATTTGCCAAACTCGGTTTAGTCATTATTGATGAACAACATCGTTTCGGGGTAGATCAACGTTTAGCACTGCGAAATAAAGGCTTAAATGGGATGACCCCACATCAACTGGTGATGACCGCAACACCAATTCCACGTACACTCGCAATGTCTGCCTATGGTGACTTAGATACGTCAGTGATTGATGAACTCCCTCCCGGCCGTACACCAATTCAAACCGTTACCATTCCACTCGACCGACGTGAAGAAGTTTTACAACGTATTGCTAGCAACTGCGCAGACGGCAAACAAGCTTATTGGGTCTGCACTTTAGTTGAAGAATCTGAAACTTTAGATGCCCAAGCCGCAGAAGCCACCTTTAATGAAATTAAAGAACGTTTTCCGACGCTGAATATTGGCCTCGTACATGGCAAAATGAAAGCCGATGAAAAACAAGCGGTGATGCAGCAATTTAAAAATAATGAACTCCAACTACTGATTGCCACGACTGTGATTGAGGTCGGTGTGGATGTCCCGAACGCCTCGATTATGGTGATTGAAAATGCGGAACGCTTAGGTCTCTCTCAATTACATCAGTTACGCGGGCGTGTAGGCCGAGGTGCGAAAGCCAGTTTTTGCGCCCTACTGTATAAAACCCCCTTGTCACAAAATGGACAAGAGCGTTTACGCATTATGCGTGAAACCAATGACGGCTTTATCATTGCGGAAAAAGATTTAGAAATTCGTGGCCCTGGTGAACTACTCGGCACGAAACAAACGGGCGATATGGGCTTTCGTGTCGCGAAGCTAGAGCGTGATGATCATCTACTTAGTCAAGCGCATCATGTCGCGCAGCAAGTCTTAAATGACTATCCAAGCCAAGCCGATGCACTTCTAAAACGCTGGCTTCCCGAAGCGCCTCGTTATGCTTATGTGTAGACTCAGATGAATATGCTATTGCAAGGACTACACAAGCTGGTTGGCAAGCCACCTTGTGTGCTGTGCCAACTGAGTCCTGCGCACCGACACAGTGTCTGTCAGGACTGCTGGAGCAATCTACCATGGAACCAAGAGATGATTCATCGACAGGAGCTCAATATTATTGCAGCCTGCGAATATCGTTATCCAATGGATCGCATTATTCAACAATTCAAATATGAACAACAATTACAATTTCAAACACTCTTGGCAGGCAGCTTAATTTGCAAAAAACTACCTCGTGTACAAGCGATTGTACCGATGCCAATTTCACAGGAACGGTTAGTTGAACGTGGCTTTAACCAATCTGTACTGATTGCACAACAGCTTGCCAGACAGTTAAACACTCCCGTGTGGCAACCGATCATTCGACAGCACCAACATGCTCAAAAAGGGCTTTCACGTGTTGAACGCTTAGAGGGTATCCATCAACAATTCAAAATAGATTCACGCATTCAAACGCGTTATCGCAAAGTCCTCATTATTGATGATGTCGTGACCACTGGCAGCTCTGTTAAAGCATTAACTGAACAGCTTGAAAATATTGGCTGCAAGCAGATTCATATTGCCTGTCTTGCTGCAGCTAAAATTTAAACAATACTGACAGCTGGTTTTAGCTCAACTAAATGTTGCTTTACCCACGGCATCACAATTTCACGCGTTAATGGTGCAAGTTGGGTCGTAACATCATCCAGTCTCACCCATTTCATTGCAGCAATTTCGGCATCAATCTGTGGTGCATCATGCAGCTGAATAACATATACATAGCTCACTAGTAAATGATTTTCTTCATTTGCGGCAGCCGTTTCAAAACGCCCTACAAATTGCTCAATTTCAGCATCACAACTTATTTCTTCTTTGATTTCACGCACAATAGTCAATTCAGGCGCTTCATTCGGCTCGAGCTTACCACCCACTTGCATAAAAAATTCAGTGTTCTTTTTACGCACTACCAGTAATTCATGCTGCTCATTCAAGATAATGGCTGCGGCAACAGTAATGACATTCATGGTTTATTTTTCCAATTCAAGCATAAGTTCAGGTTTTTCAACCATGCCCCATTTAGGCTCTGGGGCAACAAAATTCTGAAACTGCTCAACCACAGTTTCAATATGCTCCGCGACCACCAGATGATCAATAAACCGCGAATGCGTAAAACCTTTTTCTGCCGTAATCGACAGGAATTTCAATAAATCGTCATAAAAACCATCTACATTTAAAAATGCACACGGTTTCAAATGAATACCGAGCTGCGCCCATGTCCATTGCTCAAAGATTTCTTCCAATGTTCCAACACCACCCGGCATGGCCACAAAGCCATCCGCCAATTCAGACATTTTGCTTTTACGCTGCTGCATATTTTCCACCACATGCAATTCAGTTAAACCAGGGTGCGCTAATTCCTTTGTCACTAACACTTGAGGAATTACGCCAATGACCTGACCACCGGCAGCTAAAGCACTGTCTGCAACCACACCCATAAGTCCTGAACGACCGCCACCATACACCAAGGTTATGCCCTGCTCTGCCAAACAACGCCCCACATTTTGTGCGGTACGTAGATAGATCGGATCAGCGCCGAGTGCTGAACCACAGAAAATTGCGATCGATTTCATTTATAATCACCAATATATTGAGAGTGGGATGCTGAAAGAATCAACTTCAAAACAGATTTTTTCATAAATTAATCATTAGAACAGTGTATTTCCTCAAATCCTTGTCTAAAATACACCCATTCAATTTTTACATACTGCGCAAGGGGAAAAGACAACATGCTTGAAGCCTTTTATGCCACAGAGCGCGGTAGCCTGGAAGATGTCACCATTAATGGTGACTTTGATTTACATCAGGATTTAGTTTGGCTTGATCTGATTGCACCGTCTCAAGAAGAACAGCAATGGATCATGGATGCCTATGATCAGAACTTACCAACTTTAAAATCACTCGAAGACATTTCTTCAAGCGCACGATTTTATCGTGATGATGATGGCATTTTACACATCAGCACCTATTTTTTAACCAAAAATAAAAACTATCAGGTTGATGGTGAACCTGAAGAAAACTCTGGCACTTTAGCTACAGTTCAAACGGTTGCGTTTATCTTACATAAAGAACGCTTGTTTACATTGCGTGGCGAAAAGCTTGTGGCATTTCGAGCTTTTCGTGCCCGTGCGCGTCGCAATGACTACGAAATTGATTATAAAGATCCCACTTGGATTTTGCTGGGTTTACTCGAAGCGAAGTTGGATGAGCTTGCGGATATCTTAGAAGATATCCACAAGGACTTAGAAAAGTATTCCACAGAAGTGCTTAACAACCGTCATCGTGAAATGATTTTAGATTTGGATGACATGATTACCCGCCTAGCGCATTTAGAAGATATGTTGGGGAAAGCACAGCTGTGTCTAATCGATTTACGTCGTGTTCTGACCTTCTTATCGCGCCCACGTGCCTTAGGCAGTCATATCTATGATGCGGATATTCGAGAGTTAAGCGAAGATGTTCGTTCCTTAGTAGAACATGATGCCTTCTTATTCCAAAAGGTCCGATTCCTATTGGATACCACCTCTGGATTCATTAACACTGAACAAAACGATACCATTCGTCGATTCTCGATATTACCCAGCATGCTTGCACCTCCAATGCTGGTCGCAAGTGTCTACGGGATGAATACCGATGTTCTGCCTTTTGCGCATGGCACCACCAGTTTTATCATTGTCAGCCTAATTTTATTGGCTTTCTTCATAGGCCCACTGATTTACTTCCGCTGGAAAAAATGGATTTGATCAAGCTTTGAGATATTGCTGCAAAGCGAAGCCAGAGAAACTTACCTTATTTGTGAAAGCCTATTTTCAAGCAATAAAAAAAGCACCTTTCGGTGCTTTTTTTATTTAGATAATCTGCAAGTCATGTTCTAAATGACAGGCTTGAATAATCTTCATCATTTTCATTGGAACCGCTTTAAACTGTAGTCCTTGTGCATTCGGTGTTTGGCGAAGCCAACGCACCAATACTGCGAGTGCTAAAGTACTACCATGTTCCAATTCAGCCAGATTCACCACCATTGGAAAAGCCTGCTGTTGCTGAATCAGTTTCAGACCATCGGTATAATATGCTTGAGCATTGTCATAGTCGATTTTGCCTGAAACCACTAGTTCTTGTTGATGAAGTTTAATCACACATCACCTATCTTATTTTTTCTTGTCAATTGCAGCTTCAGCATCTGGCTTAAAGTTTGCAATTGCTTTATCAATATTACCGCCATTACGTTTTACAGTCGCAGCGAACTGGTTACGGAATTGTAAGCCAAGGTCTATCCCTGAAACGTTGATGTTACGGATTTTCCATTGTGAACCTTTGTCAGCCAACTGGAAAGACACTGGAATTTTTTCACCATTGTTATTGAAATCAATAGTCACTACAGGGTTCTTACTGGTTGATGCTTTATAAGGACGCATGGTGTAAGTTTGATTACTGAACTTAGCAAATGCAGAACCATAATTTTCAATTAAAGTTTCACGGAAATTACGTTCAAACTGCGCACGTTGGGCCGCAGAGCTATATTGATTCGTTGCATAAGTACCCATCACAATACGTGTGAATGCTTGTGAATCAATATACGGGTCAAGATTTTGACGCACGATCGCTTTAACCCCAGCTGGGTTATTTTGTAATTTTGCATGATCTGCTTTTAAACGAGAAATCAAGCCGTCTGCCACTTTCTTAACAAACGCAGGTGGTGCTTCGCTCGGCGCAGCGAAAGCTGTACCTGCCATCATTGTAGATAAGATGCTTGCTGTAAGCGTATGTTTTAACAATGTGTTCACTTCACTTCTCCTAAATTATTCAACAAATGCAGGTTCTGCATCGGCTGTTTCAGCAGGCGCAGTTTTTTCTTCTGTATCTGCTGTATTGTCTGATTTGTTACCTGCACCACCAGTCACAAACTTCGACACTAAATCTTCAATTTCCATCGTACCTTGCGTGTTGCCAATTTGATCACCACGTTTGAGGAAGTTCACACCACCCCCTGGTACAATTTTCAAATATTTCTCACCCAATAGACCATTGGTTGCTACCATAATGTAAGCATCTTCATCAATATTGGTGATGGATTTCATGTTAGCAATCAGTTGCTGTTCCATTTCTTTTTGTTGCGCTGGTGCTGCTGCTTCATAATCCGAACTGTAACGTAGCTCTTCTAAAGCATTCTTTTGTACTTCTTTTAATTGCTCAGCATTATAAGAGGTTAAAGCGCCGTCCATAATTAAGTGTGCCGTCACCAAACGCGTCACAGGATCTAATTTTAATGATTCAACCTGTCCAACTTTCACACCACTTAGCGTCACTTTAGCACGGGGTTTAATACCGTTTACATTTTCAAACGTGGCAGTCAATTCATAACTATCTTCAATGTTATTGCCCACTAAGCCACTTACACGCATCGCCAAAAAGAAAATTGCGATCGCAAACAGAATGACAAAAAAACCAACGGCCAGCTCACTCGTACGTGATTTCATTAAATACCTCCGAACATGACCGCAGTCAACACGAAATCTGATCCTAAAACACACAACGACGAATACACGACAGTACGTGTTGTAGACGTTGCAATACCTTCTGATGTTGGGACACAGGCATAGCCTTGATACACCGCAATCCAAGTACAAATTAATGCAAATACAAAACTTTTAATGATGGTGCCATTGAAGACATCTTTATAGAATTGCACACTATTTTCGATGCCACTCCAATATGAACCTTCATCTGCACCAAGAAAATCCACACCGACCAATTTACCGCCCATAATCCCCACCGCGGCAAAGATCACAGAGAGCATAGGTAAACTAAAAACACCTGCCCATAAGCGCGGTGAAATCACACGTTTTAGTGGATCAACACCAATCATTTCCATACTGGACAATTGCTCAGTGGCTTTCATTAAGCCAATTTCTGCTGTTAATGCAGAACCTGCACGACCAGCAAATAGTAAAGCTGCAACTACAGGTGCAAGTTCACGCAGTAAGGTCAATGCAACTGCAGTACCCAACATTGCCTCACTACCAAAGGTCGACAGAATGCTGTACATCTGCAAACCGAGTACAGAACCAATAAATAAGCCTGACACGACAATAATCAACAGCGACAGCACACCGACACGGTACATCTGGTATATGAATAAACGTACACCCAACCATGTTGGCATCGAAAATAGAATTTGTAGTAGCATAATCGTTGCCACGCCAATTCCTTGAACACGTTCAATAACGCGTCTACCTAAAGCGGCAATAGCATTCATGAACGGACCTCATGATTTAAATACGGATTATGACTAAATTGATAATCAACCGGTCCTTCAACAGAACCCGTGAGGAACTGCTTCACAAATGGCGAAGCATGCGCTTTTAATTGTTCCGGCGTTCCTTCACCCTGCACTTTACCTTCAGCGACGACATAAATGTAATCAGCAATCGATAAGGTTTCAGCAACATCATGTGAAACAATAATTGTTGTTAAATCAAGTGCTTCACGCAATGAACGAATTAATCTTGTTAATACACCCATCACAATCGGATCTTGTCCTGCAAATGGCTCGTCATACATGATGAGTTCTGGATCAAGTGCAATGGCACGCGCCAAAGCGACACGACGATTCATACCACCAGACAATTCTGAAGGCATCATTTGTTCTGCACCACGTAAACCAACAGATTCCAATTTCAACGCGACAATTTCAGCAATCAAATGTTCCGCTAATTTGGTATGCGCTCGAATAGGAAAAGCTACATTTTCATACACTGACATATCGGTAAATAGCGCACCACTTTGAAACAACATGCCCATACGCGCACGTGCAGCAAATAGTTCATGACGTGACATTTTTGCAATATCTTGACCATCAAGCAGCACTTCACCCTGATCTGGTGTCAATTGACCACCAATCAGACGTAATAAAGTCGTTTTACCAGTGCCTGAAGGCCCCATAATTGCAGTGATTTGACCACGACGAATTTTTAAACTGACATTGTCATAAATGACGCGCTCCCCTCGTTTAAAACTCAGGTTTTTCACTTCAATCAGTGCCTGAGTCTGAGAAGACGTTTGATTATTCATAGCTGAGGATTTTCCTGCATTTTTTTCAGCATGCATACTATAAAGGATTGATGTTTAAAATGTTACCTTTGAATATAGACAGTTCCCTGCATTCCATCAGGTATTTGGTTATTATTTTTATATAAGTAATTGTACATGTACTGGCTGAGAAAAGCCGCTATGCTTTAGTTAAAATAATTGTAGATATAGTAAATAATATTACACAACAATAATGTTAAACCGATATAAGGCATAAACACCTCGATCATGACCGTACGCAAATTTGATAAATGGCTGCTATTCATAATTATCATTTAATAGATAAAGTTTGATCAAGTATACATTTTTCCGATAAAAAAGCTAATTTAAAACCATAAAAAAAAACCGGTGTTTCCACCGGTTTTTTCGATATTTCTTTCGAAATTCAATTAGTCATTGAATTTACGGCGTGGACGATCTTCACCAAAAGTGCGTTCGCCACGTGGCTTGTCATCACCGAAACGTTTTGGACGATCATCGCCGAAACGCTTTGGACGATCATCAAATGAACGTTGTGGGCGGTCGCCATTAAATTCACGACGTGGACGGTCTTCACCGAAGCTACGTTTTGGACGATCACCAAAACCATTTTCACGTGGTTTGTAATCTACACGGTTGCCACGGTTATCATCGTTAGAACGAGGACGATCACCGAAATCACGTTTTGGACGATCATCGAAAGAACGCTGTGGACGGTCACCGAAGTCACGCTTTGGACGATCATCGAACGAACGTTGTGGACGATCACCGAAACCGCCTTCGCGACGTGGTGGACGATCTTCGAATGAACGTTGTGGACGATCACCGAAACCGCCTTCACGACGTTGTGGACGATCACCGAAATCACGACGTGGACGATCTTCGCCACCGAATGAAGGACGGTCACCACGTGGTTTGTCATCATAGCTACGACGTGGACGATCATCACCACCTTCGCGACGTTTGAAGTTGCTTTCGCCTTCAAAACGACGACCACCGCCGAAACCACCGCGACCACCGCGACCACCGTCACGACCACGACCTCGACCAGCGCCATCACGGCTACCACGTGCAGGAGGTGGAGATGGCTCAAGACCTTCAATTTCAGATACATTTAAACGTGCATCTAGGAAGTCTTCTAAAGCACGGATTTTACCGCGTTCACGGTAAGTTGCTAATGTAATCGCGTTACCTGTACGACCCGCACGACCTGTACGACCGATACGGTGTACATAGTCTTCGTTCTTCATTGGAAGACCGAAGTTAATTACGTGAGAAATTGTTGGAACGTCAAGACCACGTGCAGCAACGTCAGTTGCAACTAAGATTTTTGCACGGCCTTCACGGATGCTGCGTAAACGACGGTTACGTACAGTTTGTGGCATTGCACCGTGAAGTGCTACAACTGAAAGACCTGCTTCAGCTAGCTCTTCAGCCAACATATCAGTATCTTCTTGAGTTGAAGCAAATACCACAGCTTGGTCTACATCTTCAGCGTTCAACCAGTGTGTTAATAATTTTTTCTTGTGCTCGAAACCATCAGTCCAATGAAGAGTCTGAGTGATGTCGGTATTTGTAGAGTGACCAGTTTCAATTGCAATACGTACTGGATCATTCATCATACGTTCTGCAAGCGTAATAATACGGCCAGCAAAAGTTGCAGAGAACATCAATGTTTGTTTACGGTTCGCCGCTAAATCACTGATTGCTTCAAGGTCTTCAGAGAAACCTAAGTCAAGCATACGGTCAGCTTCGTCAACGATCAACGCATCAACGTTGTCTAATTTGATTTGACGACGGTTAACAAGGTCAAGTAAACGACCTGGAGTCGCCACAACAACTTGTGCACCTTTAAGCTGTTGGATTTGCTTACCGAAAGGCATACCACCCATGATCGCAGCAATACGAACACCTTTCATGTGACGTACCAAAGCAATCGCGTCTTGGCTCACCTGTTGAGCTAATTCACGTGTTGGGCAAAGCACAAGAATTGACGGTGCAGTTACCGCTTTCATGCGCTCTTTGAAAGACATCAATGTGTCTTGTTCAGCCAAAGCATTCACAGTTGGGAGTAAGAATGCAGCTGTTTTACCAGAACCTGTTTGGCTTGATACAAGAAGGTCATTGCCTTCTAATGCAGCCGGAATAGATTGTTCTTGCACTGGAGTTGGTGTAGTAAAACCTAAACCTTGTAGTGCCAGTTGTAACGACTCATGTAAAGGAAAATCAGCAAAAGTTTTGCTCATAGAGTATTTCACCCGGAAAATGGGTGCTCCATTAAAAATAATAAATTCAGATGGACATCGGCAAAAAGCGGCACAGCAATAAACGCTGAAAATATAGAATCAGCGGCGATCCGAGAACGACGATGCGTATAACGCACACATGATTACAGCCGCAACCTGAAGGAATCGCTTAGCGATTGGGTGGGGCGCGAAATATCGTCCTCTCTTTGGACCGGACGCGCATACACAATGATAGAAGAGAATGTTCAGGTAATGAACGAAATTTAGTGCGTGCGGCGATTATAGCAGAAAGTTTTTAAATGTCACCTGTTTTAGTCAACTTCAAATTATTTATTTGTAAGTTTCCTTGTGTTACAAGGCTTTGACTGTGTGTTTTTGACCATTTAGAAAAAATAAAGCCCTCTCATGGAGGGCTTTATTTCATTATTCCGTCAATAAACTCGATCTAGGGTTCTATTATTTTGCAGCTTCACCCCAAGCTGGAACTACAGCTTGCATTAATGGTTTAAGCATTTTCATAGAACACGCAAGTACTTGACCATTTTCCATAGAGTCATTACCACCACGCGCATCAACCACAGTACCGCCCGCTTCTTTCACAATCAACTCACCTGCAGCGATGTCCCATGGTTTCAAACCAAGTTCGAAATAACCATCAAAGCGGCCAGCCGCAACATAAGCCAAATCCAATGCAGCAGAACCCGTACGACGATATTGCGCACCCGCTTCAGTTACATTTAACAATGAATTGAAATGATTTTTCGCATAAGAAACCACTTCACCATTACGAATTTTGCGATACGCATGACCCACTGAAAGGAAAGTATTTTCTAAGCTGTCTTTTACATTTACACGAATACGGCGTTGGTTCATCATCGCGCCACGGCCACGACTTGCAGAGAACAACTCATCTTTCACAGGGTCATAAATAACACCGTGTTGAGTTACACCTTTATGCTGAACTGCGATAGAGATACAGAAATGCGGAACACCTTGAACGAAGTTTAAAGTGCCATCAAGTGGGTCAATGATCCAACACCAATCAGCGTCGTGACCTTTACCTTCTTGTAGACCAAACTCTTCACCAAGGAAGCTGTGATTTTTATAGCTTTTACGTAGGGTATCGATAGCCAACTGTTCCAAGTAACGGTCAACACGCGTTACAGGACCATCAATTCCTTTTTCTTCGACTTGTAGATCGAGTTTATGACGATTTTGATGCGCTTTTAAAAGCTCTTGACCAACTAATTGAGCCGCACGCGCAGCCATAACCACCATAGGTTCCATTGAACACCCACTACAAATTTGAAGATACTGATAAAGAATAATGCATAAAAGCCCTTATATCTTATCAAATATAAGGGCTTTTAGGTAAAAAATGTTTCTAAAAATTAGAAATTAGCAAACCGCTTTGTTGCTCTGCTTTAACCAGCATTGTTCTGTTGATGCTGCTATACCTGCTACATCAAGACCAGCTTGTTGTAGCATTTGACCATGTGTCGCCTGATGCATAAATTCATCAGATAAACCTAAATTCAGCATTGGTTTAACAATTCCAGCTTGCGCCAAATATTCATTCACTGCACTACCCGCACCAGCCATCACCGCATGTTCTTCAACAGTGACAAACAGATGAGTTGAATCTGCAATTTGGTCGATCAGCTGAGTATCTAATGGTTTTACAAAACGCATGTTTACCACACGAACTGCAACATCCAGTTTTTCAGCCAATACTTCAGCCGCCTCAACCGCTGCCTGAACACGGCTACCAAATGCTAAAATCGAAATTGTTGCATCTTGTTGAATATTAAAACTTGCCAAGATTTCGCCACGCCCAATTTCAAGTTCAACCATATTCTGTTGAATTTCAACCCCCAGCCCATTACCACGCGGATAACGAACTGCGGCAGGACCTTTATAAAGGTAAGCAGTATGCAACATTTGACGACATTCATTTTCGTCTTTAGGTGCCATGATCACCATATTCGGGACGGTACGCATAAAGGCGTAATCGTATGCACCGGCATGTGTCGGGCCATCTTCACCGACCAAACCAGCACGATCGATGCCAAAAGTGACATCTAAATTTTGTAATGCTACATCGTGAATCAGTTGATCATAACCACGTTGCAGGAATGTAGAATAAATAGCGACAACCGGCTTAACCCCTTCACAAGCCATACCTGCTGCAAGCGTTACAGCATGCTGTTCAGCAATCGCGACATCAAAGAAACGCTCTGGATATTGTTTCGCAAATTTGACCATGCCTGAGCCTTCGCACATCGCAGGGGTGATTGCCAATAAACGATTATCCTGAGCCGCCTCGTCACATAACCATTGCCCAAAGACATCCGAATATTTCGGTGCAGTACTTGTTGAAGCGGGTGTATCTAATTTGCTAATCGCATGGTATTTAATTTGGTCTGCTTCAGCTGGTGCAAAGCCTTTGCCTTTTTTGGTATACACATGCACTAAGCGAGGCCCTTTACGTTTTTTCAATGCATCAAAAACATGGCTGAGTTGTGTTACATCGTGGCCGTCAAATGGACCAAAATAGTCAAAACCAATCGCTTTAAATAAATTGTCCGCAGCATCTGTTGCTGCACTGTGTAAACGGGAGTTATAGGTCCATTCAGGATGTGGCTGCACAAACGCTTCGCCATCTTCCGAGATATTAACAGATTGACCACTTTCCCAAATTGCTGCTAAATGTTTAGCAAAACCACCTGTGCTGCATGAAATCGACATATCATTGTCGTTCAAGACCACCATTAAATCTGCATCATGCGCCACAGCATCATTCATGGCTTCAAACGCCATACCTGCTGTCATGGCACCATCACCCACAATTGCTACCACATGACAAGGATCTTGTTTAAAACGACGTGCTAAAGACATGCCTAAACCCGCAGAAATCGCAGTCGACGAATGCCCTACCCCAAAGGTATCAAATTCAGACTCTTCACGTGCTGGAAATGCGGCTAGACCATCTTTTGCACGAATTGTCACCAACTGTTCACGACGACCAGTTAAGGCTTTGTGTGGATAAGCTTGATGACCAACATCCCAAATTAAACGATCGTCAGGCGTATTGAAACAGTAGTGCAAAGCCACCGTGAGCTCAATCACACCTAAATTGGCACCAAAATGCCCACCACTTTGTCCCGCTGCGTACAAAATAAATTGACGTAACTCATCCGCCACTTGTTCTAACTGGCTGCGCTCGAGTACACGTAATTGTTGCGGATGTTGAATCGTATCCAGCAACGGAGTTACAGGGCGTTGAGATGGTATTTCTGTATACAGCATAATGTGGCAAAGCCTTCTAAAGCCTGGCAAATCCTAAGCTCGGTCTAAATGGGTTACTCGATCATATCGTCGAATTGTATCACCTTACAATCAGCCAAACTTCTAGCGATGTAATTTTAAGCAATGATCTCGTAGTGGGAGATTTTGAATGAGTCAGATTATCCTGAATAATCTTCCTATTTATCAACTATTATCGTTCGCTTTATACAAAAAAGAAAATGTTCTGCATAAATTCATCGTTGCAATTCTACCAATGCCCAAGCATTACGCTATACTTTAGCCAATTTATAATCGAATAAACGGGTTAAGCAGTGCCTATAGAATTTGTCGCAACGTCAAGATTACCGACCGCTTTTGGTGAATTCAATATTACGGTTTTTCAGGATCCTGAAACCGGCGAAGAACATGTAGCACTCTCTAAAGGACTAGAACAAGCACCCACTGAACCTGTTTTAGTGCGCATCCATTCTGAGTGCCTCACTGGTGACGCCTTCGCTTCGCTGAAATGTGACTGTGGCCCACAACTACAAGCAACACAAAAACTGATTAATGAAGCAGGTCAAGGTGTGATTTTATATTTACGCCAAGAAGGCCGCGGCATTGGCTTGACCAATAAGATCCGTGCTTATGCCTTACAAGACCAAGGCCATGATACGGTCGATGCCAATTTACTATTGAATTTACCTGCTGATGCTCGTCGTTATGACATGTGTCCAATCATGCTCAAGCATTTGAATATTCAACAAGTCCGATTGATTACCAACAACCCATTAAAAATTGAAGCATTGCAAGAACAAGGCGTTGATGTCGTTGATCGTGTACCGCTGACTGTGGGCTTAAATCCATTCAATGAACAATATTTAAAAACCAAACACGATCGTATGTCTCATATGTATCAAAAGGATGATTTTTAATTAATCTATCTCCCCCTCTTTATTTAAAGAGGTGAAGCCTCCCTTTTTAAGGGGAGGTTTGGAGGAATTCTCAAATCGTCATCGAAAAAATACGATTTTCAGGTACACGGCGTTTTAACCTTAAATCAAAGGCCATGCAGATATTACGTACAAAAGGTTTGCCTTTTTCGGTAATTTGGATGCTTTGATCACCTAACTCTAATAATTCATCTGCCTGCATTTCTGTTAATTGTGCAACCACTTCATCAATTTCCGGAAATTGCATGTCTGTGTTTGCCCAAGAAGTATGGAATGTACACATCAAATTCAGAATATGTTTACGGATAATCAAGTCTTCTTCAGTCAGCACATGACCTCGATAAACAGGAATTTGGTTTTCCTCTAAACGCGCATAATAGTCTTCAATTTTCTTTTCATTTTGCGCGAAGCTATACCAACTATCACTAATTGAAGATAAGCCCAGTCCGATCATGACTTGGGTTTTAGAAGCGGTATAACCCATAAAGTTACGATGTAAACTGCCCTGTTGAAAAGCTTTATACATTGCATCTTTTTCTAAAGCAAAATGATCCATTCCAATTTCATGATACCCATGTGCCAAGAGCTGCTTTTTGCCTTCTTCATAACATTGACGTTTTAACTCATCTTTTGGTACATCAGCATCTTTAAAACCACGCTGTCCATTGCCCTTAATCCACGGCACATGCGCATAACTATAAAAAGCCAAACGATCAGGCATCAAACGATTGGTCTGATTAATCGTGTGCAACACATCCATTAAATCTTGAAAAGGCAGACCAAATACCAAGTCATGTGAAATTGAGGTATAGCCAATCTCCCGCGCCCACTGCGTGACTTGTTCCACATGCTCAAAAGGTTGTATCCGATGAATGGCTTTTTGCACTTTTTCATTATAGTCCTGCACGCCATAGCTCACGCGACGAAAGCCCAAATCATACAAAGCTTGTAAATGCTCACGTGTGGTATTGTTCGGATGGCCTTCGAAACTAAATTCATGCTGCTCTGCCACATTGGCTTTGGACAAAATGCCTTGAATCAGTTGTGTTAAATGCTCAGGTGAGAAAAAGGTGGGCGTACCGCCGCCCAAGTGAATCTCTTTAATATTGGGTTTATCCACCAAAACATCACAATATAACGCCCATTCTTTTAAGACTGCTTGGATATAGGGTTGTTCCATCTCATGTTTTTTGGTGACTTTTTTATGACAACCGCAAAAAGTACATAAACTTTCACAAAACGGCAGATGAATATAAAGACTAATGCCTTCACTTTGATTCGACTCGTCAAACGATTTTTTTAAACCCTGTTTCCACAATGCTAATGAAAACGCCTGCTCTTCCCAGTACGGTACCGTTGGGTAACTGGTATAGCGTGGGCCTGGTACATTATATTTTTGAATTAAGGAATTCGCCTGCTGAGACATAGATGCACCATTTCGATCAATGAGATTCCAATTGAATCTGCCTATGATTATTGTGCGGAGCTTCTACTTTGAATTCAACCAAGCAACTTAGTCGGAATATCTAGGTTATTTTCGTCAAATATTGCTTTCATTTAAGCTGACCATACGGCGTAACCGATGCTCAATATTGGGAAAAAGACCTTAAGTTTTGCAGCGTTTTATGCTTTGATGGACACTATCATTTAATTATTTTTATACAGGTCAGAATGAAGAATCCAACTTCAGCCGATATACAACGTGTAGATGAATTCCTGCGTGATTTACAGGCACGTATTTGTGCCGCTTTGGAACAGCAAGAACGCGCTGGCGGTGGAAATGCTGAATTTGTAATTGATGATTGGGAACGCCCCGAGGGTGGTGGTGGCCGCTCACGTGTGCTGCAAAATGGCACAGTGATTGAAAAAGGCGGTGTGATGTTTTCACACATCAATATTTCCAAACTACCTGCTTCCGCAACTGAGCGTCACCCGGCCATTGCTGGTGCTAAAGCTCAAGCCATGGGGGTTTCATTGGTGATCCATCCTAAAAATCCCAATGTACCCACTTCACATGCCAATATCCGTTTATTCGTGGCTGAAAAAGAAGGTCAAGATCCAATTTGGTGGTTTGGCGGCGGTTTTGACCTCACTCCGTATTATCCAAATGATGAAGATGTATTGTCTTGGCATCAAACTGCTCATGATCTCTGCGCTCCGTTTGGCGATAAGGTTTACGCAGAACATAAGAAATGGTGTGACGACTATTTCTATTTAAAGCATCGTGATGAGCAACGTGGCGTCGGTGGTCTATTTTTTGATGATTTAAATCAATGGGACTTTGAAACTTGCTTCCAATATATGCAAGCCGTTGGTAATGGCTACCTAGATGCAATTTTGCCTATTTTTAAAAAGAACCAAGATAAATCATATACAGAAGCACAACGCGACTTCCAACTGTACCGTCGTGGCCGTTATGTCGAATATAACTTAGTGTATGACCGTGGCACATTGTTTGGATTACAAACTGGTGGTCGCATTGAATCCATTTTGGTCAGCATGCCACCTTTAGCAGGTTGGTCATATCGTCCTGAATGGGAAGAAAATTCTGCCGAAAAAAAATTAACCGATTTTTATCTTAAACCACAAGATTGGTTAACGGTTTTAAAATAAGACAACTAAGCCTCTGAAGTTCAGAGGCTTTTTTTATATTGAAAATTTCACACCGAATAATTCATAAATAATTGAGTAATAAAATATTTTCTAGCCATTTACTTTGTAAACAGAATACCCAACAATGACACATGAATCACACAGCTTCACGCTACCCTGTTGTATGACAAGCGACTAAACTGATTGCTGTAATTTTCCAATATGGAGTACAACATAAATGCCATCTCAAACACTCAATAAAAAAACCCTTCGTGCACGTACTTTGGTGTTTTGGAGCTTTGTTGTGGTGTTAATCAGCGCAATCAGTACCAATATATTTTCAGAGACCACGCTCAACGATAACCTTGCCATCGGTTTCATGGTGATTGCTTTAATCGGTCTCTTATTTAGC
Organism: Acinetobacter gandensis; assembly: GCF_001678755.1. Taxonomy (GTDB): domain Bacteria; phylum Pseudomonadota; class Gammaproteobacteria; order Pseudomonadales; family Moraxellaceae; genus Acinetobacter; species Acinetobacter gandensis. The sequence continues at coordinate 88,492 of NZ_LZDS01000012.1, forward strand.
GCAGCGACGATATTAATTCACACAATTTTAGATATCTGCAATCCTTAAAGCACTGCAATATTTTCGCAAATATCCCCGCTAAACTTCTGGCAGTGTTGATTTTGGCGTATATTATCTGCACTTTTCGTTCCGACATGGATGCAGTGCAATGAGCAAACAATTTGCCGTGATTGGCAACCCGATTGAACAATCACGTTCCCCTGAACTTCATCATGCCTTTGCCGAAAAAACAGGGCTCGACATTCAGTACAGCAAACGACTTGCTCCCCTTGACGGATTCCAAAACAGCGTTGAAAGCTTCTTTCGTGAGGGCGGTATGGGCATGAATGTCACCGTCCCGTTTAAAGAACAAGCCTATACCCAATGTGCAGTATTGACTGAACGCGCAAAAATTGCTGGAGCAGTAAATACGCTTTGGATGCAGGATGGCCAATTGCATGGTGATAACACTGACGGCCAAGGCTTGGTCGATGCGATTCATGCTTTAGATTGGTCACTTGAACAGACCGATTTACTAATTATTGGCGCAGGCGGTGCCACTCGTGGTGTGATTTATCCATTGGTACAAGCTGGCGCAAAAAAAATTGTGATTGCGAACCGTACCTTAGCCCGTGCTGAACAATTGGTTGCTGACTTAAAAGTATCCGTAACAAATGCAGAATTAGAGGCCATTGCACTCACAGATTTATCCGGTCAATTTGATATCGTCATTAATGCAACTTCAGCAAGTCTAAGCGGCGACGCTTTGATTCTACCTGACAGTCTTCAGTTCAATCATGCCTATGAAATGGCCTATGGCAAACCTTCTACATTTTTAGATCAAGCCAAAGCGCGTCATGTACCGACTTCAGAGGGTTTCGGTATGCTGGTAGGCCAAGCGATTGAGTCCTTTTCCATTTGGAACGGGGTAAAACCTAACTTAAAAGATTTTCTCTAATTCATCCGTTTGAATGAATAAACAAAAAAGAACCTCAATAGAGGTTCTTTTTTTTATTGTCTAACTTATTTCATGTGTTTTTGCACAGTTTTATAGGTTTCATAATAAACAGACTGGCTAAACAACTCTTCATGTTCCGCAGCTAAACCTTGCAGCGACGCTTCTGACAATTTACCGTTGGTATCGTCGACAAATGCTCGTGCATAAATTTGTGCAGCTTTGACTAATTGCGCTTTTTCAGCGGGATCAAGTTCATAATTTTCTAAAAAGTTTTTCTGATACAAATGCGCAAAAATGGCTTGTTTGGTTTTATAGGTTTTTTTTAGCTGCGTCCACTCAGCCTGACCTTTAGACTCACCAATCCCAGATTGAACATAATAATTGACTGAAGAACCTAAATCATCAAAGTCCTGATAGCGATGTAAAGCATGTTTATCACGTAATTGATTTAAACGCTTCAAAGCCTGACCTGTCGGCTCTTTTAAACCCTCAGCAAATCGGTAAGCATAAACTTCTGAAATTTCATTCAAGTCATTTGCTGAGTAATAACGTACATACTGAGCTCGGTAATTAGCAAATGCCACTGCAAAAGCCGCTTGATACGCTTTTAACTCTGATTGATGGCGTTTATAGCTGTTTAGCGCGACAGTACTTAAATACTCTGGTAATTCGATTTCTTCATTTGCTTCACTGATTTCGTCAACCGATGCCGTTTCTGCTTCCTCTATATTAGGGTCCTGTCCAGTGATCGGTGAAAGTAAGCCATTCAACATACTTTCAAATAATGAACCCTTACTCACATCCTGAATCGACTTCGCTTGCTTCATCGCTTGACGATCAATCGCAGTTGCATTGCCATAATTCAAAATTTGGTTGGTACTTTTTAGCTTCAACTGACCTAAACGCGGTTCAGAAAATGCCATATTATAATCAATCGTTTGGACACGTCCTTTTTTCTCTAAACCCACATCCATGACCAGTTTTGAAGATACTTTATCTTTAGTATTTAAAGCCTGTTGAATTTCCGGCTGATGCTTTTGCCATAATTGTTGGAACTGTTTTGCATCCACCAGTTGTTCAGTTTGATATTGCTGAAAAACAGGTTTTAATTGTTCAACTGCATCTACAGAAACAGCTTCCGTGTCTGACGCTTCTGCCTCAGATGCTAACTGAGCAGACTCTTCCTGCAATGGAATAACGCGAATATCTTGGTAGTCTTGGCAAAGCGTGACTTTACCAATCGGTACCTGCTTAGTTTTGATCAAGGCCTGGCACACTTCCTCAGACAGGTTATTGGCGCTTTCCTCATCTTCATCGCTTTCTGCATAGGCTGCAGTAGCATCATGTGCTTCTTCACTTTCTTCATCATAGTCCGTTGCAGCCGCAGTTGCATAAGCGCTTTCTGCATCGATTACAGCTTCTGTTACTTCCGATGCTGCATATTCCTGCTCATCATCCTGATCATGTCCGTGGTACATCGCATTATGAATTTTTGCATTAACCAATTCATTGACACGTTGTACAGATGCATAAGCTTCGTCTTCATCCCCCTCTTCACTCGCGTCAGCAGCCGCTGCGGCAGCTCTTGTTGCTTCTTCGGCTGCTTCCATGGCAGATTCCGCCGCTGTTGCATCAACTGCCGCATCTTCCACATCACTTTGCTCAGTGTCATCCCATGGCTGACTTTTAATTTGAGAGGTGTAATAGCGTGCATTGACATAATCAAAGAGTTCAAGCTGGGTATATACCGTATCAACATCGCCGACATAGCGAATCTTTTTAATTAAACCAGCATTTTTTTCATCACGGCTTAAATCGATACTTTGGACTTGATTCTGTTCTGCCAATAAGTACGGCAGTGCATTCATTTGTTTTAAGTAGTCAGCAAATTTTTTCAAGTTATATTGAGCCAAAGCCTCTTTATGCTTTGAAAAATCAACATAAGCCAATCGATCCTGACTTTCACGATTCACCATAAATGGCATGAATGCAAAATAATTGGTGTAAAACTTATGATCATCAAAATCAAAAATCATAGGCAACTGTGCATTCACCTGCAATGTCGGCTTTTGATAGCTTAATTGAAGTGTGAGTGCTGCCAGCTTTTCTCTAAAATGAACTGAACCGCTATAGCTAAACTGTAAGTCGTTCAAAACATTGACAAGCGACTGAGCAATTTTCGACTGTGGAGAAGCACTTTCATCTTCATCATAGTATCGAGCTGAAGGCTGAATAGATTCATTTGCAATTGCTTGATATAGCAGTTTCTTTTCTTTTTGACTAAATGGAATTTTTTGCGTTTTGATCAGTTGATCCAGTTGTTTTTTGAGTTTTGGATCAAGCTCAGGTTGAGAACTTTCAGCAGGTTTTGCCTTGTTCTCAGCGGATTTTTGATCAAACTCAATATCGGTCTGAATTGAAAATTGCCCTTTCATATCATAGTTGGCATTTTCAAACATCGCATTTAAGCCTTGAGTGGCTTGTTTCCCCAGTGACTGATCAGAAGTATTGGTTTTTATGACATGTTGAGCACACCCACTAATACTCAAACCTAATAAACAAAGTGTTATATATTTTAAACGCATAATATTCGCTGAGAACCTATGTTCTTTATGATTTATTAAAAGAAATTATTGATCAAAAGATCAACTCAAAGTCTAGCAGAACTTTACTTTTCACTTGTTGGTTTAATATTACAATTCGCCTTTCTGACATTTTTTAAAGGCTCATTCATCAATGATTTTTTCTACCAAATATGAATAATCAAATCATCAATACAGATAATCCAAAAAAATTTCGAAATTAGGATTAAGACTATGCCTGCATATAAAGCGCCCTTACATGACATTCGCTTCTTAATGAACGAAGTACTCGATTACCCTGCGCACTACAAATCGCTTTCTAATGGTGAAGCAGCCGATGCTGATACGGTAGATATGATTTTAGAAGGTGCTGCTGATTTTTGTGAAAATATCCTCTCTCCATTAAACCAAACTGGTGATGAAGAAGGCTGTCATTTTGAAAATGGTGATGTAAAAACACCAAAAGGTTTCAAAGAAGCATATGACCAGTTTGTACAAGGTGGCTGGCAAGGTCTTTCTTTCCCTGAAGAGTTTGGTGGTCAAAATCTTCCGCAATCACTGAACTTAATCAAATCTGAAATGATGGGTACGGCAAACTGGTCTTTCCAAATGTATCCAGGCCTAAGCGTGGGTTGTATCAATACCATCCTTCAGTTCGGTACGGATGAACAGAAAAACCAATATTTACCAAACCTTGTTGCGGGTACTTGGTCAGGCACAATGTGCTTAACTGAGCCACAATGTGGTACTGACTTAGGTCAAGTAAAATCTAAAGCAGAGCCTCAAGCAGACGGTAGCTATGCAATTTCTGGCACAAAAATCTTCATCTCAGCGGGTGAACACGATTTAACAGAGAACATCGTACATATCGTTCTTGCACGTCTTCCAGATGCACCTGCAGGTACAAAAGGCATTTCATTGTTCATCGTTCCAAAATTCCTTGTGAATGCAGATGGTACTGTGGGCGAACGCAATCCTGTAACGTGTGGTTCGATTGAACACAAAATGGGGATCCGTGCTTCGGCAACGGCTGTATTGAACTTTGACAACGCTATTGGTTATTTGATTGGCGAAAAGCATAAAGGCCTACATGCCATGTTCACATTCATGAACACAGCACGTATTGGTACAGCAATCCAAGGTATTGCTCATGCTGAATTGGCATTCCAAGGTGCTCTTCCATATGCCAAAGAACGTATGTCAATGCGTGCCCTTTCAGGTAAAAAAGACCCTGAAAAAGTAGCGGATGCGATTATTCACCATGCAGACGTACGCCGTATGTTATTAACGCAAAAAGCGATCGCTGAAGGCGGCCGTTCAATGATTTACTATGCTGCGCAAATTGCGGACAAAATGACAGACGCTTTAACCCGCGGTGATACAGCAGCTTTTGAAGCACATGATGACCACTTAGGTTTCTACACACCAATTCTTAAAGGCTTCTTGACTGAATTGGGTTATGAAGCTGCAAACCACGGTATGCAAGTTTACGGCGGTCATGGTTACATCAAAGAATGGGGCATGGAACAAATCGTTCGTGACTCACGTATCTCCACCCTTTACGAAGGTACAACTGGCGTTCAAGCCCTTGACTTAATCGGTCGTAAAGTATTACTAACCTCTAAAGGTAAAGTAATCCGCGACTATACTGCTGAAATTTTAAAATTCTGTGGTCAACATGCGCGTAACAAATATATGCGTCGTTTTGCTTGGGATCTTACAAAACTTTGCGCACAGTGGAATGCTTTAACTGTTCGTATCATGCTTGCTGCACGTAAAGACCGTGACATCGTTTCTTCTGCATCTGTAGACTTCTTGATGTTCTCTGGTTATGTGATGATGGCTTACTTCTGGGCTCAACAAGCTGCGGTTGCTTCTGAGAAATTAGCAGAAGGTAATGGTGCTGAAGTTCCAGAGTTCTATAAAGCGAAAATTAAAGTGGCTGATTTCTACTTTGAACGTATGCTTCCTCGCTCACAAGGTCATGCTGAAGCCATGGTAAATCCATCTAAGACCATGACATCACTAGCAGCTGAACACTTTAGCTTTGACTACTAAGTTTTAAATTGAGTTTGATGACTCTATAAAAAAGACTATAAAAAAAGACCGCTTCGGCGGTCTTTTTTTATAGTCTTTTTTATGATTACTTTGCTTTCTCAGCAACAAATTCTTTAATGCTAATTGGCTTGTCTTTTACTAATTCAACTGTGCCTTCATTGACACCATTAAAGTTCTTAAAGTGAATTGAAACCCCTTGATCATTGGCAAGTCGTACACCACTTCCTGAAACTGCTCGTTTCAATTCATATACACGATCAGAATTATCAGTCAATTGCGCAGTTTCAAAATTATCTTTGGTTTTTAATTCAAGGGTTAGATCTTGTGGCCCTGTAAAGTGAATCACTTGCTCATCTTGAGCTACTGCAACATCGTTTGTTTGTGCAGTTGCCGTCGTTGATTCTGTTGCAACATTTTGTTCTGATGGCGCTTTTTTATCTGCGCACCCCACCAAAGCCACAGTTAAAAACGTCGCAGTTAAAATATATTTCATTTTTCTAAAGTTCCTTTACATCACGAAAATTCAATTATCACCTGTATAATTTCCTAAACATTGTGCAAATTACATTCGAAGTATGAAAAGTTACTTGTCGCTCAAATATTAAAACAAGTTTTCAATAGCTTTCATTACAGGAACTCCTCCAACACTGAATTTAAAAAGATATGTCCTTGTTCGGTACAAGACAAACGTGTTGGATCATTGACCATCAATTTACGTTCACGCAATGAGTTCAATAACTCGGCAATCGGCTCTAAACTTTCCCCTGTACGCTCGCTATATAGCTTGGCTTCCATCCCATGATTTAATCGCAGCACATTCATCATAAATTCAAAAGGCATGTCCCCTGCCTCAATGCGCTTAAACTGAAGATGTTCAGCAGGTACTTTGGCTAAATAATCTTTGGGCAAACGGGTTTTTTGGAAACGATAGACGCCATCTGGCATCGTTACTTTGCCATGTGCGCCTGCACCAATCGCTAAATAATCACCAAACTGCCAATAATTTAAATTATGCGCAGACGGCAGTTCTTTACGCCAAGCCGAGACTTCATAGTTTACAAAGCCTTGTTCAATTAAATAGGCTTCACCTTGTTCCTGAATATCTTCAAGTACATCATCTAAGGGTAAAATTGGCTGAGTCCGAAAGAACACCGTATTCGGTTCAATGGTCAATTGATACCACGACACATGAGTCGCCCCATTTTCAACAGCCAGTTTTAAATCTAATAAAGCTTGTTCCAAAGTCTGTTCTGGCAGACCATGCATCAAATCAACATTGACACGCTCAAAACCCGCTTCTTTCGCATGACGAATTGCCAAAATGGCATCATCATTGGAATGAATCCGCCCCAGTTTTTGCAGATGCACAGTATTAAAGCTTTGCACCCCAATCGATAGTCGATTTATTCCAGCATCCAAATAGCCTGCAAAAGGATCATGCTCGACAGTGCCTGGATTGGCTTCTAAGGTAATTTCGCAACCTGCTTCGAAAGGGACTAAAGCGCGCAATTGATCAAACAACCATTGATAGCCTTTGGCTGAAATTAGCGACGGTGTGCCCCCACCAATAAACACACTATGAATGCGACGACCCTGCGCAAATTCAACTTGAGTTTTAAAGTCAGCCACCAATGCCTGTAAATATTCCTGCTCTAAATCAAGTGACAACTCCCCATTCGGTACAGCATGCGAGTTAAAGTCACAATATGGACATTTGCGCACACACCACGGCATGTGAATGTATAAAGATAACGGAACAAGTGCAGGATTTAATTCAGCCAAGGAAAATGCTCAAAAGGAACAAAAGAAGTAAGCGCATTTTAACATGACTGCATCACAGCGCTTATGAAAACTCATCTGCAATACAGTAGACTAATAAAATTAAAGAAGAATTAGATGATTAGAAGATGAAATTGAGCAGCCATTTATTGTATTTAATGCCGCTTGCCATGGGTGTTGGCATCGCCATGACCTTTCAGACAGCGATTAACAGTCAATTACGTGAATATTTATATTCACCCTTACAAGCCGCCCTTTTTTCTTTTTTGGTTGGTACAATAGTGCTCGCCTGTTTGGTGTTTTTTCAATCGGCAGATAAACCGGACCTCGCAACGCTAGGGCAAATTCCTTGGTATTTATGGCTGGGTGGATGTTTAGGTGTTTATGCCATTAGCATCAGTATTTACACTGCACCGAAGTTAGGTTTCTTGACCTTGTCAGGTTTAATTATTTTTGGGCAAATCATTATGTCCATGATTGTCGACCAATATGGTTTACTCGGTACTGAAAAAACAGCGATTAACTGGCAACGCTTATTGGGTGGCGTGGTGATTTTTATTGGTGTGCTTCTCACTTTCCAACGCTAAGACCTCATTCCTAAGCACCTCACAAGAAATGAGTACGTTCTGTGTCTACTGTCACGGCTGCGACCAGCAGCAAGTATGAATTAAAACAACTGTTCCACTTGATGATCCCGATTTTAATTACGCAATTTGCGCAAGCGGGATTTGGTCTGATTGATACCATTATGGCAGGACATCTTTCTGCTAACGACCTTGCAGCAATTGCCATTGGTGTGGGTTTGTGGATACCGGTCATGTTACTGTTTAGTGGCATCATGATTGCGACAACGCCATTGGTCGCTGAAGCAAATGGTGCGCGCACACCTGAAAAAATTGCCACAATTGCCCGTCAGTCTTTGTGGGTTGCATTGTTTCTTGGCATTATTGCTGCACTGGTTTTACAAGCAATGCCGCTTTTACTTCCTGTACTTGGTGTCCCTGAGGCCTTGCTTCCTAAAGCCAGTTTATTTCTACATGCGATTAGTTTAGGTATGCCTGCTGTCACCATGTATGCAGCACTAAGAGGTTATTCCGAAGCACTTGGGCATCCACGCCCTGTGACTGTGCTGAGTTTGGTTGCTCTCTTAGTACTGATACCGCTGAACTTTATTTTTATGTACGGTTTAGGACCTGTTCCTGAGCTAGGCTCAGCAGGCTGTGGTTTTGCAACTGCGATTTTACAATGGCTGATGTTCTTTGCTTTAGCAATGTATATTTTTAAAGGGTCTGCTTATCAAAAGACACAGCCATTTGCTGCTTTTGAAAAAATGAATGGTGAGTGGATTAAACGCATTTTAAAACTTGGTTTGCCGATTGGTTTAGCCATCTTTTTTGAAGTGAGTATTTTTAGTACCGCAGCCATTGTGCTTAGCCCTCTAGGTGAAGTCACCATTGCCGCACACCAAATTGCGATTTCAATCACCTCACAGCTCTTCATGATTCCAATGTCTTTAGCAATCGCACTCACGATTCGCGTGGGCACTTATTATGGTGAGAAAAACTGGCTCAGCATGCGTAAAGTGCAAAAAGTTGGCATGCTGACTGGCACGCTATTCGCCCTCATCACTATGCTATTGCTGTGGCTATTACGTAATGAAATTGTTTCGCTGTATAGCAATGACTATGATGTCGCACAGCTTGCGGTATACCTTGTATTGTTTGCCATTGCCTATCAATTGATGGATGCATGGCAAGTGAGTGCTGCCGGTTGCTTACGTGGTATGCAAGACACCAAAGGCCCAATGTGGATTACCATGATTGCGTACTGGATTATTGCTTTCCCTGTGGGCATCTATCTTGCTCGCTATACAGATACCGGTGCCGCGGGTGTATGGATCGGCTTAATTGTCGGTTTAACTGTCGCATGCGTGTTACTGGTTACACGTTTATTGATGATGAATAAACGTCTTGCCATGAACGTTTGATAAATAAAATAGCCCGTTTTATTCTGCCTGTTTCAGATTTGAGCACATTAACTCCTAACTGAAACAGGTACATCACTTTTTGATGCATAACAAACAAATACTTTAAATAACCACTTAAGCAACTATGAGGATAAATAGGATCAAATATGTTAAAAATCTTTCGACCAGCCTTGTACCTTCCACTGCTCATTTTAAGCCTGACCACACACGCAGAAGAAACAATAAATCCCAACCATTTCCCACTGTATCAAGCACCGATTAACGTCCAAACTCAGCCAGAATTTGACTATATTAATCACGCACTTTGGACAGCTTTTCGCTTTTATCATGAGCAACAAGCTGACTCATATACCGCACGCTTAAAGTTGAGTTGTCAGCAATCTGGCATGGCCTATACCTATCAAGATTTCATCATGGCCAATAAAAAATTCGCTTCTGCAGACGATCAAGATTTTATCGTGACGCAAAACCTCATCAAATTAAATGCAAATCTGCACCATAACCAATGTAGTAAATATCTCACTCCACATCTAGAACTTGAAAAAGACGAAAATATAGAGCAGCCAAAGTCAGTTAATTAAGCAACTCCAAAGCATATTTTAAACCTTGTGGCACTTGGCTTTCATCTTCTACGTCTCTCACAATTGCCTGCCCAACAATAATATCGCGACCATTAAAGCTCATGGTCGGTGCGCCATATAATTCATAACCTTCATTTAATGCTTTGGTTACGCGTGCACAGAAGTTCACGTCATCTTTCCCCGTTAAATAACGATACACTTTCATCACTTTGATCCTTTAAACCAATATTTACTAAACGATATGACATTTTAAACCATTCAAGCGATAGCTTAAATTTGCCAGAAAGAATTTCATTATTTACATTATTGCCCATCATTTTATGAACAGAAATAAAGTCTTAACAATTTAAAGTATGCAGTTTGTGTTTTGTCGCCTATGATCGGTAGTAGATAATAAATGATGATCTTGAGGAACATCACATGGCAAAAACGGCTAGCACACCGGGTCGTCGCTTTATGAAACTTGCCAGCATGACGGCAAGCATTGCTACTAAAACCGTTTCCAATTCCATCCGCAATATCACGGCCGATGAAGAACAGAAAAATGCGTCACGCAGTAAACTCTTTCAGGACATCGGACTGCAAATTGCCGATACCCTTGGTGAAATGAAAGGTGCGGTGATGAAAGTTGGACAAATTGCCTCGCAGTACAAGGACATTTTTCCACCTGAAGTTGCAAAGGCTATCAGTAAATTACAGCGCCAAGCACCTGCGATGCCTTTTGCCGAAATTAAGGCACAAGTAGAAAAAGAGCTAGGCAAACCACTGGCGCAAATTTTCAAAAGTTTTGATGAGCAACCTTTTGCCGCTGCCTCAATTGGGCAAGTCCATAAAGCTGTTTTGCCGAATGGACAACAAGTCGTTGTTAAAGTTCAATATCCGGGCGTAGAAGAAGCCTGTGAAAGTGATTTAAAACAGGTGCGCTTGGCGTTACGCTTAATGGGCGTTTTAAAAATTGATCGTAAACTCCAAGAAAAACTATTCCAAGAAATTCAAGACAGTTTAGACAACGAACTTAACTACGAAATTGAAGCACAAAACCTTGATGTTGCACGTGCTTTCCATAGTGCGCTCGACTCAAAAATTATTATTCCAGAAGTCTATAGTGACTACTCATCACGGCATATTCTGACTTTAAGTTTGGAAATGGGTGAAAGTATAGAAACTGCCAGTACGTGGTCTCAGGAAACACGAAATGAGCTCGGTCGTCGTTTATTCCGTGCCATTGGACAAGAGATTTTCTTCTTAAAACGCTTCCACTGTGATCCACATCCAGGTAACTTTGCTTTCCGTGAAGATGGTTCAGTCATTGTTTATGACTACGGTGGGGTCAAAACCTTATCGCCTGACGTTGTCTCACACTTTAAACAATTAATTAATGCTGCACGCCAGCATGATATTGCCTTAATGGAACAACATTTAGATGCACTTCAATCACTCAATGAGCTGGGCAAATTCCCTGTAGAACTCTATGAACAATGGCTTGAAGTGCTTATGCGCCCACTCACAACTCAATACGATTTTGCTGAAAACTCTGCCCATCATGATGGCGTCGAGTTAATTAAACCGTCTTTGAAATATTGGGATGTGTTTAAACCTTCACCGGATACCTTAATGGTGAATCGTACTGTGTCTGGCCATTATTGGAATCTGATCCATTTAAAAGTAAATGACAATCTGAATGACCTGTTTGACGAGCTTGTACCACCAACCGCATAAGATGGCTTAATCCTCTAAAAGACCATATTGCCCGACACGCTTCGGGTAATATTTGCATTTATATTTGTTATGTTATAACATTTCCTTAATCGCTTAATTGAAGGAATAATAAGATGCGTCCAAATATTCATCCTGAGTACCGTGAAGTCTTATTTCATGACACCAATGCCAATGCTTACTTTTTGATTGGTAGTACTTTAGCTACGAATCAAACGCGTGAATACGAAGGTAAAACTTATCCCTATGTCAGTCTCGACATTTCGAGTGCATCTCACCCGTTTTATACTGGTGAGCAGCGTCAAGTGAACAATGAAGGTCGTATCGCCAACTTTAATAAACGTTTTGCACGTTTCAAACGCTAACAATCTGTTCATGTTGAGTTAAGTTTTTGCTTTTAAAGTAAAAGCATTAAAGAAGTTCAGGGAACCCCTCCTCCAGCCTGAACTTCTTTTTTTTGTGTCCGTTTTGGCCTAGAGATATCAACATCATCAAGTTGTCACTAACACTTCCCAGTTTTAAGCGTCAAATTTTAAAATCGATTGAAATAAATAATAGCCCAGTCCCAGAACAATCACGCCAATAACGAGACTCGAAATGGCATAACTGAACGCCACCGCACTGTGCCCCTGCCGCAGCAATTGAAATGTTTCCAAACCGAAACTCGAAAAGGTGGTAAATCCACCTAAAATACCCACCATCAAAAACAAACGTGCTTCGGACTGTAAAAAAGAATATTTTTGACTCACAGCAAAAAATACACCGGCCAAGAAGCAGCCAATCACATTCACCCACCAAGTCGTCCAAGGAAATATGCCTATTGGTTTAATCAGCAATACACCTGTGCCATAACGCAAAGTTGCCCCGATTGCACCACCGAGTGCTACCAATAACCAATTCATAGTTTCCCTTTGTAAATTGAAATGAACCTGATGCAATGATGTTTCAACCCATTGTATTGTCCACTATACACGCATTTATTTTACGTAAATAGTGTTCTGTAAAGGCTTAAAAGCTTGCTATAGTCTGCGCGCTTTGTACTATTTTTTTATGATTTGAGGATATTATGGCTCAGGAATTATTGGCTCAACTAGAAGCAGGGACTGCTCAATTTTCAGATGTAATCGCATTTATTGAAGCACGTTATAACCACACCCCAACGGCATTTACCAATGGTAAACAAGCCAATGCAGCAACTGAAAACCAAGGTAGTGCCAAAGTATTTTCTTTTGCGCAATTAAATGGTTTAAACCAAGCTGAAACATTAAGTCTATTTGCTGAACATTATGCAGCAGTACTTGCGACACCAGAAGCGACTGATCACCAAAATATTCGCCAATTTATGCAGAATGGTTGGGAAGGTATTCAATTTGATGGGCAAGCTTTAGCTGCAAAATAAAATCAAATTGAAAAGATGACTTGATCTCGAGATATTTGAGCATAAGTCAGAAAGCCAGTCTTGAGACTGGCTTTTTAAACTATTGAACATTTATAAGCGCTAAAAAATTAAGAAACTCGAACTCGGCAAGTCCATTCGCTCACCGAGGTTTTTTCCCAAGAACGCGCATGCTTTAAATGCAATTGTTCTTCACCGGCTGTGGTAGCAGTGAAACGATAAATTTTCTGACCGCCCACACCTACCATCGGGACCGCATCTTTATCTGCACGATGTTGATCAGATTGATAGGTTTCTTCTACTTTAAACAACTTCGGTTGTTCCACTATGGACCAGACATAACCTGTTGAAGGGTTTTCATTTAACACCACTTCCAAGGTTTGACCACGATCCATCTCCAGTAGAGCTGGGCAACTTTGTTGCTCCGTAAAAACATGCGTTTTACCATCAACTGTAGAGCTCATACTGGTACACCCACCTAGCAGCAACGCACTGACCAAACTCACGCCAATAAAAACTTTTTTAAATATCTGTTGTGTCATTTTATTCTGCATCTTCAATCCAGTGTTTAACCCTGTTTTTCATTAACCTTTTACTTTCTCAATCCACTGGATTGAGCTGACACGAAAGACTTCACATGCACCATCACCTGTATCCGTCGGTGTAAGTGAAGATGTCCAAACGAGATCTTTGTCTTTGACTTCAACCAAATCCCCTTGCAAGCGCACTAAGTCACCGCGTTTGACTTGGGTAATCTGTTTGGCAATTTTAGGATTGGCAGGAATGATGTGCATATTGGATACCATCATCATCGCTTGCTTTTGAGGAACTGGCACTTTGGCCATTTTCCAATTCAGAAAGCGATCATATTGATTAACAGATATAGTTCGAGCAATTTCAGGTTCAGCAAATAAGCCCCAACTCACGGCATAATCAATCGGTGAAAATTTTGCTTGCTCGTCAGTTTGATAGGTTTTTGAACCTAAAATTCTAAAATCACCCTGAAAGTCTTTCAAAGTCGAAATTGACTGACCTTTGGCCACAGGTGCTAAGCCTTTGGCAATATTATATTCTGTAGAGGCTTGCACACCGACATTCAACAATACGCCTGCCATAACAGTGCTTAAAAGTATTCGTTTGATCATCGAGCTATCCTCTTAAAAATTTCCACACTTTGTACATTTACAACTGTAGATACCGATTGAATTTTCAAACTAATTCATCCACATGAAAATAGTCTTAAAAATATGCGCTGCACATGAATAAACAGTTGTAACTCTATATTACGCACAGATTTGGAATAAACCTTATGAACTTGGTAACAAAATGCAGGGCTTCAGTCATTGCTGCAATTTCCTTCGCATAGTGAGTTCATTTACACTTTAAGAAATTGGAATAAAAAAGCCATCAAATGATTTATAAATTTTATCAACAATATATCTTTCCGCATCTGTTAAATCAGGTGATGCAAACGGCCAGCTTGATGGATAAGCGTCGTGAACTTCTGCTTGCGGTTTCAGGTGAAGCCTTAGAGATTGGTTTTGGGACAGGTTTAAACCTGCCGTTTTATCAAAATGTAGATACCTTATATGCACTTGAACCCAATATCGATATCTACCATTTGGCTGCGGAACGGGTACACAGCACTCCCTTTGATGTGCAACATGTACAAGCTGGTGCAGAAAAATTGCCTTTTGCGGACAATAGTCTGGATCATATTATCAGTACTTGGACATTGTGCAGCGTTGCTGAAATTGAGCAGGCACTCGACGAAATTTATCGGGTGTTGAAACCAACAGGGACGTTTCATTTGGTTGAGCATGTACAACATAATGAAAATACAAAAATTAGGCACCTACAAAATGCACTCAACCCAATTCAGAAAAAAGTCGCGGATGGTTGTAACCTCAATCGTAATATTGAAAAGCTACTCAAAAATGCACAATTTGAACTGTATGAATGCCAATATTTTGATGCTGCGGGAATTCCCAAAATAGGAAGCCGTATGCTCTTAGCTCGAGCACGCAAACTCTAAATGAGCTTGAGCAAATCACAATATTTGCATGGCATTAATTTTATAAATACGACAATGCTGTCCATGACGAGCGGCAGCAATGTTAAATGCTCGGCCAGTTTTAATAGAATGCACATCCACCCATTCAGCTTGAAGTTGAACTTGCTGCCCTGCTTTTAGTCGTCGAATTTGATTTGCTACGGCTTCTGTACTGGCAATCACACTCATATTGAATAATTGCTCAGATGTTTGTGCTAAAGGCGCTGATGTGCTTGATTTAGCTTTTAGCTCGAAACAGCGCGAGTCTTGCGTCCATTCGAATTGTTGTTTTAAGGTTTGATAACTTTGCTGATTTTGGCTCAGTAGTAGGTCAATATTGCTGACATAAGCGAGGTCTTGAAAACCACCAACTACGGTTGGTGCTGCTGGATGTAACAAGCGGTGACCTGCACTGTAGTATCTTTTATCTAAAACAGTGAATCGCCCTTGAATCTCCTCTTTGGTCGTGAGCTGAAAATTTTTCAGCACCCCAACTTGTTCTAAATTTGGAATCGCACGAAAAAACTCCGCCCAGACCCAAAGCAATAGACCAAATAACGCGGCGGCTGCGAATAGTTTATCCATTGATTTAATTCCATTTATTCCAAACTAAAAATTAATCCCAAACCCGTGCTGTACATTAAAATAATCTACACATCATCAAAATCAATGCGAATGGTTTCAAAACGAATACGCCCTTCCGCAATCGCTTGAGCAATGGCTTGCTGGCCTTTGGTTAATCGCGCCCCACCACTCTTTATATCAATCAAGACCACTTCAATATCTTCAGCTGTACCGTCACCATCGCGGAAGTCGGTATAACCATCAAACACCACATAATCGATTGGATCACCTAAAAACTTGGCATCACTCGGTAAATATTGGAACTCAGGCAGAATCGGAGCTAGTTGCTCCGCCATTTTACCTTTCAAGACAGCACGACTGGTATTCACACTGCGCTTCTGTGCATGAGCTAAAGCTTGTTGATGCTCTAATTCAAGCTCTGCAATATATTGTTCATATTCCGCTTTAATCCGTCCATTGCGACTGCTACTTAAAATAATGGTGGTTATCACAACCCCAATACATGCGCCAATTAACATGGCCATCCAGACAGACATTGATTGATCCTGATTTTTTTAAATCGAAAATTACATAATGAGATGAAAAATTTGAGACTTTAGTGTGTTGTCATATTCCTCGCATTAAAGAATGATATGCTAGAGCTGAGCAGAATAAAATCTATTTAGGCCAATGAAAACGATCTTAATTGCTAATCAAAAAGGTGGATGCGGAAAAACCATTACCGCTATCAGTTTAGCTTCAGCCCTTGCACAAAAAGGCTATAAAGTTGCGCTGGCCGATGCCGACAACCAAAAATCTGCACGGCAGTGGTTAAAGCAAAGACCCGAGTCCGCAGCGCCGATTCAAAGTCTTGACTGGCGTCATGAAAAATCTATTGGTGAAGTACCCAAAGGCATTGAATATTTAATTATTGATGCACCGGGTGCTTTGTCCGGTGAACATGCCGACCAATTGGTCAGTGAAGCACATGCGATTATCACCCCATTGCAGCCTTCTTTTTTTGATATTGACTCAACGCGTCGTTTCTTAAAGCATTTACAAGATATTAAACGCATTCGTAAAGGCAAAGTCCAAATTTTATTATTGGCCAATCGGGTTAAACCAAATTCTGCAAACTCGAAAGAAATTCAAGATTTTTTCAATAAGATTGAACAACAGCCCGTTGCTTGGATTTCTGAGCGTACCGCATATGGTCAATTAGCCATGCAAGGTTTAACTGTTTTTGATAAAACCCAAAAAGTGTATTTAGGCATGCAACAACAATGGCAACCTGTACTTAATGCCATTATTGAAGACGAAACAGAGTGGTTTTAACCACAGATTTCATTAATTTTATATTTCATTGTCAACTTCAAGCCAAAATTGCCTGAAAGATATTCACCATAACTTAACAAGCTCTCGTTTTCGGGAGCTTTTTTTTCAGTTAAGATTGGACTAACCGTGATTAGAAAATCAGAGAATTCTTTGCCAACGTTCGCACCTACATTACAAAAAGTCTTGTTGTTTGGATTATTTTTCATCCTGATTTTTTTGAGCTTTAGCGTACTCAAATACTTTATTGTGCCTGTGGTGTGGGCAGCCATCATTGCCTATATGACTTGGCCTTTATATCAGTCGGTACACCGATTCTGTGGTGAACGTGCAACCCTCAGTGCAACCTTAATGCTTTTACTGTTCATGTTGGTGGTCGGCTTGCCAGTTATTTTTGCGATCTTTCTGCTGCAACATGAAGGTCGTAATTTGTATTTTGAACTACAGAAACAGGTTTTTTCAGGCCATTTCAATGTGCCAGATTTCGTACGCCAATTGCCTTTTATTGGTAAAGAAGTCAGTCGAACGTTACGTGAACTAAATGATGATCCAAACAGCATCATTCAATCAGTACAGATTTGGATTCAAGGTCATCTTAATTACGGTAAAGTTTTATTTAGCGAAGTCAGCAAAAATATTTTTAAACTTTGTTTTGCGGTCATGTCTTTGTTTTTCTTCTACCGTGATGGCCAAACCATTTTAAGTCAGGTCAGTAAAGCGCTTGAAATGGTGATCGGCCCTCGAATTCATCATTATCTTTCTACCATTTCAGATACAACCCGCGCGGTGGTATATGGTATTGGTCTCACCGCCATTGCCCAAGCATTTCTAGCTGGTCTTAGCTATTTTGTAGCAGGCGTACCGAATCCAATGCTCTTGACCATCATCACATTTATGTTGGCGCTTATCCCCTTTGGCCCTCCAATTTCGTATACGGCTGTGTCATTGTGGTTGTTCTCACAAGGTCAAACCATTGAAGCCATTGGTGTGATGGCATGGGGTGTCTGTATTGTCAGTACTGCTGATAATGTGATTCGTCCATTAGTTATCTCTGGTGCAACTCAAATCCCGTTCTTACTGATTATGTTCGGTGTATTGGGCGGTATTGCGAGCTTCGGATTGGTTGGCTTATTTATAGGCCCAGTCATTTTGGCTGTTTTATTGGCGATTTGGCGTGAATGGTTACATGAAACCAAAATTGAACCGGTGATGATGCCGAAAGCCACACTGGCACATGATTTAGAGCCATTAGATGACAGGAACGACAAATAAAGTTCAGTATAAAGATTAAACAAATATTACAATCAAATACTTAAATCAACTGTCATCCTGTTTGCGCTTCTGCTTCAATGGTTTTAACCAACAAGAACAGACAGGATGATCATATGGCATCTTTTACTCGATTCGGTGCTTTAGCAGCACTTTCAGCGGCTATGTTTACTGGTTGTACGAGCACCACACCCGCAACCAGCCTCAATGCAAAATCAGTGACTGTAAATGCAGTGAGTGCACAAGGCATTGGACAAAATATTGGGCAAATTCAATTACTCGACAGTCCTGCGGGCTTGGTTATTCAAACTAATTTAACCCAATTACCTCCAGGCCCACATGGTTTCCACATCCATGAAAAAGGCTCATGCGCACCGGCAGAGAAAGATGGGAAAATGGGTGCTGCCCTTGCTGCAGGTGGCCACTTTAACCCTAAAGCTGCACCTCACCACGGTACGCCGATTACAGGTCACTTAGGTGACTTACCGATCCTTCAAGTCGAAACCAATGGTACAGCAAAAGTGTCTCTGATTGCCCCACGTTTAAAACTAGCTGATGTGCAAGGTTTAGCCATTATGGTGCATGCCGGCGGTGATAATTATTCAGATCATCCTAAACCTTTAGGCGGTGGTGGTGACCGTATTGCCTGTGGTGTAATCAAATAATTTTGCTCAAAAAAAGCGATGAAAAGCGGACTTTAAGTCCGCTTTTTTATTGCTAATCTACATTGAATAAAAATTGACAGTTCATACAAAAAAGCTCAGGCTAAAACCAAAAATAATGATGAGCAATTCCTCAACCGTGAACAGTCGTCTTTCGTGGTTTCAGCAATTTCAATCCAGTGCAATCGTAATGTATTGCTTACAAATCTGCATCGTTCTTTCAGGCACGACTTTGGGGTTGTATTTTTTAGGTTTGCATCAGTTAATTGTACCTGTGACTTTAGGTGCGATTGCCACTGCCCTGACCGATTTTGATGACCGACTCAGTATTCGACTACGTAACCTCGGCTATGTCTGTATATTATTTTTTAGCGTCAGCAGTATTTTAGATTTTCTTTATCCCTATAAATTTTTATTTATTCTCTACCTATCGCTATCCAGTGCAGGCTTTATTTTACTTGGTGCATTGGGGCAACGTTATGCCGTCATTTCCTTCGGTACAATCTTGCTCTCTATCTATACCATGTTCGGTTTAGGAGAATATCAAGATTGGTATTTTCAACCCTTATGCTTTGTTTTAGGGGTGTTATGGTATGGACTCACGGCCATCGTATTTTATTTAATTAAGCCCACTCTACCTGTTCAAGACAATTTATCACGTTGCTTTTTACAAATAGCCGATGTGCTCAATGCCAAAGCCCGCTTATTCGACCCTGACAATACCAATAATGTCGAAACGCTCTTATATGAGTTATCGCTCAAAAATAGTGAAGTTGTGCAAATCTTTAACACCACCAAAGCTTCGCTTTTAACCCGCTTAAAGGCATCTCGTGCCAATAAAAATACGATTTACTGGCTCAATTTATATTTCTTGGCACAAGATATTCACGAACAGGCCAGTGCAAATTATTTACACTATGAACATATTCAGCAAAATTTTAGCCGTACCGATTTAATTTTTCGCTTTCAAAAAAATATTCGTCTGCAAGCTCAAGCTTGTCAGCAATTGGCACGTTGTATTCTGCATCGCGAAGTATTCCTTCCAAATCCTATTGCAGCTGAAGCGCTCGATAATTTACATGCATCTATGCAAGAATGGGTTGAAACCAATCCACAAAATATTGAAGTTAAAAACCTGCAACTGATCTTAAGTAATTTAGACAGCGTTCAAGAACGTTTTAACCATTTAAATGATTTAGACAGTCAGCAACAGCTACATTATCAACAACATGTCGATAACCTCAATTTACTCGATGATGATATTCATGGCTGGCATGATTTATGGCTCAAACTTAAACAACATCTCAGTCCTGAGTCTGCGCTGTTTCGTCATGCAGTACGCATCGCTATCGTTTTTACCGTCGGTTATGGCATTTCATTATTGCCCTTTGCTAAGAACGGTTACTGGATTTTATTAACCAGCTTATTCGTCTGCCAAATGCGTTATTTCGCGACCAAAAGCCGTCTCAAAATGCGTACCTTAGGCACCTTATTAGGCGTATTACTTGGCATTCCTGTTTTGTACTTTGTGCCCAGTGTAGAAGGACAATTATTTCTCACCATTATTTTTGGGGTGTGCTTTTTCTACTTAAGTGCAAAGAAATATGCCATGGCAACCTTAATGGCAACGCTGATGGTTTTGTTGATTTTCAATTTAAAAGGCGCAGGGTATGCTGTGATCTTACCGCGCATTATGGATACCCTCATTGGTTGTTTAATTGCTTGGGTTGCCGTAAATACAATTTGGCCAGATTGGGATTTCCGTAATATTTCCAAAACCATTGAAAAAAGCTCATGCGCGACGCTGAATTATTTTGATGCCGTGGTCGAGCAATATTTACAAGGTAAAACCAACAGCATTGCTTATCGACGTGCACGTCGTTCAGCGCATAATGCCCAGACTGAATTATCTAGCATGATTTCCAGTTTAAGTACGGAACCTGATCCTGACCAGAACTTAATACAACACGCCTTTCGCTATTTGGTTTATAGCCATAGTCAGCTCAGTTATATTTCAGCCTTGGGCAGCCATCGTGAACAGGTACAAGATGCCCAAGTGCTAGACCTACTACAGTGGTGCCAACAGACTTTGGATGACGTTCTACTACAACAAAAGCCCTTAGATACAGCGCGCATTCAGCAAAAACTTTTCGAAATTCAAACACTCAATGCTAAAGAAATATTGTCTAATCACCTGCAACTGGTGCTTAAACAAATCAGTTTATTACTTGAAACCTTGCCTGAGTTAATTCAACTCAGAACACAATTAATTCGTGCTGAAATTAAATAGAACGTTGTAATGAATAGACCTGTATTTTTAATAGGCCGAATAGAGAAAATAATGATGTCCTTTATAAACTTTAATTTAAAAAATGCATTCTTTTCGGTAGCTTTGGCTTCTACTGCTCTTGTCGCTACAAATGCAGTGGCTGCACCGACCGCAAGTGAATTAAAACAAGTCTTAGAATGTCAGTCAGACTATGATCATTACCATCAGGCGCTTTCCCACTACGAAGAAGATTTACCAAAATTAGGTTGGAAACGTCATGATGACCCACATCAACCGTTTATTTATATTTATAAAAATACGCAAGCTGTTGAATTTTTTGGCATGCCGACACAAGAAATTGGCCTGTCTTCCAATGCAGTATTCGCGATCTATCGCCAAGCGGATGTAAAAAAACTTGCGCAAAAATATGGTATAGAACAGCATCCTATGTTTGTTGGTTTGCCATTTTTCCGTGGTGAAAAAATATTGCGGACTGAAGCAGAAACCGATGAACTTCATGCTGTGAATCACAAATTGAGCTTGTCTGAAATGACCGGAAAAAGCCCAATGATTTTACTCGGCTGTAATTATGAATTTGATCAAGGTTCGGTTGATGAAGCGCTTGCCAGTCTAGATCATTAATCCAAGCATACCACTCAGAATTAACATTAAATACAAAAACTTAGACCATTAAATCAGTTTAATATTTTCAGTAGGAACGCTTCGTTCCTGCTGTGCTTTCAGGTACACTCAAGACTGAAATCACTTTGAATTTAGACTGCACATGAATATCAAGACCTTACGTTTTGTAGGCCTGCTGGAAGGCATTTCGTTCCTGTTATTGTTGTTTATTGCGATGCCAATGAAATACCTAATGGGCAACCCGATATTAGTGAAATACGTCGGGATGGGACATGGCGTCTTGTTTATTGCCTTCTTGGTGGTGCTATTTGTGGTCTGTGAAAAGCAAAAATGGTCGCTCAGCATATTTCTAATGGGCTTGATTGCATCGATTTTGCCTTTTGGTCCATTTATTTTCGATCGTAAATTAAAAAATGCAGAACAACCTGCAACATCAAATTAAGACTGTTTAAAGAAAATAAAAAAGCCCAATGTTGTTCTACACAGCATTGGGCTTTTTCTATGATGGCATGAACTCGAATTTAAAATTCACCCGTCAATTTACGTTGTCGCATAATATCTCGCACAACCAAGCGTGGTAGGCTGAACCACAAGATAATGAGGGTAAAACCCGCCAAACTATATGCCCAAAGTCCAAAGTTTTCATATAACACGCGCACGATTTCGATCACAGCAAAGAACGTCAGCATCATGATCACAGACACTGCCGCAGCCACTGTGCCCTTCGACATTTCAGACGACATTAAGGCAAAACGATAGAGCACAGAAAAGCTAATCCCTTCACCAAAACTGACCAAGCTCATGCCAAGTATGAGAAATGTCAGAAAATAACTTTCAGTCATCGTTCCAATAACTACGAGGCTCGTCCCGAGTAACATCAAAGGTAGCCCGATCATCACAGACTGACCTAATGGCAGTTTATCGATGATTTTAATCAGAACAATATTACCGAGGATCAGACCGCCCAAAACGGGAAACTGTGCCATGCCATATTGCATGCTACTCAGTCCTAGCTGTTCCACCAATATCACCGGAGATAGCGCAATCCATAGCATCAGTGGCATTGCCACCATCGGTAGACCCAAGGTCAGTGCCAAAAAGCGTTTGTTTTTTAACACCTGCTTAAAGTCATCAATGATATAACCCACTGGTTGCTTGGGGATGCTGATGTGTTGAGTCGGCATCTTGGCTTTTAAACCAAACCAACTCAGAAAAGATAAAAATGCGATTCCAATAAAGCCCCAATGCCATGACACATGATCAATCATAAAAGCACCGAGGACGGGTCCGATCAGTGGCGCCAGTAGTGAAATATTGGCCATGATCGCCATGACTTTGATGGCATCTCGCTCTTCAAAAGTTTCCTGAACAGCGGCATAGCCCACGGCTGAAATAACCGACAAGCCAAAACCTTGTAAAAAACGCAACGTTAAAAAGCTTTCGATATTATGTGTGAGCAATATCGCTAAACAGCATAAGCTAAAGAACGCTACACCACCCAATAGGACTTTTTTACGACCTAATCGATCTGACAAGGGCCCTAATATCGCAGCGACACACGCACCACCCAGTAAGTAAAAGGACATCGACGACGGTGCCCATGAACTACTCACGCCAAACTCTTGAGTAATCGCAAGCACGGCAGGTTGGACTAAGTCGTTTCCGATATAGACAGAAAATTCAAATAAAACCAGTGCCAAGGGAAACATTAAGGTGGCACGACTTAATTTTGTGGTTTGTACGTTTTGCATTGTTATCTACATATCAAATATGTGCTGTCGAGCTTGAAATGACAAAGCGGGAGAGACACTTCAGCCCAATGACGAGCACTGTAATATTAATTTTAAAAATGAATTTGCGGCGTATCCGCCATATGTGCGTCGTATTCACAAGACGCTAGATAGAGATAAAATGAACTTCAACGAACCGATCTGTCGGTTTGAGTCCGACTATTTTAACAGTGTTTGCTGGCGTTGTATTGGTCTTTTTATACAGCCGATTTTATGGTTTTTCATTGCCTGCTTTTTGGATAAAGCGACCTTGTTTTAGGTCCTCATAGGCTTGCATGACTTCTGCAAAATGATTCATCACAAAATAACCTCGCCCATAGATGGGTTCATATAAAGGCTGCGCCGATAAATACAACATGTGACTATCTTCAACTGCCGTCAATTCTACATTTTCTCCTTGGCTCGACATGACTGCCATATGCTGTGCATTTAACTGTTCATCGGTTTCAGTAAATTTCAGTTTGCCTGAGCGTAAATATACCAGTGTGGTATCCCCTTCTGGTGCAGGCAGTGTGATGCTTTGATTTGCTCTGACAAAGACATCAAACACTTGCATGGGTGTATGTGTTTCTGCGGGGCCGTGGGCCGTTAAATATTGCCCTGCAATGATCCGTACATAACCGGCATCTTGGGCTAAATTGACCTTTGGAATACTGGCTTTGGTTAAGCTCTGATAGCGTGCAGGATTCATTTTATCTTTGGCAGGCAGATTGACCCACAATTGCAATATTTCAAATGCTCCGCCCCGCTGTGCAAAGGCTTGGCTAAAGACTTCTTCATGTTGAATGCCTGAAGCAGCAGTCATCCACTGTACATCGCCCTCACCAATGACTCCACCGCCGCCAGTTGTATCATGATGTTCAAGTTCACCTTTAAACACCAATGTGACGGTTTCAAACCCTCGATGTGGATGTTCCAACACGCCTTTTTTCAGTTTGGTTGGTTTTAGTACCCCAGGCCCTAAATGGTCGAGCAGTAAAAAAGGCGAAACGGTATTGCCCAATTCATAATGAGAAAAAACTGAAGTCACTGGAGCAAAGTCACCCACAGGTGAGCCTAAGTCATTGACGTGTATAAACGCGAGGGTTTTCATCATAAATTTGAAATCTAATAATGATGTGAATTCGGTCTTATATTATTAAAAACTATACGAACTCACGAGAAAATTTTTAGGATTGAATATTCTATGTTGAGGATGAAAAATTAGGATACGCGGAAACTCATCCGCAACTGTCCGAGTCAGGACACATTCAATATGTAAAGTTTCTGCGATCTACACAATTGAAGATGGTATTTGACGAGTTTTGCGGATGAAAGATGGTTTTGCTACTTTTGCCGAAACAAAAGTAGCTACGAGCTCCAATCATCGAATTTAAAATGAAATGACCCCGTCATGCTGAACATTTAATAAGAAATTTAGACCTTAACTTTTTATAATTTAAGGACACTTCGCCGACTGGAAAGTCTTAGTATTTTTCCCACGTTGACACTGATACTCCTTCTTCGTGCTTACACGCTGCCAAACCCCATCCACCAATTTAAAGTTATAAATGGTGCGAATAGAGCGAACAGAATCATCCATTAAACCCGTTTCAGTCACTTTCACCTGCCCTGCATTTGGCGATTCCACACGGTTAAAGTATTGACGGATTTCAACTGTTGATAATTCTTTACGTAAATCAGGACGATCCTTTAATACTTGGTTTAATGGCGTATCTGACGAACCCACTTTAGATACGATCTTTTGTGTAGTCGCACACCCCGACAAAATCCCCACACAAAGTGCTGAAACTGCAATTAGACGATACATAAGCCAACCTAAAAAATCATTATTTACCGCTATATCATGCAGATTTTTTATTCATAACACTATTAAAGCAATGTAAAGAAACAATGAAATCCATAAATTGGTGAAAGAAGCTCTGATCCTTAATGAGTGCTATTTCAAAAATACAGCTATAAAAAAACGCATCCGAAGATGCGTTTTGTATGAACTTTAAAGATTAAAGATCAAATAATTTACCTGGGTTCATAATTGCGTTTGGATCGAATACTTTCTTCAGAGCTTTCATGTATTCAATTTCTTCAGCTGAACGTGTGTAATCGAGATAAGGCTTTTTAGTCATACCCACGCCATGTTCTGCTGAAATCGAACCGTCATATTTTTTCACAGTTTCAAATACATATTTATTTACCACTTGGCATTTTGCAAAGAATTCATCTTTACTTAAATCCGCAGGTTTCAAAATATTTAGGTGCAAGTTACCGTCACCAATATGACCGAACCAGCAAATTTCAAAGTCTGGATAGTTCGCTTCCACAATTGCATCAATTTCTTTAATAAATGCAGGAACATGTGTAATTAGAACTGAGATGTCATTTTTGTATGGAGTGAACGGTGCGATTGACTCTGAAATGTCTTCACGTAAACGCCATAAGTTATGTACTTGGTCTAAGCTTTGGCTCATTACGCCATCCAATACCCAACCTTGTTCCATGCAATGTTCAAAGATTTCCATTGCCGCATCCATGATCGGTTCGAATGGTGCTTCAAACTCAAGTAAGACATAGAACGGACATGGTGTTTCAAACGGACGTTGCACATGACCATTGTCCAATACTTTTTGCATTGCAAGCTCACCAAAGAACTCAAATGCAGTCAGGTCGATTTTCTTTTGGAAGGCATGTAGAACAGGCATAATCGCATCAAAATCAGGCACACCGAGAACCAACACTTGTAAGTCATGGGGTTGGCGTTCAAGTTTGATTTCAGCTTCCGTCACGAGGCCTAAAGTACCTTCACCACCAATAAATAAGTGTTGAAGTGCATAACCCGTCGCGTTTTTGATCATGCCTTTATTCAAGCGCAGGATGTCACCTTTACCAGTAACCACAGTCATGCCCAACACCCAGTTACGAGTCATGCCGTATTTAATCACTTTAATACCGCCGGCATTGGTACCGATGTTACCGCCAATTTGTGATGAACCTGAAGATGCAAAATCAACTGGGTAGTACATGCCTTGTTCTTCAGCATAGTTCTGAAGTTGTTCGGTCACTACACCTGCTTGTACGCGAACCATACGGTCAGCTGGGAAGAATTCCAAGATTTGGTTCATCTTGTCCATGCTCACCACGATTTCACCGTTAGCAGCCACAGCACCCGCAGACAAACCTGTACGACCGCCACTTGGTGTGATCGCAACATTAAATTGGTTTGCCAGCTTAACAATTTGTTGAACTTGCTCTGTGCTTGAAGGGAAAACGACGACCGACGGATTTGGATCGAAGTGCTTAGTATGGTCACGACCCCAATTTTGGAGACTATCCGCATCTGTTTTAATACGGCTTTCGCCAACAATAGCGGTCAATTGGGTTAATAACTCTGGGGTTAAAGCGACTGGAGCATTCATCGTTTTCAGACCTTGCAAGAAGTAAACAAGTTTTAAAGGTCCAGACCTGATTCAGTCAAAATTGCGGCATCCGCATATTTCAAGGGAAAAAGCCTGAAACTGAGTGCATCAAATAGGCCATGAATAGGCCAAGCGAAATTTGAGCCGCACCATTATAAGCTATAACTGCGTTTTTTTGACAAAACCGAAAGAAAAACGTGTTTTTGAAATGTCATTAGAAATATTACGCAGTTAATTAGACCGCAAGCGACAAGTTTTGACACATAATTCACCAAAATACCTGACACAGCCGTCATAAAGGAAATGTATATAGGGCTTTTTCCTATGCTATTATATCGCCACTAAATTTGGCCTTTGTAGCGGAGCCGTAATGAGCCAACATCTTTCTTTGCCTAAAGATAAAATTCGTTTCTTGTTGTTAGAAGGCGTTCACCAAAACGCAATCGACACACTAAATGCTGCTGGATACACCAACATTGATTACCGTAAAACTGCGCTTGAGGGTGAAGCGTTGAAAGAAGCGGTTAAAGATGCTCACTTCATTGGTATTCGTTCACGTACTCAATTAACTGAAGAAGTTTTTGAAGCGGCGAATAAACTGATTGCTGTGGGTTGTTTCTGTATCGGTACAAACCAAGTGAACTTAAATGCTGCCATGATTCGTGGTATTCCAGTATTTAACGCACCATACTCAAATACACGTTCGGTTGCTGAACTTGTACTTGCTGAAGCGATTCTATTACTTCGTGGTGTTCCTGCTAAATCTGCTTCAACTCACCGTGGTGGTTGGAACAAATCTGCAGTTGGTTCATTTGAAACTCGTGGCAAAACTTTAGGTATTGTGGGTTACGGTTCGATCGGTTCACAACTTTCTGTACTTGCAGAAGGTTTAGGGATGCACGTTATTTACTACGATGCAGTAACTAAACTTCCAATGGGTAATGCACGTCAAGTCGGTTCTATGGGTGAACTTCTTGCGAATGCAGACGTGGTTTCTTTACACGTTCCTGACGTTCCATCTACACGTAACTTCTTCGGTAAAGAGCAATTTGCTCAAATGAAAGAAGGCGCAATCTTCCTAAATGCTGCACGTGGTACATGTGTCATCATTGAAGACCTTGCAGATGCGATCAAATCTGGTCACATTGCAGGTGCTGCGGTTGACGTATTCCCGAAAGAACCAAAAGCAAACGGTGAAGAATTTGTTTCTCCACTTCGTGGCTTAGACAACGTGATCTTAACGCCTCACGTGGGTGGTTCTACCATGGAAGCGCAAGCAAACATCGGTCTTGAAGTTGCTGAAAAATTCGTTGCTTACTCTGATAAAGGTATGACTTTATCTGCAGTGAACTTCCCAGAAATCGCGTTACCGTTGACTGAAGGCAAACACCGTTTACTTCATATCCACAAAAACGTGCCAGGCGTTCTTTCAAAAATCAACAACTTGTTTGCTGAACACGGTATCAACATCTCTGGTCAGTCTTTAATGACCAAAGGCGATGTGGGTTATCTTGTGATGGACGTTGATGCAACTGCATCTAAAGAAGCGTTGGATACACTTCACGAAGTTGAAGGTACCATCCGCGTTCGCGTATTGTTCTAATTTAATTAGACACTGAAGCCACAGCCTTCGGGCTGTGGTTTTTTTATTGTAGTAGACTTTTAAAATCTGGCTTTTGCCAATCTCCCGCTATTCGAGTCATCGAAACAAATTTAGTCTATGCCAAATTTTAAAATTACCCCTGCCCTACAAGCACCACTGATCTTGCTTATTGCAATGATCAGTATGCAAAGCAGTGGTTCGTTCGCCAAGTACCTGTTTGGTCAGTTTCCCATCCTGACCGTATCCGCGATGCGTTTACTGCTTGGTGCATTAATCTTGGCGATCATCTTTAAAATTTGGCATATCAATTTTAAACAAGTCAAATGGTCAGCGATTATCAGCTATGGCTGTGCTCTTGCAGGCATGAATATGCTGTTTTACTTGTCCATTGATCGCCTTCCGCTCGGCATTGCCGTGTCTTTTGAATTTATTGGCCCTTTAAGTGTTGCACTATTGGCAGCAAGACGAAAATTCGACTTCGTCTGGGTCGGCCTTGCAATTCTAGGCCTAATTTTGCTGTTTCCATTTGATCAAGCAGCACAACGTCTTGACCCAATTGGGATCTTACTTGCCCTCGGTGCAGGTGCTTGTTGGGCACTCTATATCGTGGCAGGTCAAAAACCGTCAGGGGTCTCAGGCAATCATACCGTTTGCCTAGGCATGTTCGTCGGCATGTGTGTTTTGATGCCCATCGCACTCTTTGCAGGTATGCCGGCACAGGCGTTTGAGCCAAGTAGTCTGCTGTATTTTATTGCACTTGCGACCCTAGCCAGTGCTTTACCTTTTACCCTAGAAATGATTGCGCTACGTAACATGACTGCGTTGAGTTTCGGTACACTCATGAGTTTGGAACCCGCTGTTGCCGCTCTCTCGGGTTTTGTCTTCTTAAATGAACAATTACTGTGGACCCAGTGGTTAGCCCTTGCTGTCATCATCTGTGCATCCATTGGCTGTACTTATACCACGCAAAAGGCCAAATCAATTTAAATTCAAACAGCCTCACTCTTTTGAAAATATCTCCATTTTTTATTTTGAATTTAAAAATGGTGGCGATTTAAAGACGATTTTTTATATTCAATTTTTTTAAATTCAAAACCTGCAAATTGCATTTCGACACCTGAAAAAACTCAATGACTCAATATTAACCGCTATACTGAGCAGAATTAAAAATTGGGGTACTTTGTTCCCCCCACCACAGCGTGCCGCATGCCAAACTCACAATTATTAGCAGTCGTTTTCATGGTACTTTCCATGATCTCCTATCAAATCAGTGCATCATTCGCCAAGCAATTATTTTTGGTGCTTGATCCGCTCAGCGTGACCATTTTACGACTCTGTTTTGCTTCAATTATTATCTGCTTAATGTTTCGTTCATGGCACATTTTAAAACGGCTGTCGTTTTTAAAATGGCGTGATCTGCTCTGCTATAGCGCGGCACTCTGTTTGATGAATGTGTTGTTCTATATGTCACTGGGTAAATTACCACAAGGCATTGCAGTGGGCTTAGAGTTTATTGGGCCTTTGGGTCTGGCATTATTATCCATTAAAAACCGCAGTGATTATATTTGGGTCTTTTTAGCCATCTTAGGTATTGCCTTGATGGTGCCTTGGGGACAAGCTCATGATGGTAGTTTCTCAATATTTGGAGCAGCCTGTGCCTTAGCAGCAGGGCTATGTTGGGCATTCTATATTTACTTTGGACAAAAAGTGGTACATCAAAATATTGGTATGCATGCGCTAACGATTGCCATCACACTGTCCGCACTGACCTTGCTCCCGATTGGACTATATAACAATGCACCCGCCCTACTCGATACCCAATATTGGCCGAAAGCCTTATTAATTGCGATTTTAGCCACGGCCATACCTTATGCACTGGATTTAAAAGCGTTAAAAATCCTCAGTAAACTCAGTTATGGGACTTTATCGAGTTTGTCGCCTGCATTAGCTGCAATTACAGGTATGGTTCTGCTTGGCGAAAATATTGGGACGTGGCAATGGGTGGCCTTAATCTGCATTATGTTGGCGTCCGTCGGGGTGACTTTACGTTCCTCTCGCAATACTCCGAGCAGCGTATCAGACTAAATTTTTATATTTATAGTTGAAACAAAAAGACGGCCTCTGCCGTCTTTTTTTTGATTTTGCATTCGTCTTCAGGCTTCACTTGCGTTTAGCCCGTCAAACTGTCTTTATCTGCTTTCTTGTATTTCTTATATTCCGCCAAATATTGTTTGGCTAAACTTTCCTTTTGTTTTTCATCTAAGATTTTACCTGCTTGCTGAAAAAAGCCGTGTTCTTCCTCCTGCAAATGATGATGTACCGTTTCAGATAATTTTTTCGCAATCGCCAACCAACCTGGATTACTAAATTCAGTTTCCGTCAGTTGCTCTAATAATTCATCCATCTCATGATGTTCAGCCAACGCATGACGAGTGATGTTTAGACCGGAATCGCTCATCATCAACGGGATGTAAAAATAACGATCTTCGCCAACGGCATGGGCAAATAACTCATTTTTGAGCAGCTCAAATAAGTCTCGACGTTCAGGTGTATCCCCTGAGGTTTGAATGAGTTTTTCAGCAAGTTCACGTTGTTTTTCATGACTTTGGCGTAGAGCTTCAAATATATTCATTGTAATGATGACCTCTGATGCTTAGCTAATTGTGCATTATGAAATTTAATTATTATCCACAACTCAACCGAGTCGCTTATTTTTCATACTAATCGCTTCAGCAACAGAATTCAGCTACGCTCTGTTAAGATTTGTTCAAGCTTGTCCTGTAAAGGTTTGATAGCCCAAACGTACAATTAAAATACTCACTAAAATTAAAAACAGGATGCGTATAAATCCACTGCCGTATTTTAATGCTGCTCGTACCCCAACTATGGAACCTAAAATATTGGCAACTGCCATCATTGCGCCAATCGCAAACAGTACATGCCCTGCCGGTGCAAAAAAGCTCAAGGCAGCTAAGTTCGTCGTTAAATTCGCCACTTTAGATAATGCCGATGCATGCAAGAAGTCCGCTTGCAAATAGCGAATAAAAAAGAAGATAAAGAAACTACCTGTGCCGGGGCCGAAAATACCATCATAGAAACCAATCGCAAGACTACCTACAGCAGCGAGAACTAATATTTTAGGCGTGAGTTCCTGTCGGACATGCACTTGACCAAATTGTTTTTTGGTAAAGGTATAAATCGCAATCACGATAAGCATGACCAAAACGAATGGACGCAAAATTTCTTTGGGCACCATCGACACGCATGCTGCACCTGCAAAGGATGCAACAAAGGCACAAATCGCAATCACTGCCAGTAATTTCCAGCGCAATTTCACTTTCTTTAAAAAGCTATAAGACGCTGAGGCCGTACCAAAAATAGAAGATAATTTATTGGTGCCAAAAACCGTCGCTGGAGACAACTGCGGCATGGCATTCATAATGGCTGGAATTTGAATCAGTCCTCCGCCCCCAACTGCCGCATCAATTGCACCTGCAAAAAATGCAAAAAACAGAAGGCTTAAGATAATTTCAATGTCCATAGGATTACTTCTAAATTAGCGTGATGCTGGATTAGCTTTCAAGATTTAACACACGTTTCGGAACCAAGCGTTTACGGTCTGTAATTTCTGCCAGGCCTAAGCAACGTTCGCCATCAAATACCAAAACTTGTGCTTCGGCTTCATGTTCAATATTACTTTCCATACCGCGACTGAAAAATTCAGCTCGGCCTTCAGGCGCTTGAACTTTGAGAAAATGATCGACAGGTGCGTACACCGGCAGTAACAGTGCTTCACGTTCAACTTCAGTTAAGCTTTCAAGATATTCAATGGTATAACTTGGGATAAGGTCAAAGTGACCGGTTTTAATACGGTGTAAATAGGTCAAATGACCAAAGCTACCCAATGCTTTAGCAATATCTTCACCTAAGACTCGTATGTATGTACCCTTCGAGCAAGTGATATCAAGTGTAATACTATTCTCAGTAAATGATAATAAGTCGATATCATAAATAGTAATCGGACGTGCTTCTCGCTCGATTTCAATACCCTGACGTGCTAATTCATATAAAGGACGACCTTCTTTTTTCAATGCCGAATACATGGGTGGTACTTGCTGAATGTCCCCAATAAACTGCGCTAAAACTTCACGAATCGACGCTTCAGTTAAAGCCGGCACAGTCGCTTCTAACAATACATCACCTTCAACATCGCCAGTCGTGGTGCTATGACCTAAAAAAACGGTGGTTTGATAACGTTTAGTCGAATCCAATAAAAAATGCGAAAACTTTGTTGCTTCACCTAAGCAAATTGGTAATAAACCTGAGGCTAATGGATCTAGCGCACCTGTATGTCCTGCTTTTTGTGCTCGATACAACCAACGCACTTTTTGTAATGCCGCATTCGAGCTAATGCCCAAAGGCTTATTTAATAAAAATACACCATGTACTGGACGACGCTGAATCTTAGGAGAAGCTTTTTTCATGACTAAAATAGGGCAAAAAGAGAACTGCGCAATGGTATCAATCCATGCTAAGCGTTTACAACTTTTCTATGTTTTTATCATTCTTTTATGTCATATTGAGTTCACATTTAGAACTCATAAAACAATTAAAACGGAAAAAGGTGCATTGGGATATGCAAAAAAATAAACTCTGGCTGATTTTAGCCATTGTGATTATTGCGGCAGCCGCATTTATATATTGGCTTGCGCCGAAAGATTCTCAGCAAGATTCACAACACAATATCGAACAGCAACAAAGTGCCGCAGCGAACTCTTCAGCAGCAACGGGTTTACCCAATGCAGTAGGTGGTTCTCTCATTAGTGCTAGTCAGCAAGACACCGAAGTAAACTGCCAAATCAGCATGGATGGTTCCAACCGCCTGATTGTGAATGAACAAACACGTAATTGTTTTGAATATTTCATCACCCAATACGGTGAGAAGTCGATTGATCAAATCAAAAAGGATTTCAAAACATATATTGCTCAAGGTCATAAAGAACCCGCTTTATCACAAATTTATGATTTGTGGGATCGCTACATGCAATATCGTGAACGTTTGGGCGATTTAGTCCCGCCAAGTGAAGACAAAGAATCTCCACAATATTACCGT
The DNA here is from genome assembly GCF_001678755.1 of Acinetobacter gandensis. Classification (GTDB taxonomy): domain Bacteria; phylum Pseudomonadota; class Gammaproteobacteria; order Pseudomonadales; family Moraxellaceae; genus Acinetobacter; species Acinetobacter gandensis. Next base: position 122,238 of record NZ_LZDS01000012.1, read on the forward strand.
GCGATTTATAACAGTACGCAAAATTTGCGTAAGCAGTTCTTTTCCAACTATGAAATTGAAGGTTTATTTGGCAAAGAAAATACCTACCACGAATACACATTAAAGCGTATGGAAGTGGTCAATGATAAAAAATTATCTGAATCTGAAAAAGCCAAAAAACTTAAAGAACTGTTTGATGAGCTACCAGAAGATTGGAAAGAAAGCTTAGAACAAATCAATAAATTGGATGATCTGAGAAAGCTCACTGCGGACATTAAAGCCCGTGGCGGTTCTAGCGAAGAAATTCGTCAAATGCGTTTAAATTTGGTTGGTCCAGAAGCAACGCAGCGCCTTGAAACATTGGATACACAGCGCAGCGAATGGAAAGGCAATGTAAATCAATATTTAGATGAACGCGACAGCATCATGAAAAGTAATATGAGTGATAGTGCCAAACAACAAGCTGTACAGCAGCTGCGTAATCAGCACTTTAAATCAAAAGAAGATCAATTGCGCTTAAGCACTTTTGAAACGGTCCATGATCAAGGTGGAAAACTTCCCTTCTCGGAATAATCCGATCATGTAGTTATTATTTTATTTCAGGACGAAATAATGCGATACAAGAAAAAAAGATTACTGCGTTCTGCGCTCGTAGCAGCAACCGCTTTTATTGGTATTTCCTCTGCACAAGCTGCCGCAGGTTTACAGCATGTAACTGCCAACAGTTCAGTAACCTATGCCAAAACTAAGTATCCCATTGTGTTTACCCACGGGATGTTCGGCTTTACCCGTATCGGGTTTGATAGCTTTGGTATGGATTACTTTTATCAAATCCTACCCGATTTAGCCCGTAATGGTGCAAACACTTTTGCAGCGCAAGTCTCTCCTCTTGAATCGACTGAAGTGCGTGGTGAACAATTACTGGTACAAGTTGAAGATGTACTTGCTATAACTGGTCAACCTAAAGTGAATTTAATTGGTCATTCACATGGTGGTCCAACCACACGTTATATTGCTGCGGTAAAACCGCAATATGTCGCATCTGTCACAGGTGTTGCAGGTACCTATCGCGGCTCTCTAGTTGCCGATAAAATCCAAGCCAATAAAGGGATTAATTCTATTTTTGGTATTTTAGGCGATAAGCTACTTGCACCGATTATTACTTGGGCTGAAGGCAACTCAAGCCTGCCAAACAGTGTAGATGCATCACTCACTGCAATCAGTGAAAAAGGTTCAGCCGCATTTAATGCTAAATTTCCTACGACAGCCATGGCAAATGACTGTAATAAAGCCGGTGCTAAAGTCGATAACGGTGTGTATTACTATTCATGGACGGGTACAGCACAAGCGACCAATGTACTTGATGTGCTAGACAGCATTATTACTCAGCTTGGGCCCTTAGCTTATGCGAATAAAGATAATGACGGTTTAGTCGGTCGTTGTAGTACACATATCGGTCAGGTCATTCGTGATGACTACAATCATAACCATTTAGATGAAGTAAATATGGTCTTCGGTCTACGCAGTATTTTCTCACCTGACCCTGTTGCGCTCTATCGTCAACATGCCAACCGCTTGAAACTTCAAGGGCTTTAATCTCCATGCTTTAAAAAGCATGAAATTTCATTAATTTACTTATAAAAAGGACGCCATGCGTCCTTTTTTACAATGTTATTGTTTGTTAACCATATTTAAGACATTTCAAAAAATATTTATATAACAAAGTCTAAGTAATCAACCTAAATTTATGCACAATTGTATAAATTTATACATGTCATCAAAGCATTCGTCGTGACCTCTAATGACATGGAATTTAACTGCTAGCATGAAAAAATGTGAAGGCATCTTTGTTTATTTAAACTCTCTAAATTCAATGATCTGGCTTTGTCAGTGCAAAGATGCTGTTTAAAAAAGAGAGAACGCGTCAAATTATTAAAAAGTAAAAAACAACAACATCAGAACAGGAATGTTTATGCGAACTTTAGTAAAAACGGCCAAGATGGCCTCTGCTGCTGCCATTGCTGGTCTAGCAATCGGTTTATCAGCAACTACCCAAGCTGAGCCAAGTGTGCTTCAAGTAAAGGAAACCGCAAAATCAGACTATGCTAAAACCAAGTTTCCCATTTTAATGGTACATGGTTGGTTAGGATGGTCTCGTATTGGTACGGAATCAGTCGGTCTCGATTATTGGTATCAAATTTTACCAGACATGGCGCGCAACGGCTCTACGGTCTTTGCTGCTCAATTATCTCCTGCAAACACTACGGCTTATCGTGGTGAACAACTGATTGCACAAGTTGAAGATGTCATCGCCATTACAGGCAAGCCTAAAGTGAATTTAATTGGTCACTCACATGGTGGGCCAACGGTGCTATATGTTGCCCAAACCAAACCTGATTATATTGCCTCAATTACAGGAGTTGCGGGCACATATCATGGTTCTAAAGTTGCAGACGATATTCAGGGCAATAAACTTTCTCGCACTGCATTTAACATTTTAGGTGACTATATTGTTGGCCCACTCATCGCATTAGGGCAGCTAAAACCCGAACTGAAAATTGATTTTGATGCATCTATGAAGTCTCTGAGTCAAACTGGGTCAGCGACCTTTAACAGCACAGTTGCAAAATCGGCCGTGGCAGATGGGGTATTGGCCTCTTCAGAAAATTGCAGCAAGAACTTAAGACCCGTCGATAGCAAAGGGATTCAATACTATTCATGGACGGGTGTGGCACAAACCACCAACCTACTAGATATTGATACAATCTTGATGCAACTTGGCCCACTTTCTTATGGCAATAAAGACAATGACGGTATGGTTGCCCGTTGTAGCGCGTATATTGGTAAAGTCATTAATGACAGTTATAAACTGAACCACACTGACCTGGCCAACATGATGTTTGGTCTCACAGGCTTGTTTGCACAAGATCCTGTAGCGCTGTATCGACAACATGCCAACCGTTTAAAACTACAAGGCTTATAAAACCAATCTGTTAAGGTAATGTATTCATTCCCTTATTTTTAAAGCGATATTCATTCTTTACTAAGCTCTACCGCTTTAATTCAATCACTGCTCAGATGAAATCATTGAACTAATACTAAGGTCAATCCTGTGATTGATCCTTATGCTTCTTTAAAAATAATATTATTGTGAGTATTAAAAAATGAAATATGGAATTTTCATCACCGCGTTACTAGCTGCATCTTGCTTCACGTCAGTGTCTGCATCCCAAGCGACACAAGTCACAGCAAAAGCTACATCAAGCTATGCAAAAACAAAATATCCAGTGGTATTTAACCATGGTATGGGTGGCTTTATTACAGTCGGGACGGACTCCTTCGGACTCGATTATTGGTATCAAATTTTGCCTGATTTAGCACGAAATGGTGCCAATGTTTGGGCTACGCGTGTGTCCCCATTTAACTCGACCGAAGTTCGCGGTGAACAATTACTGCAACAAGTCTTAGAAATTCGTGCGATCACGGGGACTGAAAAAGTCAATTTGATTGGTCATAGTCACGGTGGTCCAACCATTCGCTATGTTGCAGGTGTACGACCAGATGTCGTTGCATCTCTCACCAGTGTTGCAGGTCCTCATCAAGGCTCTCCTGTCGCAGATTTAATTTTAAAAGCTGAAGGTACCCCCATCGAAGGACCATTGGTTGGCGCAGTGAACTTTGTATCAAAAGCTATAACTTGGGCACAAGGACTGGATCCAAATAGCTATCCGCACGACTCACTTGCAGGTGGTTCAAGCCTAACCCTCGCAGGCTCAGCAAAATACAATGCAGCATTCCCGCTTGGCTTGCCTAAATCGAACTGCGCAGATGGTAATAGCGTTGAGAAAGGAATTTACAACTATTCATTTACCGGTGTTGGACAAATTACCAATATTTTAGACTTAGATTCTGCTTTAAAAGTTACTGCCCTACTCATTGATGGTGGTAAAGATAACGATGGCTTAGTTTCACGTTGCAGTGCAAAATTTGGTAAAACGATTCGAGATAATTACAACTGGAATCATTTGGACGAAGTTAATCAAGTGCTCGGCCTAAAAGCCCTCTTTGCACCGGATCCCGTTGATGTATATCGCCAACATGCCAATCGTTTAAAACTTCAAGGTTTATAAATACTTATATATTTCATTAAATGCCCGATCTATGTGTCGGGCTTTTTATGCAGTTATCTTACAAACAAACCCACATTTCATCGACTAGTTCACACTATAAGCTAAAATTCTGCCTATACTCTTATTTGACAAGTAAGATTGTCATAAACAGCACAATGAAATTCATCTTAATAAATATAGATTTCACGATGCTGCACTAAAACAAAAAATGAGGAAAATTTGATGAAATATGGATCATTCATAGTAGGCCTAATCGGCCTTCCTACAGTTTTAGCAACGACCCCAACCTTCGCTGCAACGCAAGCCACTCAGGTGACAGCCAATGCCAGCTCAAACTATGCAAAAACCAAATATCCAATCGTATTTGGACATGGTATGTCTGGTTTTATTCGAGTTGGTACCGACCCGATAGGTTTAGACTATTGGTATCAAATTTTACCCAATCTAGCTCGAAATGGAGCTAATGTGTGGGCAACACGTGTTTAACCATTTAACTCATCGGAAGTCCGTGGCGAACAATTACTAGCGCAAGTTGAAGATATCATTGCCATTACTGGGTCACCCAAAGTGAATTTAATTGGTCACTCACATGGTGGACCAACCATTCGTTATGTAGCTGGGATTAAGCCGCAGTATGTCGCTTCATTAACAACAGTCGGTGCACCACACAAAGGCTCACCTGTGTCCGACTTCATTTTAAATATTCGCGATGCTGCTCCAATTTTAGAAACACCTATTGTTGCTGCGGTGAACCTGCTATCAAAAGCCATAGTTTGGGCGCAAGGTTTAGATCCAAACACTTTCCCACATGACTCACTTGCTGGTGCAAACAGCTTAAGTATAGCTGGATCTGCAAAATTTAATCAACGTTTCCCTATTGGTATGCCAACGACTGCTTGTGGTGAAGGCGCATATACTCAACAAGGAATTTATAATTATTCTTTTGCTGGCGTTGGCACCATTACCAATATTTTAGATGTGGACTCAATACTGAAAGTAACGAGTTTATTAATTGATGGCGGTAAGGACAATGACGGTCTCGTTCCACGCTGTAGCGCGAAATTCGGTAAAACCATCCGTGACAATTACAACTGGAATCATTTGGACGAGGTCAACCAAGTACTGGGCTTAAAAGCATTATTTGCGCCTGATCCTGTGGATGTCTATCGCCAACATGCCAATCGCTTAAAGCTGCAAGGTTTATAAGTTCAAATGCGACAAACATAAAAAAATGCGCCATTTGGCGCATTTTTTTCACTCATTAAAACTTAAAATTAAGCTTTAACTTTACGAGCAGGTAACTTTTCACGAATACGTGCAGCTTTACCAGACAATTCACGTAGGTAGTAAAGTTTAGCACGACGAACGTCACCACGACGTTTCACTTCGATACCAGCAACGATTGGTGAGTGAGTTTGGAATACACGCTCAACACCGAAACCGCTAGAAATTTTACGTACTGTGAACGCAGAGTTCAAACCACGGTTTTTCTTAGCAATTACAACACCTTCAAATGCCTGAAGACGTTCACGATCACCTTCTTTTACTTTTACTTGAACAACTACTGTGTCACCAGGAGCAAAAGCAGGGATGTCTTGTTTCAACTGTGCATTTTCAACAGCTTGTACTAAAGGATGTTTACCGCTCATGGGGGTATCTCCGATTACGCGAGTCAGAAGAGGTCTGATCATCGCAGGGTATAGAGGCTAAAGCGCATGTTACCCGTTTAACTTTCTCTCAATACTTGACCACTTCAATGTATTAAGAGCCTAATTAAAATACTTAAAGTCATCTCTAAGTATCTGTTCGAAGCAAAGCTTCTGATTTTGCAAATTCAGAAATAGAGTCTACTTTTGAATTTGCGAATCTTTGAGCCATTTTTTTTGCTGCTTGCTCAACTCAACTTGTTCAACCAACTCAGGTCGGCGCTCAAGTGTACGCTGATAACGCTGCAAAAATCGCCATTTCTCAATATTTGCATGATGCCCAGATTTAAGAACCTCAGGTACATCCAAACCTTCAAAATGATCTGGCTTGGTATATTGTGGGCAGTCTAAAAGACCATCCACAAAAGAGTCTTGAACGTGTGATTGTTCATCAGACATTGCATTCGGCAAACGTCGAATAATACTGTCTAATAAAACCATCGCAGGAAGTTCACCGCCTGAGAGTACGTAATCCCCAATTGACCATTCCTGATCAACATATTTTTGGATTAAGCGCTCATCGACGCCCTCATAACGACCACATAACACAATCAATCCATCGTAATCGACAAACTGCTGTACTGCCGGTTCATTTAGAGTTTTGCCCTGCGGTGACATATACACCACAGGAACATGAACTGCACCTGCTTGCGCTGCAAGCTCTTTGGCACGTTGAATTGACTTTGCTAAAGGCTCAGCCATCATCACCATACCTGGACCACCACCAAATGGACGTTCATCCACTCGTTTGTAGTTCCCTTCAGCAAATTCTCGTGGGTTGATGCAATGGACTTGCACAAGATCACGTTTTGCTGCGCGCCCGCTAATTCCGTACGCTGTAATCGCTTCAAACATTTCAGGAAAAAGCGTAATGACTGCAAAAAACATCGCAGATTCCTCTATTTTCCTGCTGCGTCAATCCTTAAAGGATTAGTAATCTACGCCCCAATTCACGTAGATACGACCAGCTTCGAGATCAACACGCTGTACCACATCTTTATGCCATGGAATCATACGCTCTTCGCTATCAACACTTTCGGCAGTGGCACGTACCACCATCACATCGTTAGCACCTGTCTCAAACATTTCATGGATTTGACCGAGATTGACTTCTTGATCTTCGTTATCTAGACCTAACACAGTTAGACCTTTCAAATCTGACCAATAGAATTCGTCTACACCTGCTTGAGGCAACTGAGTTTTTGAAATCCAAACATTGGTGCCGACCAAACCATCTGCTGCTGTGCGATCACTCACACCTTTTAGCGAAACGACTAAGCCTTTACCATGCGGTTTCCAACGTTTTACATCTACAATTTGCCAACCTGCTTTGGTCTCAATGTACCAAGGCAGGTAGTCAAAAATATTGCTCATAGGTTCTGTATTGGAATAGACCCAGAGCCACCCATTTAATCCATATGCTGAACGTAGCTGTCCAATCTGAATACGATCTTCGGGAACATTCTGTGTTGGTGTCATGGGCAATCTACTACCGTATTAAACAGCAGCTGCAGCTTTTTTAGCTTGAGCAGCTAAAGAAGCAACGCGATCAGAAGGTTGAGCACCTTGAGAAACCCAATGAGCAAAACGGTCAGCATCTAAACGAAGTTTTTCTGCTTTACCTTGAGCTGTAGGGTTGAAGAAACCGATACGTTCGATGAAACGACCGTCACGTGCATTACGGCTATCAGTCACAATGATTTGATAGAACGGACGTTTTTTAGCACCACCGCGTGCAAGACGAATAACAACCATGATAGAACCTTATAGTTTTTACGGATTATCCTTGTACCGACCATCGATACAACTCAAACCCCTTTCATAGAGGGCAATATTTTACGTGATATTTGCCCTGAATGAAAGATTAAAAAGTGGGTTGGCTACAATTTTGAATTTATTTTCCATCCCAGGGATCACAAGCACCTGATGTTTTTTCCCAACATTGCTGGCCAGAACTATCTAATGTAAGGGCGCCTGTGTTTACCATGGAATTTGCAGGGATGGCCTCTAAAGTCCAAGAATGTTTATCCGCTGACACTGTTAGCACTACACTATAATTTTCAGTCCCAGTACTTGGAATCTTAGCTGTAACAAAAGAAGCTGAGGAAGCATTATCATAATTACCATGAGCGACTTTATATGCAGACATTTGCTGTGCTATATCCAGCAATACTGTTTGCGCTTCTACTCTTTTACCTCGCTCTTGGTATCCTGTATAACTTGGATATGCAATAGCAGCCAAAATTCCTAAAATTACAACAACGATCATTAATTCAATGAGCGTAAAACCTTTATTGTATGATTCCATATGATCCCTCATTGACATTTTGAAGGAACTGTACACGAGGTATCAGACCACTCGCATGTAGCTCCTTGGCTATTGGAAGCAAAGTTCTTATATAAGCTTGCATCATTCAAACTCTGATTCACACATGCCTTAATTGACCATTCTCTAAGTTGAGCAGAAACCGTAGTATTGTATATAACTTTACTTCCTGCTTTCGCTGACAAACTCTTCCCATCTAGCCCGTCATAACTAAAATTACGGGTCTTTTCTTTTTCAAGCTCCATGCTCAAATCAGCGATTTGTTGCAAAGCAAGCTTTTCATTACCTTTACGAACCTGTGCCTGATAGCTTGGTAACGCGATGGCGGCCAAGATCGCCAAGACAATAACTACAATCATTAACTCTATTAGAGTAAAGCCTTTGTTGATTTCCATAACTAGTCACCACCAGAGTTAAATGGTAAATATTCAAACCAACGTTTAGGCACCAATTTGTCAGATACTGCATACTCTGGTGGTTTAGGATCAATATCCTTGTTAAAGATTAAGGTTCTATTTGTAGCTTGTGAACGACCAGCGCCAAGTGTTAAACCAATAATACCTGCACCCAATTCTCCAATCTTCTCAGGATTAGTCGAAGTCGACGTTCCTAAACAAGTTTTATCACCGTATGGCAGACAGAATTTATAAGCGATACTTTTTCCTGTTACCCCACCGGTACAATCCTCTGCTCCGTCTTCTGTGGCTGTACTCGCATCTGGATTAAACACTGAATAATACAGATCATTATCAATTGCTATTCCTTCCTCTATACCGCGCACTTGTTTACTACTTGACTTAGGCATTGGAAAAAACCAGCCTTTATGAGTACCTTTATTAAAGCTACCAGTACCACTTATATCGTGCATCGAATCTAGGGTAATTAATGTAGGAGTACCTATTGGACTAGACGTCACAGTATCATCTTTAATTGCAACAACATAATCTTGAGGATAAGACGTGCCCGTGTCTAATGGACTACTACGATCACCTGAAGCCAAGGTCACCATTGCAAAGCGTTTACCGTTATCATCTTTATGAATGGTAAAGGTAGGAGCCTCATAGAAACGTCTTGGAGATTTACCAGGGGTATTTAGGTCTGCAATTTTCACTGCTTGATAAACTAATGGCGTATTAACTGCACTTACACCCAACTTGGAATTAAAATCAATACGGAAAACCTGTCCACCCAAATCACCCACATACAAGTGATCTGTAATACCATCCCCATTGCGGTCGACGGCTTTAACTCGTGATGGAATACTATGTGTCATTGCTTCAATTTCTGTAGACTCAATAGCACCATCTTTAGAAGTCGCATTACTACTTCCCCACCACAACAAAGTACCCGCTTTGGTATTAGTATCCAAATCTTCAGCAGCAAAGATATAGATTCCATTACCATCCACCTTGCCACTTAAGTCAGCATTACTCAGTTGCTGTTCATACTTACGATCATAACCGCCACCTACGATCATGGCTAACCTCTTCTGCCCCTTCCAAGGAATATAAGTAATGACTGGTTTTGACCAGCTTTCACCCATATAACTTAAAGCTCCGGTCTCATGATCATCTGGTTTAATCGTAAATAGTAGTTTAGGTTTACCCGAAGTTTTGCCTAAATCTGTTAAATCTAATGCGTAATAACTTCTACCACCCATGCGTAGACCGCCATAAGCATATTGCTTTTTAGCCGTCATAATTTCTTTGTCGCCTTCAAAGCTATACTCGTATTCAGTATGCGCAACCCATGGTCCATCCACCCCATAGAAGAAGTTATCAATATCCGCACTCTCACTAGCTGGATAACGATTCATTGCCAATGATTCAGCAAAGCCTTTTTCTTGAGACTTATTGCTACGGGTTAAAAACTCACTCGGTAAGAAGCTAAAGACTTCTTTACCATTCTCTGCATTTACAACCTGAACTAGACCTTGAGTCGTCCCTGCTAAAATATAGTCCTCCCGCTCAGAAATACCATATTCACCATCTTTTTCCTCAAAGATACCTTTTTGCGTCAGCATAATTGGCGTTGAGTGAATCACAGATCCCATTTGGAAGTCTTGATTGGTTATTTTTGTTTGTAAATAATTTACTTGGTCATTGTATGATTTGCTTGCTAATGCATCGAAGTCACTTTGAGTGAGTTTTGAGTAGCCTAATAACCCATATAAATATTGTTTATTATCTAGAGTCACACTACCATTCAGAATATCCCTTACAGCATGCTTTAGATCATCGCCGCTATTAACCCCAAAATCTAAATAGACATTCCGATTAAAGCCTAAAGTACCTGATGTAACTAATGGCTTATGATGTACTTTCAGCTTGCTTAACAAACCACCCCAAGCCATATAAACATCATCTTCAGAACTGCCGGCACTTTCATACCAATAGTCTGTTAATTTTTCTTGGATTTTATTTCCGTTAAATACCGAATTACCGAGTTTATCTACAACCACACCTGTACTTGTCTTAATTGAAAATTTCTTTAGATTTCCAGCCCACAACTGTTCATCTCCCCCAACAATTGGTTGGAACATCGGGAAATAGGAATAATTTTGTAGTTGTGTAGGGTTTAATGCATCCACAGGAATAGTACTCGTTCCCATAGTTGTGCCTTCAATATCTTCTGTTACATCATTTACAAATTGGTCGATACTATCTACGATGTCCTTAGCAGATTGAGCATTATAAAACCCTCCCATACCATTATTTTTTTGTTTTGTTCCAACATAACAGAGATTTTGATGATGCTTATCATTGTCTGTAAGAGTATTACTAGAGCTCCTAATGTCTGCACAGCTATATGCTCCATCTCGAGCATATTCATCAATTGTATAGAATCCCCCTCCCAATCCTACAGTAGCAGTCTTAATTCTTAACTTTTTATCTTCTCTTAGCTCGATCGCATATTGAGCCATTTTTTTCCAGTATGATGTTGACTTATTCGCCCAATAAGTTGTGGCTACTTCTGTCTTACCATTAATAGCGCTGGAAATACTATCAGTATCATTAGGTTCACCATCTGTTAATAAGTAGACCCCATTACCACTACAACTTGCTTTTGTATTAGTCGAGCTCGAAGTATAAGATTGAAGTTTTGATACTGCCTCTGTATAGCCATAACTAATCGGTGTTGATGACTTATTCTCAATTGATTCAACAGCATCAATAAATAAGGCCTTACTGGCAAACGTCCCAAGATTAGTAAAGCCAATTTTAGTTTCAGCACCATTTTTATTTGATTGTTTAGGATACTGACCGACTGCAAAATTGTGTTCTTCATTTATAGCTTCATCTAAAACAACTTGCATCACGCCTTTTTTTAAATTAGCTAACCGTGATAAACAATAATAAATATTAGTATTTGTTGAATCTTGTTCACAAATTTCTTTGACTTTATTTATATATTTCTTATCATTTGAATCACTTAAATTCCAATATGTCGTCGACACATTCACGACACAATGAGGATTACCTTGTTTTGCATATATAAATTCAAATGCCTTTCCATCATCATCGTCTTTAGGATTATTGACTACATGATTGATTTTTCTATCATGACTTAATCCTACATAAGTTGAACAAACAGAGTATTTTTGGGATGCTGTTGAAAGATCAAATCTATCAATCTTTTTCGTATCTTTGTCTGCATTAGAAACTGCAATAGAATAATTCCCTCCAGGACTCTCTATATATTTATTATTCCGTCCATCTTTTACATAACTGCCTAGCCCATACCCTACTTCGTTAATAGTCAGCTTATGACCACCTGAATCTTTCTGTGTATATGTTTTAAAATCACTATTTTTAGATGAAGTCGCCTTATAATCCGAAGCTATAGTACTACTCCACATACTACTTGATGCATCGAGCATAAAGTAAATATTAATTGCCCCCGTCCCTCCAGCTTGATAAATATCAATATCAGACGCTGAAATTTGAGTCGGAATACTACTGACAATTAATGCTGTTACTGATGCAGATAAAGCCGATACTTTAAATTGCATCCATTTTGTTTTCACCTGTGTGCTAATTTTCATAACGGCTCTCCTATGCGCTTGGTGGAGCAACATATTTTTTAATGAATTGACCTAGATTGTATTCAGCGACCTGCGTTTTGAATGGAATACTTTCACTACTTAAACATTCAGAGACAGTCGGTAAATCTGAATCAGGATCATCGATATAACTTAAGTTCTGCATACAATTATTTATGGTGGTATCCGTTGCAGAGCTAAGTACTGGCATAACTGTGGTTGAGGTTACAACTACACGTAATGTGTCCTCTAGCTTTCCTGTTTCAGCATCTGTCCCGATTTGATAATGCGCAAATGGCTCATCCTCTGAATAACCTGATATACGCACAGCGATTTGAGTCATTGCAGCACCACGACCACTTACAAAGTCAGACTTAGAAGAATCAACTTGGCAGAACCCCATATTTGAAGAGCCCCCAATATGCTCTTTTTTTAGTTTTTCTGAACCACCTTCGAGTTCTGAATAGACTAAACTCACCTTACCAAGTTGATAGAATTTCGTAGAACCACCACGATAACAAAGTACTAGTTCTTTATTACGGTTATCAGCCATTTTAGGAAAACCAAATAACCCTGTTCCAACCAATTGACTCTTAATAAAATCTAAATTTTCAATATAATAAAATGAAGCATCATTATTTTGATCCATGATGTTGTTTGCTTGGCTGTTAGTAGCAATCTTAAGACCAAAAACACTCCCTCTCATGGCCATTGCCCCAATAATCGTAAGCAATATCACGACCACCATCACCACAACAATTGTTGAACCTTTTTGACTTGCTTTGTTCATAGCTCCTCTCCCAATCCATTGCGCAAAGCAATTGTCCGTTCAACAGGAATCCATACATATTTTTTCTTTTCGGCAGTTGGTTTTGTTATTGAGTATTTGCTACCAAATATATTTTGCTCTAACTTTTCTACTGAATTATCAGTAACACCATTTAAGGAACGCGCTAAGATGCCAATTTGTAAAGAAACAGCTTTAGATGTGTTAGAAAGTGCTTTAAATTCAGCCAATGTTTTATATGACATATTATTCGCACTATCCCTTACCCCGACCCGAACTTTGAACAAGTCAACGCCTTTCATAATAATCTGTCCGGTTCCATTTAAACCCGTTAGTGCAGTACCTTCTTTATATTTCCCTGCATCACATGCCAACACATAATCATTGGCACTACCATTATCATCTTTTCTTATAAAGTAACGTTGAACAATGACATCATCAGCACCAATACTATTACCTTCACAATCATATTCTTTAGTTTGATCAGGCTTATATTGAATAACTAAGACATCACTTTTAGCAGTTATAAAGCCAGATCCACTCCCTTCTCCCGAAACAGTTGTGCTCCCAGCTCCACTTATATAATTGCTAGTATTTACAATTAATCCCGATACCTGAGCCGGTTTAATTTCAGAAAATGGCAAATTAAGATTTGTAAGCTTAATATCATCTACAACATAGTTAATCCCTATGTTGGCATTATCTTGTAATCCTTGAAGCGACTCTTGAAATGCCAAACTTCGCTGCCCAGAAATCAGCATTTGAAATGCAGCACCCACTATAATGAGACCAAGTACAAGAGAAACCATAAGTTCAATCAGTGTAAAACCATGTTGCTTATTCATTGGTAAGCCTCCACAACTACACACTTAGCGTCAGATTTATATGAAAACTTATTAGTTTCGGTGCAGGAACCTGGATTAGCATCCGTTTCTCCCCATGCAACATAAATACATTGACGACCATTCTGCGTATCAGGACAGGTAAACACACCGACATTCATCCCTCTTTGACTCGCCAAAGCATTCACATCACTCCAATCCTTACCAGCAAATGTAGTTCCAGAACATGAGGATTTTAGACAGTCCTTATAGGAAGCTCGACTCACATACATACGTTCTGCAAGATTTCTGGCAATATTGACTGCTTCAACCCGGTTTAACGACTCGGAAGCAGCCTCCAAAGTCCTATATTGCAAAGCAATAAATCCCATAACGGCGACTGCAAGAATGACTAATGAAGCAATAATCTCAATTAAGCCCACACCTTTTTGATTATTTATCAATCACTCACCCTCCAGAACAACTGCTAGTATTTGAAAGCATTCCCAATTTATCTATTGTTAATGCTTTAGTACGCTCACCATCAAGATCAGAAATACTCAAGCATGCTCCATCTGAAATATCAGCCAAACCATTACTGTAAAAGACAATTTTTTTATTTTTCATATTAAAATTAAATTTAGAATCATCAATATCAACAAAAATTGTATTAGAAGTCCCTGATGTCGCAGAGCTAAACTTAACTGTCATCGGTTTATTTTGCAGACGAGCCTCTGTACGTGCCTCGGTCAGCGCCAATCTCAGCTTATTTTCCTGCTCTTTTATCTGTTGATTTTTTCTAAAATCATTCATTGAAGGAGCGGCAATAGAAGCAATGATCGCAAGCACCCCAATCGTCACCATGAGTTCAATTAATGTAAATCCATTAGTTTTCTGCATACTCCCCCCAAGGCGCGCCAAACTTTACCCTATTAAAAATAATATCTAATTAAATTACAAAACAAACACAAATAAGGATAAAAGGCATAAAAAAACAGATAATTGCCAAAAAGCAATTATCTGTCAATTCTTAAAAAAATTCAGAATGTTAAGTCATTAACACTTTATGCCTGAGTTACAGGAATACGTAACTCTTTTGGCAAACTAAATGTAATATTTTCTTCACGACCATCTAACTCTTGCGGTGCTTTCGCACCCCAATCTTGTAGGCGCTGAATTACTTGTTTAATTAAAATTTCAGGTGCAGATGCTCCTGCAGTTACACCAATTTTTGTGTGCTCATTAAACCAGTCTTGCTGCAACTGATCGGCATTATCGACCAAATACGCATGCTTACCCATCCGTTCTGCCAATTCACGTAATCGGTTCGAATTCGAAGAGTTCGGTGAACCCACAACCAGTACAACATCACATTGCTCAGCCAGATCACGTACAGCATCTTGGCGGTTTTGCGTCGCATAACAAATATCATCTTTGCGCGGCCCCTGAATTTCAGGGAACTTCTGACGTAGGGCATCAATCACTTTTGCAGTATCGTCAATAGAAAGCGTGGTTTGCGTTACAAAGGCCACTTTTTGTGGATTGCGCACGACAAGTTCAGCAACATCTTGTTCATCTTCAACCAAATAAATCGAACCACCATTTTTGGTGTCATATTGGCCCATCGTCCCTTCAACTTCAGGGTGACCTTCATGACCAATCAAAATTGCTTCCACACCTTCACGGGCATACTTAGTCACTTCGATATGCACTTTAGTCACCAATGGACATGTCGCATCAAATACTTTTAAACCGCGATGTTCCGCTTCTTGTTGTACCGCTTTAGAAACACCATGTGCACTAAAAATCACAATATTGTCATCAGGCACTTCATCAAGCTCATCTACAAAAATAGCTCCGCGTTGACGTAAATCATCTACGACAAATTTATTATGTACCACTTCATGACGCACATAAATTGGCGGGTTAAAGCATTCAAGCGCACGGTTCACAATCGCGATAGCACGATCTACCCCTGCACAGAAACCGCGTGGATTAGCTAAAACAATTTCCATAGAATCCTCAATGCCCACTCATTTTTTACGGGTATCACTTGAAATAAATGTAAACAATAGACGTCTGACTATTTAGTTTGGCGCGCGTCTACTCTAAAATAGAGAAGATATTTTATCATATCAGGAAAAATATCATGTCGGGTCTCTTGTTTGTCGTTTCTGCTGCATCGGGAACGGGCAAAACATCCCTCGTTAAAGCCCTGCTTGAACGTGTAAACAATTTACATGTCTCTGTTTCTCATACCACTCGTGGTCAGCGTCCTGGCGAATTAGACGGCGTACATTACCATTTTGCAAAAAAAGAAGACTTCTTATCTTTGGTTGAAGAAGGTGGTTTTATTGAATATGCAGAAGTTTTTGGTAATTATTACGGCACAGCACAACGTACAGTTAAAGAACAATTGGCGAAAGGCCATGACGTTTTACTTGAAATTGACTGGCAAGGCGCAGAACAGGTTCGTAAGCTTTTTCCTGAATCTAGACAAATCTTCATTCTCCCACCAAGCCAGTTTGACTTACGTCAACGCTTATCAAACCGTGGTACTGACTCAGTTGAAGTGATTGAACATCGCTTGAGCTGTGCAGTTGAAGACATGCAGCAGTATGTAAATTTTGATTATGTCATTATTAATGATGATTTTAATAAAGCCTTACATGATTTAGAATCTGTGATTATTGCTAATCGCTTGGTTTTAAAACAGCAAGCGACACGTCATCAGCAGTTAATTGAAAAATTAATCACGCCGACTGAGCAGTGATTAAAACTTGAGTCTATAGGCAAAGCACCTTATACTGCACAGTCTGTTAAAAATTTATATTCAAACGAGAATTCTTATGGCACGCGTAACCGTTGAAGATTGTTTAGACCATGTAGACAACCGCTTTGAGCTTGTACTAGTGGCAAGCAAACGCGCGCGTCAATTGGCACGTCAAGGTATCGAACCTACTGTTGAGTGGGACAATGACAAACCAACCGTTGTTGCTCTTCGTGAAATCGCAGCGGGTCACGTTTCTAAAGACATTTTGAAACAACGTGAACAAGACTACCAAACTTCAAGTTTAGACCTTGCACTTTCTGCAAATAACCTAAACTTAGACGGTTTTTCTTTCCAATAAGATAAACCTGACCTTAAAAGCCTAGTTTTTAACTAGGCTTTTTTTATGGATTCTCTTTAATATTTTACTCAGAACAGTTATAACATAAGCTTAAGAAGTGCAAAGTAAGCGAAAAAGATTTTCATTTTTTTAAACTAAAAAATTGACAAGTCATCCAATATGCATTTCATTAAAGTATTAACCGTTTCATTTGTAAATCAGTAGTAAAAGGGTGTTCTATGCCAGGCCCAATGGTCAGCCAAGCCAAGCAACAGTTAAATGTGATCATCGACGCTTACCTTTCAGTAAGTGAAGTCGAACGCGTGCTAGAAGCTTGTGATTACGCTGATATTGCCCATGATGGCATTACACGTAAAAGTGGCGAACCCTACATCCTTCACCCAATTGCGGTGAGCTGTATTTTGGCGCATATGCGTCTTGATGCGGAAACTTTGATGGCCGCTTTATTGCATGATGTCATCGAAGATACTGAATTTACCAAACAAGATATTACTGAAAAATTTGGTCTGACCGTTGCCGAACTCGTCGACGGCGTCACCAAACTCAGCCATTCTAGCGATAAAGAATATAATAAAGCCGCATCCTTCCGTAAAATTCTGCAAGCCACCCTACAAGACCCACGTGTCATTATTATTAAACTGGCAGATCGCTATCACAATATGACCACATTGGGTGCTTTACGCCCCGATAAGCGTGCTCGTATTGCCCAAGAAACTTTTGAAATTTTTGTGCCCATGGCACGCCTCGTCGGTATGAATGAAATGGCCGACAACCTTGAACATTTGTGTTATCAAAATCTAGATTTAGATATGTATAACAATGTTCAAGAAGCTTTATTACAAACCAAACCGAAACGCTGCGAATACCAGACCAAATGGGAAAACAACCTCACTACCCTACTTGAACAGCACCATATTTCAGGTCGAATTAAAAAGAAAAATAATAATATTGAATTACTTCGTCACTTTGTAAAAAACGATATCGATCTGCAAGAGCTCACCCATAGTCATGCCTTTGAAATTATTTTACAAAGCATCGCAGACTGTGACCGACTGGCAGACATCCTCAAAGAAAGCTTTAAAGTTTTAAATTACGCCGATCATATCCGTCGCCCACTCCCTGGTGGCAACCAGTCACTGATGATGCGCTTAAAAGGCGAAAAGACTATTTTATCTCTGACTATCCAAACGGAGTTGATGCGTAAAGCGGCGCGCTTTGGTGTGGTTCTCGGTGAAAATGCACCACAAGCTTGTCGCTCAGCGATCCAAGCATCTATGCAAAATTTAAATGTGCTAGTGGATGGCGAATGCGCAAAGACTACATTTAGTGAATTACTCGATTATCTACATCAAGAGAAAATTTGGGTTTATACCCCACACGGTCATTTGCATGAACTCCCTCAGGGTGCGACAGCAGTTGATTTTGCTTATTCAGCAAGCTTATTTTTGGGCAACCATGCCGTTGGTGCGAAAATTGATGGGGAAACCAAGCCCCTTTCAACACCATTACTGAGTGGTCAAGTGATTGAAATTATCACTGATGTTCTTGCAACACCAAACCCTGACTGGCTAAGCTTTATTAATACCCAAAAAGCCCGCCGCGCATTACAAAATATCCTCCGTGACCAAGACCAAGATGAACAACGCTTAGTGGGACAGCAAGCTTTAAATCGCGCATTAAAACTTTTTAATCGTTCTATGAGTGATTTAACATTAGCGGATTGGGAAAATGTGCTGAATTGGCGGCATTTAAATGATAAAGAACAATTATTTGAACAGATCGCCGTGGGTGACTTACTGCCTCAATTAGTTGCCAATCATTTATATGCTCAAGATACCATTCAGACTTCAAATTCTGCACGCTTGATCTTGGGTACTGATGGTGTCGATGTCAAATATGCGCACTGCTGTAACCCCGTTTTAGGTGATCCAATCCAAGGTCATTTATCACGTCGTGGTTTGATTGTGCACCGTTCACGTTGTCATAATTTATTGCATGAACAACATTTACATCCTGAAAATATCATGCCATTGCACTGGACCACTGAAGATAGTGAAGACATAAGCTTTACTGCCTACTTGTGTCTAAACATGTTGCTAAACGATGAACAAATTTCAGAACTCATTTATTTATGCCGCAAAGAAAAAGTGGGTGTAGAGACTGTCCGCGCACATGAAGAAAAAACCTATGTGAATATTGTTGTACACAACCGTAAACAAATTGCCCAAATTATCCGCAATTTAAGAATGCATTTTGGCTTCCCTCGCATCAGTCGATTGGCACAACCTATCGCCATCACTGAAACAGCACAGGTAGCCAGCTAATTGATAAGCTGTTTCATTACAGCTTATCTGAGATGATAATAGGAGAAATAGATGTCCCGCCAAGTAATCCATACTGAAAATGCACCTGCTGCCATTGGTACTTATTCTCAAGCAATTTTAGTCGACAATACTTTGTATTTATCAGGTCAAATAGGATTAGATCCATATAGCATGGAGTTGGTTGAAGGCATTGAAGCTCAAATTCGTCGCGTGTTCGATAACCTTAAAGCTGTATGTGAAGCTGCTGGTGGATCATTAGCTGACATTGCAAAATTGAATATCTTCCTTACAGATTTATCCAACTTCCAATTGGTTAATCAAATTATGGGCGAATATTTTGCTCAGCCTTATCCAGCACGTGCAGCACTCGGTGTAGCAAGCCTACCAAAAGATGCTTTGGTTGAAATGGATGGTGTTGTCATTATCAATCAATAGCTTACAAAGAAAATTCAATAAACTAATCTTAAAACTTAATTCTAAATTACCTAGCCATCTTGCGCGACAATCTAAGCAACACTTGGATTTCCGCTCAAGTGGCATTTTTTTATTCAAAAAGCCAATCAGTTTAAAAGCATTTTCAAATGATTTTTATTGACAAACGATAATAATTATCAATAATATTACTTATCCCATTTATAGACTTGGTTCCATTTCATGTACGTTTGTTTGTGCCGTGGTATTACTGATCAAGATATTAAAAATGCTATTGCGAGTGGAGCAGAAAGCTATCGTGAAGTTCGTGACATGCTTGACCTCGGAACTTGCTGTGGTCGCTGCGCACCTGAAGCACGTATGATCATCAGTGATGAAGTTTCACAAATCGCTGCACGCATTGCTATAGCTGCTTAACGTCAATTATAAAATCCCCCCAACAACCATAATTATAAATTTAATGGTCGAAGACCATTCCTCCTCCCCCGCTTATGACTCTAAGCGGGTTTTTTATTTATTAAATATCTGAGAATTAGTGCCTTGTTTTGATTGTGATTTTCATTTGCTGTTCTATAAAACACTCGCTAAATTGCACTTTGTTGTTTAAGATATTTCTATTCTAATATCGAATTTATATTGCTTAGTTCGAGCTTTATTGCAGTTAAGGAGTCAAACATGAAAGGCAATCGTGATGTAATTAATCAGTTAAATCAGGTGCTTTATCATCATTTAACTGCAATTAACCAATATTTTTTACATTCGCGTATGTTTAATGATTGGGGCATTAACCAACTTGGTTCAGCAGAATATAAAGAATCAATCCGTCAAATGAAGCATGCCGATAAAATTATTGAGCGCATTCTATTTTTAGAAGGTTTACCAAACTTACAGCACCTAGGTAAACTCTATATTGGACAACATACCGTTGAAGTTTTAAATTGTGATGTACGTAAAGTCAAAGAGAACATCGAATCCATTCAAGCGGCAGTTAAGCTTGCTGAAGAGCAACTGGACTATGTGACTCGCGATTTAGTGCAGGAAATTTTAGAGAAAGAAGAAGAATGGTTGGATTGGACAACAACCCAATTAGACTTAGTTGAATCTGTAGGTATAGAAAATTATATTCAAAGTCAGATTTAAATATTTTAGCTAAGAAAAAACCTGTGATTTGAACTGCACCGTAAAAGTTGGACACTTTTAGTATAATTTGAAGGGTGCTTTTCTATGGCTAAATATTTTTCAAGCATTTAAACTTAAAGTTATTCAAAATTATTTATCTAGCTAACAACACTACAGTATTGAACGGTAGAGCTAACCGTAGAGCGATTAAGAAGCACCAAAATCCCGCAAGTAGGAGTAGAATGAGCTAGCTGCACAAGAAGTAGGATAATAACCTTTCACCTGCCCAGCAGATAGAACAAGCTAAATATAAGTCCAATGCTGTGAAAAGTATTTATAAGCAGTTAAAAGAGAATTATGAAAAACTTTTAGAAAAGTGTAATTCTCTATTGTTAGAAAATTTTGAGTTAGAATAAAAAACGCATCTCTAAAGATGCGTTTTTTATTACTATATTACATTAATTAAGAGCCAGTTTCACAAGTAATCGTTTCACCAAGAACACACACAGCGTGAGTATTAGCTGCTACAGATGGATTCTTAATTTTACCTTTAATAGTGGTTTTGTCTTCTTCAATGTCATTTTCATCACATGCTTTAGCATCAAAATCTGCTGCTGTAAAAGTGCCTGGTCCGTTAGGGTCATTTTGGATTAAGAATAGCTTATTAGCGAACCCTTTCATCTCTGCTAAACAAGCATTATCAGAGGCGCGCTTAGTATAGTTTTGGTAAGCAGGAATCGCAATCGCAGCAAGAATACCGATAATTGCAACAACGATCATTAATTCGATAAGAGTAAAACCCTTTTGAACTGATTTCATAACATTCTCCACAAATGTTTTTTAATTTAATTATTTAATTAAAGCTATATAGCTTGTTTTATAAATAGCACAGAGCGTGCCAAGATTTATTATAGTGAAAACGACAGAAAAAACAGCACTTTAAAAAAATATTTTTATTTTTTGTAATCATTACGTCTCTTTTTGTGTATAAAAGTGACGATTTGTGTCACTTTTATACCTGTTTATTAACGTAGTACGATCGGTGCATTGGCTAATTCATTAACACGGTCTTGTGTTTTATCAGCATAAAATGTGTTCAGTACCATTCCGATTTCATTTACGCCATTTGTCATTGCATTGCGGTAGTCCTTAGTTTGCATTTTAGCAATGATATTTTGGCAAATATCTTGCCAAATTTGACCGTTCGTTGCTTGACGCAGCCCACGGTCAAAAATAATTTCCACCTGACGTTCGCAGATATTCAAATACAATAATACTCCGCTATTAAACTCAGTATCCCAAACACCTAACTCAGCAAAGAGCTGTTCAGCACGGGCACGGGTGTTTTGATAATAAGCTTGATTTGACGGAATATGCCCCTCAATCACAACCTGTATTTCGCCCACATGTCCTTGCTCAGCTGCTGTTACTGCTTGTGCAATGGCCTGCTGATCCTGCTTGTTAAAATAGCGATTCGCCGCAGGCATATACAAAAAGTGCTTTAACCAACGTTTAAAACTGGGTTTATGAATCTCCTGTGTTTTTGGACAGGTGACAATTTCTGTTGTTTCTGTTTTCGTTACCATGAACCTGATGCTCCCCCACCGCCGAAACCACCACCGCCTCCGCTATAGCCACTACCACCAAAACCACCACCGCCGCTGCGACCACCTCCGCCTCCACTACCGGCAAGAAACATTTGAAAGATAGTTTGTGCAATCGCAGTGATCAGTAAAAAGAAAATAGCGCCGCCCATGAGTAGACTAGTCAACAAGCCTGCGCCATTGACTAATCCCGCTACAGTACCCGCAACGGCTGCTGTCGAAGCGCTTAAACGCTTACCGACAATAAACGAAGCAAAAATACCCACCACTAAAATAATCAGTGCTGTGGTAAAGGTTTTTTCTTTGGCTTGCTGTTCATGTAAGGCTTGTTCTTGGCGTTCTTTTAACTCTTGTGCGGCTTGAGCAGCAACTTCTGGGTCTTGATTTAAAATATTACTTATTTCATTCAAGCCAGCCTCAATGCCTTGGGCATATTGAGCTTGCTTAAAGTACGGTGTAATTTGATTACGAATGATTCGACTGACAATAATGTCCGGCATAATGCCTTCAAAGCCATATCCAGTCAGAATCTGTATACGACGATCATTCACTGCAATCGCCATTAAAATACCGTTATCGCGCTTGGCAGAGCCTAATTGCCACTTTTCAGCAACACGCATGGCATAGTCAAAAATATCTTCCTGCCCTGTTGTCGGCACAATGACCACGCCAATTTGAGCTTTGCCGTCTTCATGCAATTGCAGAATTTTCTGGCTGATTGCTTGCTTCTCGGCTGCAGAAAGTAAATTTGCCTGATCGACCACCGGCTCATTCAGTGTTGGCAGCCCACGTATGGACTCTCCATCTGCCATATCATTGGCAATTTGTGGTTGCTGAATTTTAATTTCAGGCTGTGCCGTGGATTCTTTTTGCGTTGCTGACTGCTGCTCTTTTAAAATTTTTCCTACCACGACAGTTTCAGCTTCTTGATCTGTTGCAGTCGCCGTTTCTGCATGTGTGAAACCCACCATACACAATAGACATGCAAAAACCATGCGCTGCAACCACAACAAACCTGTATGTTTTAGCTCAAAATCCACCATCAGCCCACCTCACAATCCAGTGACGCCAATTAATTAAAATCAACTTTCGGTGCAGTTTGTGCACTTTGCTCTGCGCTAAAGTTAGGCTTTGTATCCATACCAATGACTTTAGCTGTCATCACTTGCGGGAACTGGCGTGCATAGCCGTTAAAGTCTTGTACAGTAGTAATGTAGCGATTACGTGCGACAGCGATGCGGTTTTCAGTGCCTTCTAACTGAACTTGTAAATCACGGAATTGCTCATTGGCTTTTAAGTCTGGATAATTTTCGGATACTGCAATTAAACGTGAAAGTGCGCTAGTCATTTGTGCCTGTGCTTCTTGGTATTTTTGGAACAATGCTGGATCTTCCAATACTTCTTTATCCACTTTTAGACCCGCTACATTGGCACGTGCCTGCGTTACTTCCGTTAGCACTTGCTCTTCATGTTTTGCATAGCCTTTTACGACATTCACTAAATTAGGCACCAAGTCTGCACGACGTTGATATTGGTTTTGTACTTCAGACCATGCTGCTGTAACGGCCTCATCTTTGACTTGTAAAGTGTTATAGCCACAACCGCTTAATGTTAGTGTGCTCACAAGGGCTACAGTGAGCATGCTTTTTTTCATTAAATTCATATCCCTTAACCTCAAGTATTTATTTGTAATTGTTTAAATAAATTCATTCTAACCTGAATTTTTACCTTTTTTATGTATTTTCTTTGTGATCCATTTTTTTCATCTATTCTCTTTATTCAAAGAAAAACCCTCTTTCGAGGGCTGCAATCTTAACTATATAAAATCTGTGTTTGATGATCTTGAAAACCTTCAAATTGGTAGTCTTCAGAAAGTCTAGTTTTCCAATAACCTACAATTTTACTGTAATCAATCTCAGCGGGATGAAATCCTGCTTTGTAATAAGATAAGTATTCTGGCACCAACTGAACAAACATTTTGCCCAATAAATATATACCGAATACATTCCCTCCTACTTTAGGTAAGCTTTTTTTCTTATCTTGCAAAAACAATCTCGTGGCAGAATAAAAGGTTAAGCTGGCAAAACCTGTGGTAACACTGCGCATAATCATGCGACGGATTTTGTCATCACCATAGACATGTTGATAGACATCAAAGGCTACTGCACGGTGTTCAATTTCTTCAATTGCATGCCAAACCCAGAGTTTAATCGCATCATCATCCAAAGTACTGAGCACTTCAGGATGTCTTAAAATATACCCCCCCAACAGCGCAGTAAAATGTTCAAAAGCACAGGTAATGGCGAGTTGTATTTTGGGATGTAGATTTTTTACATAACGATCTTTTCGAGCCAACCAAGCTTGAAAGCGATCCAAATTATAATCATCACTTCGCCAAGCGTCATTAAACTCTGCATGTGCTTTTGAGTGCATTGCTTCCTGTCCAATAAATGCAGCAATTTCCGCTAGCAGTTTTTCATCAGTCACTTTATCGCGAACGTTTCGAACACTGTGTACAAAAAAATTGTTCACCAATGGGAAAGGTCGATGATAATGCTGTCAGTAAATGCGACATGACCGGTGAATTGGCAAAATAATGTCGCTTGATCGCCTTTGGATTAAATTGTGGGCGACGTACTGTAATACCAATGGCTTTCGGACGATTAAGATATGATTTTTGTGCCGTCACTTGAGTCATGATAATATCCATTAAATGTGATCATGCTGGCAGTATGTGACTTAGCACACATTTTACACATGGCAAAATGGCTTAGTTGATTTGCAAATTCACTCAATTTTAGCCTGTGTTAAACACATTTATTTCAAATTTATCAGATGAAACCTTTCACATATCATTAAGGGAAATTTTGAATGATCAAAAAAACCTGCCGAAGCAGGTTTTTTATAAAAATATTAAAAACAAGATTAGATATCTAAGTAATCTAAAATTCCTTCAGCCGCTTGACGACCTTCCCAGATTGCAGTTACAACCAAGTCAGAACCACGAACCATATCACCGCCAGCGAAAATTTTTGGATTTGATGTCTGGAATTTGAATTCTTGTTGCTCGGCTGCAATTACACGACCTGAACCATCTACATTAATATTTGTCGATGAAAACCATTCTGCAGGACTGGTACGGAAACCAAATGCCAGTAACACAGCATCCGCTGGTAAAACCTCTTCAGAACCCGGCACAGGCTCAGGGCTACGGCGACCGCGGCTATCTGGCTCACCCAACTGAGTGGTCACAAACTTAACGCCTGTCACTTTACCATTTTCACCCACAACTTCAATTGGCTGACGGTTGAACTGGAATTCCACCCCTTCTTCTCGCGCATTTTTTACTTCACGACGTGAACCCGGCATGTTCTCTTCATCGCGGCGGTATGCACATACTACTGACTCAGCACCTTGACGAATAGATGTACGGTTACAGTCCATTGCAGTATCACCACCACCAAGAACGATCACTTTTTTCCCTTCCATACTGATGTATTCAGCTGGATCTTTTTCCCAACCTTGAGTACGGTTGACATTGGCAATTAAGAAATCGAGCGCATCAACCACACCATCAAGATCTTCACCTGTGAAACCACCTTTCATATAAGTATAGGTTCCCATACCCATGAATACTGCATCATAGTCTGCAAGCAGTTGATCGATGGTGACATCTGTACCAATTTCAGTATTTAAACGGAACTCAACGCCCATGCCTGAGAAAATCTCACGGCGACGCTTCATTACGTCTTTTTCCATCTTGAATTCTGGAATACCAAAAGTCAGCAAACCACCAATTTCAGGGCGTTTATCGAATACAACGGGTTTTACACCGTTACGAACCAAAATGTCAGCACAGCCAAGACCAGCAGGACCTGCACCAATAATGGCAACTTTTTTATCAGTCCATTTCACGTGTGACATATCTGGACGCCAGCCTAAAGCGAAAGCGGTGTCATTGATATATTTTTCAGCATTACCAATGGTGACTGCACCAAAACCATCATTTAAGGTACAAGCACCTTCACACAGACGGTCTTGGGGACATACACGACCACAGACTTCTGGCAAAGTATTGGTTTGGTGACACAATTCTGCTGCCTGGAAAATACGGCCTTCAGCAATCAGTTTCAACCAGTTTGGAATGTAGTTATGTACTGGACATTTCCATTCACAATACGGGTTACCACAGCCAAGGCAGCGGTGAGTTTGGTTTTTTGCAACTTCAGCTGTAAACGGTTTATAGATTTCCACAAATTCTGCTTTGCGGACAACTAGATCTTTTTTCTCTGGATCTTGGCGTGCTACATCCAGGAACTGAAAGTCATTATTTAGGCGCTCTGCCATGTCTCTCTCCGTGGGTAGGTGTAGTCGGTTTATTTATCCGCTACACCTGCCTATCAAATCTGCAGTAGTGGAATTATTGTGGATCAGCTTGAGTTGTTTTCAACAAAGTCTGCAAATTAGCAGCTTTTGGTTTCACAAGCCAGAATTTGCGGCCGTAGAAATCAAACTCATGGCGGATCTTATACGCCCAAGCACTACCGGTTTCTTTAATATGCTCATCTAAAATACGGCACAAGAACTCTTTATGTTCTTCCATCGATTCAGTTGAGATACGGTTCAATTCAATGAGTTCGTGGTTGTAGTGGTCAACGAAGTCATTATCTAAGTCGAGTACATAAGCAAAACCACCAGTCATACCTGCACCAAAGTTATGACCCACTTTGCCCAATACAGTCACAATACCGCCTGTCATGTATTCACAGCAGTGGTCGCCTGCACCTTCAATTACAGCGAAGGCACCTGAGTTACGAACTGCGAAGCGCTCACCTGCAGTACCTGCAGCAAACAATTTACCGCCCGTTGCACCATATAAACAGGTATTACCAATAATTGCAGTGTTTTGCGTTTGGAATGGTGAACCTTTTGGTGGGAAGATCGAGATACGACCACCTGCCATGCCTTTACCGACGTAGTCATTCGCATCACCTTCAAGGCTAATATGCAGACCACCTGCGTTCCATACACCTAAAGACTGACCAGCTGTACCATTCAGATTCACCTTAACTGGATGTGCTTCCATGCTCAGGTTGCCATAACGTTTTGCAATCTCACCAGAAATACGCGCACCAATTGAACGGTCACAGTTACCAATTGTGAAGCTATATTCACCACCTGTACCTGCTTCAATTGCTGGTAGCATTTCAGCTACCATTTTCTCAGCCAATAAACCTTTATCGAATGGTGCATTGCCTTGTACTTCGCAGTACTGTGCTTTGCCATTAGCTGCTGGGTGAGATTCAAGTAATGCACTCAGGTCAAGATGCGCATGTTTCTCTGTTTCACCCGGAAGCATTTCCAACAAATCTGTACGGCCAATCAAGTCTTTCAAGCTTGCTACACCAAGCGCTGCCAGCCATTCACGTGTTTCTTCCGCAATAAAGTGGAAGAAGTTGATCAGCATTTCAGGCTCACCGATATAGTGTTCCTGACGCAAGTGATCTTGCTGTGTAGCAACACCGGTCGCACAGTTGTTCAAGTGGCAAATACGCAGGTATTTACAACCCAAGGCAATCATTGGTGTAGAACCGAAACCGAAGCTTTCCGCACCCAAGATTGCTGCTTTTACAACATCTAGACCTGTTTTTAAGCCACCATCAGTTTGTACACGTACTTTACCGCGCAAGTCATTCACACGAAGCGCTTGATGTGCCTCACTCAACCCTAACTCCCATGGCGAACCTGCATGGTGAATTGAAGAAAGTGGAGAAGCCGCTGTACCACCGTCATAACCAGAAATGGTAATGAAGTCTGCGTATGCTTTTGCCACACCTGCCGCAATCGTACCAACACCGGGCTCAGAAACCAGCTTAACTGACACCATCGCCTGTGGGTTAACCTGTTTTAAATCAAAGATTAACTGTGATAAATCTTCAATTGAGTAGATGTCGTGATGCGGAGGTGGAGAAATTAAAGTCACACCTGGCACAGAGTAACGTAAACGCGCAATCAAGCCATTCACTTTACCGCCCGGCAACTGACCACCTTCACCTGGTTTTGCACCTTGAGCCACTTTAATTTGAAGGACTTCTGCAGATGTAAGATATGCAGGAGTAACACCAAAACGGCCTGATGCAATTTGTTTGATTTTCGAGTTACGAATCGTACCGTAACGCGCTGGGTCTTCACCGCCCTCACCAGAGTTCGAACGACCACCAATTGTGTTCATCGCAATCGCAATCGCTTCATGTGCTTCAGGTGAAAGTGCACCCAAAGACATACCAGCTGAGTCAAAGCGTGGCAGAATTTCTTCAACCGATTCAACTTGATCTAGCGCAATTGAATTGTCAGTTTTAAGCTTAAATAAGTCACGAATCGTTGCGATTGGACGATTATTGACAAGCTCTGCATATTCTTTAAAGTCTGCATAGTTGCCAGAACGCACCGATTTATGCAGCGCATTAATCACGTCTGGGTTAAATGCATGGTATTCCTTACCGAACACGAATTTCAGCATACCGCCTTGATCAATTGGTTTACGTGATTTCCACGCCAAATCTGCCAATTTTTTCAAGTCATTTTCAAGGTCAGCAAAAGTTGCGCCTTGAATACGACTTGGCACACCTGTGAAGCATTTCGCAACCACTTCATCCGATAGACCAACAGCTTCGAATAGCTGACCGCCACGGTATGACGCAACGGTTGAAATACCCATTTTAGAAAGTACTTTTAACAGACCTTTCTCAATCCCTTTACGGAAGTTCGCTTGAGCATGGATTGGGTCGCCCAATAGCTCACCTTTTGCAATCAAGTCATTGATCACGTCATACGCAAGGTATGGATAGATCGCAGTCGCGCCAAAACCAAGAATTACTGCAAATTGATGCGCATCACGTGCTAAACCAGTTTCAACAATAATGTTGGCATCAGTACGAAGACCCGCATTGATTAAATAGTGATGCACTGCACCCGTTGCCATTAGGGCATTCGCAGGTAAGAAACCTTGACGAATTTTCTTATCTGACAATACTAATAGCGTTTTGCCATCACGAATCGCTTGAGCAGACTCTTCACAGATACGTGTAATCGCAGCTTCTAAGCCTTCATTTTCTGCATAGTTCAAATCAATATCTGCAATTTCATATCCTTTACGACCAAGGGTACGGATTTGATGCATTTTCGAATTTGAAAGTACAGGGCTTGAAATGATCAAACGATCTGCATGCTCTGGACCTTGTTCAAACACGTTTTGTTCACGGCCCAAACAAGTCTCTAAAGACATTACAATCGATTCACGTAGCGGATCGATTGGTGGGTTAGTTACCTGCGCAAACTGTTGACGGAAGAAGTCTGATACATGGCGCACTTGACGCGATAATACCGCCATCGGCGTATCATCACCCATTGAACCCACGGCTTCTTGACCACTTTCAGCAATTGGACGTAACAATTGATCACGTTCTTCAAATGTCACCATGAACATTTTTTGTGAAGCTTTTAGGTCATCACCTTTTAAGCCTTGATCACATAAATATTCTTCAAGCTCAGGACTACCTTGAACACGTACTGAATTTTCACGTAACCATTCACGATATGGACGCATACGTTTCAAGTGGTTACTAATATCATTGGTATCTAGCATTTTACCGGTAAAGGTATCAATCACTAAGATTTGACCAGGACCAACACGACCTTTAGAAACAACATCTTCCGGCTCATAACCCCAAACACCAATTTCAGATGCCAAAGTAATGTAGCCATTTTTAGTAATCACCCAACGTGCTGGACGTAAACCATTACGGTCAAGCATACAGATGGCATGACGACCGTCTTGAATTACCAAACCTGCTGGTCCATCCCAAGCTTCCATGTGTTTCGAGTTGAATTCATAGAATGCACGTAAGTCAGCATCTAAAGTTTCAACGTTTTGCCACGCTGGTGGAACCAACATACGTAGCGCACGGAACAAGTCCATACCACCACCTACAAGCACTTCAAGCATATTATCAAGGCTTGAAGAGTCTGAACCTGTACGGTTAACGATAGGATTGAGTTCAGTTAAGCCTGGTAGAAATGGTGTTTCAAATTTAGGTGTACGCGCCATTGCCCAGTTACGGTTGGCAGTAATTGTATTGATCTCACCATTATGTGCTAAGTAACGGAACGGCTGTGCCAAAGGCCAACGTGGTAAAGTGTTGGTCGAGAAACGTTGATGAAATACAACAATGTGAGACTTTAAACGCTCATCAGCTAGATCGGTATAGAAATCAGCAATTGCTGCTGGCATCATTAAACCTTTATAGCTAATCACAGTTGAGCATAAAGTCGTTACATAAAATGATGAATCACCTACCAGTTTTTGTTCTGCACGACGACGTGCCATAACCAATTTACGGTTGAACTCAACTTCGGTTACGCCCATCGGGCAGTTCACAATAATTTGCTCAAAGGCAGGTAAAGATTGCATTGCAATCGAACCCAGTGCGTCATTATTGGTTGGCACCACACGCCAAGCCAATACAACACAGCCTTCTTCTTCAATTTCTTTGGTTAAGACTTGCTTTGCATGTGCAGCAATTGCAGGATCAAGGTTTAAGAAAACCGTACCCACAGCAAAAATTTCGCTCAGTGTAATGTCACTTAACTTTTTTGCTTCTTCACGGAAGAATTCTTTAGGCATAGCCAGTAGCAAGCCACAGCCGTCACCAGTTTTGCCATCTGCGGCAATACCACCACGGTGGGTCATACAACTTAAACTATGCATTGCGGTTTTGACGAGGTCATGGCTTGCGTCACCCTGCATATGGGCGATTAAACCGAAACCACAGTTATCTTTAAACTCATCCGGTTGGTATAAACCTTGAGCGGGAGCTACAGTATTAGGCGATGGCATGTGCATAGCGTACCCTTCTTTTCTTTACAGCTCTTTCGAGCACTGAACAAACTTAATTTCTTGTTGCGATTCGTCTTAACTTACTCACATGAATTGTTCTGTTGAGCAAAATTATTTCTTATTCACACCCTTAAGATAAACTGATTTCATCTTTAATGCATGGATAAAAGTCAAATTTTCAGCTTTTGCAGTTCAGATCAGGAATTCGGACTGGATTAATGACTTCGCACTTTTATCGAATCATTTTCGCGCCAAAATAGGGAGAAAAGTTCAATTTACGCACCAATTAAGCAATTAATATGCCAACTTGATGCATTTTTTTATAAGCCGCCTATTCACAAGCATTTTTAATATGTATAGATTATTTTTAGCTATCTTTTCAGATTTTATTGCACTCTAATCGTGCATTTCATCTCTTTAGCGCATTCCATTGCGCCATTTTAGAACTCAAATATTAATAGACAAGGATTTAGTTAAACGGATCTGTGACTTCTTGTTCAGCAGGTGCTGGTTTTGCTCGCGGTGTCTCTACAGAACTCTGAGATTTTTGCACATCCACCACATTACCTGAAGCATCACGTCGCGTTACGGTCGTACTTGTGGTCGCATTAGCTTGAGGCGAGATCGCATTTGATACAGCGGCCAAAGCTTTACGAGCAGCCAATTGCGCTTCATCAATCTTAGGTAATGCTGCTGGCTTTAACTTAACAGCATATAGCTTTTGGTTTGACGATGTTTCATCCGACCCCAAATCATTGACATAAGGTTGATACTGCTTCAACTCAACAACAGCAGGCTTTACAGATGCTGGTAAGGCAATATTTAGTTCAGCTAAATTACTTTTCGCATCATTTTGTGATGAATATGGGCCAAGTAGAATTACATATTGTTCAGGATGGTCTTCACCTGAAAGACGTAAATATACAAATTTATGTCGTTCAACTTGTTTGCGTAGAAAGCTTTTTAAAATATCTTCATTAGAAACACGAAATAATTCTATCGCATACTGTTTTGAAGTATCACTAATAAATTTTGTCCCACGAAATTCAGGTTCATGTTGTGCTGTAGCAACAACACGTGTGGTCATATCTAGTGGACGAACTTCTTCATTTAATGCACCAAGATGGGACATTGCAGCAACTTTTTCAGGTTGAATCTGTAATTCAACTTCAGTTTCTGCAACTTTTCCAACCTCTACCAATTCTTTGGTATCGGTAATCGCCCAAAACACCAAGGCAGCAAACAGACATACAGTACCAGCCACCAACCAAATATAGTGATGTATTTTTTGCCACTGTAACTGACGTGCTGCCATGTTGTACCTACTTATGCCTGATTGGCCAAAATTGCTTGTTTCATCAGTTCCACATCAAACTCTTTCGTAATAATGGCCTGACCTAATGATTTCATAAGAACCAGTCGTAATTGTCCATTTAACACTTTCTTATCATGGGACATATACGCAAGGAATTCCTCAAGCGGAATTTTAGGGCATACGATTGGTAATTGCGCACGTAAAATGATTTTTTTTGTACGTTCTAAATCTTCTGTCGAAATCCATCCCATACGATGAGATAAATCTGCAGCCATAACCATACCTGTCGCAACGGCTTCACCATGTAGCCATTCACCATAGCCTAAATATGATTCGATCGCATGACCAAAAGTATGACCAAGATTTAGTAATGCACGCTCACCTTGTTCTTTTTCATCATTCGCCACAATCCGCGCTTTATGTGCACAAGAGCGATATACCGCTTCTGCCAACAATGTAGCATCCCCAGCAACCAACGCTTCCATATGCATTTCAAGCCAAGTCAAAAACTCAACATCCCCTAATAACGCATATTTAATAACTTCGGCCAATCCAGCAGAAAGCTCACGGGGCGGTAAAGTTTTTAATTGTGCCATATCTGCCAACACCACTTGTGGCTGCTGAAAGGCACCAATCATATTTTTACCCAGTGGATGGTTAATCCCTGTCTTACCACCGACACTTGAATCAACTTGCGACAATAATGTGGTTGGTACCTGAATAAAATAGACACCACGCTGGAAACAAGCTGATGCAAAACCGGTCATATCCCCAATTACACCGCCACCTAGAGCTAACACCGTACAATCACGGTTAAAGCCCGCTTCAAGTAATGCATCAAAAATCAAATTGAGATGTTGAATATCTTTATATTTTTCACCATCAGGCAAAATACAGGTTGCAACTTTTTTTCCTAAAGCCTCGATTGCATTTATATAATGCTGCAAATACAGCGGTGCAACCGTGGTATTCGAAACCACCATGACTTGTTTGCCATGAATATAAGGCTCTAACAGTGCTTGTGGATCTAACTCACTGCCAATAAAGATAGGATAGCGACGATCGCCAAGTTCAACATGTAGGGTTTGCATGACATTAACCATTATTGACTAGGGTGTATTTGAAGAAACAATCAGATGAAGTATTTTTTGTGCGAGATCTCGTGCAGCACCTTGATTGGTTTCAATAATATGATGCGCCACTTCACGATATAGTGGATCACGTGCAGCGAGTAAATCACGGAGCTTTTGCTCTGGATTTTCAACTTGCAGAAGAGGACGATTTTTGTCGCGATACGTTCGTTGAAGCTGAATTTCAACAGGAGTATAAAGATAAACTACAATGCCGCGATGTTTTAAAAATTCACGGTTTGGGGACTGAGTAACGGCGCCACCACCTGTTGCTAAAACCAACTGCGATCTTGCCGTCAACTCATCAATAACATTCGTCTCACGACTTCTAAAACCTAACTCCCCTTCCTTTTCAAATATCCAAGGAATGGTTGCCCCTGTTTTTCGCTCAATTTCATGATCACTATCAAGAAATTCTCGACCTAACAATTCAGCTAAATGTCGCCCTACGGTTGTTTTTCCTGCCCCCATTGGCCCTACCAAATAAATATTTGGTAGGGTTTCAAACTCTTTGCTTGGCAAGGAGTCACCTATTCATTTTGTTAATTTCAAAATATATTAATGATTTCTTGAAACACTGTCATTAACAATTCGAGGTGTAACAAAAATCAGGAGCTCATTCTTACTATCCGACTTTAAGTCTTTACGGAACAAACGCCCTAAATATGGAATATCTCCCAAGAATGGAACTTTCGTTTGCCCATTTCGTGTTTCTTGCTCAAAAATCCCCCCTAAGACCACAGTTTCGCCATTTTCAACAAGAACATCGGTTTGAATTTCATTTTTATTTAAAATCAATTCTCCATTTGGAGCCGCTCCCGCTATAGAATTTTTACCAATATTTAATTTCATTTGGACTTTTCCATCAGGAGTAATGCTAGGAGTTACCTCTAAACTTAGTAAAGCCTCTTTGAATTGTGTATCTGTGGAAGAGCTCCCACCAGAATTGGTCGTTGTTGTATATGGTACTTCTTGACCAGAGGCAACTTTTGCAGTTTGCTTATCAGCAGTTAGCACTTTAGGGGTGGATATTACTTCCCCATACCCATCTGCTTGTAACGCAGATAGTTCAAGATCCAACATAAAATCAGATAAACTAATTAAGCCGAAGGCAATACGGCTTGCTCCTGCTGTCGTTACACCAAGGTCCACATTTAAATTACTTGGACGTTGAATGGTATATTTACCATCATCATCAGGTGTTTTAAGATCCCAAAGCGTTGTATCACTACCACCTACCAACAAATGATCATTCTGATTAATACCTTGAGATAAAATCCCCCATTTCACCCCCATTTCTTTGGTAAAGTCCGTAGACGCTTTAACAATTCGAGCTTCTACCATCACCTGCTTTACAGATACATCGAGCAAATCGACCATTTTACGAATTTGATCAATATTCTGAGCCGTATCATTGATGATCAGCGTATTTGTACGCGTATCCGCAGAAATTGTTCCGCGAGGACTTAATAAGTTTCCTCGGTCATCATCAGCATTATTACTATTAGATGAGCTATTATTACTTGTATTTGCAGTTTTTGATTGTGTAATAAGTTTTTCAATATCTGCCGCTTTTGCATAACTGAGGGTCAAGTATTCAGTTTGTAACGGAGATAACTTAACACTTTGACGTAAAGCTTTTGCTTCTTCCTCTTCAGCTTTGATCAGCTCAGTAACAGGAGCAATCCAAATCACATTACCATTACGACGTTTATCTAAATTCTTCGTCTTAAGCACAATATCCAATGCTTGATCCCAAGGCACATCTTTTAAGCGTAGTGTAATATTACCTTGTACGGTATCAGCAGCCACCATATTGATTTCAGTGAAATCTGCCAACAACTGTAGTACTCGACGCACTTCAATATCTTGAAAATCTAAAGAAATTTTCTTACCGGTGTAATGGTTAGCTGCTTTAGGGCGTAAAGGATTTTTATCTTCAGGACGTTTTAAACTCACAGTCAATTTATTGTCTGACTGATATGCCATATATTCATAGCTGCCTGTTGATTGAATCGTGATGATACCGTTTCCACCATCATTATGCGCATCTACTGAAGCCACTGGTGTTGCAAAATCATTTACATTTAAACGACGCGTTAAGTGTGCAGGTACTTTATTTCCTAAAGTACGAATCACAATTTTGCTACCTTGCTGTTGCACATCAACAGGTGTGTTACCCCCCAATAAATCCACAACAACTTGACCTTCACCATTCGATCCACGTTGGAATCCAATATTTGAAATACCTTGCTGTTGGCGCTGAACTACTGGTTGAGACAAAGTTGCTAACTGTGCTGAATTAATTTTTAGGATAAAGGTATTACCTTCAACACGTGTCGTAAATGCACCGGCATTTGCTAAATTGACTGTTAAACGAGCACGCTGAGCGTCTGAAGTAACATCAACTGAAGTAGCTTCATTTGTTGCTACAGGAATTGAACTTTGCTTTAAATTTTGTTGTGCTTTATCAAAGTCCAAGACCAAACGTGAAGGCTGATCTAATTGATACGCCTGAGGCTGCGGTGGTAACCCATTAAACATCACACGAATTTCAGTGCCTTGCCCAGGAATTTGCATTGGCACAATATTCGTTACACTTACCTGTGCATTGGCCACTTGCATAATCGCCATTGCCACAGCACCCATCGAAAACTGACGAAACATACGATTCATTGTATTGCCATCCCCAAAAATAAAATCTTGTACACTATTCTTCATTTTTATTCCTTTAAGCTTAAGGTGCTGGTCCAATTAAAATAAGACTTCTAGGACGCTCCACATATCCTTCACGGCCATCTGGAATAATCTCAATCAAATCAATTTGTGTTGGTGTGATATTCACAACACGACCATGATTGAGCCCCATATAACTACCACGTTGAATGCGCTCAACTTCACCATCTGGTGTTTGAATCAATGCCAGTGTTTGACCGGATTGATTACGCATACTGCCCTTCATATTCAAGGTTTCAAGCGCATAACTTTCTAAAGGCTGTGGCTGACGGTTTAAGTTTGGATAAACACGTTTGCCTGCCATAATTTTTAGCTCTGCTGCTAAAGAACTTGGTAAAAAAGGACTCTTTAATGAATGTGCAGCATAATTGAAGGTTTCAACAGGCACAAAATCAGGTGCAGGCTCAATCGGTAAAGGCTCTTGATTGCGAATATTTGCCATTTCTTGATTGACCACATCAATACGCGATTCACATCCTGCTAAAAGTAATCCAACAAGAAAAGCACATGTAATTTTTGATTTATTCATTACTTGCTCCCCTTACTTTTTTTACTATTTTTGCCAGAAGATTTATCAGTATTATCCGTTCCTGCTTCACTGGTCACAGCTGTAGATTCTGTATTTCCAACATAGCGATAAGTCTTAGCGCTTAATTGATAATCAACTTTTGGAATATCAGAATTTTTCTCTTTATTTTGAGTCGCAGTAATTGTGAAATTATGCAAAGTAACAATACGAGATAGACCTGCAATACCACTGACAAATGAACCAAAGGCATGATAATCACCGGTTGCATCAATGCTAATTGGCTGCTCAATAAAGAACTCTTGTTTTACTTCAGGCTCAAGTTTAATTTGCTTAAATTTCAAACCTGAATTCACACCAGTTAAGTTAATATCTTCAACCAAACCAGGAATTTCAGTTTCCTTCGGCAATTGTTCAAGTTGCTGATTAAAACGCGCTTCCATATCCTGCAATTGGATTTGATACTGTTGTAAGTTACGCAATTTTGAATCTTTTTCACGGAACTCATTTAACAAATTTTGTTCTTGTGCATTGGCACTGGAAATCGCTTCAATCTTGTTTTTAATTGCTAAGAAGTAACCCAAAATCCCAACAAGAATAATAATAAAAATCCAACAGGTGATTTTTACAGATAAAGGCCAGCTACCATAATTGTTTGGATCAAGGGTATTAAACTGCTGCATGAACTTTTCAAAAGTCATTTTCTTTTTAGGGACAACAACAGTATCTTGATTTAATTGTTCAAATTCATCACGACTCATTTTG
Source organism: Acinetobacter gandensis (assembly GCF_001678755.1). GTDB lineage: Bacteria > Pseudomonadota > Gammaproteobacteria > Pseudomonadales > Moraxellaceae > Acinetobacter > Acinetobacter gandensis. Next base: position 160,007 of record NZ_LZDS01000012.1, read on the forward strand.
CGGCCTCCGTCGTAGGAGCTGCTACAGCTTGACCAGTTGCAACTTGGTCAGTTGCTGTTGTAGCGGCAGGATTTGCAGCAGGATCAGCAATAACAGGTTGTGCAATTTGATCTAAATCAGCAGTCACTGTGAATGTTCCATAGTTTTCTTCAACGCGCGGAACTATTGAACTTGGCGCTTTATCTTTCTTCTCTTCTACCACCAAGAACGAACTCATAAATGCATTACGATACCAAGGTGACGCTTCTAAGTTACGCAGTAATTCAGCCACCGTATTTGGACTTTCTGCACGCCCTTCAATCGTAAACTTATCAGCAGAGCGATCAAACTTCGTAATATACATATTTGCTGGTGTCACACGGACCAATTCGTCAATTAAATGAACAGCAATCGGACGCTGCCCTTGTAAGCCTTGAATCAACTTCATGCGTTCAATGATGGCATTACGTTGATCTTGTAAGCCTTCTAACGACTTTAATTGCACATCAAGATTTTGATTGGTACTGACAATCAGTTGGTTCGCTTGTTCTTGATCTTGCAATTTATAATCATAGTAAAGCCATGTAGAACCTACCCCTAATGCCCCAACTAAAAACGCCCCAATGCAAATTGCAATAAATTCTTTTTTTCGTTTCTCTCTTAGCCCATCACGCCAAGGGAGCAAGTTAATCTTTGCCATTAATCAAAACTCCTCAATGCTAGACCGCATGCCACCATGAGTGATGAAGCGTCATTTTCAATTTTTTTAATGTCAATTTGAGGTGAAAAACCCATTTGTAAAAATGGATTGGCAATCGTTACGCGGTAACCCAACTTTTGTTGTAGTAACTTCGCAAGCCCCGGAATATTGGCATTCCCCCCTGCCAATAAAATATGATCAATTTCGTTAAACTGAGATGATGAAAAGAAGAACTGTAATGAACGTGCCGCTTGTTGCACTACGGCTTCTAGAAAGGGTTCAAGTACTTCAACATCATAATCATCTGGTAAAGCGCGCGTTTTCTTCGCACGACCAGCTTCTTCAAATGAAAGTGCATAACGATTTTGAATTTCTTGAGTCAATTGTTTACCGCCAAACACCTGTTCGCGGGTATAAATGACCTTATTATTTTGCATCACTGACAATGTCGTCATACTGTGACCGATATCTAAAATACCGACCGTATTTACACCCATTGGCAATGTATCTGAGAACACTTTGAATGCATTTTCTAAGGCAAAACTTTCTACATCACCAATTTTTGGTGTCAGTCCTGCCAGCTGTAATACTTCAGCACGCGCTTCAATGTTTTCAATACGTGTTGCAACGAGCAACACATTGACACGATTTGGATTCGATAAACGATCAGGCAAGACCTCAAAATCGAGACTCGCTTCATCCAGTGGGAAAGGAATATATTGTTCAGCATCATCACGAATCTGAATTTCACGTTCATCATCGTTCATGTCGGCATCCATTTCGATGACTTTTGTAATCACCATAGATGTCGGCACAGCCAAAGCCGCATTCGAAGTCTGAGTATTGGCTAAATTAATTGCACGCTCTAAACAGTCACCGACAGCTTCCGGATTTAAGATGTTTTTTTCAACTACACTACCTTCAGGTAGAGGGACCAAAGCATAGCTTTCAACCCAATACCGTCCACTTTTAACAGAAAGTTCCAAAACTTTAACAGAAGTCGAACTAATATCTACTCCTATTAACCCCTTATTTGGCTTACGATATAACCTGAGCACAATATAATTCCTATTATTTTTTTATCCCCAAAAAAAGTAACCCACTAATTAGTATTGGTCTATAATTTTCTACAGATACAATAACTCATCTAACAATCCGTATATCGAAAGGATATACTGACCACCAATTAGTTTGCCATTAGCTCTTATTAAAACTTACTTGTTATGAAAAAGCTATCTTGTTCAGGCCTTGTTCATCCATTTTTTTTGGCCGTAATTATTATTTTGGTCGCAATTCCAATGGGTTTCTATGGCATGTATCTCTATATTGCCCCGTCTTTGCCTGAAATGTCCACTTTAAAAAAGGCACCATTATTAAAGCCACTACAAGTTTATAGTGCTGATAATGAGCTGATTGCAGAATATGGTGGCAAACTTTCTGTGCCGGTCGAGTACGATCAAATCCCCACTCATTTTATTCAAGGCTTTTTAGCTGCCGAAGATTCGTCTTTCTTTGAGCATAGTGGTATTAGCTTTAAGGGTCTGGGGCGTGCAGTGAGCGAAAGTATTACTGGCTCTGATGTGCAAACGGGTGGTTCAACCATCACCATGCAAGTCGCCAAAAATTATTACTTAACCTCAGACCGAACACTAAAACGCAAACTCACCGAAGTTTTCCTCGCAAGAAAAATAGAACAAAACCTCAGTAAAGAAGAAATTTTAACGTTATATGTCAACAAAATTTTTCTCGGTAAAAATGCCTACGGTATCGCAGCAGCAGCAAAAATTTACTATAACAAAAGCTTAAAAGACCTCAGTTTAGCGCAAATGGCGATGATTTCTGGGCTGCCTAAAGCACCATCGAAATACAACCCTGTAGCCAATCCAAAACGTGCACTTGAGCGCCGTAACTGGATTTTAGGTCGTATGTTGCAATTGGGGTATATCAACCAAGCGGAATATCAAAAAGCTATTGCTGAACCTATTAACTTAGACATGCCTGATCGTGGTGTCAGCAATAAATATCCCTATGTAGGTGAAATGGTTCGCTCAGAATTAGTGGAAAAGTTTGGTGAACAAGCAACTGATTCTGGCTATAAGGTTTATACCACAATAAATAGTCAACGCCAGGCCTATGCGGAACAAGCAGTACAAGATGGTTTAGAAGATTATGATCGCCGCCATGGTTGGCGTGGTGCTGAAGCACATGATGAACCACTTAAAAATTTTATCGCCTATGCTAATACCTACCCTGCACAAGTCACAAAAGTAAATAAAACTAGCTTTGATGCTTTAATGCAAGATGGCAGTACAATCACCGTTCTCTGGTCGGGTATGTCTTGGGCTCGCCCCTATCGCAGTGCAAATAGCGTAGGCAATGGACCGAGCAACGCCTCACAAATTGTAAAAGTTAACGATATTATTCGTTTACGCCCAAATGCGAATAAAACTTCATGGTCACTGGTACAGATTCCTAAAGTTCAAGGTCAATTAATTGCGATTAACCCCAATAACGGTGGTATTGAAGCGATTGTCGGCGGTTATAATTTTTATCAATCGAAATTTAACCGTGCATTACAAGGCTGGCGCCAACCCGGTTCAACCATCAAACCTTTTGTTTATGCTTTAGCACTTGAACGCGGTATGACCCCTTACTCAATGGTCAATGACAGCCCAATCACCATTGGTAAATGGACACCGAAAAACTCGGATGGTCGCTATTTAGGAATGATTCCACTGCGCCGTGCGCTATATTTATCTCGTAATACGGTTTCAGTACGTTTACTTCAAACCGTAGGTATTGAACGTACTCGCCAATTATTCATGGACTTTGGTTTACAAGAAAATCAAATCCCGCGTAACTACACCATTGCACTGGGTACACCGCAAGTTTTACCCATCCAAATGGCAACAGGTTATGCCACTTTTGCCAACGGTGGTTACCGTGTTCAACCACATTTCATCAGCCGTATTGAAGATGCTTATGGCAAAGTCATTTATCAAGCCAATCCAGAGTACGCCTGCATAAAATGTATAAATCAAAAGGATGAGGTTGAGTCTGCTGAACCAACAACACCTGATGATGAGGTCATTGAAGTAACCAATCTCGAAAAGGCTAAACCTGAAACTGTTGACCCTGATGCGGCTAACTATCGTCAAGCACAACGCATTTTAAAATCAAGCTCAGCATTTGATATGGCCAACATTCTCCGTGATGTAATCCAACACGGTACAGGCCGTGCAGCATTGAAAATTGGCCGTGGTGACTTAGGCGGTAAAACAGGTACGACCAATGACGCCAAAGATGCATGGTTCGCAGGTTTTAACGGGAAATTAGTGACCGTTGCGTGGGTGGGCTTCGATCAACCTTCAACACTTGGACGCCGTGAATATGGTGGCGTTGCAGCACTCCCTATTTGGTCTGACTTCATGGCAAAATCGTTAAAAGGCACACCTGAATCTTGGGTACACCTTGATACACATGCCAAAAATCCGATCAATCGTAATGCAGCTAAAGTAGATCAAGCTCAACCTGAGCGTGATGGCGCATCTTCACCGCCTCTGGCACAACCTTTATATCGCCCAGCGCCTGTTGCACCTAAAGCACCAGCCACTAAAAATGATTTTGAGGATTTACCAAGCACGGCGGAAACCAATTTAAATCCCGTGCATTCGGCTCCACCACAAATGCAACCGACTAAACCGCAAAATAATGAACATAAAGCAGATGCACTTGACCACCTGATTGATCAAGTGCAATAAATAAAAAAAGCCCTCGTTTGAGGGCTTTTTTTATACCTATTTTTACTTCTTTTTAAATAGATAAATTTGATACTGTGCAGTTAAAGCAAATTGGTCTTTTTGCTCCAATGCTTCGCGGCGTTCAGCTTTGACTTTATAGGCATAAGGTGTCATGGCAATCAAATTTTTCAGATCTTGCTGTGGTAAAACCATCTCAGCTTTTACAACTTGCTCACTTACCAATTCAAATGCTGCTGTAAGTTGCTCTACAAATTTGTTTGGTTCATGAGGCTTCACTTCTTCAAATAATGCTTCACGCATTGCATAAAGGTGTTCTGGCGCAGGTGTTACTACCATCAAGTGCCCTTCAGGCTTTAACACACGTAATATTTCATCTTTTGGAATGGGGCTAAACAGACTGGTGCACAAATCAATGGATTGATCGAGCACCGGTAACGTTGCTCCGGTACCCACCACCCAAGTCACGTCTTTATTCAATTTAGCAGCAACTTGTACTGCATTTTTAGCAATATCAACACCCACACATTGTAAGACTTCAGCCTGCATCGCATTGGTGTAATACCCCTCACCGCAGCCAATATCTAATAAATTTTCAATACGTAAATCACGAATAATATTCACTACGGCTTGCTGCAATGGTGCGTAATGACCTGCGCTTAAGAATGCGCGGCGCGCCTGAACGGACTCCGGCGTATCCCCCGGATTTTTACTGTGCTTATGCTGCACCACATGTAAGTTCACATAACCTTGCTTTGCCACATCGTAGCTATGATTGTTTTCACAGCGCCATGTTCGTTCTGTGAGTTTTAATGCTTCATGGCATACTGGACACATCAGCAGGTTCATTTTTAACTCCAATTCATTTTGAAATAAAAAAACCGGCATCTGTGGGAGCAAATGCCGGTTTCGTTTATTTATTTGCTTAACGTAATTTTAAAGTCATTAGACCTAAAACTACCAGCATAATTGTGATAATCCAGAAACGGATCACCACTTGCGTCTCGCGCCAGCCTTTTTTCTCATAGTGATGGTGTAATGGTGCCATTAAGAACACGCGTTTATTACGCATGCGTAGCGAACCAATTTGTAGAAAGACTGAAATCGCTTCTACTACAAATACACCGCCCATAATTGCAAACACGATTTCTTGACGAACCATCACCGCAATCGTACCAAGCATAGCACCCAATGATAATGCACCTACATCACCCATGAACACTTGAGCAGGATGCGCATTAAACCATAGGAATGCCAAACCAGCACCAATCATTGCGGCACAGATCACCACCAATTCAGATGAATATTTCACATACGGAATATGCAGATAATTGGCAAAACGCACATCACCGGCAAGGTATGCGAAGACACCTAAACCTGCTGCAACCAAGACAATTGGCATAATCGCCAAACCATCAAGACCATCGGTTAAGTTGACCGCATTAGACGCACCATTAATCACTAAATAAGTAAAGACAATAAAGCCAATACCCAAAGGAATGATTGAAAGTGGAATGCTGATATCTTTAAAGAATGGAATCAACAAATCCAACATGTTGGCAGTATGCACAGGATTCGTTTGTTGCGTTGCAATGACATACAAAGCAATACCTGCACCTAAAGATGCCACTGAAGTCCAGAAGAATTTCTTCTTCGCGGGTAGCCCTGCGTTGTCTTTATAACGGATTTTAATCCAGTCATCCGCCCAGCCTACAGCACCGAAGATTACCATTACCCCGAGTACAATCCATACGTATGGGTTAGACAAATCAGCCCAAAGTAAAGTTGAAATACCAATGGATAGCAGGATTAGTACGCCACCCATGGTCGGCGTACCCATTTTTTTTGCATGGTTTTCTGGTGCAAATGAACTGACTGCTTGACCATATTTGAGAGCTTGCAATTTGCGAATCATCACCGGTCCAAGCAGCAGACCAATGGCCAATGCCGTTAAGACACTGAGTAGCGAACGAAGCGTTAAATAACGAACAACCTGAAACGAGCTGTGATAACCCGCAAGCTGCTCAAATAACCATAACAGCATTAAAGTTTCTCCATCAATTCAGCCATCAAAGTTTCCATGTGGGTATAACGAGAACCTTTAAACAGGAAACTCATGGACTGAGGCTGATGTGTTTTGACTAGGCTAATTAATAGCGGTAAAGCCTGTTCTTGTGACAAGAAGGCCTGTAATTTTTTACCATATTGGGTACTGCGTGCACCTTCTTGAACAGCGGGAGAAAACTCACCCACAGACACCACAAAATTAATGTCTTTCACTGAAACAAGGTCACGACCCAACATGTAATGCTGCTGTGCAGCTGATGCACCTAATTCGCCAATATCCCCAATCACCATCACTTTGATGCCTGCTTGCTGTGCTAGTACTTCTGCAGCAGCACGCATTGAGGTTGGATTGGCGTTGTAAGTATCATCAATGAATAAATGTTCTTTGTGAGGAATAAAGTTCAAACGACCTTTTGCACCAGTCGCATGTTCTAGACCAATCACAATATCGTCTAAACTCACACCAATCGATAATGCAAATGCAGTCGCGGCAGTGGCATTTTGCACATTATGTTCACCGGCAAATGGCAATTGAACTGAACGTGAGCCTTGTGGTGTGTTTAAAACAAAACTTGAAGATTGCGCCTGCAGCGTTACTTCTGTTGCGTAAACATCACCACCCTGACCGAAACTCATAACGTTTTCGGTTTGTACTGCTTCACGGATCGAGTCGGTAAAATCATCATCCGCAGGTACGATAGATGTACCTGTCGGAGTAATATGTGCATAAATTTCAGATTTGGCATGGCAAATACCATCACGGCCGCCAAATTCACCCATGTGTGCGGTACCAATATTCAGAATCCCTGCGACCTGCGGCTGCACCAGATTTGAGGTGTAATCAATTTCACCTTTGTGGCTTGCACCGAGTTCCATTACTGCATATTGATGTTCTGCACGTAGCTCAAGCAACATCATTGGTACACCTAAATCGTTGTTCAGGTTACCGCGAGTAATTAAGGTCGGAGCAATACGAGAAAGGATACTACCAAGCATTTCTTTGGTTGTGGTTTTACCACTACTACCTGTTAATGCGATCACTTTGAGTTGAGAATTTTGTTCACGACGGTATGCGCCTAAATGACCTAAGGCCAAACGCGTATCTGCCACCACCAACTGACAAATATCAGCATCGATAGGATGACTCACTATGGCAATTTCACAACCATTGGCTGCCACTTGAGCGACAAAATCATGCGCATCAAAACGTTCGCCCTTTAAAGCCAAAAAGGCATCGCCAGACTCTGCATGACGTGAATCTGTCAAAATACGCTTGATCGGCCCCGTAGGTGCTTTATCGTTATACCAGTGACCTTGTGTCGCCTCAACGAATTGCGCCGCTGTCCATGGTTCTAATGGAACCGTACTGGTGGTAGAAGTATGCATATCTCTTTCCTATTGCGCTGGATAAGCCGAGTCAGTGTTGTGGTGCTGCGCATCAATCGCCGATTGCACTTCAACTACATCATCAAACCAATGACGAACACCCTCAATTTCTTGATAGTTTTCATGACCTTTACCAGCAATCACCACAATATCACCCGCTTGCGCTTGGTTTACTGCGAATTTAATCGCTTCACGGCGGTCATGAATTTCATGGACAGTTTTTCCAGTAAAACCTACACCCGCCTTCATATCTGCAAAAATTTGTTCAGGATTTTCCGTACGTGGATTATCCGATGTTATCAACGCCACATCAGCATGATTTAATGCCGCCTGTGTCATCAAAGGACGCTTACCGCGGTCACGGTCACCACCACAACCGAACACAGCCCAAAGCTGCTGCGATACATGACGTTTTAATGTTTGTAAAACTTGAATCAAAGCATCCGGAGTATGTGCATAATCCACCACAAATAAACGCGCGTCATCACGAATCACTTGCATACGACCTGGCGCACCTTTCAATTTGGGCGCTGTCGCAATCAATGCCGCCAAATCAAAACCGGCTTGTTCAGCTGCAATTAAGCTCGCGACAATATTTTCAATATTGAAGTGTCCAAGTAATGGGCTACTCACTTCAAACTCGCCATCAGCCGTGCGTAATTTGAATTGTGCCCCACTTAAACTGTATTGAATATCCGTCACTTGATAATCAGCTGCTTGACGCGTTGAATAAGTTAAAATTTTAGGTTGAGCGGGATTTTGACGTGCAGCATCAAACATCACATTGGCGTGTTCATCATCAATATTGATAATCGCCACTTTTAACGATGCAAATTTGAATAGACGCGACTTAGCTTCGGCGTAGGCTTCAAGCGTTTTATGATAATCCAAATGGTCACGGCTTAAATTGCTATAAGCGGCAATCTCAATTGCACAACCATTTAAACGGCCTTGCTCTAAACCGTGAGAACTGGCTTCAATTGCAGCAAATTCAGCGCCTTCAAGTGCATAAGTATGCAAGGCATTTTGCATATGTAAAGCATCTAATGTCGTGTGTGACGATGCTTCAAGATTTGGTAAAATACCATTCCCTGTCGTGCCCATCACTGCACATTTTTTGCCTTGCAGCATTAACAATTCTGCAATTAAACGTGAAATGGTTGTTTTACCATTGGTCCCTGTTACAGCCAAAATACGTGCTGCTTGTACAGGTTGCGTGGTTTGCAAATACTGCTTTTGCCATTGCCCCATCAAATGACGTACATCTTCAATCACAATACTTGGACTAACGCCCAAATCCATTTCCGACACCACAGCCATAGCACCGCAGTCTAATGCCGCTTGCGCAAATTGAGCCGTTTTTTCAGGTTGTGAAAATGAAGTCAGGGCAATAAAAATTTGCCCTGTGCTGACTTTGCGACTATCCAGATTGAACCCCTGAATGGATTGTTTCATCCATTCAGCAGGCTGTTCAACGGTGTATAGATCTTGAAACGTAATTTTCATTCATCACCTATTTCTGGATATTGGGAGTATCTAAAGGTTTATCTAAAGGAACGTTCATTAAACGTAAGGATTCTTGCATCACGCGCGCAAATACAGGAGCTGAGACTGTGCCGCCATAATAAGAACCTTGCGGGTTTTCCACCACGACAATCATCGCTAGACGTGGATCACTCACAGGTGCAACCCCAGCGAACAAAGCGCGATACTCAGAAGTTGAATAGCCTTTACGGTCTGCACGTAATTTATGTGCTGTACCTGTTTTCCCTGCCACGCGATAACCCGAAATCGCAGCGCGAGTTGCCGTACCGCCCGGTAAAGTCGCGGTTTCCATCATCAATAAAACTTGGTCTGCGATTTTTGGATCAATCATTTGATCGCCTTTCGGCTTTTCTTCCAACTTGTACAAGCTGAGTGGCATTTTAACGCCTTTATTGGCAATCATCGCATACGCATCTGCAAGCTGAAGCACGGTTGCGTTTAAACCATAACCATAAGCCATAGTCGCAACTTCTGAGACATTCCATTTACTTTTCGGCAAGATTAAACCCGCACTTTCACCAGGGAATTTAACTGCCGAACGCTGACCAAAACCTAAACGCTGATAAAAAGTTGGTAAGGTTTCATACGGCAGTGATAAGGCCATTTTAGCCACACCAACGTTGGATGATTTTTGAATAATGCCACCTAGTGTCAAGGCACCATAGTTATGCGTATCGCGAATGGTATGATTACCGACACGCATCGAACCTGGCGAGGTATTGACTACGGTATTCGGCTGATATTTACCACTTTCCAAAGCCATCGCAACGGTCATTGGCTTCATGGTCGAACCCGGCTCAAATGAATCTACTGCGCCACGGTTACGCATTGCATCTTTATTACCTAAACTTTTCTTGTCGTTCGGGTTATACGATGGCCATGAGGTCATCGCCAAGATTTCACCTGTTTTCACATCAACTGCAATTGCGGTTGCTGAACGTGCATTGTTTGCCACACCTGCCGCAGTCAACTCACGATACATAATGTATTGCAGGCGCGAGTCGATACTTAGTGTGATATTTTCCCCAGATTCGACTTCTTTGACAATTTCAGGGTCTTTAACACGATTGCCTTTTTTATCACGCACAATTTGCTGCGCCCCATCTACACCAGAAAGACGTTGATTAAGCTGCATTTCCAAACCTTCAATTCCCATTCCCTCACTATTGGTCAAACCAATAATTTGTGAATTGGGCTGAGGCTGCGGGTAATAGCGTTTGTAGTTTTTTTCGGTATAGACTCCCTGAAAATCACGTTTCATGATCAATTCAGCTTGTTGCGGAGGAACTTCTTTTTGTAAGACTAAATAGCGTGAACGTGGACGCTCATTCATTTTACGTTTAAGTTCTGCACGATCCATCCCCACAGCATCCGCTAACTCATCCAAATTTAAATTTTTATCTGGCAATTGACGCTTAAGTTTGCGGTTGGTTGGATCTTTGGCAAGTTCGGCTGTGGTTTCTTCAAACAGTTTTTTATTATCAAAATAATCACGTGGATCAATCACGATTTTCATGATCGGTGTACTAATCGCCAAAGGCACACCATGACGATCGTAAATAACACCACGCATGGCTTTGAGCGTTTCAGTTCTTAAAATTTTGGCATTGGCTTTATTTTGCAAAAAGTCTTTATTAATAATTTGCACATAAAAAGCCCGTCCTACGAGTGCAATAAAGCACAGTAAAACAACCGCCCACATGAGGTGGTAACGCCACATTTCCACAGCAATCGCTGTTTTACCTGTTACAGACTGCTGTTTTTTACGTGGAGCTTGTTTGTTTCTTTTCTCAACCATGTGACAGCTAGCCTATTTTTTCTGTTCTGGAGTTTGTGGCAATGAAATAACAACCGTTTGAGCGACTGGTGGTGAATACATACGTAGTTGAGTCACCGCACGTGTTCCAATTTGCGCAGTTGCACCGAAAGTTTGTTGTTCGATAAGTAAGCGCCCCCACTCTGCATTTAAGTCGTCTCGTTCACGCATAAACGTACTAAGCTTACGATAATCTTGACGATATTCAAACACTTGGAATACCACCATAATGGCACTGATAAAAACCAACACCATCAAAATGCCATAAACAACGACTTTTTTTGTTTGCAGCTTATTCGCTATTTTTTCTATCGCTTCGGTTTTCATTCTTTGCCTTTTAAGCTAAACGCTCTGCCACTCGAAGCCAAGCACTACGCGAACGTGGGTTGGCTTTTACTTCTTCATCACTAGCTTTAATACGAGATACTTTTTTCAAACGGCGGGTATCTTCACGTTTCTGTGGTAAGCCCCAGCCTGTATCTTCTGCCAATGTCGATTCTTTTTGAATAAATTGTTTAATTAAACGATCCTCTAATGAATGGAAGCTAATCACTGCAAGTGTTCCTTCAGGTTTAAGCATTTCCACTGCCTGAGGCAAGAAAATATCAATATCGTCGAGTTCTTTATTAATAGCAATACGGATTGCTTGGAAAGTACGTGTTGCAGCATGCTTATTTTTTTCCCATTTCGGGTGCGCAACTTTTACAATCTCTGCCAATTGACCAGTGGTTTCAATATAACCCGCTGCTTTAATCGCTTTGGCGATACGGCGGCTATAACGCTCTTCACCATATTTAAAAATAATATTCGCCAGGTCTTCTTCTTCAATATCTACCAACCACTGTGCCGCTGTTGGGCCTTGCGAGTTATCCATACGCATGTCCAAAGGACCATCTTTCATAAAGCTAAAACCACGTTCAGCTTGATCAAGCTGAGGTGAAGATACCCCTAAGTCCGCCATGATGCCATCTACAGACTCAATACCACGATCTTGTAATGCTTGTTTTAAATCCGCAAAGCTGGCATGAATAATTTTAAAACGCGGATCTTCTTGCTCTAATTCGGCAGCGACAGCCAATGCTTGAGGGTCTTTATCAAAGCCATAAACACGTGCATTTTCATCTAATTTAGACAGCAATAAACGGGTGTGTCCGCCACGTCCAAAAGTCCCATCTACGAAAATTCCTGTATTGCGATCTGCCAGTAAGGCATCAACAGTTTCATGAAGTAATACAGAAATATGCGACATAAGGGTTCGTTCAACACAGCTAAAAATGTAACTGCACATTATTACCTTGTTTTAGCAAAGCTCCAAACGTCTTTTTGTACAGAAATATTACTTTCCATAGAGAAAACCGTTTTTATTTTATGCCATTTAATAAAAAAACCTCCCAAAGGAGGTTTTTTAAAGCAAATAGAAAAATCTGAATTAAATCTTAACGCTTATTGTTATAGATTTGATCAAAGATTGCGCCATTCACAAAGTGGGTTTGCTGTGCTTTAGACCAACCACCAAAAACTTCATCAATGGTGAATGTTTTTAAAGTTGGGAACTGTGCTTTATATTTGGCTAATACTTCTGCATTACGTGGACGATAGAAATGACGTGCTGCCATATCTTGACCCAATGGTGAATACAAGTAGTTGATATAACCTTGCGCTAACCATTTATTGCCATTTTTCGCCACAGTTTTATCAACAATCGCAACCGAAGGTTCAGTCAAAATAGACATTGATGGATAAACAATATCAAACTTATTTTTACCCAATGTTTTTTGCGTCACTAATGCTTCATTTTCCCATGTTAATAACACGTCACCAATTCCGCGCTCAGCAAAAGTTGTCATTGATGCACGTGCAGCAGAATCCATCACTTTGACGTTATGGTACATTTTGCCGACAAAATCTTTCGCTTTCGCTTCGCTGCCACCTGGTTGTTTTAGAGCATAACCCCAAGCAGATAGATAAACCCAACGTGGTAAGCCACCAGTTTTCGGGTTAGGCGTAATAATTTGTACACCCGGTTTGTTCAAGTCAGACCAATCTTTAATTTTTTTCGGATTGCCTTTGCGTACCATGAACACGATGGTTGATGTATATGGTGCAGAATTATGTGGAAACTCTTTTTGCCAACCTGGTTGAATTTGACCTGACTTGACGATTTCTTCAATGTCGTTCGCCAAAGCTAAAGTCACTACATCGCCTTTTAAGCCATCAACAACCGAACGTGCTTGCTTACCTGAACCACCATGTGATTGTTTGAATGCAACTGTATTTCCAGTGCGCTCTTTCCAATAAGCACCAAATGATTTGTTAAATTCGTCGTAAAATTCACGTGTTGCATCATAAGATACGTTTAAGAATTCACGGTCAGCAGCTTGTGCTGTTGTTGTAGTAAATGCCACACCTGTTGCCAATAAGGCAGCACTAATCAAGGCTTTAAATTGAGTTTTCATATCAGCCAGCATAAAGTTATCTTCAATGGTGCTAAATATATGAAATAAAATCATAAATCGCAATTCAGATATGTATTTTCAAAGAGCTTAGTATTTATAGATCTTATTTTTTAAAATATTGTTTTTATTACTAAAATATCAAAAACACTTTACTTATTATGCATATATAGGTTTTTATGGATTGCATATGCAAAAAAACGGATAACAAATTATCCGTTTCAAAAAAATTTAGCTAAATAAAAAGATCAATCCATACATCGACTTAATTTTTCTCACTATAAATTTGATCAAAAATCGCACCATTTACGAAATGTGTCTTCTGTGCTTTTGCCCATCCCCCAAATACTTTATCAATCGTAAAGGTTTGTACTTTTGGAAATTGTGCCGCATATTTCGCAGTCGCTTTTGCATCACGTGGACGGAAGTAATATTTACCAGCTAACTCCTGTCCTTTTGGTGAGTATAAATAGTTGAGATAGCCTTTAGCTAAGTTTCGATTGCCATTTTTATCAACGGTTTTATCAACAACTGCCACAGAGGGTTCTGCCAAAATCGAAATCGATGGGTAAACAATATCAAACTTATCTTTACCTAAACCTTGTGTTGCTAATAATGCTTCATTTTCCCAAGACAATAGCACATCACCAATACCGCGTTCTGCGAAAGTGGTCAGTGAGCCACGCGCACCTGAATCTAACACTTTGACATTGCTATATAGTTTTTTGACTAAATCTTTCGCTTTCGCGTCATTACCACCCGGTTGTTTTAACGCATACCCCCAAGCAGATAAATAAATCCAACGTGGTGCCCCACCCGTCTTCGGATTCGGTGTAATAATTTCAACGCCAGGCTTGGTTAAATCATTCCAATCCTTAATTTTCTTTGGATTGCCTTTACGTACTAAAAATACAATGGTCGAGGTATAAGGTGCAGAATTATTCGGAAATTGTTTTTGCCAATTCTTATTGATCTGACCGGTAGCCACAATTTCATCAATATCGTTGGCCAATGCCAAGGTCACAACATCGGCTTGTAGTCCTGTAGCGACTGCACGGGCTTGCTTACCTGAACCACCATGCGACTGTTTAAAGTTAATTTCTTGACCTGTCCGCTGTTTCCAATACTGACCAAATGCCTGATTATATTCTTGATAAAACTCACGGGTCGGATCGTAAGATACATTTAAAAAATCTTTTGCGGCATATACCTGCGTAGCCACACCACTCAATAAAACCAAAACCCCAGAAGCAATTATTTTTTTCATTTGATTCAACTTATACTGACGATTAAACGCACTATATAAATCTAAAATAATATTAACAATCAGCAATCTATATTATTATTTCAGTAGTATTTCTATTTTTTAGATATCCAAAAAACAGCCATCAAATGCAGAAAAATTGCTAAATCTCAGCCATTATCAAAATTCCCTCCATGCTATCTTCACAGTTGTCTGTTACAACTACCGAAAATCTGTAGAAAACAGTCTATTTAGGTAACTCTAAAACCGACTTTTTTAGTTTTTTTGTAAAAATTGTGACGTATTTCTACTTTTTAATTACCAAAGATGGTTAAATCGTAGTCTAAATATTAAAACGATATTGCAAAATATAAAGTTCCATCACCAAATAAGGGGAGATTTGGACATGAAATTTTCTTATGCAGTGTGCCTTGGATTGGGCATCGCATTGACAACGCAAACAGGTTTTTGTGCGGTTACACATAGTTCTTCAAATAAAGTAACTATGCCTGCTGAACGCACTTCTTTGATTGAGAAGGCCATTAATCAGCAAAAATCGGAAGCAAAAGGTCGTACAGACGATAATTTAAAAGTGCTAACTTCGATTAAAGCACCACCATCACAAAGCTTTTTTGCATCACAAAACCAAAGTTTTTCACGTTTTGTCCAAGCCATTTTCTCTGGCAGCAACTCTTAATCTACAGATTTTATCTCTAGATTGTTGAGTTCAGCATAAATTTATAACCATTGGTTCTCTCCCCTCCGAGCATCAAGATAAGCCTGATCATTGAATGTTGAATTAAGCATTAAGTGATCAGGCTTTTTCGTTATAATAGTCCCTAATTTACATTCTGATTAATAGCTGATTATGACTGTTCGTACTCGTATCGCACCTTCTCCTACTGGTTTCCCACACGTTGGGACTGCCTACATTGCATTGTTTAACTTATGTTTTGCAAAACAGCATGGCGGTGAATTTATTCTTCGTATTGAAGATACTGACCAATTACGCTCTACCCCTGAATCTGAAAAAATGATTTTAGATTCACTACGTTGGTTAGGTCTTAATTGGTCTGAAGGTCCTGATATCGGCGGGCCACATGCGCCGTACCGTCAATCGGAGCGTATGGACATTTATAAACAATATGCATTGGAACTTGTTGAAAAAGGCCATGCTTTCTACTGCTTCGCAACGGCAGCAGAACTTGATCAAATGCGTGCTGAACAACAAGAACGCGGCGAATCACCTCGCTATGATGGCCGTGGTTTAAAACATACTGCTGAAGAAGTTGAACGCCGTTTAGCTGCAGGCGAGCCTCATGTTATTCGTATGAAAGTCCCTGAAGAAGGTATTTGCAAATTCAATGACTTATTACGTGGCGAAGTAGAAATTCCATGGGCACAAGTTGACATGCAAATTCTATTGAAAACTGACGGCCTACCAACTTACCACTTAGCAAACGTTGTTGATGACCATTTAATGGAAATTACCCACGTGATCCGTGGTGAAGAATGGATTCCATCTGCGCCTAAACATCAGTTGCTTTATAAATACTTTGGTTGGGAAATGCCTGTGCTTTGCCACATGCCATTATTACGTAACCCAGACAAATCAAAACTGTCTAAACGTAAAAACCCAACCTCAATCAACTATTACAAAGATATTGGTGTACTACCAGAAGCTCTTTTGAACTACTTGGGTCGTATGGGCTGGTCTATGCCAGATGAAAGTGAAAAATTCACTTTGGCTGAAATGATTGAACATTTTGATATTCAACGTGTGTCTTTGGGTGGCCCAATCTTTGATGTTGAAAAACTCAACTGGTTGAATGGTCAATGGATTAAAGGGCTTACCCCTGCTGAACTTTTGAATACACTGTTAGCTTGGAAATCAGACCGTCAAACGCTGGAAGATATTGCTGCCGCGATTCAACCACGTATTAACTTATTGTCTGAAGCAGTAAATTGGGCTGGTTTCTATTTCAACCAATTCCCAACCCTGTCTAAAGAACAATTTGAAAGTAAAAAATTGTCTGAAGAACAAGTACGTCAAAGCCTACAATTTGCCATTTGGCGCCTTGAAAGTTTATTCACGTGGAATAATGACACGGTAAGCCAAACACTAATGGATTTAGCGAACCAAATGGGCATTAAACTGCGTGACTTTATGCCAACGTTCTTTATTGCGATTGCAGGCTCAACCTCATCTACACCTGTAATGCAGTCTATGGTCACCATTGGCCCTGACTTGACCTTCGCACGTTTACGTCATGCACTTGAAATTGTAGGTGGTCCGAGTAAAAAAGAAACAAAAGCGTGGGAAAAACTCAATGAAAGCTTAAAACTGCCGAAAAATGATGCAGTTGATGAAGCTTAATTGAATTTTTAGTTGACGCGTGGGCGTTATCCCCCTAATATAGCGCCCATACAGAGAGATGGTGTTAACCAAATCAAAGTTGCCTCACTTGTCCCTATCGTCTAGAGGCCTAGGACATCGCCCTTTCACGGCGGTAACCGGGGTTCGAATCCCCGTAGGGACGCCATATTCAAGATTATTTCTTTGAAATGGTCTTAATAAAAAACCCAAGCATTATGACTTGGGTTTTTTATTGCCTAAAATTTATAGTCAGAACTTTCCTTGGTATTTTTGCTTTCTGCGTTATTCAGATTAGAATAAGTCATAGATTAAAATTATGGAGTTGTAATGCAATACCGTTGCCCAAAATGCCAAAGCCCTAAAATTATGCCTCAGGCACAAGCAGGTGCACCTGTCGCACGCCCTGTTGTTCCAAAAAGTTTAATCATGTTGATTCCAGCAGTATTTATTTTATTACTGTTGGTATTAATCAGCATCGCAATGTGGATCTTTGGTGATGGCGCTGGAACGACATTACAAAGCGCTACTGTGGTTGTCTTTATTGTTTGTGTGATTGCTGGTTTTATGTTCTACCGCGATTTGCCAGATTTCAAAATTTCTATGCAAGGTTTCATGCAATCGCAAAAGAAATGGAAATGCCGAGAATGCAATCATGAGTGGGAAATCTAATTTTCTAGCTTAATCAAAAATCACATCAGCTCAATGTTGATGTGATTGATCATGTGAATGCGCGTGATCGTCTTGATGATGTCCATGGGCATGATCAGAGTTATGGGTGTGATGGCGTACCACACATTCATCTTCTTCGATCTGCAAGGTCATCTCCGTGATCCCATGCTGATGTTGTAGCATATCAATCGCCTCAAAATACAAAGCATTTCGATCTGCTTCTGGCGCATACAAGTGCACGGTTAAATGTACATTTTTCGATGTGATTGCCCAGACTTTCAATTGGTGAATACTTTCCACCCCTTTCAATGCCAAAAGATCATTACGTAATTTTTCAATATCGATTTCTTCCGGCACACCTTCCAATAAAATATTGATGCTTTGTTTTAATAAAATCCAAGTCCGTGGCAATACCCAAAATCCAATTAACACCGCAATGACCGTATCGACCCACATCCACCCAGTGAAATAAATCACTGCGGCACCAATAATGACACCTACTGAGCCCAAAGCATCACTGAGCACTTCTAAATAAGCCCCTTTCACATTCAAACTTTCTTGTGAACTGGAAAATAGAATACGCATCGAAATTAAATTAATGATGAGACCAATTACAGCAACAATCATCATCCCCATACTTTGAATTTCAGGTGGTGTCGAAAAACGCTGATAGGCTTCGTATAAAATATAGATAGCCACAACAAATAACATGAGGGCGTTAAATAAGGCAGCCAAAATTTCAAAGCGTTGATAGCCAAAGGTACGTTTATTATCGGCAGGCATTTTGCCAATTTTGATTGCCACCAATGCAATGGCCAGTGCAGCAGCATCGGTGAACATATGTGCGGCATCTGAAAGCAACGCTAGACTTTGAGTGATAAAACCTGCCACGACTTCAACAATTAAAAAAGTTGTCGTCAGTGCCAAAGCAAAACTGAGTTTTTTTACATTACCTTCCGTCACAACGGCATGACTATGGTCATGTCCATGATGCTCTGCCATTTAAATTTGACCTTTATAAAAATTCTTTTAACTTTAAGATTAGCAGGAGTCTTTAACGTTATAAAATTACATCAAAATTATGCGCTAGAGTACCGTCACATGTCGTCAAATACTCCAAAGGACTAAAGCGAGAGAGGTGGAAATAAAATAAATTTCATATGATTTAAAATTAGATTTATTTTATTGAAATTAGAAGAAAAAATATTTTTAAAATCAGTATTAACTTCCGAATAAAAGCGTGATACTTTTCTCATTAGGTATTACATGTTTACAACAAATATAACTCATGTAGTCCGCTGCCGTATATCTCAACTGAGATATACCAACCACAGGGAAAAGGAGTTTAATGATGATTAAACAAGCTCTTCAAAAGATCTCTGGCGTGTTATTTCAACATGAAAATTCGAAGTTGCAAGGAATGCATCTTTTGAAACCAGAAGCTGAAAACGACTATACACAAGGTACTTACTTTGAACAATTGGCTATTCAGCGCCATCAAGATTTTCTAATTCATCATGCTATTGAATCAGAAGATCAATCACCAATAGATTATCGCAACGCAATGTGGAATTTTTTAAGTGCTGCATTAAAAGGCCATAAAGAGGCTCAATACCGAATAGGTGTGGGTTATTTAAATGGTGAACTTGGTTTAGATCGAAATTATTCGCATGCACAAGCATGGTTAAACAAAGCTGCAGCGCAAGGACACTCCTCTGCCCTTCATGCACTCAACCAAGCTTATGAAGAACTCACTTTTTAGTTTCCTTTTTATACTCATAAAAAACCAGCCCGCAGGCTGGTTTTTTATTTTAAAACTGGAACTTAGTTACCAATTTTGCGGTATTTTTGACGCTTCGCAACAAGGTCATCACCATCACGTTTACGACGGAATTCTTCAAATTCATGGTAGTTACCCGTGAAGAATTCTGGTGTTTCACCTTCAAATGACAAGATATGTGTTGCAATACGGTCTAGGAACCAACGGTCATGCGAGATCACCATCACTGTACCTGGGAATACAAGAATTGCATCCTCAAGTGCACGTAAAGTTTCGATGTCCAAGTCGTTTGATGGTTCATCGAGTAAGATTACGTTTGCGCCCATTTGTAGGATTTTCGCAAGTTGTAAACGGTTACGTTCACCACCTGACAATTGACCTACGCGTTTTTGCTGATCTTGACCTTTAAAGTTAAAGCGACCGATATATGCACGAGATGCAATTTCGTAGTCACCAATCTTCAAGATATCTAAACCGCCAGAAACTTCTTCCCAAACCGTTTTGTTATCATCTAGTGTGTCACGAATCTGACCCACGTAAGCCACTTTTACTGATTCGCCCAGTACCACAGTACCAGTATCAGGTTGTTGCTCACCTGTCATCATACGGAATAGTGTGGTTTTACCCGCACCGTTCTCACCCACAATACCCACAATGGCACATGGTGGAACAACAAATGATAAGTCTTTATAAAGCGTACGATCACCAAACGATTTGCTGATGCCTTCAACTTCTACAACCTTATTGCCTAGACGTGGACCAGGTGGAATGTAGATTTCTGAGGTTTCGTTACGCTGTTGGAATTCACGAGAGTTAAGCTCTTCAAAACGCTCCATACGCGCTTTGTTTTTCTTTTGCTGACCTTTGGCATTTGAACGAACCCATTCAAGTTCTTTTTTCAATGCTTTAGCAAAAGATTCTTCTTGCTTCTGTTCTTGCTCTAAACGCGCATTTTTCTGCTCTAACCAAGAAGAGTAGTTACCTTGGTATGGAATACCCATACCGCGGTCAAGCTCAAGAATCCATTCAGCAACGTTATCCAAGAAATAACGGTCATGCGTAATGGCAACGATTGTACCTGGGAAGTCTTTCAAGAAACGTTCCAACCATGATACTGAAGAAGCATCCAAATGGTTCGTAGGTTCGTCTAGAAGCAACATGTCCGGTTTAGACAATAACAAGCGGCAAAGTGCTACACGGCGGCGTTCACCACCTGACAACTTAGATACGTCTGCATCCCAAGCTGGAAGGTTTAACGCAGCCGCAGCTTGGTCCATTTGGTTCACAATGTTGTGTGCATCCCAAGAATGGATAATTGCTTCTAACTTCTCTTGCTCTTTTGCAAGTGCATCAAAGTCAGCATCTTCAGCTGCATATTCAGCGAAAACTTCATCTAAACGTGCAAGAGCATCAAGTGGTTCACGCAAACCATCTTCCACGTTACCACGTACGTCTTTGGTTTCGTCCAAAGGTGGTTCTTGCTCAAGGTAACCAATTTTGATACCTGGTTGCGCACGTGCTTCACCTGAGAAATCTTTATCTACGCCCGCCATAATACGAAGCAAGGTAGATTTACCTGCACCGTTTAGACCAAGCACACCAATTTTTGCGCCTGGGAAAAATGATAAAGAGATGTCTTTTAGGATTTCGCGTTTCGGCGGAACCATTTTCGACACACGGTTCATCGTGTAAATATATTGGGCCACGTAGGACTCCTCAATAGTCAAACCATATACGGAACAACATAAAGTTGCCCCTGCTCAAATGAGCGAAAAAATAATCGACTATTATACGCATAAAGTCGCGAAAAAATAAGGTTTCACACGCGGCTTCAATGCATTGTTACAAGTTTAATGCTGGATAAAAAATAATCACGATATTTTTAATTCAATTTCACTCATCTTTAGCTGAAATTTATTCATATATATGAATAAATTTGCTAAATATTTTACAACATATGCACTTTTACTTATATAAATAAATGATAGACTGATTAAAAATTAACTCACAAAGATGAAGTAAACATGACATATAAAGATGAAACTTTAGCGATTCACGCAGGGTATACCCCGGAAGCAACCACCAAAGCTGTTGCGGTTCCGATCTATCAAACAACATCATATTCGTTTGATAATACTCAACATGGGGCAGATTTATTTGATTTAAAAGTTCAGGGTAATATCTACACCCGTATTATGAACCCAACCACTGCAGTGCTAGAACAACGTGTTGCAGCACTCGAAGGTGGTATTGGTGCATTGGCTTTGGCTTCAGGTATGGCGGCAATCACCTATGCCATCCAAACCATTGCCGAAGCAGGTGACAATATTGCTTCCGTTTCGACGCTTTATGGTGGCACATATAATTTATTTGCCCATACCCTACCAAAGCAAGGCATTGAAGTTCGATTTTTCGATTATCAAAATCCCGAAGCCCTGCGTAGCCTCATTGATGAAAAGACCAAACTGGTTTTTGTCGAGTCGATTGGCAATCCACTTGGCAATATTATTGATTTAGAAGCCATTGCAAAAATTGCGCATGAATATGGTGTGCCTGTCATTGTTGACAATACGGTTGCAACTCCAGTCCTGCAAAAGTCTTTTGAATTTGGTGCCGATATTGTGGTGCATTCATTGACCAAATACATTGGGGGTCATGGTAATTCCATTGGTGGCATTATTATCGATAGCGGTAAATTTCCATGGGGTAAATACCCTGAGCGCTTTAAAGCATTGAATACACCTGATCCAAGTTATCACGGTGTCAACTATGTCGAGGCATTAGGCGAAGCCGCTTACATTGCCCGTGCACGCGTAGTGCCACTACGTAATACCGGTGCTGCGATTAGCCCACATAATGTTTTTTTGATTCTGCAAGGCTTGGAAACTTTAAGTTTACGTATGGAACGCCATACTGAAAATGCGCAAAAAATTGCAGAGTATTTGCAAGCGCATCCAAAAGTGAAATGGGTCAATTACGCAGGTTTAAAAGATCATCCGCAGCACGCTTTGGCGCAAAAATATGTGAAAGGAAAACCTTCAGCTATTCTCTCTTTTGGCGTACAAGATGGTCTTGCAGGGGGCACACGCTTCATTGATGCGCTGCAACTCTTTACACGTTTGGTCAATATTGGCGATGCGAAAAGCTTAGCGTGTCATCCAGCAACAACCACGCATCGCCAACTTAATGAAGAAGAATTAAAAGCAGCTGGAGTAAGCATCGATATGGTTCGTCTGTCGATAGGCATTGAGCATGCTGATGATTTAATTGCAGATTTAGAGCAAGCATTGGCTCAAGTTTAAATTAGAAAAATCAACAAGGCCTCTGTATTGAGGCCTTTTTTGTATGAATTAAAAATCTATTTCTCTTACTTTTCAAAAATTAAATTACTAAAAATTTCATTTTAAAAACTGCTCAAATAAACAGCACGGTCATCCGTATGCCATTTACAAATTTAGATTTATTATTTTGACTAAAATATTTGTATCTATGCTTTGCTAGAAAGCGCTTCTCTTTCACGGATTTATATGCTAAAAATCGCTTAACGCGCTATTTTATTTTAGAGTAAAAACTCTAAATTACACTGGATTATCAATAACTTATATTCTAGCTTTTTTTATTTAAATCGTTATCATACAGCTCATCAAAAATAGCCTTCCGCTTGACGCCAACAGGCCGATAAATGACTACAAAAATATGGATTGAACAGGGAACCTTATTGTGAATTCAAGACTCGAAAACCGCTTTGTTGACCGTGTAAACGGCAAAACCATTTTGATCACAGGTGCATCTAGTGGTATTGGTTTAACCACAGCTCATCGCCTTGCCAATGCAGGTGCTCATGTTCTATTGGTTGCTCGTACCAAAGAAACGCTGGATGCCGTTAAACAAGAAATTGAAGCCAGTGGTGGTAAGGCTGATGTCTTTCCATGTGACTTAAATGATATGGATTCGATTGATGCCGTTGCACAACAGATTTTAGCGTCAGTCGATCACATTGATATTCTGATTAATAATGCAGGCCGTTCAATTCGTCGTGCTGTGCACGAATCTACGGATCGCTTCCACGACTTTGAACGTACCATGCAGTTAAATTATTTTGGTGCTGTACGTTTAGTGATGAATTTATTGCCTAAAATGATGATTCGTCGTGAAGGCCACATTATCAATATCAGTTCGATTGGAGTGTTGGCGAATGCAACGCGCTTCTCTGCTTATGTAGCTTCGAAGGCCGCGTTAGACGCGTTTAGTCGTTGTTTAAGTGCAGAAGTTCATTCTCACAACATTGCAATTACTTCGGTGTATATGCCTTTGGTTCGTACACCAATGATTGCACCAACAAAAATTTATAAATACGTACCAACACTTTCGCCAGAACAAGCTGCTGATTTAATTGCATATGCGATTGTAAAACGCCCGAAAAAAGTGGCAACAAATTTGGGACGCTTGGCATCCATTACCTACTCTATCGCGCCGGACATCAACAACAAACTCATGTCGATTGGTTATAACCTATTCCCAAGCTCTTCTGCCTCTGTTGGACAACAACAAAAGTTGAATTGGGTACAAAAAGCATATGCTCGCTTATTCCCGGGTGAGCATTGGTAATCAGCTAACCCACCAAATAATTTAAAAGTCCCATTTGGGACTTTTTTTTATTCGTCTTGAGTGTGCTTTTTTGCTAGATTGAAGCTATAGCTTAAAATAATGACTTAACTCGATCAAAAGAATGAAAAATCTAAATATTGCTATTATTGGTGCAGGTACGGCAGGTTTAGCTGCTGCATCACTCCTAGCAGCACAAGGTCATCACATCCATCTGTATGAAAAAGTCAGTGAACTTGAGCCTGTGGGTGCAGGATTACTGTTACAACCCGCTGGACTCGCCGTTTTTGAACATCTGGGTGTATTAGAACATGCACTGACACTGGGTACGATGGTCAGCGGTTTAGAAGGCCAACTTTCTGGTGGTGACCTGCTGATTAATAGCCATTATAAACAAGCAGATCCACGTTTCTATGGTTTAGGGATTCACCGTGCCACCTTATGTCATGTACTCGAGTCCAAAGCCCGTGAATATACCAATCATATCGAATGGCATATGCAGCACGAGATTGCTGAGTTAGAGCAACGAGATGATAGCGTCAGTTTAATTGGAACAACTCAGGGCTATTCATTCACCCACCGTTGTGATTTGGTACTGATCGCCAATGGCGCACGTAGCCAACTTCGGCCACAGACATGGGTTAAGTTAAATAAGCCTTATCCATGGGGTGCCAAGTGGATTATTGTGCCGGAATGTGAAGTACTTAACCCTCAAATCCTACATCAGTTCTATCATCGCTCGAACATCATGATGGGTGTTATGCCCACAGGAGCGGTTCCGAATCAGCCTGAACAACGCCTCTCGAGTATTTTTTGGAGTTTGCCAAGCAATCAACTTGAAAGTTTTCTACAAACACCAAAACAGCAACAACAATGGCTGCATGATGTTTCAAAACATTGGCCTAAAGTAGCCGAATGGCTAGAACATCTCATTCCACACGCAGATCATCAGCAAGCTTGGCTCTCGGCCAACTATCGTGATGTGGTTTTAAGTAAACTTGGCGAGGGTCGAATTGGTCTAATGGGTGACGCAGCACATGCCATGAGCCCTCAACTTGGACAAGGCGCCAATATGGCTTTACTAGATGCATGGGCGATCAGCCAGGCCGTAATGCAAATAAGCCAAAGTAATCAGGAATTCAACCACGAAGCGCTTTGGCAGCGATATCATGAACTGCGCCTATCATCGGTTCGTTTTTATCAATTTTTTAGTCGCTTACTAACGCCATTTTATCAGTCGAATCATGCTTGGACGGGCCCCTTACGTGATCTTTCTTTTCGCGCAATGTATCAACTGCCCTTTTTCCGTAAGGAAATGGCCATCACCATTTCAGGACTAAAAACAGGTGCATTTGGACAAATGAATTATGCTGATATTGCGCGTAGACCCATCATTCAGACCAACGAGCTACTTGTCGATTTAAAATTTGATTAAGATTTAACTCCCCATCAAAGACACGATGGCTTACACTATGGGGTTGCTACTGACCTTGTAGCTTTTTAATTTTTGAATATTATTTGGTGAAATTCTCATGAACAACGTGCAATGGCTCGATGAAGTAAAATTTAACGAACAAGGCTTAGTGCCTGCTATTGCACAGCATCATCAAACAGGTCGAGTGTTGATGGTGGCATGGATGAACCGTGAAGCTTTAGCGCTAACTGCTGAGAAAAACCAAGCGGTGTATTTCTCACGTTCACGCAATAAGTTATGGCACAAAGGCGAAGAGTCTGGTCATTTTCAAACTGTACATGAAATCCGCTTAGACTGTGATGCGGATGTGATCATTCTACAAATTGAGCAGCATGGTGGTATCGCCTGTCATACCGGTCGTGAATCTTGCTTTTACCGCAAATTGACACCAAATGGTTGGGAAATTGTGGATGCACAAATTAAAGACCCAAGCCAAATTTATGGTGAGAAATCAACAAATCCACATACGCTTGCTATGAATGCCTCAAATGCGACTTCAGAGCAAGTAGATGTTCTGTCATACCTAGGTCAGATGATGGCGGAGCGTAAAAAAGCGGATCCAGATTCATCTTATGTGGCGAAGTTGTACCATAAAGGCCTAAACAAGATTTTAGAAAAAGTCGGCGAAGAAAGTGTTGAAACCATTATTTCTGCCAAAGACTTTAAAAATGAAGCCAACGAAGATCATAAAAATGATTTGATCTATGAAGTGGCTGATTTATGGTTCCATACCATTGTGATGTTAGGTTACTTCGACCTCGACCCTCAATTGGTGTTAAATGAATTGGCACGCCGTCAAGGTTTATCAGGTTTGGTTGAAAAAGCCAACCGTAGTCACTAAGTCTTGCCTGTGTCAGATATTAAGAAACCGACCGCCACCTATGAGCAAGCAACTGCCATAGATAACGCACGCTTGGGCAAATCTTTTAAAGTGATTGCCTATGCTGGCACAGGTAAAACCACCACACTGCAAATGATCAGTGATGCCATGCCGCAGCGGCGTGGTATGTACTTGGCATTCAATAAAGCCATTGCGACTGAGGCACAAAACCGTTTTCACAACCATGTTGACTGTCGTACGTTCCACTCTTTGGCCTATCGCAGTGTTCCACGTGGAGTGACGGATAAACTACGCTTACCCCGTTTAAGCCCAAGTTTTATTGCCAAAGAATATCGTCTTAGCCCAATTACCTTACGTCGCATGATGGGTGGACGCTATGAAAAATATGTGTTGATGCCGTCACGCCTTGCTAGTTTGGTGGCTAATGCTGTGAGTTATTTCTGCTCCACCAGTTCACAGTACCCAGCTCCACGCCATTTACAAGCGCCGAGTTGGTTACATCCAGATGATATTACTGAATTACAAAAGCATTTATATCCAGCTGTAGAACGACGTTGGCTCGAATCCATCGATCCAAATCATGCTGCGGGGATTGGTCATGACATTTACCTAAAATTATGGGCTTTGTCTGAACCGAATATTCCTGCCGATTATGTCTTGTTTGATGAAGCACAAGACGCTGATCCATTAATGCTGGGAATTTTACTTAAACAACGTAATACCCAAGTTATTTATGTCGGTGACGCACACCAACAAATTTATGCATGGCGTGGCGCTGTCAACGCGATGCAGCAATTACCCTTACCCGAGTCTCGTCTAACAACATCATTTCGTTTTGGTGAAGAAATTGCTTTTAACGCCAATGCCTTACTAGGCGCACTCAATGAGACAGTGCCTTTACTTGGCAATCCACATGTCAATTCCAAAGTGGTCAACAAGCCCCACACCAAAATGCGGGATGCTATTTTATGTCGCACCAATGCACGTGCCATGGAATTACTCTTAGCAGGATTAGTCAAAGGCGAGAAAGTAAGTCTACAAGCCGATCATGCACGATTAAATCGTTTTGTTGATGCAGCCGCGATGCTGAAACAAGGCAAGCGTGTGGTCGATGTACCTGAATTGGCATGGTTTAACTCATGGCATGATGTACATGAATACTGCGAAACCAATGATGGTAGTGACATTAAGCCCTTGGTGAAATTGGTCGACGATCACGGTACAGATCCGCTCAAAAAAGCATTAGCGAAAATTACCCCAATTGATCAAGCTGATTACATCATTTCGACTGCACATAAAGCCAAAGGTTTGGAATGGGATCGTGTGCATATTGAAGATGACTACCAATTTAAGCTAAATGAAAAAGACTATAAAATTAGTGACGAAGAGTTACGATTACTTTACGTTGCCTGCACACGTGCTAAAGTAAGCTTAAATATCCATCATATTTATGATTTGGTGCAGCATTTAAAACGACAAATGCCCAAGTCCTTAGCTCAAGCCGTCAGCTGATATGATGTATAAAAAGGTGAATAAACAATAAGTCAGTAAAAGGTGCATTATGAAAATAGATTCAATCCAACTTAAGCACACCCTACATTTTACTGACATCAAACTTAATTTTAATTATCACGATCTCCCTATTACTTTAATTTTGGGTGATCAAGGCTCAGGGAAAACCTCTCTATTACGTTTTAGCTATCAAGCGCTCACATGGTTTGCTGCGCGCTATAAAGACTTACGTACCGCAGGCGTAGTCATGCTCGATCAAGATATAATGTTGGCGCGCTTACAATCTAAACTCGATATTCAGGTTCACTTTCCCGAAGAAATTGGCTCTTTTCAACCCTCAAGTGACCAACGAGAAATCGACCCACAAGCCTGTTCATGGCAATTGTATAAAACCTTAAATAGCCAAGCGGTTGGCATCAGTAAAGTCGAAACACAGCAACTCGAAAGTATGGTGAGTTTATATCAAAAGGCATTAAAGGCAGACCCTTTGCTTGGACTGCCATTAATTGCCTACTATCCTGCTGAGCGATTTGTAAATGACGTCAATATTCTCAATAAAAATAACCCAGCCATTTTTCAAGCTGCACATGCTTATGAGATATCTGCGATTCCGTTTACCACCTTTATTCGCTTTTTTGAGTGGTTTCGTGAAATTTCTGATATTGAAAATGCACAAAGTGCACAACTCATTCAAGACCTTCTCAATCATAAAAGTGCCGTACAAGAACAAAGCAATGAAACCACTGGTTTCTTTAGCCAAAAGCTCATGCAAGCGCAAGCTGACTTGCACGCCCCTGCTTTACGTTCACTGAAACAAGCCCTGCAAATAGTATTGCCCGAAATCAGTAATATTTATCTGCAATATCATCCCAAATTGCAGATGATGGTGACTTATCAAGGTAAAGAAATGTTGTTCCAACAACTTTCAAATAGCATTCGTAACCTAGTCGCATTAGTTGGTGATATCGTCCGCCGTATATGTTTGCTCAATCCACACAGTCTATATCCTTGCCAAGAAGGTGACGGTATTTTATTGATTGATGCGATTGATCATCAGCTCGATCAAAATATGGCGCAAAGTATTCTGACACGATTGAATGAGGCTTTCCCGCGCTTACAAATCATTGCCACTGGTAATCGACCTGAATTATTGGAACAAGCTTCTCGCTTTCAATGTCTGCATTTGGTCAATAAAAAACTCAATCGCATTGAACCTGAGAAAATGCAGGAAACCTATGAGCAAATTTATCAACAATTAAAGCTCGACCAAGTGGATCACATTGAAGCCAAAGAAAATGATGACAAAGCTGCGAGTGTCGAATTAAAAGAACCGCAACATTCAACTGAAAATCTGCAAAATATACTGCAACAAATTCAAACTCAATTATCTGAATCTCAGCAACAAGAACTCATTCGATTATTAACGCAAGCTGGGGACCAAACCACTCCCCAAACGCTCTGATCAATAACACAATGACATTATTTCAACCCCAACAAAACAGTTAAACTAATTGCCGCCTAAATAAACAATATGTCCAAGGCTAAGCCCCAGACATTTTTCGTAGGCGTATAATCGTCATGTGCATCATAAAAAGATTGATGTTGTTTTACGCATGTAATATGATCGGTTTTATTTGCAAATTTCATAGTAACATCGGAATTTGCTATCGTTTCACAAGCTGCGCAACACAGCTTGCTTTTAATTTTTTTGACACACATGGCTTTCAAGATTGAATTTTTGGACTGCTCCTTGCTGTCCTGTAATCCTTGAAAGATGAGATTCACCTAGGTTTCACAACCTAATCATGACAATGGATACGAGTGTGCTACCGATTATTATATTGTTACCGTTAATACTGGGCACAACACTTGTCTCGTGGTTGAAGCAATTCTCTCGCGGGGTAGTCGCTTTCGGGGCGATTGGCGTTAGCCTCAGCAGTCTCATTTTACTTCTGACCCAAGCCAAAGACGTATTTAATGGGCAAACGATCATTCAAACTTGGCCATGGTTAAGCCAAGCTGGGATTGATTTTAGCTTTCGACTCGATGCTTTAGGTTTACTATTTTCACTGTTGATTACTAGCATCGGCACGCTGATTTTTATTTATGCCTACTATTATTTAAGCCCGAAAAACTCACTCAGTAAACTTTATGTTTTGCTCATGCTGTTTATGGCAGCCATGCTCGGCATTTCATTGTCTAATAATTTAATTTTATTACTTATTTTCTGGGAACTGACCAGTATTTCATCCTTCCTATTGGTGGGGTATTGGAGCAACTACGAAGCCGCACAGCGCGGCTCGCGAATGGCATTAACCATCACAGGTATGGGCGGCTTATGTATGTTGGGTGGCTTTGTGCTTTTGGCACAAATCACAGGCACTTATCAAATCGACCAAATCTTAACGATGGGCGCTGAAATCCAACAACATGCTTTATTTGTACCGACCTTATTGCTGATTTTAATGGGTGCATTCACCAAAAGTGCGCAGTTCCCATTCCATTTTTGGCTACCGAATGCCATGGCTGCACCAACGCCAGTATCTGCCTATTTACACTCTGCAACGATGGTCAAAGCCGGTATCTTTTTATTAGCGCGATTGCTCCCTATTTTTGCAGGTGCAGCGCTTTACCACAACATCGTCACCTTTATTGGTTTATTTACGCTGTGTATGGCGGCCTTCTTTGCTATTTTTAAAGAAGATTTAAAAGGCTTACTCGCTTATTCAACGATTAGTCATTTAGGTTTAATTGTTTGCTTGCTCGGTATTGGATCACCGCTAGCCGTTGCTGCCGCGATATTCCACATCATTAACCATGCAACGTTTAAAGCTGCCTTGTTTATGATTGCAGGGATCATTGACCATGAGTCAGGCACACGCGATTTACGTAAGCTTTCAGGCTTATGGCAACTGCTCCCGTTTACAGCAACCTTAACCATGATTACCGCTGCATCAATGGCAGGTGTCCCGCTCACCAACGGCTTTCTTTCTAAAGAAATGTTCTTTACGGAACTTTTGGCCAATCTTTCTGGCCCAGTAATGGTCATTTCTGCCATCGTTGCGACATTTGCCGGTATTTTTGCGGTGGCATATTCGGTACGCCTTGTCCATGGCGTATTTTTCGATGGTCCACTAGGTAAAGAAGTTCCAAATAAAGATGCTCATGAGCCACCTTTTGGCATGCGTGCACCTGCAACGCTGCTCGCAATACTATGCATTTTAGTTGGTTTAGCCCCTGCCCTATTACTTGAAAATATCGTCAATAGTAGTACCCGTTCAAGCATTCAAAATGCTGCCTTTGAAGGTACACATTTAGCGATTTGGCATGGCTTTAATACTCCTTTATTGATGAGCGCAATTGCCCTTATTGGTGGATTGATTTTCTATTTCTCACTCGCAAAAAATGGCAAATTACGCAAAATTGATTTAGACCCTACGCTTGGAAAGCTCCAAGGCAAAGTCTTATTCGAGCTGTTCCTTAAGCACTTATTGCTGACCTCACGTAAATTCCGTCGCTTTACGGAAAATGGCAAATTACAAAGCTATTTATTGTGGATCGTGATTTTTACTGTCGCATTAGTCACAGTGCCATTTTGGATGCAAGGCATCGGCACAGGAACACGTGAACAAACCCATGCCTCTGCTATAGCAATCGTACTCTGGTTATTACTCTTCTCTGCATGCTGGATGATGTTGTGGTTCCACCATGAACGCATTAAAGCCGTACTGATTAGTGGTGCGGTTGGCCTTGTCGTGACCATGGTCTTTATTTGTTTCTCTGCGCCTGATTTGGCTTTGACACAAATTACCGTTGATGTGGTCACCACTGTGTTGTTGTTGATGAGTTTGTCTTTATTACCACAACTCACCCCGTATGAGTCGAGTGTCTCTCGTCGTTGGCGAGATGCCATCATTGCAATCATTGCTGGTTTAGGGATTGCATGGATTTCATGGTTAATTATGACCCGTGACCACAATTCAATTTCGTGGTTCTTCATGCAACAATCGATTCCACTGGGTGGTGGTACCAACGTAGTTAACGTTATTTTGGTCGATTTCCGTGGCTTCGATACCTTCGGAGAAATTACCGTACTTGGCATCGCTGCAATTGGAACATTGTGCATGATGGATGGGATGCGTGCCCATGGCACAACGATTACTCAAGGTTTAACTTTCCGATTTAATCCTTCGCCACTGATGTTTCGTATCACCTCATCATGGATTTTACCTCTGGCTTTGGTGGTAAGTTTATATATTTTCCTACGCGGCCATAACTTACCCGGCGGGGGTTTTATTGCTGGCTTAATCACCTCATTGGCATTGGTCATTCAATATATCGCGCTCGGTCAAGACCGTGCAGAGCAGCTGATTGGTGCCAAGTCTGGTCGCTTATATGAAGTTTGGATTGGCATTGGCCTAACAGTTGCGGGACTAACAGGGATCGCCGCATGGCTATGGGGACGTCCATTCCTGACCAGTGCACATATCTATGTCTCACCGCCTATTTTGGGTGAAATGCATTTAGCATCTGCCGCACTATTCGATACAGGTGTTTACATTACAGTGGTCGGTGCGACCATGTTAATGATCTCAGTATTAGGCGACTCGCGTCACTCGAGCATGTCTGGTCCAGTACCAAGAGGGGAATAAAATGATTAGTTTAGAATTTTTACTTGCCTCTGCCATTGGGCTTTTAACTGCAACAGGCGTATATCTTATTCTTCGTGCACGTACATTTCCGGTGGTGCTCGGACTTGCCATGATTGGCTATGCTGTAAATTTGTTCTTATTTGTGATGGGACGAATTACAGTAAATGCACCAGCCGTTTTGACCGAAACAACCAAAGCGACCGACCCTTTACCACAAGCATTGGTATTAACCGCAATCGTAATTGGTTTTGCCACTACCGCTTTTATTGTACAGCTTGCATTACGCAGTCGTTATGAAACTGGAACAGACCACGTTGACTCAAAAGAAGAAATACCGCAGATTGACCCACGGGAGGATGAGCCTTAATGACTAATCTCATCCAATTTGGGACTACACATAGCCCCATTTTTAGTATTCTAATTCCTGCATTCACTGCTTTTATTTTGGTGTTATTGGGCAATCCAGGTTCCGGCTCTTTGGCACACGATTGGCGTCAACCGTGGCGTCGTGGTATTAGCTATGTTTCTGGATTACTCGGTCTGATCACGGCTATTAGTTATCTCGTTATTGCTGAGTCGGATCAAGTTTTGGTTTATAACCTGAGTGAATGGGCTGCACCATTTGGCATTGTACTGGTACTAGATCGATTATCGGCATTTATGTTGGTATTAACCTATGCACTGGCTGTACCAGTGATGTGGTTTGCCAGCAAAGAATGGGACGAACGTGGACGTTATTTCCATGCAATGTGCCATTTCCTTTTGATGGGTCTCTGCGGTGCATTCTTAACAGGCGATTTATTTAACCTATTTGTATTCTTTGAAATTTTACTGATGGCTTCCTATGTCCTGTTACTGCACGGACAAGGCAAAGCACGCTTTCAGTTAGGCATTCATTACGTCACTATCAACTTGTTTGCTTCTGCCCTGTTCTTGATTGGCCTCGGCATGATTTATGGCAGTGTCGGCAGTTTGAATATGGCTGATGTTGCACGGTTAATGCCACTGCTTGAATCTGATCAACATCGATTGGCCGTAGCAGGCGCACTGCTGCTATTTATCGTATTCGGGATTAAAGCAGCCATGCTGCCTGTCGGTCTTTGGTTACCAAAAACTTATGCTGTTGCAACAACCCCTGTAGCCGCGCTGTTTACCATCATGACCAAAGTCGGTATTTACGCCATTATTCGTGTTAACGGTACTGTGTTCGATGATGCTTTAAGCCGTGAAATTTTACAGCAATGGTTATTACCAATTGGTTTGATCACATCACTGTATGGTGCTTATGGCGCCATCGGTACAGATCGCTTACGTCGCTTTGTCGGCTTTATGATTTTGTCTTCAGTCGGTACTATTTTAGTGGCGGTATCACTATTCAATACCGATGCATGGGCTGCCGGTCTATATTATTTAATTCATAGTACCGTGATTGCTGCGGCATTTTATATTTTATCCGGCTGGATTACCTCGCAACGCGGTGAATTTAAAGATCACTTTAAAATTGCACCACGAATGAAACAACATAATGCAGTTGCAATGTGCTATTTCATTATTGCTCTGATGATGGCTGGCTTACCACCATTTAGTGGCTTCCTAGGCAAAGTATTTATCTTGCAAGCAACAGCAAATTCACCGTACCAAATCATCATTATTCTGTGTATTTTATTGGTAAGCTTATTAAGCATTATGGCTTTCACACGTGTTGGTTTCGTTTTATTTTGGCGTGCAACCCGTCCCGAAGAAGATATAAATACTGAGGAATATCAACGCTACCAAGCTTTACCAAATCGTGCACCATTACGTAATGATAAGACCATTTATTTACTCTTGGCTGGTCTGATTGCCTATATGGTCTTTGCTGCACCGATTTATGACTACACCCTAAAGACCGCACAGCAAATTCAAAACAATGCGTTGTATGAAGATTTGTTATTGAAAAAAGATGAACAAGGCGAAGTCATTAGTGTTCAACCTTATGATCCTGAAAATTTACCTGAAACCAAGTATGGTGGTGAATCAGCGGATCCAAATGCGCACTTAATCCCTGTGTTAATCTCACCAGAAACATTACAAGGTGAACATCTTTCTGAGTACAAACAACTTCAGATTTTGGAACAAGATGCGGAAGAACAACAACCTGACGATACTCAACTAAAACCAATGGAGGCACCTTAATATGGCTAAAATTTCTGTGCTGAATAGATGGTTCCCCCATCCCTTGGTTTCAGTGATGGTTGGTGCGAGCTGGGTCATGTTAGCGCATAGCTTAGATGCCGCTACAATATGTATGGCTTTACTCTTAGCTGTGGTTATTCCACGTTTGGTCCGCCCTTTCATTGATCACACACCAAATATTAATTGGTTGGCTGCCAGCAAATTATTTTTTGTGGTGTTGTGGGATATTATTGTCAGCAATATTCATGTAGCGAAATTGGTGCTTGGGCCGACAAATAAACTTCATCCAAAATGGTTTCGCGTTCCTTTAGATACCCAACACGAAGAAGTCAACTCTTTACTAGCGATGATTATTACCACTACACCTGGCACTGTTACTGCGGGGATTGACCAAGATCGTGGTGACATCCTTGTCCACGCTTTGAGTACTGATGATCCTGATGCTGAAATTCAAACCATTAAAGCCCGTTATGAGCAACCTTTGATCCAAATTTTTGGTGTCGACACCGGAGAATCCGCATGACCTTTTTACCTTATGCTCTCGGCATCTGTATGGTTGCAATAACGATCTCTATGTTGCTGTGCTTAATTCGACTGGTGATGGGTCCCTCTATCGTCGACCGTCTTTTGGCATTGGATACTCTCTTTTTAAATGCAACCTGTTTAATTGTTATCCTCGGTATTTACTGGGCCAGCACATCTATGTTTGAAGGTGCATTACTTGTAGCTATGCTTGGTTTCGTTTCAACTGCTGCGTTGGCTCGTTACTTTACCACTGGCCATGTCATCGACTAGGAGCACGCGAATATGCAATTGATTATGGAAATTATCGTATCTATCTTTTTGATTATTGGTGCGTTCTTTATGTTAGTCGGCGGTATTGGTATGGTTCGTTTGCCCGACTTATTCATGCGTCTACATGCACCCACTAAGTCGAGTACGCTTGGACTAGGTAGCTTCTTAATTGCTGCAATTATTTATGCTGCGTTTCAAGGACGTTTCGGCTTTGCTGAACTGTTGATTACTCTTTTTGCATTTATCACTGCACCAGTATCTGCAAATCTTATAGCACAAGCAGCGTTGCATTTACGTTTACGTTCTTTAAGTGGTGATGCACCTGAAGCCTTAAATCGTCCTTTACCATGGCAACGTACACGACGACGCGCTTTCCATCAAAAAGCCAACTCAAAACCTGATGATCTAGCATAAGACCAGATCATATTTTTTTTGATAAATAAATTCATTAATCTTCGTGATGAAGATTTGAACAGCTTATTCTTTTACATGCGCTCTAAGTTTCTTGATAAATTGAATAATTCAGTCACCTATTTTAAATGATAATCTTCAACATCAATGTCCTAGCTTATACATTTTAAAACGAATACAGTAACAAAAAAGCCACCCGAAGGTGGCTTTTTTAACATTCAGAAATCTGAATTATTCATCATCTTTTTTTGCGTCTTCAGCTGGAGGTAGATCCTTCACAGCTTCAGCAATTAGACCAAACATGTAGTTGCCATAAGCATTTGTTTTGTCGTAATGGAAACGCAAACGCGGCGTAATACGTGTCTTAATGCGATGACCAAGTTCATGGCGTAAGAAACCAGATGCTTTATTCAAAACATCTAAAGTTTCTTTGTTTGCCGTTTCACTTTGTTCATCACCTAATTCACGACCCATCACGGTTACATAAACTTCGGCATATCCTAAGTCTGGGCTCACCTTCACAGCAGAGATGGTCACAAGACCACCTAAGCGTGGATCTTTCAGCTCCTGACGGATCAGTTCTGACAACTCACGTTGTACTGTATCCGCCATACGCTTCAGACGTTGACTACCCGCCATTAAAGACTCCGTTTAATTAATTGAACATCGTACACTTCGATCTTATCTTGTGCTTTGATGTCTTTATAACCTTTCACCGCAAGACCACATTCCATACCGGCACGAACTTCTTCAACCACTTCTTTATAGCGACGAAGAGATTCAAGCTCACCTTGGAATACAACCACGTCATCACGTAATACGCGAATCGGTTTATTACGGTGTAATGTACCTTCAAGTACCATACAACCAGCAGCAGCACCAAATTTACTTGAGTGGAACACTTCACGTACTTCAGCAACACCCAGAATCGTTTCACGATGTTCTGGTGCTAATTTACCACTCATTGCCGCTTTCACGTCATCAATCAATTGATAGATGATTGAGTAGTAACGAATGTCAATGCTATCTGCATCTGCTTTTTGACGCGCAGCGTTGTCCGCACGTACGTTAAAGCCTAGAAGAACCGCTTCAGAAGATTCAGCAAGTGTTACGTCAGACTCAGTGATTGCACCTACGCCAGAACCAATAATACGTACTTTAACTTCGTCAGTCGCAAGCTCAGCAAGCGCAACATGTAGCGCTTCTAATGTACCGCGTACGTCAGTCTTCAGAACAACGTTCACGATAGGCACATCTTTCTTGCCCATAGACGCCATGATGTTTTCAAGACGCATTGCAGATTGACGCTCAAGACGTTTTTGACGTTCACGATCCATACGCGCATCGGCAACTTCACGTGCTTTTTTCTCGTCGCTTACAACAAGAACTTCGTCACCAGCCATAGGTGCTTCTGGAAGACCTAAGATTTCTACTGGAATCGAAGGACCTGCAGATTTAATACGTTGACCGTTTTCATCTGTCATCGCACGAACGCGACCATAAGATGCACCAGCAAGGACTAAATCACCCACTTTCAATGTACCGTTTTGTACAAGGATTGATGTAACCGCACCACGACTGTTATCAACACGTGCTTCAATAACAACACCTTGTGCTGCACCTTCTTCAGATGCTTTCAACTCAAGCATTTCAGCTTGGATTGAAATCAAATCAAGAAGTTCATCAATACCTTGACCAGAGTGAGCAGAAACTTTCGCTACAGGAACGTCACCACCCCATTCTTCAGGTACGATTTGCTTAGCAGTCAATTCGTTCAATACGCGATCTGGATCAGCAGATTCTTTATCCATCTTGTTGATAGCAACAATGATAGGTGTACCCGCTGCACGCGCATGATCAATTGCTTCAGCAGTCTGTGGCATTACACCATCATCCGCTGCAACAACGAGAACCACGATATCAGTTGCTTTCGCACCACGTGAACGCATTGCAGTAAATGCTGCGTGTCCCGGAGTATCTAGGAAAGTAATGATACCTTTGTCCGTTGTAACGTGGTAAGCACCGATATGCTGTGTAATACCACCTGCTTCGCCTTGTGCCACTTTAGCACGACGAATACGGTCAAGAAGCGATGTCTTACCATGGTCAACGTGACCCATGATTGTAACCACTGGCGCACGTGTAGATTGAGCACCACGCGCTTCTTCAGCAGCTTCAAGTAAGTTATCTTCTGCTTGTGTATCAGATACAAGAACTGGGTTATGACCCATTTCTTCTACGATTAATGCAGCAATTTCTTGATCAATCGCTTGGTTCTGAGTAACCAATTCACCCATTTTCATCAGTGATTTGATAACTTCACGAACTTTAACCGCCATTTTCGCAGCTAAGTCAGCAACAACAATTGTTTCACCGATTTCAACATCATAAACTTGTTTTTTAACTGGTTTTTCAAAGCCATGCTTGTTCGCTTGACTTGTTTTTAAACCACGTTTATGTGAGTTATCACGGAAAGATTGCTCTTCACCACGACGACTGCCTTTTTTCGGTGAACGTGAATTGTTGGTGTTTGTACCACGTTTAATTTCACGGTCTTCTTTCGCAAATGAATCTTCATATGCCTGACCTACAAGGCCTGCAGCAAGCGGAGAATCATCTACAACACGAATGGTTGCAGTTGAATCTTCAGAAGAATACTTAGATGCCATTTGACGCATTTGTTCAAGCGTACGTTGTTGTGCTTCTTCAGCAGATTTACGACGTGCAGCTTCTTCTACAGCTTTTAACTGAGCAGCTTGCGCTTCACGTGCTTTTTTCTGCTCTAAAGTTTCAACAGGCTTGGTAATTGGTTTGTTGTTTGACTTACGTTTAACAACAACTGCAGCTTTAGGCGTTTCCTGTTTCGCGTGTTCTTGCTTCGCAGCAGCACGCATTGCTTCTAAAGCTTGTTTAGCTTTAGATACAGGTTGTTTCACTTCTTCAGCTTTCGCAGCAGGTTTTTGCTCAACTTGTGCACGGGCAGTTTGTTCAGCTTGTGCTTTCGCTAATGCTTCAGCTTTGATCTGTTCAGGATCTGGCTTAACGAATGTATGCTTTTTACGCACTTCTACATTAATCGTTTTTGCCTTACCCGATGTACTCGCAACTTTAGCAGTACTGGTAGTTTTACGTTTCAACGTGATTTGTCCTGCATTGCCCGCATCCTGACCATGAACTTTTTTCAAATGGTTAACGAGGGCATTTTGTTGTTCAGTGGAGATAATATCGTCAGGTTTACTTTGCGGTAAACCTGCATCACGAACCTGTTCCAGTAGCTTCTCAACTGGACGACCCACGCTAAGAGCTAACTCATTTATCGACTTGTCCGTCATATATTACCTCCTAGTTAAACCATGATTCGCGCGCTTTCATAATGAGTTGACCTGCTTTCTCAGCACCCAAACCTTCAATATCAGAGATATCGTCAGTTGCCTGATCTGCAAGATCATCTACAGTTACCACACCACGAGCGGCTAGCGCATACGCGATTTCTTTTGTCACACCTTCCATCGCAGCAAGCTCAGCGCTTGGCTCTTGGATGTTTTCCTGTTGTTGTAGTGCATCAGCCAATGCAATTTCTTTCGCACGACCTTGAAGCATTTCAACAGTTTCAGCATCTAACTCGATTTCGTCGAATGTTTCCGCAGGAACATAAGCAATTTCTTCAAGTGATGTGAAGCCCATTTCAACCAATGCAATCGCCAAGTCTTCCGCAATATCAAGACGAGACACAAACATATCTAAATATTGTTGTGCTTCGTTTTGTTGACGTGCGTGATACTCATCTTCAAGCATCATATTGAGCTTATAACCAGTCAACTCAGACGCTAAACGTACGTTTTGACCTTGTGAACCAATCGCACGAGCAAGCTGATCACTCGTTGCGAAGATAATATCAGCTGTACGCTCTTCTTCATCGATCACAATGCCTGATACATCTGCTGGCTCTAAAGCACTTGCGATATATTGAGCTGGATCATCAGACCATACAACAACATCAATACGCTCACCATTTAACTCTGATTGTACAGCTTGGATACGTGTACCACGCATACCAATACATGCACCTACAGGATCAATACGGTGATCGTTTGTTTTCACAGCGATTTTAGCACGAACGCCAGGTTGGCGTGCAGCAGCCTTAATCTCAATGATTTCTTCAGCAATTTCAGGAATTTCTTTCTTCATCAATGCAATTAGCATTTCTGGTTTAGAACGAGAAAGTAATAACTGAGCGCCACGACCTTCACGGTTTACGTTAAACAAAATCGCATTTACACGTTGTTTAGGGCGTAAAATTTCTTTTGCGATCATTTCTTCACGCGCAAGATAAGCTTCAGCATTGTCACCTAAGTCGATAATGAAACCGTCTTTAGTTTGCTTTTTCACTTCACCGTAAATTAATTCGCCCACTTTAGATTCGTAAGCATCAGCAATTAACGCACGTTCTGCTTCACGAATTTTTTGAACGATTACTTGTTTTGCAATTTGTGCAGCAATACGACCGAAGTCAATTGACTCAACTTCAAGTTCACGAATATCACCAATTGCCCATTTTGCAGGATCTACATCAGAGATCGCATCTTGGCATGCTGGCATTTCGTGATCTTCATCGGCAACCACCTCCCATTGACGGAAAGTACTGTAATCACCAGTTTTACGATCGATTTCTACACGTAGACGAGCTTCTTCCGAGTGAGTACCCTCGTAGAATTTCTTCTTAGTCGCTGCAACTAAAGCTTGTTCAAGTGCTTCAAAAATTGCATCACGACTTACACCTTTTTCGTTACTAACCGTTTCTACTACGGTAAGAATTTCACGAGCCATAAGTCACCTATTCGTTCAGATTCTTTTTTATTGAATTAATCTTGGTAGATCAAATTTGCTTTATCGATGTTGTGACTGTCGATTTCCAATACTTGTTCTTTTTCCACTTCCACTTGAATCATTTCATTTTCAAGATCGACAGATACAAGTTTTGCTTGGAATTTACGACGATTTTCCACTGCACTAATCAGACGAAGCGCAACTTGTTGACCAATGTACGATGTCATTTGTTCCAATTTGAAAAATTGACGATCCCAGCCAGGTGAAGACACTTCAAGTGCATATTCACCCGAAATTGGGTCATGCACAT
Organism: Acinetobacter gandensis; assembly: GCF_001678755.1. Lineage (GTDB taxonomy): Bacteria > Pseudomonadota > Gammaproteobacteria > Pseudomonadales > Moraxellaceae > Acinetobacter > Acinetobacter gandensis. Next base: position 201,382 of record NZ_LZDS01000012.1, read on the forward strand.
CAAGCATTGCACCCACTTGCTGAGTTACACGTACACAGTCTTGCACACCAATACCACGACCCTGCTCTACTTCACCGTCTTCATTTAAGACAGGCTCAGTGGTTTCAACATCTACGCGGTCGATATAAATACGTAATAGAGAACGTTTACCTTGAGGCTGAAAATCAATCCCCCAAAGATCCACATTACATGCTTGCACAGCTGGGGCAATTAAGTCCTGAAGTGCTTGAGTTTTATTTGATAGCTTCATTTACTCTCGTCAAATTTGCGCGATTCGATGGTCGAGATGACCACTACTGACCGATGAAAACTATAGTAGTAGTGAAACATGACGGTTTGACCAAAATACTGTCGACACTACACGATAGCCAATAAAAAAGGGCGTAATCGCCCCATTATTACACAGAAAACCAAAGCCCACTGTGCAAAAAGGCCCACCTAGTTGTGAGCCTCTTTTTAGAAACTTGGTAGCGGGAGCTGGATTTGAACCAACGACCTTCGGGTTATGAGCCCGACGAGCTACCAGACTGCTCCATCCCGCATCAACATGTAAAAATTATATACAATTCATTCGCTATTTTCAATCTAAAACAAGCTAAATGATTGCTCCACTGAGTTACATCTCAGAGGATTGGTAGCGGGAGCTGGATTTGAACCAACGACCTTCGGGTTATGAGCCCGACGAGCTACCAGACTGCTCCATCCCGCAACAACATCACAATAATTTTCAGTTAAAAACTGCTCATATAGATTGTGACTATATAAGAATGGTAGCGGGAGCTGGATTTGAACCAACGACCTTCGGGTTATGAGCCCGACGAGCTACCAGACTGCTCCATCCCGCAACAACATCACAATAATCTTCAGTTAAAAACTGCTTATATAGATTGTGACTATATAAGATTGGTAGCGGGGGCTGGATTTGAACCAACGACCTTCGGGTTATGAGCCCGACGAGCTACCAGACTGCTCCACCCCGCAACAACAAAAACAAATAGTTCTCTCAGCTTTAAAAGCTGCCCATTAAAAAGTTTGCGTCTTTAAAATAGAATTGATTGGTAGCGGGAGCTGGATTTGAACCAACGACCTTCGGGTTATGAGCCCGACGAGCTACCAGACTGCTCCATCCCGCATCAACAGAGTTCGCTGCATACACCAACTTATATTCTGGATTCATAAGTTGGTGCGGAAGGGGGGACTTGAACCCCCACGCCCGAAAGCACTACCACCTCAAGGTAGCGTGTCTACCAATTCCACCACCACCGCAGCTGTGACGCATTCTAGTCGCAACACGTCAAAAAAGAAAGGTCTAAATAAATTATTCAGAACTTTTTGGTGCGGTTGGCGAAGTTTCAGCCACTTTTGCAGGTGCAGTTGGTGCCGACGAAATCGCATTTAAACTATATGCATCGGTGGTTTGTTTTTTTGCAAATACCGCAAGCGTTAGGCTGGTCACAAAGAAAAGTGCCGTCAAAATCGCAGTCAGACGGGTCATAAAATTACCCGAACCGGATGCACCAAACACAGTCGCAGCACCACCCCCACCAAACGATGCACCTGCATCTGCGCCTTTACCATGCTGAACTAAAATCAGCACGATCATTAATACAGCTAAGATAATATGTACCACCAGCACAAACGTATGCATGCTGAACTCCTAATTATTTTGTATTTGCAAATGCTTGAGCAATTTTATAAAACGACTCAGCATTCAGCGATGCACCGCCGACCAGTGCACCATTGATATCTGGACAGGCTGCCAACTCTACTGCATTTTCAGGCTTAACACTACCACCGTACAAAATTGCCATATTTTGGCCTTCTGCGGTGATTTGACTTAAACCTTGACGAATTTTTGCGTGCATTGCTTGAGCATCTTCAGGAGAAGCTGTCTTCCCCGTTCCAATCGCCCAAATAGGCTCATAAGCAACCACAATATTTTTCCATTGCTCTGCATTTACTACTGCAGCAATATCACAAATTTGTTGCAAGACCACTTGCTCTGCCTGCCCAGCTTCACGCTGCTCAAGACTTTCACCCACGCAGTAAATGACAGTTAGCCCTGCATTTAAAGCATTTTTTACTTTTTCATTCAATATTTGTGGTTGTTCATCGAATATTTCACGGCGCTCAGAATGACCTACCAGTACAAAGTCAATCGCATTGTCTTTTAACAATTCAGCACTGATCTCGCCTGTATATGCGCCTGTGCCTGCAACCCGTGAAACATCTTGTGCAACTGTCAAAATAGTACGATTTGCCTGTTTCAGCGAATCACGCACAGCCGTCAATGCAATCGCCACTGGTGCAATACCAATATGACAATTTTCTTCTACAATATTTTGATTATTCAATAATTGTTTAAAATTTTGAAGAAGCGCGCTGGCATCGGCCTGCATTGGGTTCATTTTCCAGTTACCAACAACCCAAGGCGTAATCGTCGAACCCGACATATCTATCCCACATAACAAAGATGAAATCGGGCACATTCTACACGTAAATCATTTTTTTGAAGATAATTTTCCATACTTTTAGCGTCACATTTGCGCTAAGTGACTTAAGCCATTCATCATTTCTGTAAAATAATTAAGCTGATTTAAGGACTGGTTCATGCTTTTAACCAATTCTTAGCTAGTGACAACACTTTCAGATATGGTATTTTTATGCAACAAAAGTATAATTTTGCTATACCAATTATAAACAGACTGACGCATAGGCACACAAAAGCATGACTGCAGTTCAAGGTTCACCAAGATTTACGGGGTTTGTTCGTCGCTTAGTTGATGAGGGACATCTATCGGCTGAAAAAATGCAGGCTGCATTACAAAATGCAAAAAAAGCCAAGCAAGATATCGTGCCACATTTGATTCATGAATATCAGCTTTCTCCCCGCACAATCGCCGAAACCATTTCAATGGAGTTCGGTGAACCTGTTTTTGATATTTCAACCTATGATACTGCTTTGATTATTCGTGATGAGTTTGAAGACAAACTGATTACCAAGCATCGTATTTTACCGATTTTCAAACATGGCAACCTGCTATTTGTTGCAATCAGCAATCCAACCAATGTAGAAGTAGTAGATGCTATTCGTTTCGGCAGCAAGCTGAATACTGAAACCATTATTGTTGAGCATGACAAACTCGAAAAGTTAATCGAGCAAAATTTTGCTGAAGAAAGTACCTTTGATTTTGATGATGATTTTGATCTTGATTTAGAAAGTGATGCTCCTGAACCATCCGATTCTGATGAAGAAGAAGCGACAGGTGAAGAAGCACCTATTGTAAAATACATTAACAAACTATTGGTTGATGCGATCCGTATGGGCGCATCAGATTTGCATTTTGAACCGTATGAAAAAACCTATCGCGTACGTTATCGTGTCGACGGTGTACTTCGTACCATCACCAACCCTCCACTACAACTCGCAACACGCTTAGCATCACGTTTAAAAGTGATGTCACAAATGGACATTTCAGAAAAGCGTGTCCCGCAAGATGGTCGTATCAAATTAAAACTATCGAAAAGTAAGGCGATTGATTTCCGTGTTAACTCATTACCAACTCTATTTGGTGAAAAACTCGTATTACGTATTTTAGATCCATCCAGCGCCATGCTCGGCATTGATGCACTGGGTTATGAGCCGGATCAAAAAGAATTGTTTATGCAGGCATTGGATAAACCACAAGGGATGTTGCTGATCACCGGCCCAACTGGTTCCGGTAAAACAGTGTCACTTTATACTGGCTTAAATATTTTAAACCGTGAAGACACCAATATTTCAACTGCCGAAGACCCTGTCGAAATTAACTTAGAAGGAATTAACCAAGTTAACGTCAACAATAAAGTCGGGCTGACGTTCTCTGCCGCATTAAAGTCATTCTTGCGTCAGGATCCAGATATTGTGATGGTCGGTGAGATTCGTGACTTAGAAACTGCCGAAATTGCCATTAAAGCAGCGCAAACCGGCCATATGGTGATGTCTACGCTACATACCAACAGTGCACCTGAGACACTGACACGCCTTAGAAATATGGGTGTGCCGTCATTTAATATTGCAACATCTGTCAATTTGGTGATTGCACAGCGCCTTGCACGACGCCTTTGTAGCCAATGTAAAGAATCTGTAGATATTCCAAAGCAAAGTTTATTAGAACTTGGCTTTACTGAAGATGATTTAGCGACTCCTGATTTCAAAATTTATCAACCGGTTGGTTGCGCTGAATGCCGCGAAGGTTATAAAGGTCGAGTCGGTATTTATGAGGTAATGAAAGTTACACCTGAAATTTCAAAAATTATTATGGAAGACGGAAATGCATTGCAAATTTCTGAAGCTTCTAACAGAGCAGGTTTTAACAATTTACGCCGTTCAGGCTTAATTAAGGTTATGCAGGGGGTGACTTCACTTCAAGAAGTCAATCGTGTAACCAGTGAGTAAGTGAATTAGTATTTAAAAATAAGGATAAATTCATGGCTGTAAAAAAAGCGCAGATGATGCCAACCTTCAGTTATGAAGGTGTAGATCGCAAAGGGGTGAAAATTAAAGGGGAATTGCCCGCACGTAATATGGCTTTAGCCAAAGTAACATTACGTAAACAAGGCATTACCATTAAAACTATTCGAGAAAAGCGTAAAAACATTCTTGAAGGTTTGATGAAGAAAAAAGTTTCCACTTTAGATATTACGATTTTCACTCGTCAATTAGCCACCATGATGAAAGCAGGTGTTCCACTGGTTCAAGGCTTTGAAATCGTGGCAGAAGGCCTAGAAAACCCAACTATGCGTGAAGTTGTGCTCGGTATTAAAGGTGAAGTTGAAGGGGGGAATACCTTTGCGGGTGCGCTGCGAAAATATCCTCAATATTTTGACAATTTATTTTGCTCGTTAGTGGAGTCAGGGGAACAATCGGGTGCTTTAGAAACCATGTTAGATCGCGTAGCGATTTATAAAGAAAAAAGCGAATTGCTCAAGCAAAAAATTAAAAAAGCTATGAAATATCCAATCGCTGTCATTGTTGTTGCTATTATTGTAACAATCATATTAATGGTTAAAGTAGTACCCGTTTTCCAAGAATTATTTAGTTCTTTTGGTGCTGACCTTCCCGCATTTACTCAATTAGTCGTAAATATGTCAAATTGGTTTCAAAAATATTGGTTCATCTTTTTATTAGGTGTCGGACTTTTAATTACAGCTTTTTTGGAAATAAAAAAGCGTAGTAAAGCCTTCCGTGACTTCTTAGATAAAGCTGCTCTCAAAGCACCTATTTTTGGTGATTTGGTCTACAAAGCAATTATCGCTCGTTATAGTCGTACATTAGCGACCACATTTGCTGCTGGTGTACCACTCATTGATGCGCTGGAATCTACAGCAGGCGCAACTAACAATGTCGTATACGAGACTGCAGTCATGAAAATTCGTGAAGATGTTGCAACTGGCCAACAACTTCAATTTGCCATGCGTGTTACGGATAAATTCCCATCAATGGCCATTCAAATGGTCGCAATTGGTGAGGAATCTGGTGCTCTCGATGCCATGCTCGATAAAGTTGCAACACATTATGAAAATGAAGTAGATAACGCCGTTGATGGTCTTACATCAATGATGGAACCATTAATTATGGCGGTACTCGGTGTGCTTGTTGGTGGCCTTGTGATTGCAATGTATCTTCCAATCTTCCAAATGGGTTCTGTGGTTTAATGCAAGAATTAATAACTTACCTCATCAACACCCCAATTGCGCTGTATATCGCGGTTGGGCTTTTTAGTCTTTGTATTGGTAGTTTCCTCAATGTAGTGATCTACCGTACACCTAAAATGATGGAACAAGAGTGGCGTACTGATTGCCAACTTTTCCTTCACCCAGAACAACCAATCATTGATGAAAATAAAATCACGCTAAGTAAGCCCAATTCGACTTGTCCAAAATGTCAGACACCGATTCGTTGGTATCAAAATATTCCTGTCATTAGTTGGCTCGTCCTTCGTGGAAAATGCGGTGATTGTCATAATCCAATTAGCATCCGCTATCCACTCATTGAGTTATTAACAGCCATTTGTGGTATCACTGTTGTCGCTGTATTTGGACCAACCTTACAGATGTTATTTGGTCTAGTTTTAACGTATGTTCTAATTGCACTCACATTTATCGATTTTGACACTCAATTACTCCCTGACCGTTATACCCTACCACTTGCTGCACTCGGTTTAGGTATTAATAGCTACGCAATCTATACCTCTCCAACTTCATCAATTTGGGGCTATATTATTGGCTTTTTATGTCTTTGGATTGTTTACTACCTGTTTAAAATTATTACTGGTAAAGAAGGCATGGGCTACGGTGATTTCAAGTTACTAGCCGCTCTTGGGGCATGGATGGGACCGTTTTTACTTCCACTGATTGTCTTGCTCTCCTCCCTTGTTGGTGCCATTATCGGGATCATTCTCTTGAAAGTCCGTAAAGAAAATCAGCCATTCGCCTTTGGCCCCTATATTGCCATTGCGGGTTGGATTGCCTTTCTTTGGGGTGATCAAATCATGAAAATCTATTTAGGCCAATAAGGTAAAACAATGACTTTTATTCTGGGATTAACAGGTGGGATTGGCAGTGGCAAGTCCGCTGCAAGCCAATGGTTCGAAGCTCAGAATATTGTTGTTGTAGATGCAGATATAGTGGCACGTGAAGTTGTTGAAGTCGGACAACCTGCTCTAGTCCAAATTCGACACATCTTTGGTGATTGGGTAATTCTTGAAAATGGAGCACTGAATCGTTCTGCATTACGCGAGCATATCTTTAAAGATCCATCTGCCCGTCAAACACTTGAGCAAATCACGCATCCTGCAATTCGCACTGCAATTATTGAACAATTAGCAGCAGCGCAAAGTCCATATGTGATTTTGGTATCGCCACTCCTGTTTGAAACCAATCAACATGAATTAACTGATCATACACTGCTCATTGATGCCACGGAAGAATTACAAATTCAGCGCGCATCCAGTCGTGATGGGCAAAGTGTTGAGCAGATTCAAAAAATTATTCAAGTTCAAATGCCACGCGAGCAAAAAATTCAGCATGCCAATGACGTGGTATTGAATGATGGTCATTTAGAGCATCTCTATGCTCAACTGCGACCATTACATCTTAAGTATTTAGCTCAGGCTGAAATCCACTGATATAAAAAAGCAGTCTCACTCAGACTGCTTTTTTTGTTGCTGTAGTTGCTTCTCTAAAGTATCTTGCCGGCCCAACCATTTCCATGGTTGTATTGCACCAATACCCATCCCGAGCAAACCACAAATAATAGCCACGCTCAAAGGCTCATCCAGTAAAGGCACTGCCAAAACTGCTGCGATAAAAGGCGCCAAAGTCACAATACTTCCTGCCTTAAATGCACCCAATCGCTTAATCGCTTCGACATAAGTTAATGTTGCGATGATTACCACAAAAATACCGTGGAAAATGACCTGACCAATCAGTTGCATCGGCTCAGGATCAGACCAATGTTTCGGGAAAAATAGCAAATAGATGGGCACAAAAATAATAGCGGACCAGATCGCCACACCAGACATTGCATGCCATGCCGATAGTTTCCACTGCTTTAACAGTACGGTAAATATCCCCCACCAGATTGCACTGATGAAAAATAGCAAATCACCTAAACCAAAAGCTACACCTGATTCCATATACATCAGATAACTCATAACACCAATGGAACTCAGCATAATCGAGACGCTGATCCAAGTATGTTTATCTAGTGGCTGTCTAAAGATAAGAAAAGCCGCAAAGGCTGTACATAATGGAATACAACCATTGAGAAAAATGGCAGCATGTGCAGCTGGTGCATAATGAAATGCGCTATAGGCAGTCAAACAATATGTCACCCCGCCAATCATTGCCAAGATAAACGGCTCTTTTTTCCATAAAAAAGCCGTATCTTTTTTATAAATTAATATCGGCAGCAGGATGCAAAAGGCTAGAGCAAACCGCAGCGCGGTAATATCCCAAGCACTAATGCCCCAATTGGCACTTAAACGTGCCGTTAAGGTAAACCCACCCCAAATACACATCGTAATCAGGACATACAGGTAACCTTGCTTTTGGGGAGACATATTAAGTTTCTATCGAGTATTCATTAAAGATTTCGTTGGCGACATGCTTCGTACAATGCCATACCGGTTGCGACACTCACATTCAAACTTTGTAGATTGCCCGCCATTGGAATGTAAACAGTTTGATCACATTGGCTTTGGGTAATTGGACGTAGTCCAGTATCTTCCGCGCCCATTACCACACAAATACCTGTGTCTTTAAAATCAAACTGTTGAATTGGGAGTGCTTTTTCATCCAACATCGTACCAACAACACGCACATTAAATTCTTCTTTCATGTGTCCTAAAGTACGTGCCAAATTCGTAACCTGAATGAACTTCACTTTCTCAGCGCCACCTGCAGCAACTTTACGTGCAGTCGGCGTTAAAGTTGCTGAGCGATCACGTGGTGCAATCACTGCTTCCACACCCATTGCCGCTGCTGTACGAATACACGCACCTAAGTTATGTGGGTCGGTAATATGATCCAATGCCAGAAGTAAAGCATTTGGTTTAGCTTGAAGTAAGCTATCTAAATCCTTTTCATTTAATACAGGATGCGGGCGAACGGCAGCCACTACGCCTTGATGAAAGGGTTGACCTGCTAATTTTTCTAAGCTGTCACGACTGGCTTTTTGAATAGATACGCCAAAAGGTTCAGCCAATTCAAAAATACGTTGTAAACGCTGATCTTCACGACCTTTTAAAGCAAACAAAGTTAAAACACGTTCTGGCTCGAGTTCCAGTAATGACTCCACTGCATGAACGCCATAAAAATATTCCGGTTTTGCCATGAACGACCTCTAAATTTGCAAACTTCAATCTAACTGAGCTACAGAGTGGATAACCCTCTGAACTTACATATATCCAAAAAGAAAAATCCTGCAAAGCAAGCTTTACAGGATTTATGCTTGAACAGTAGTTTAACCGATTCAGGTTAAAAAAACTGTGTCTAAATCAGTGTAGTGATTAGCCTTCTAAATGGCATACATAATCAAGCACTTCATCAGTTTCAATTTTAAAACGGCTGTTGCCAGGGACATAGAAAGATTGACCCGCACGGAACAATTCGCTTTCTTCGCTATCCGCAATTTGAACACGGCATTCACCTGAAATAATTTCCATACGTTCAGGCACATGTGTTTCAAATGTCAAAGCTTGTTCAGTTGGAAGTAAAACACCCAGTGTTTTTTTTGTTCCATCTTCAAATTGCACAGTATGGCTGATGCATAGACCGCCAAAATAAACATTTGATTTCTTAATTACCGATACATGATCAAACTGAGCTGACATGCGTTTTCTCCAGATAAAGCATATTTATAATATTTTGATGGATGTAGTTTAATTGTGCTGCAACAACTAATCAATCTGTGTTTGATGAAGCGTGAATCAATATTTTCTATAAACTCATCCTTGAACCAACAGCATGAATTTCAGGGTCAAAGCAATTGATTTTTCGAAAGTCTAAATCAACTCCCCCTTAGCTGACAAATGCATTTTCAGGGATCATCCACTAAAGTTGCAGAGCATTTTTGTGTATTAAATTTAAATATAAACCAACTATTGAAAAACCTTTTATCATTACCCAATATTAAAATTGAACAACCAATAAAATCTTTACAGATCTCATTTTAATAAATACTGAACGAACAATTAATTAGCACCATTAAGCACATGGCTATTTTTATCCAGCCTCATTTCAATTTAATGAAAAGTATCGAAGCCCAATCCCCAATTCGCTTTAGCCAGATTCCTTCAAAATATGAAAAAAAATTTAGCCATGCAGTCCATCACTCAAATGCTAAAAAATACATCGTTAAAAAAATTGTATTTATCCGAATGACGCTCTAGCACATTGAAGTTATATTTTTATCATCATTTTCAGATAGAATATGACTGTTTTAGTTCATCAAAAAATAAAACTGATCTTGTGACAAAAACAAATTCTGACTATCTTTAACCTACACTTTTCGCAGCTTGGATGCGTTTATGCTGACACACTTAACTCTGATCAATTTTGCTTTAGCCGACCATTTAGCCATTGATATCGAAAAAGGTTTTAATGTTCTAACCGGTGAAACAGGTGCAGGTAAATCACTTCTACTCGATGCATTATCAGCATGTTTAGGTGAGCGTACCGATACCAATTATGTACGTTTCGGATCAGAAAAAGCCGATGTCACAGCTACTTTTAGCTACCAAGACAATAGTGCTGAGGCGATTTGGTTAAAAGAACATGAACTGGATGATGAATCAGGTGAAATCCATTTACGCCGTGTGATTTTTGCTACAGGACGTAGTAAAGCATGGATTAATGGCCGACCAAGCAGCCTATCTGAATTAAAAGAAATTGGCCGTCTTTTGGTGCAATTATATAGCCAACATAGTCAGCAGCAGTTACTAGAACCGCCCTATCCAAAGCATTGGCTAGACCGTTATTACAACTTGTATGAGCCTGCACAAAATGTGCGTGATGCATATAGTAAATGGCAAAAAGATATTCGTCAGCATCAAGCAGCCTTAGATGCTCAAGCGACACGTAAACAGCGCATTGAAACGCTTGAATTACAACTCGAAGAACTTGAAGACACGGTTCAGCAAGATTACAAAGAAATTGAACAAGAATTTGATCGCCTCAGCCATCATGAACATATCATGCAAGATTGTTCATATAGCTTAAATGCGCTAGATGAAGCAGAACAAAATATCAATCAAGAAGTTTCTTCCATTTTACGCCGTCTCGAATCACATGCAGGGCGAAGTGACCAACTTTCAGAAATTCATGCTTCACTACTGAATGCACAAAGTGAGATGGAAGATGCCACAGCAAATTTACGTCAATTCATGGATCGTCAAAGTTTCGATCCTGAGCGTATGGAAGAATTGAACACTCAACTTGAAGGTTTCCATCGCCTAGCACGTAAATATCGTACCCAGCCAGAAGATTTAAAAGCCGAGTACGAACAGTGGCAAACCGAGCTTGAACAATTACATCAATTGGAAGATCCTGAAACCCTTGCAGAACAAGTCGAAGTTTCACATCAAGACTTTTTAGCCAAAGCACAGCATTTGGATAATATTCGCCGTGAAGGTTCAACTTCGCTCGCGAAGCAACTCACTGAGCAAGTTAAACAACTTGCGCTACCTGAAGCCCATTTTGAATTTAAATTTGAGCCTTTAGAGCAAGCATCCAGTGAAGGTCTAAGTTTCATACAATTATTATTCACTGCCAATAAAGGTATACCAGCACAACCCTTGGCACGTGTTGCTTCAGGCGGTGAGTTATCCCGTATTGCATTGGTCATGCAAGTCATGAATGCAGAGAAAACCGACTCAGAAGTTTTAGTCTTTGATGAAATTGATGTCGGGATCAGTGGTGGTACAGCAGAAATCGTTGGCCGTCTCTTAGCTGATCTTGCTCAACATGTGCAAATTTTATGTATTACTCACCAGGCCCAAGTTGCAGCGCAATCTGATCAACATCTGTTGGTGAAAAAACTTCAGACAGACCCAGCTAGCAGTACAATTGTGGACTTGGAAGAAGAACAGCGCATCCTAGAATTAGCACGCATGACAGGCGGTGTCGAAATAAGCGATACCACATTGCAACACGCCAAGCACTTACGTCAATTAAAGTTTCAACACAGTTAATATTTTAATGATTTAAAAAAGCCTTGTTCAAACATGACCAAGGCTTTTTATAGACGAAGTTTTCTAATTAAATAAAAAATACTTTTATTTAACAATACCTTGATAAACAAATCCTTTTGAACCCAAGCTATAGCGTAAATAACGATGCTGTGGTTGTAGCTTCTGATTTAACAGCATTACATCAACCTGCTTAGCAGCAACTTTTATATAATTTTGCTGATTATTACGCTCTTGATCATAACGACAATCGTAATCAACGGATATTTCATGCAAATTCTTTTGCTTGGTGTTGAATACATAGGATTTGAGTAATTGCTTCGGGCCAATTTCTACTGCTCTTAAATGATGTACACCGGTACAACTATCGCCTTTATAGTAGCTTCGTACCAAATAAATAGTTTTATTTTGAACACGTACTGGCTGTATTTGATTGATATAACCTGATTCAAATTCATCTAAGTGCTGAGTTTTAGCGGTAGCATATTGTACATAATTACTCCACTCACCCATCGTTCCACCACCCGAAACATCAAAACTATAAAATTTCAGTTTTTTGTCAGGTGAATACTGGATATGCACATAGCCTTGTTTTTCTAACTGGGCAAAATTATGTTTAAAGCTACTTGGATCATTGGCAATGAGTCTGACTACGGCCTGTTCAATATCAGTATTCACTTCATAAAAATTAGATTTTTGAAATTGTTGAATGACTTTAGACTCTTGCTTTTGTAGTGTCGCAATATCAGCAAAGGATGCATTTGAAATACAACCCAAAAAACTTAAAACGATCATTTTATGACTTATTTTCATTTAATCACCCTAATCTCTAAACATACATATCATTTGCTTAAAGACTATTTTAGCAACTCAGCTCGAATGGATTATGCAGGGTTATGATGTAAATACGTATCTGAATATAGCCATTTCACTGCCCAATTCATCATTTTTACTCAGATAAAACCAGCCTATCCGGTGATAAATTCTATCTTTCTTTACAAAATCATTTGGTGAATACGTATTTCTCTTGTAAGTTGAAAGCATCAAGTAAAACAATACTTGGCTCCACCAAGAATAAAAGGAGAATGCCCCTGGTGACAAAACAATACCTGACGCATCGCTGCCTAATTGCTCCGCCAGACATGAGCGACGATTTTTTTGCCAATACCGTGATCTACCTTGCGCGTCATGACGAAGATGGTGCTCAAGGCATAATTATTAACCGTCCATCTGGCTTGCAAATTAAAGAACTCTTGAATGATCTCGAAATTGAGGCGGATAATGTGCGACCTCATGAAGTGTTGCAAGGTGGCCCTTTACGCCCAGAAGCAGGTTTTGTTCTTCACACCGGTCAACCGACTTGGCATTCATCGATCGCAATTGGTGAAAATGTTTGTATAACCACATCCAAAGATATTTTAGATGCAATTGCCCACAATGAAGGTGTTGGTCGTTATCAAGTAGCGTTAGGCTATGCCAGTTGGGGTAAAAACCAGCTTGAAGAAGAGATCACTCGTGGTGATTGGCTCATTTGCGACTCAGATATGGATTTAATTTTTAACTTACCTTATGACGACCGTTGGGATGCCGCCTATAAAAAAATGGGGGTTGACCGTATGTGGTTATCGTCTGAGATTGGACATGCCTGAAACAGCAACGCATCAAATGATTATGGCCTTCGACTTTGGCACACAGAAAACAGGGATGGCAGTAGGACAAGCACTGATTGAAAGCGCCAATCCACTTCCGCTCTTCCCGATGAAAGATGGTATTCCTAATTGGGATAACTTGCTTAAAATTGTGAAGCAATATCAACCCGATTTGTTCATTATTGGCCTACCTCTCAATATGGATGACAGTGAATCTGAACTTTCAACGCGGGCACGTAAATTCGCGCGCCGTTTACGTCATCAGACCAATATTGAAACCCTAATGGTAGATGAACGATTAACTACACGTGAAGCACGGGATGAATTGGGACACTACCAAGCGCAAGGTCGCGGTAAAAATATTTCAGCCGACAGTATCGCAGCTGCGTTATTTATAGAAAGTTGGTATCGCAATCCAGTTGGGGTAAAACCTTAAGCTGAAAAAAGCATTAACCGATATAAAAAAGCATCCCCTTGAGGATGCTTTTTTATGATGATTTAGTGCTGAAATTTATAAAATGATTGAAAATGAACAGTCTTTGATTTTATTTTTTATCGATAATATGCACAGTCGCAGTACGTCCCGCCACAAAGGCCAATTGATCATGTGGCACTTCATCCAATACAATTTTCACAGGAACACGTTGTGCTAAACGCACCCAACTGAAGGTTGGATTGACATTGGCCAAAAGACCGTTTGTTGAAGTACGTTCACGATCTTCAATACCACTTGCCACACCTTGTACATGCCCTTTATAAGTCTCTGAACTCCCCATGAGCTGAACGCTTGCAGGCGCACCAACATAGATTTTATCTAGTTTGGTTTCTTCAAAATAGCCCACCACGTACATTTGCTCACGATCAATTAATGCTGCAACCGCCTGCCCAACTTTGACGTAATTCCCTGCCTTTAATTCAAAATTCGACAATGTGCCATCATTCGGCGCAATCACAGCAGAGCGTTTTAAATTCAACTGCGCTAAATGCAAATTACTATTAGCCACTTCAATTAATGCTTTTTGTTGAATCACATTGGCTTTGGCTTGCTCGATGGCTGCAGTAGATTGTTCATGTTCAGCATGTGATTGATCACGCGCTGCAAACATTTGATCTTGCTCTTGTTTGGAAATTGCTCCATCCATTAAGTTGGCATAGCGGTTGGCATTTTTATCTGCCAAATGAATATTGGCCTGTGATTTCACCAAATTGGCTTTGGATGCCGCCAATTCTGCTTCTGCGCCTGCAAGTTCAGCTTTGGCTTTTGCTAAATCAGACTTTGCTTGTTCGACATCTAAAGCTTGGCGTGCCACATCAATACGAAACAGTACTTGTCCCTTTTTCACTTGCTGATTATCTTGTACCAAGACCTCTGTAACCAAGCCTGAAACATCTGACGAAACTTGAATCACATCTCCGCGTACACGACCATCGCGTGTCCATGGTTCAGAATTGTAATAATCCCAAATATGTTTTAAAGCCATTAATGCCACGCAGACCACAATGATTAATAAAATGGGGCGTACGAATTTACGTACGTTGACAGTATTCATGAATTCACCTCAATCATTTCAGAACATCGGCCTAGATTTGGCACAAAATAAAAGCGTAATGCACCAACCACAGCAAAACGACAAATACACACAGGTAAAAAATATTCGGTTGCGCAATCCACCCCTGTTCCACCAAACGGTCCCCACCTAACATGACAATGCGCAGTAACACATACGCCAACACGGCTTGTATCAATAAAATCGGAACATAAACGCCATAGATATTGAGCTCACCCATTACACACTCCCGATTTCAGTTTAGCTGGGTAACTGTGCAAAACATGGCACAAACTACTTTGAATATTATTTAAAGAATATTGAATTCTCAGACTTATATCTTGTTGTTCAAGTTCAGAAGCTGCGACATGCAACTGTTGTATTTTTTCAATCATTTGCTGCTGTAAATCAGCAATCAAATGATGTTGAGCATTCTCTTTAGCACGGAAATATTCATCTAAATCCTGTTGCAGGTCTTCTAAAGCCACCACGATCGGATGCTCTACATCAAATTTATTTTTCAACTCTTGTAAACGCGGTAAATCAACCACTGCACTGGATTCTACCAAAGCCAATTGAATGTATTGTTTTAATGGATCAGATTGCACAATTTTGCTGTTTAACACCCCAATACGGTCGAGCATGCTACGTAAATGAATACGGAATTGCAGCCCATACGGCAAATACAACGCTTGACGTATAGCTTTATAGTGCAGGGCTAAAATACGCTGTGCTGTAATATCTGGAGACATCGCACGAACCAGATGAATGATAAATACTGAAATAATGGGACCAATGACTGTCCCTATCGAAGCATCAAAGAAAAATACTTGATCGAGGCTATAACGGTTCTGGAGGTTCAGCCCCATGATGGTTCCCATTAATAATGGCAAACCAATTCCTGTTAGCGGTGGATGTAAAAACAACATCAGGCAATACATTACAAATGGCGCTAGCACCACGATTAACTGCCAAAATACAGTCACATGCGGAAATATGCCGTAGGCATATATAAACACCATCACCCCTGCATATAAATTGGCACGGATAAACATTTTCAAAGCAGGTACAGGGTTGTCCATGGACGTCAAAATACATGCACTAATGGCCGCCATCTCAGCCATCATAAAGCCTGCTTTCCAGCCACTGACAATCCAAAAAACCGTAGCAATCAACACAATTAAACATGCTGAAATTCCACCACGAATCGCCACGCCCGCATCACGATGTAATGTTGGATAAGGCGTCGTATTCATTGGCGTTAACATTGCGGGCAAGGTTGAATCACCGCATTGAATACGTTGCCACAACAATTTCACCGCGCGCACATTTTGAATAAAATGGCGGATATCCATTTTTAAGCTACCCAACATAATCTGTTGAGACGGATGTGAATTCGCCATAATTGCATCAAAATCTGCTTCAAAATGTTCTGGTAATTGATTCAGCGTAGCTTCATCAATCTCATGCCGATCTTGTAAAAAATCAGAAATATGCGCATGTGCTTTGGCCAAATGTAGACGATAGCGTCCATCGACCTCATCCAATTGTTTGATGCGCTCCGACATCGCCACCAAATTACACACCAACAAACTGAGTTGATGTAGCATTTCCTGTAGCGGGCGAGTCATCCCTTGCAAAGTCGATTTTTCGTAGGATAAATGCACTGCCATAACATGAATATCGGCAATATCACGGGCTATTGTTCCCAAAGACTTAGAATAATTATCCAGCTCTGATGCATCTTGCAAAATACGGTCAAAAATCGCTTTGGTATCTTGAAAAGTTTTTAAAACTCGGCCTTCTACTGCTGGGCCAATATGCATTGGAAAAATTGTGGTGCCCACCAGTGCGCTACAGACCACACCGACAGTAATCTCTAAAAAGCGGCCTACCGCCATATCAAAAATAGAAGCGGTATCTATGAAGTACACCACGTTATAGCAAATGATGACGGTGGTATAACCTGCCAGCAAAAACACATAACTACGGGGTGTACGGTCAAGTAATGATAAATATAAGCAAAAGCCCACCCAAACCGCTAGAAATACGGTAAATAAGACGGGCATGTGGATCAGATGTGGCATGGCCACTACTGACACAGCAGCACCTAAAAAAGTCCCTAAAACGCGATAGATACTTTTCGATGACGTCATACCTGAGTATGGATTTGCAATAACAAATACCGTCCCAATCGCCCAGATGGGATAAGTTAAATTCAGTTCGAATGCCACATATAAAGCCAACATCCCTGCTGTAAACGTTTTAAACGCAAATATCCAGTCCAAACGATTGGGCCGAAAAGCGAGTATTTGTTTCGTTAGCAACATATGTATTCTCTATGAGGCATCTTTTAAAGCAAATAAGTCATCACATCGTGTCGCGAAGCACACAATGAATTGCCCAAACCATCGGGACTTAGATGAATATTTGTTCAAAAATTTAGAAGCTATTCGTGAGTGGAATCAGTCACTTGAATAGGAATAATAGAAAATATCTCACCGCATTATCTCAATGCAGATTATTTAATCAATATAGGATATTTTCGAACCAATTTTTTCAAATATAACTATAAATGTCAATTAAAATATCTTAATCTGATAATTTATGTATTTTTATAACAAATAATTCTACTTTCGACTGATGATTTATTATCGAACTTAACCATACAATCATCATTTAATGCCCACATCGATGTGTTACGTAGAAAAGCACAGCATCACCGCGCGCAATTTGTTATAAAGTAACTTAACTGATTTTATTTTTATTTTGACCAAGCAGGTTCTTATGGCGCTCTCCAGTTTTGGTAAAATTCTCACCGTGCTCGATTTATACTCCGTCTCACGTCCTGTCATTAATGTAGACATTATTAGTGAAGAATTGGGGTTATCTAAACCAACGAGCTACCGTTATTTAAAAGAGCTGGTGTCTGCTGAGTTGTTACAACGTTTAAGTGGCACTTCAGGGGATTACATTCTCGGTTCCAAAATTGCTGTTTTAGATTTTATCTCTCGCACCACAGATCCATTGGTGCAAATCAGTATTCCTTTCATGAAAGAAATTGTGCAGCGTACAGAATCATGCTGCCTGTTGACCCACCTGAATCTAGATTCTTGCATTGATGTGCATCATGAACTGTACAAAGACTATACCGCATTGGCTTATGGTCGCGGCAGCCCTCGCCCAATGTATAAAGGGTCATCTGCAAAAGTGATTTTGTCACAACTACCTAAACAGCGGATTTTAGATTACTACCAACGCTTTTCTGATGAATTAGCACAGGTTGGCTTCGCCCACAGTGAAGAAGAGTTCATGCTACTGATGAAGAAGATCAAGAAGCAGGGCTATTATTTTTCTAATGGTGAAGTCGATCCGAATATGTCGAGCCTGTCTATTCCAGTCAAATTTTCCAGTAAAGAGCCACCGTTAGCTTTGACACTTTTAGCATCTAAAAACCGTTTTGAATTTATGAACTTTCAAAAATTGGTGGAAATGATGCAAGACAGCGCGATGCGTATTGAAAAAAAATATAGCGCGATGACTGAAGAGGATGAGAGCCTATAAATCTGTACAGATTTAGTCTCGTTGTAAAGATTAAATTTGTTTAATCTGAGGAATCAATCAATTTAATTGAATTTAATAATTATATTTTTAATTTAAATTCTCATAATATGATTATCGTTCTTTAGCAGCTCTTGTGTTCATTTATACCATTGAATACAGCGTTCCTAATTTAATTCTCCTCAGAGAAATTAAAAAAGCTCATCACAGTATGGGCTTTTTTATGCCTTAAATTACACCTTCCATTACATCCTTATTCAGGATAAAAATAACGAAAAGTCAGATTTACTCTTGGTTCTGTAATTTTAGTCGACTTCATAATGGCATGTTTCCAATGACGTTGAGTTTGCCCACGCATCACGATCAACTGCCCACTCTGTAACATCATCTCAACTTTTTCTTGAGTCGACTTATGTTTAAAACAAAATTTTCTGCTCGCACCAAAACTTAATGAGGCGATAACCACTTGTTGATCCGGAGACACTAAAGAAGGTTCATCATCACTATGCCAACCCACCGCCTGCGACCCATTTTCATACAGGTTGGCAAGACAGGAATTAAATTCGTGCCCCACCAATTTTTCAATATGTTGTTTTAAACGCAACAAGGCGGGTTGCCAAATCAGTGCCTGTTTATACATGCCTGAATAACGGTACTGATACTCAGCATCGCCATACCATACCACTTTACGATCCGTTTTATAGTATTGACCATGTAAGATTACTTCATCATGTTGCCAGGCCAAATGCTGTAAAAAATACTGTGCGTACTTTTTACTGTCCTGTGTATTCAAAATTAGGCCATAGTCTTGCACTTGCCCATCATAAGGCAAGATATTGTCTTGCTGCATCGGACTGAATAAGTCTAAATTCATTTGAAGCACCTACATTCAGAACACACACAAAAATATAATGATGAGTGCTTAGTTTAACTCAATGAATGCAGACACAAATCAATACAAAGTCATCACTTGTCGCATGATTTTTTCAGGCATAGACTCAATTTTATTATTCACAATAAAAATAATCGCTTATGAATTTATTGAATGTGTTTCAGAAGCTCAGACCGTTTGTAAGACCATACCGTATTTTGGTAATTGCAACTTTAATCATGACCTTGATTGGTTCTTTTACCGCGCAGGTCAATGCACTCACCTTGCAATACGCTGTTGATAGTATTAATCGCCTAGTCGAACAAGGCTTAGGTTTAGCTGAAGGTTGGCATATTCTGATCACCATTAGCGTGATCTTATTAGGCAAAGAAATCATCAATGCTTTTGTTCAATTTGGACAAAAATTTTATGGTGAAAAACTGCGGATTTTGGTTTCACAAGATTTAGCCCAAGGCATTATCGAAAAGTTTCTGACCTATCGCCTTGCTTTTTTTAATGATGACAACAATCAAGCTGGCAAATTACAAACGCGTATCGACCGTGGTATTGGTTCTTTAACACGTTTGGTACAAATCTTTTTTATTGATATTTTACCATTATTTACCAGTGCAATTGTGGCTTTAGGCTTAATGTACTATGCCAACTTCTATGTTGGCTTGGTGGCAACCTGTATTGTGCCCATCTATTTCTGGCTCACCTTCAAACAAGCACAAAAATTAGGTGGATGGCGACGTAATTTACGCGATGGTCGTGAAAAGAAAAGTCAGGGTATTCTCGGTATTATTAACTCGATCACCGTCATTAAATCGTTTAACCGTGAAAGTATTGAATCTGAAAAACAGCTGAAATTACAAAAAGAACTCACAGACAACCAAATGCAAACACGCCAAATCAGTTTTTTGTTTGATGGGTTAAAGACCTTTATCGAGCAAATTGGCATTGTGTTGATTATCATTTTGACCGCTTATTTTGTACTTGATGGCCAAATGAGTATTGGCATGATTATGTTTCACGTCTTGTTATTCAATAACGTCTCTGCCCCTATACGCTCCTTACATCGTATTTATGACGAAGTGAACGACGCGATGATTTATTCAGAAAGTTTCTTTAAGATTTTAGAGGCTGATGACGAAATCGAACAATCAGGTACACAAAAACCCAATATTCGGGGTCAGTTCGATTTAAGCAATGTCGAGTTTTATTATCCGAATGGACACCATGCGCTGAAAAATATCAATATGACCATTCAGCCTAATAAAATTACTGCTTTAGTTGGCTTATCTGGTGCAGGAAAATCCACGCTCATCAGTTTGTTAGATAAATTTTTTGAACCGCAAAGTGGCACCATAACCATTGACGGCATAGATTTAAAAGATATCGACACACAATATCTTCGTGATCATATTGGCTTAGTATTACAAAAAAATCATATTTTCCAAGGCTCCATTTTTGACAATATCCGCTACGGCAAAACCGATGCCAGTACCGAAGACGTGATGCAGGCCGCACGTAAAGCATCAATTCATGAACAAATTTTACAACTGCCGAATGGCTATGATGCCGATGCGCTGATGCTTTCAGGGGGGCAACAACAACGTATCGCCTTGGCGCGCATGTTCTTAAAAAATCCACCGATTATTTTCTTAGATGAACCCACTGCAAGTTTAG
Source organism: Acinetobacter gandensis (assembly GCF_001678755.1). Taxonomy (GTDB): domain Bacteria; phylum Pseudomonadota; class Gammaproteobacteria; order Pseudomonadales; family Moraxellaceae; genus Acinetobacter; species Acinetobacter gandensis. The sequence continues at coordinate 222,431 of NZ_LZDS01000012.1, forward strand.
ATGCGATTGCCACTGAACAAATTAAGCAAAGTTTAGATGAGATCAAACAAGGGCGAACTGTCATTATTATTTCTCATAGTTTGTCGCAAATTATCGATGCGGATTACACCTATGTCATGAAAGAGGGTGAAATAGCTGAGCATGGTGAGCATGACGCGCTTTATCACCAAGATGGTGTGTATAAAGAGATCTTTGATGCGATGGCTAAAAGTTTAAATATTGAAAAAATTGCCCGTACCTTTGAAGAGGATGAAGATACACATAGTTAAACAAGCCCCTCTTCTGCATTAAAAAAGCCCATCAACTGATGGGCTTTTTAGAACTGGGGGTTCAGATGTGATTAACGTTGAACTTTCTGTTCAATTTCTTCCACGCTGGTATGGCGTACGTCTAAGCCTTTCACCATATAAATCACCTGCTCAGAAATATTGCGTGCATGGTCACCAATACGCTCAAGCGAACGCAACACCCACAAGACATTCATAACACGTGTAATATGACGTGGATCTTCAATCATATAAGTCATTAATGTACGCGTCGCAGACTGATACTCACGATCAATATCGGCATCCGCCAGTAACACACGTAAAGCTTGATCAACATCTAAACGAGCAAACGCATCTAGTGCATCATGTATCATGACACGGACTTGGTTACCAATATGACGTGTTTCCATGTAGCCACGCGGTGAACCACCCTCTTCACATAAACTTTGGGCAATACGAGCAATTTTTGCAGCTTCATCACCAATACGCTCTAAGTCGGTATTGGCTTTTGACATAGCGATCACCATACGCAAATCAATTGCAGCTGGATGACGACGAGCTAAAATCAACGTCAATGCTTCATCAATTTCTGTTTCCATACGGTTAACAGCATTGTCTTGAAACTGCACATCAATTGCCATAGATGCATCTGTGTCCAAAAGTGCATGAATGGCATTTGCCACTTGCTGCTCAACCAAACCACCCATGGTCATAAATTTGGTATGAACATCCTGTAGCTCTTCATTAAATTGTGAAGAAATATGATGATTTAAAACAGGATTATTTGGCAAAGGATGATCTCCACAGCAATATGAATCGGCAGAATTGCGTGCAATATTAAAGCATATTCATTATGAAACTTTTATGACGAAAGTCATTTCTTTAACAAAATTGAAGGTTGATTAGATTGATCAACTAGCCATGCATTCATTTCAACTAAATCAGCTTCAGTCAATTTCCCTACAGATGCTTTCAATTCAAGTACATGTAGCAAATAATCATACTTAGAGTTTAAATAATCTTGTCGAGCTGAAAATGCATTGCGCTGAGCCAACAACACATCCACCATGGTTTTTAAACCTTCTTGATACTGTGCTTGTGAAGCCAAAGACACCTGAGATGAAGACTGCATTGCAGCTTTACGAGCTTGTAGCTTAGCCTGATCTGTTTCAACCTGCATATATGCTTTTTTTACATCCGTTTCTGCATTACGTATTGCAGCATCGACTTGTGCTTGGCTTTTCTCAACGTTGACTGCCGCTTGCCGTATGGATTTTTGTGTACGGCCACCATTAAACACATTCCAATTCATTTCAATGCCAATTTGATCAAATTGACCGTCTTGCGACATGATCGATTCAGGACTTTGCTTGTTATAGCCATAAGTCCCCACCGCTTCAATCTGTGGGTAAAGTGCAGCCTTTTCCACGCGCTTGCCATCTTCAGCATAACGCTTTTGCAAACGCGCTTGTAAAATGCCAAGATTCTGGCCTTGCGCTAATTCTTCCCATGCTTGCACATTATTCGGTACAGGTTTTTGAAATTCAAAATCTTCACGTAATACGGCTAAATTTTCACGATATGGCCCAATAAACTGTTGTAGTTGCTCCTGCGCCAAAACCAATTGAACATTGGTCGCCATACGATTGGCACGCGCATTTTGATACTGTGCATTGGCTTCACTAACATCACTTTTTGCCACCAAACCTTCTTTCAACTTCGCATTCATCATACGCAATTGTTCAGACAGCGCTTGTTCTTCTTGTAAATTTGCAACTGTAAGCGCTTGTTGTCGCAACACATTAAAATACGCTTCTGAAACATTTAATAAATGCTGTTGTTTTTGAATTTTTAAATTAATTTCACTGAGATTGATTGATGTTTTAACCTGTTTTAAACCTTCCCACGCATCCCAACGAAACAAAGGTTGGCGCGCAGTCAACGCGATTTGTTTGGACGTCGTACTATCAGGCATGAACAAGCCGGCTTGAGCTCCACTTTGATTGGCATTTTGATTTTTACGTGTAACATTACCTGAGACTGTGACCGTCGGCAGTAAGTTGCCGTTCGCAATACCTAAATTGAGTTTATCTGCTTCATATTGCAGTTTATTGGCCTGCCAATTGGGATCTGCTTGTTTTGCACGTTCGTAAGCCTCGACAAGATCCAATGCAAAACTCCATGGACTCGTCAAAAGTAAACAGGCACTTAAAACCAATTTTTTGTTCATTTTTTTTCGTAAATTCCTAACATTCAAATACCCGAGGCTGAATATTTAAATTTAAAACTAAGCAGATACTAATCATAAATCTGCAAACTTGCGTATGATTTTTATTAATTTTTTACATCAACTTAGACAATTTATCGCGTTTTTAGGTGTTTTTCGACATTACTCACAACGCTGTAACAAACAACTGCATAATAGTACACATAATGCGCCCGTTTCATCTATAAAATAGTCGGCATTCCATCGGACAAACTTCATCTCTATCGCATCGGGTCATTGTGTCAAAACTTTTTAATCTGCCAGTAAAATTCAGCGTACTCTGCCTGTCTTTCAGCATGTTGCTTGGATGCCAACAACAGCCTGAACCCCAGCCAGCACAAGAATTTCCGAACAAAAAAACTGTTCAAAATGAAGCAGTGGATTTGTCTTTACTGTGTCAGAAGCTTGAAAAGAATATGCAAGAAATTGACGATCAACGCACCACTTTTGCACTTGAACAAATTAACCAAGATTTAAAAGTTTGTTTACCTTTATTAGAAGCTGATCAACAAAAAAAATTATTAGTTTTATCTAACCAAATGTATCGTAATTTTTTACACGTTGAACGCACTGCACAGCAGCAAATGGCTTTTGAACAATTTGCTTTTGATATGGCACAGCACCCGACCATTCAGCAAAGCCATTACGAGCAATTGACTCTTCGCGATCAATACCTTCTCAAACATAAAGGTCAAGCCTATGTGGAATTATTCGATGCCGGTGCAGGACAATTACAGTATCGTCGCAGCCCTGAATATTTGGCCAAAGTCTTTGCACCTTATATGAGTGATGCCGAGCAAGCCTTTATTGAAAAACTGGCGGAACAAAACCTACAACCCGTCTTTTTACAACAAACCCTCATGATTGAACCGCAAGAAATTGCAACACGTGCTTTATTTTGGGAAGACTATCTCAAGCAGTATCCAGAAAGTCCTTATCAAAAAGATGCTCAACAATTGTTGTACCTGTACAGTCAATTTTTGTTTACTGGTATGCAAGATACACCGGTATCAAACGATTTTTCAGATCGCCTCAGTATTCAAGCCAGCTCCTTAGAAGAAATCGAAAAGCTGGCTAAACTGAATCAATCACGTTTAGCGGATCAATCACGCCAATTCCTGAAACTACTTGAGCAAAATACCACTCATAGTGCTCAACAAGTACAGGCAGCGATTGGACTAAAAAATCCATCCCCGAATTATAAAAAAGATTGCTTTAAAGATGCGCTGTGCCTCAGTTCATCTTCTTAATCTCATCAGACAATATTCATATCACCTTAAGGCCATTTTGTTGTTAAGCCTGCCTTGCTGCCAGCATTAAATTAACTGGGCAACTGTCCTGTTGTTTAAGAACTGTTAAAAATGACACTGTATTTGCCGATTCTTCATGCTAATATCCGCCCAAAGCTTGACGGAGCGCAGGTAATTTCCTGCTGAGATCATCTAAATTTGGCTTACCAAATTTGAGGATGAGTACCGTTGAACCTGATCAGGTTAATACCTGCGTAGGAATCAAGCCATCTGAAAACTGAAGCCACAATTTTAACCTGTACTGCCAGGGAAAAACCGCCACGTTTTTGGTCGTGCTTGATTCGTTGATGTCATTTCATAAGGATCATTGCAATGAACCAATTAACGAATCTCACCGCTGCTGATCGCGCTGCTCAACATGAGCAAGATGCCAAAGATCTGACACGAATTTTACCCGCATCTCGTAAAGTCTATATTGAAGGTTCACGCCCTGATATTCAGGTACCAATGCGTGAAATTGCATTAACGGACACGCCAACAGGTCTAGGCGGCGAAAAAAACTTGCCGCTTATGGTCTATGACACTTCTGGCGTTTATACCGACCCAGCGGTACAGATTGATCTGAATCAAGGTTTACCGAATGTCCGTGAAAACTGGATTGAATCGCGTAACGATACTGAAATCCTTGACACCCTAACCTCAACATTTGGTCAAGAACGCTTACGCGATATTCGTACGGCCAACATCCGTTTTGCTCATATTTCAAAACCACGCCGAGCGAAGCGCGGACACAATGTCACACAAATGCATTATGCCAAACAAGGTATCATCACTCCTGAAATGGAATACATCGCGATTCGTGAAAATCAGCGTCAACGTGACGGTGTCGATGCACGTCAACATGCCGGACAAAACTTCGGGGCAAAAAACTTAACTGAAATTACCCCTGAATTTGTGCGTCAGGAAGTGGCTGAAGGTCGTGCCATTATTCCTGCCAACATCAACCATCCTGAGTGTGAGCCAATGATCATTGGCCGTAATTTCTTAGTGAAAATCAATGCCAACATTGGTAACTCAGCACTCGGTTCGAGCATTGATGAAGAAGTGTCAAAAATGACTTGGGCAACGCGTTGGGGCGCAGACACCATCATGGACCTGTCAACGGGTAAAAATATTCACGAAACCCGTGAATGGATTATACGAAACTCTCCGGTACCGATTGGCACCGTACCCATCTACCAAGCTTTAGAAAAAGTTGATGGTGTTGCTGAAGACCTGACTTGGGACATCTTTAAAGACACCTTAATTGAGCAAGCAGAACAAGGGGTCGATTACTTCACCATCCATGCAGGTGTACTACTGCGTTATGTCCCTCTAACAGCCAATCGACTCACTGGGATTGTATCGCGTGGCGGTTCAATCATGGCGCAGTGGTGTTTAGCACATCATGAAGAAAACTTCTTGTATACGCATTTCGATGAAATCTGCGAAATCATGAAAGCCTATGACGTTTCATTTAGTCTAGGAGATGGCTTACGACCAGGCTGTATTCAAGATGCCAACGATGAAGCTCAATTTAGCGAATTACGTACTTTAGGCGAACTGACCCACCGTGCTTGGAAACATGATGTACAAGTCATGATTGAAGGCCCTGGCCATGTACCTATGCACATGATCAAGGAAAATATGGATCTTCAACTTGAAGTCTGCCAAGAAGCACCTTTTTATACTTTAGGGCCGCTTACAACAGATATTGCACCGGGTTATGACCATATTACCTCCGCCATTGGTGCAGCTATGATTGGCTGGTATGGTACAGCAATGCTCTGCTATGTAACGCCAAAAGAGCATTTAGGTCTGCCAGATAAAAAGGATGTTAAAGATGGCATTATCACCTACAAAATTGCAGCTCATGCCGCAGACCTTGCTAAAGGCCATCCGGGTGCACAGGCCCGTGACAATGCCTTATCCAAAGCACGCTTCGAATTCCGCTGGGAAGATCAGTTTAACTTAAGCCTAGACCCTGACACTGCACGAAATATGCATGATGAAACCATGCCAAAAGAAGCACATAAATCTGCGCATTTCTGTTCAATGTGTGGCCCTAAGTTTTGCTCGATGAAAATCACTCAAAATGTGAGAGATTATGCAAAAAATCAACAAAATACAGAGACTTCCACGAAACAACGTACAGAGATTGAAACCGGCTATCAAAGCATGAAAGATGCCTATCATGCCCGTGGTCAAAAGTTGTACCATAAAGTCTAAAGTCTAAAAAAAATCTTTTGTATTCAACAAAATCTCGGTTAGGATGAAATAAAACGTTTCATCCTGATTAGAGCTTATGAATATTATTAAACAGGCCACCTATAACAATAAAGACTATTACCTTGAAGGACGTGAGCACGTATTTAAAGGCTTCATTCAGGTCGAAAAAGTTCAATTGCGACATCGCTTATTCAACCGCCAAGAGATGATTCCAACCATTCAACGTGAATTAATTCATCGCCCAGAAGCGGCTGGTGTATTGATTTATAACCATCAACAACAAAAATTTGCCTTAATTGAACAATTCCGTATTGGTGCAATTGATGATGCTGAGTCACCATGGCAACTGGAAATTATTGCAGGTGTACTTGACGGAGATGAATCGCCTGAAAGCTGTATCCGCCGTGAAAGTTTGGAAGAGTCAGGCTGTGAATTAAACACCCTTCAGCACCTTTTTAGCTTTTATCCATCGGCTGGCGCTTGTGCAGAATTATTTCATCTATATAGTGCAGAAGCAGAATTACCAGAACAAGGTGGAGTATTTGGCATGCCAGATGAAGGTGAAAATATTCAACTGCATATTTTAGCTTATGCAGATATTCCAACTTTATTGACCAATGGTCGGCTAAAGAACGCACCTGTCATTATGGCCTTGCAATGGCTGCAACAGCAATTACATACTACAAGGAATGTCTAAGGGGAAGGACATGACTTTAAGGGACTCAGAACAATTCGACTGGACGATCATTCAGATCTCGGACACACATTTGATGGATCAGGAAGATCTTGAGTTTGTTCGTATGAATCCAGAACAAAGCTTTCATGATGTGATACAGCATATTCAGCTACATCACAATCATGTTGATGCTCTCGTGCATACTGGCGATCTTGCGCAAGTGCCGGTACAGACGACTTATGCTCGTTATACTCAATTTATGCAGCAACAAAAACTCGCGTTTTACCAAATTCCTGGCAATCACGATGATGCGGAGCATTTCCCTTTTCATCAAAACCAAAACCAAGCACATATTATCCATTTGGGTAAATGGAGCATGATTTTGCTCAACAGTGCTGTCAAAGGAAAGGTGGATGGCTGGGTGTCTGCTCAACAACTTGAACAATTAGATCAGCTGCTGACTGAACATCCTTCACAGCACATCATTATTGCCTGCCATCATCATCCGTTTGCAATGCAGTCACATTGGATTGATCAGCATAAACTTAAGAACGCTGAACATTTAATGGATGTCATTGCTAAACACGCTAATGTCAAAATTGTTTTGTGCGGACATGTGCATCAAGATTCATGTAATGAATGGCATGGTGTCCAGTTTTTATCAACGCCATCAACCAGCGTACAATTTAAGCCGTTCAGTGAAAATTTTGCCATAGATCAAAGCTTACCGGGCTATCGGGTACTGCATTTAAAAGATACTGGCGCGTTCAAAACTGAAGTTTTAAGGGTCAAAATCAAACAAGCTCAAATTAATGCCGAAATTTCAGGTTATTAACTTTTCAATTTGATTTTTTTGCTTTACTTTATGGCATCTAAAGGAAAAGTGATAGTTAGAATCCAAACATCAAAGACTATCAATAAGCAAAAAAAGTCTATATGATGACGACCCCCGCAGGGGGAATCTCTGTGGTGGGTGGATAAAAAACTTGCATATCACCATATTTTTTGCGTATAGATATATGCATATGATGAGGAATGCCCTATATGGCGAATGACAACCAAAATCAAGTCTTAGACGAACAAACTGATGTAGTAGATGAGAAGTCTACGAAACGCGTGCGCAAAACAAAGCCAAAGGCGACTGAAGGTGGTTCTACTGCTAGCTTATTTGGTATTGAGCCTTATCAGCCTAAAAAAAATGAAGAATACATGTCTGAAGGTCAGCTTGAACATTTCCGCCAAATTTTGTTGGCTTGGAAAGCTGAGTTGATGTCTGAAGTTGATCGTACACTCAATACTATGCAGGATGAAAATACTGCACTTCCTGACGTAAACGACCGTGCTACGCAAGAAGAAGAATTTGCGATTGAACTTCGTACCCGTGACCGTGAACGTAAATTGATTCGTAAAATTGAACAATCAATTGAAGCGATCAAAAATGATGACTATGGTTTCTGCGAAACTTGTGGTATCGAAATCGGTTTACGACGTTTAGAAGCGCGTCCAACTGCAACTTTATGTATCGACTGCAAAACACTTGCAGAGATCAAAGAGAAGCAAAATAACGGTTAATTGTGACTGTTGATGATTCCTCAGCCAAGCTCAGCTTGGCTTTTGCGCAGCAGCCAAACGATGTTTCGCTGACTCGCTACTCAGGTCGGTTTGCACCATCGCCAACCGGCCCTTTGCATTTTGGTTCCTTAATTACTGCTGTCGCCAGTTACTGCGATGCCCGCGCTCAGGATGGCCGTTGGGTTGTCCGAATTGAAGACACCGATATTCCCCGCATTTCTCCCGGCAGTGAAGAACATATCTTACGTTCAATTGATGCCTTTCAGTTTGAACCAGATGCCGAAATCATATTTCAGAAAGATCGCCTCGATATCTATGAGCAAGTGATTGAGCAATTACATGCTCAAGACCTGGTGTATGCCTGTCAATGCACACGTAAAATGCTCGGCTCTAATCATATCTATCAAGGAACTTGTCGCGAGCTTAAGCTTCCTTTGATCGATCAAGCCATTCGCATCAAAATTGATGATCAAACCATTTGTTTCAACGATCGTTTGCAAGGCCAACATTGCTCGAATCTTTTACATGATTTAGGTGATTTTGTCCTGAAACGTCGCGATGGCATTATTAATTATCAGCTTGCAGTGGTTGTCGATGATTTTCTGCAAGGGATGACCCATGTGGTTCGTGGCGCGGACCTTTTAGATAATACGGAACGTCAAATTTGGTTGGGGCAAAAACTAAATTATCCACGATTAGAATATATGCATTTGCCTTTAGCCATGAATGATCAAGGGCAAAAACTGTCTAAGCAAAACATGGCGCAGGCCTTAGATCTCAAGCAAGCACCTCAACTATTACAACAAGCCCTACAAGCCTTACACCAAGCGCCTGTCGACTTAGATATGCCACATATCATGCTCAAACAAGCCATTGCACAATGGAGCGTCGACCAAATTCCACATTGCATGGAACTACCGCAAATTTATCAATAACCGCATACGTTTCGGCCTGCATTCTAATTCATAGCTTCAAGCCAGAAATATGCTTTAATGGCTATAACATTACGTGTTGTTGGAGTGTGCTATGTTTTTTATATTTGGATTGGGTCCAAAAACCAAAGTCATTGAAAAGAGCCAATTCAATTGCCCTGTGTGCCGCAGTCGAAGTAGCTATGAGCTAAAACAGCAGCGAAATTACTTTTCTTTATTTTTTATTCCACTCATTCCACTGTCTAAAGCTAACGCTAGCTTTGTGAAATGTTTGCATTGTGGAACAGAAATGCCCGCTCAAGTGCTTGAACATGCACAGCCTGATCCACAGCGCAATTCCAACTTAGAAGCTTGATTCTTCTTTACTTGGATTCACTTCTTTGGTGGTCGCATCAATCTTCAAAATAAGACTGACCATGACCGCACAGATAATCAGTGATGAACCACCATAACTAATAAATGGTAAGGTCAAACCTTTGGTTGGCAACATCCCCATATTCATCCCAGCATTCACCAAGATTTGTAATAAGAAAATAATACTGATGCCATAGGCCAAATAACCTGCACGTAAGTATTGATGGCGTAGCGCTCGATGACCAATACGAATACAGCTCACCAACATCACAAATGACAATGTTAATACGGTAAAAATTCCTAAAAAACCAAATTCTTCACCCAATACAGCCAACATAAAGTCGGTATGTGCCTCAGGTAAATAAGACATTTTTTGGATACTGTGACCTAAACCAACGCCAACCCATTCACCGCGACCAAACGCCATTAAGGCATTGGATAACTGATAGCCCGCTCCCAATGGATCATTCCATGGATTAGAGAATGACATCAAACGTTCTAAACGGTAAGGTTCGAATAAAATCAAGAACACAAAAGCCATGATGATGGCACCAAAAGCAATCGCGAACTGAATCAATGGCGCACCTGCAAGGAAGAACACGCCAAGCATGGTTAATGCAATCACCACGGTGGCACCCAAATCGGGTTCAGCCATGACTAGGCCAACTGTTGCAGCCATAATAATCGCAAGACGCACCAGACCTTTAATGTTATTACGCACTTCTTCTGCACGTCGAACCACATAATCAGCAGTAAAAATGGCCATCATCACCTTGGCGACTTCGGATGCCTGTAAGGTAAAACCGGCAATACGAATCCAACGTTTCGAACCATTTACCTCCGTACCGACTGCCAAAACTGCCGCCAGCAGTACGATGGTCACAATCCACAAGAAAAAGGTATTGTTAAACCATACATTTAACGGCACTTTGTAGGCAATGTAAGCTGCTGCAGCTGCGGCGGCAATTGAAATGCCGTGTCGCGTGATGTAATGGAAAGCATTTTCATGCATCCGTTCCGCATACGGCATCGACGCGGATGCCACCATGATTGAACCAATACATAACAATGCCAAGACACAAAAGATTAAAACATTGCGTACGTTGACCTCGGCAGGTAGCCGAGGAATCCAACGTTCTACAACTTCATTTATTCTATTTATGGTCGTCTGAGCTAACCCAGCCATACAACTTTCCTTATCGTTTTTTAAACGAGTGCATTCACACAATCAACAAATTGGTGTCCACGCTCACTATAACCTTTAAACATATCAAAACTTGCACATGCAGGTGAAAGTAACACCACGTCATTTTCAATAGAATTTTGCTGACATAGCTCAACCGCTTGCTGCAAACTTTCAGCGTGAATTAAAGTCGTTGTGCCCGCAATCGCATTTTCAATAATAGGACGATCTTCACCAATCAAAACAGCAACTTTGGCATATTTTGAAAGCGCATCACGCAGTGCTGTAAAGTCCTGCCCTTTGCCTTGACCACCTAAAATAATCGCCACTTTACCGCCTTTGGCTTCGATTGCAGCACCGAGACCATCAATAGCGGCAAGTGTTGCGCCAATATTTGTCCCTTTAGAGTCGTTATAATAACGAACACCATGTATTTCTTTGACGAATTCACAGCGGTGCTCTAAACCTTTAAAGGTTTTTAAGGTGTCTAACATGCTTTCAAGCGGTAAACCTATCGCCTCACCTAAAGCAAGACATGCTAAGGCATTCGCCACATTATGCGTACCTTGAATGTACATATCTGCACTTTTTAGTAAACGCTCACGTCCACGTGCCAACCAAATCGTACCGTCTTGATCTTTTAAAATACCAAACTGATTCATATCAGGTGCATTTAAACCAAAACTTTGCATTGGGGTTGCATCTGGAACCAAGGGACGAGTTAAAGAGTCATCACGGTTATACACCACTTTTTTCACGGCTTGGAAAATACGATGTTTCGCTGTGTGGTAACCCATCATATCGCCGTGGCGATCAAGATGATCTTCACTCATATTCAATACAACAGCAACTTCAGCCGCTAAATTTGAAGTGGTTTCTAATTGAAAACTCGATAATTCAAGCACATAAAGTTCAGGATCGTCTTTGGTTAAGTCCAGTGCAGGACGACCTAAGTTGCCACCGACCGCTACTTTTTTACCAGCATCTGCAGCCATAAGACCAAATAAAGTGGTTACGGTACTTTTGGCATTTGAACCTGTAATGGCCACAATGGGCTTGTCTGTAGCGCGACGTAAAATTTGAATTTCTGAAACAACAGGAATATTCGCTGCTACAGCTGCTTGAATTTCTGGCAGTTTAGGATCAAGTCCGGGGCTAATAATAATTTCTTCTGCTTGGAGCAATAATTCTTGGTCAAGCTGACCAAAACTCGTTTGTACATCGCTTGGAATCTGATCATGACCCGGCGGATTTGCTCGTGAATCGGTGACTGCAACGCGGTAGCCATGGCTATGTAAAAAATTAACTGCGGCAACACCAGAGATACCCAATCCGGCAACAACCTTCAATCCACCACGCTGTATTAACATTTCTGCCCCATTATTTTGGTCGGTTTTTAAAACTGACAAAATGTTAGCACTTTGCTGTTTTGAATGCTTTTTATGTTTTCACTTTCTCACATTTTTTTTGTGTCCGCTCGTAAAAAAACCGCCATTAAAATGACGGTTTTTAAATAATCTAGTACGAGCAGTTCAACGCAGGATTATTTCCACTTCACTGCTTGTACTTCAACCTTTTTAGCTACCGGTTCCTCAGACTCAGAGCAACCACATCCACCGGCGCAACCGATCGCCATTTTAGGCTTCAAACGTTTTGCCAGTGTATGCCAACCTTGGCGTTCACACCATAAGGACAAGGAGTTGAAAACTGAGTTCGATGTTTTAGGAAATACTTTCTTAAACACCACGACAGCACTCCAAATCACGAGAGCAGCGACTATTAGAATTTCAATCATTTCAATCTCCTCTGACAATTTAGGCCACATGCCCAAATTGAATTATCCAAAGTAATGTGAAGCAATTTGATACGTCAGGAATGACATCAGATAAGCTAGACCAAATAAATAGATGGTCATGAACCCAACTGTTTTCATTGAACCCGTTTCACGTTTTACTGTTGCGAGCGTTGCCAAACAATGCGGTGCATAAATAAACCACACTAACAATGACAAGCCCGTTGCCAATGACCAACCTAACGAACCATCACTACTGATTAAGCTTGCTAAGCCTTGCGACATTGCATCTTCATCTGTTGCAGACAAGGCATATACCGTTCCTAGTGCAGCAACCACAACTTCACGTGCAGCCATTGCAGGAATCAATGCAATACAAATCTGCCAGTTAAAGCCTAATGGTGCAAAGATTGGTTGCATTAAATGACCCAACATCCCCGCCAATGAATAATCAATGTCAGGTAAGGTCGCACCTTCTGGTGGTTGTGGGAAAGTACATAAGAACCAAAGCAAAATAGACAACGCGAAGATGATGCCACCCACACGTTTTAAGAAGATTTTGGCACGGTCTAATAAACCAATCCAAACACTCTTCAAGTCAGGGAAACGGTAACTTGGTAATTCCATCAATAAAGCATGTTGCGATTTATCTTTTTGGAAGATTTTAATTACAGTAGCAACTGCCAATGCGCTCACAATACCAGCCATATACAGGCCAAACAGCACAAGCCCTTGTAGATTCAAGACACCCCAAACTGTTTGTTCTGGAATGAATGCTGAAATTAATAACGCATACACGGGTAAACGTGCTGAACACGTCATTAATGGTGCAACCAAAATTGTGGTTAAACGATCGCGTGGATCACTAATACTACGCGTTGCCATAATGCCCGGAATGGCACAGGCAAAACTTGAAAGTAATGGAATGAAAGCACGGCCACTTAAACCTGCTTTAAACATCAACTTATCAAGCAAGAATGCCGCACGTGGTAAATAGCCTGATTCTTCAAGCACTAAAATGAAGAAGAATAGGATAATAATTTGCGGCAAGAACACCACAACACCACCCGCACCAGCAATAATCCCGTCTACCACCAAACTATTCAGCAATGGATGGGCAATATGCTCACCCACCACTTCGCCTAGCCAGCCAAAGAAGGTTTCAATTCCATCCATGAATGGCGCAGCCCAAGCAAATACCGCTTGGAAAATAATAAACATCATCACGGCAAGGCTGATTAGACCCAACACAGGATGTAAGAAAATTTTATCGAGGAAGTCAGAACGTTTGTCTTCGTGTTCAACAAACACGACGACATCTTTTAAAATTTGTTCGATTTTTTCATGGTTGCTGCCTGACAGATTAATGTCACTCAGTTCAACATTAGGTGTTCGGTAGGTTTGTGCGTCTAAAGCGCCCATCAGGTTTTCGATGCCTGCATTACGTACAGCAACCGTTTCTACAACAGGAATACCCAAACGTTGTGATAGTTTTTGTGTATTAATTTGCATGCCACGACGACGCGCTTCATCCATCATGTTCAGCACAAGTAAAACTGGACGACCAAGCTCAATCATTTCCATGACCAAACCGAGGTGCAATTTTAAGTTGGTCGCATCCACTACACATAAAAATGCGTCTTGATGGCCTTCTTCTGCAATTTTACCTTGCACCACATCACGGGTAATTTCTTCATCCGGACTGGTGGCATCTAAACTATATGTACCTGGCAAGTCCAAAACACGGACAGCTTTGCCCGAAGGTAAAGTGAATTGCCCCACTTTACGTTCAACCGTTACCCCTGCATAGTTGGCAACTTTTTGACGTGTACCAGTTAAATGGTTAAATAATGAGGTTTTACCACAGTTTGGATTACCAACAAGGGCAATACGTAAAGCATCACTCATACCGATGCCCCTTCCATTGCTATTTCCACTTTTTCAGCTTCTATCTTACGGAGTGCGAAACGGGTAAACCCGACCTGAATTAAAATAGGATCACCACCAAAAATACCTTTGGTAATCACCTGTACCTTGGTTCCGGGAACAAAACCTAATGTTTCCAAACGGCTCGCCACCATATCAGTCTGAGATCCGTCGCCATTCTGGTTACGATGTACCTTATGAATGACCGCGTTTTGTTTCACTTTCAAATCAGATAATCGCACGCAACTAACCCTAAAAATTTTTGAACATTATACAAACAAATGAGAATAATTAACAAATCGGATTCGATTTCAATTCGCATTTCGCTTTCAAAGATCGACAGTATAGAAAATTTAAATTACATTGCATTAAACCCTTGTGATTTATTGGTTTAATTCACCCAAATGAGCTTTACATGTTAAATAAAAAACCACGTATCCCTGCCCCTGTAACCATTCCAGAAAATTTAAGTTTCTTGCAAGGATATCGTGATTATTTGGTGGCTCAGACGGTCAGTCCACACACTAGAAATGCCTATTTATCTGATTTAATTCAATGCAGTGAGTGTCATCGCCACAGCATGACAGACTGGAGCAGTGATGATGTAGCCGATGTGCTGTTGAACCTCACCAAACAGGGAAAAAGTCCAAGATCTATCGCTCGTTCACTTTCTGCACTACGTTCATTCTTTAAATTTCTACGTGAACAAAAATTGCGCAGCGACAATCCAGTTGCAACACATAAAACACCTAAACTGGGTCGTGCCCTACCCAAAGATTTATCTGAAGCTGATGTTGAAGCATTAATTAATGCACCCGATATCAACAGCGCACTTGGCTTACGTGATCGCGCGATGCTTGAAGTCTTATACGCATGCGGATTACGTGTCAGTGAGCTACTCAATTTACGTTTGGAATTGATTAATCTAAAACAAGGCTATTTACGTATAACTGGTAAAGGAAATAAAGAACGTCTCGTCCCTTTAGGTCAAGTCGCTTGTGACTGGGTGGAAAAATATTTGGCCCAAGCGCGACCACAGCTATATAAAAGTTCAACCGATGCCTTATTCCTCACCCAACATGGCGGTATGATGAGCCGACAAAATTTTTGGTACGCTATCAAACGCTATGCCTTACAAGCCGGTGTACAAACTGAACTCTCACCACATACCTTACGTCATGCTTTTGCTACACATCTGCTGAATCATGGCGCTGATCTGCGTGTAGTACAAATGCTGCTGGGCCATAGCGATTTATCGACCACGCAAATTTATACCCATGTAGCACAAGTTCGCATGCAACAACTTCACGCAAGTTTCCATCCAAGAGCTTAACGGCTGTAAATATCAGACCAAGAAGTTCTATCGCGCCCTTTATTTTTTGCTATGCTTACTCACCTGTTTGATATAGCTAAAAGAAAAGGGTTGTTTATGTTATTTACCCGTTCAAAATTTTTTCTCGCATCTACACTTGCTGCAAGTATGGCACTTATGGCTTGCTCCAACTCAAATAACGACGAAAAGAAAGACTCAACATTAACGGCGAGCACACCAGCGACTGGTGAAGCATCAACCTTGTCTGAACGTAATGCTCAACAACGTCTCATCGACACATTGCAGTCAAATATTCAAAAAGCCAATATCAATGCCAAAGTGATTGGCGTGAAAGCCACTGAAGTTCCTAATATTTTTTGGGTGAGCTTCGAAGGTATGCCTTCTGTATATGCCACTGCCGATGGCAAATACATCTTCCAAGGTGACTTGGTTCGTTTAGGTGATAAAAAACTTTTTAATGTCGGTGACAACTTACAAGCTGAAACCAATAAAAAATTATTCGACAACTTAAAATCTGAAGATTTACTGGTTTATAAAGCCAAGGGTAAAACTAAACATGTGGTTTATGTATTCACCGATGTGAGCTGTCCGTATTGCCACAAATTGCATGAGCAAATGGATGATATCAATGCCCGTGGTATTGAAGTACGTTACATCGCTTGGCCTCGTGGCGAACAACACATGCCAATGATGGAAGCAATTTGGTGTAGCAAAGACCGCCATGCTGCATTTGATCAAGCGATTGCTGGTCAACAAATTGCACCTGCTTCATGCAAAAACCCTGTGCGTAGCATGTATGAAATGGGGCTAAATATTGGGGTAAATGGCACACCAGCAATCTACAATGCTGAAGGTGTTCATATCGGTGCTTACATGTCTGCAGCGGAACTTGAAAGCGCACTTAAATAACTAATTTTTATAGGCTAAATGAATGTTTTTTATGGGTGGGAATAAAGTGATTTCTACCCTAGAGTCCAAGCGTTTTTTTAGCTATGATCTAAACTCACTTAAGAAATTGATGAATTAAATGGAGTGTGACGTGAAACCAGTTCGTCTGGCAATCCTCGGTCTTGGTACTGTGGGTGGTGGTGCCCTTAAACTACTAAAAGAAAATGCTGCTGAGATTAAACGTCGCACCGGTCGTGAAATTGAAATTACCCATGTGGGCACGCGTCGCCCTCGTCCTGATTTAGATCTTCCTGCTTCTGTAAAACAAAGTGCTGATTTATTAGATATTGTTCGTCAACCTGACGTTGATGTTGTGGTTGAAGTCATGGGTGGCATCCACCCTGCCTATGAAGTGATTCGCGAAGCGATTATTCATGGCAAACAAGTGGTGACTGCCAACAAAGCACTTTTAGCTGAACACGGTAATGAATTGTTCAAATTGGCTGATGATCATCACGTACAAATTGCCTATGAAGCAGCTGTTGCTGGTGGTATTCCAATTATTAAAGTCATGCGTGAAGGTTTGGCTGCAAACAAAATTGATTGGCTAGCTGGCATCATCAACGGCACAGGCAACTTCATTTTGACTGAAATGCGTGAAAAAGGTCGTGCCTTTGCCGATGTGCTGAAAGAAGCACAGGAACTCGGTTATGCCGAAGCTGACCCGACTTTTGATGTTGAAGGCATCGACGCAGCTCACAAACTTACATTGCTGGCTTCGATTGCATTTGGTATTCCATTGCAGTTTGACAAGGTGTTCACTGAAGGCATCAGCAAAGTCACAGCACAAGATGTAAAATATGCAGAAGACCTTGGCTTCCGTATTAAGCATCTAGGTATTGCTCGTCGTGCCGCAACAGGAATTGAGCTTCGTGTTCACCCAACATTGATTCCAGAAGAACAACTGATTGCTAATGTTAATGGTGTGAAAAATGCCGTACTAGTACAGGCCAATGCAGTTGGTCCAACACTGTATTACGGTGCTGGTGCTGGTGCTGGACCAACAGCATCTGCTGTCGTTGCTGACGTTGTTGATATTGTTCGTGACATTTCTTATACCGAAGATGGTTCAGGTACAATTCCGCAATTAGCTTTTGAAAGCTTAAGTGATTTGACCATTCTTCCACGTGAAGAAATGACCACTGGATACTACATCCGCATTAATGCTGAAGATCAAACAGGCGTTCTTGCTGATGTGACGACTATTTTAAGCCGTGCGGGAATCAGTATTGATGCCATCATGCAACAGCCACGCTTAAAAGACCTTATTCCTATCGTGATTCTGACTGATCCAGTTAAAGAATCAAAAATGGATGAAGCCCTTCAACAAATTCAAGCATTGCCCGTCATTCATGGCGAAATTGTACGAATTCGTTTAGAATCGCTTGATAATTAATCGGGTCAAGGGGACACTCTCCCCTTGCCAAGCTCTACACACAATTGGAACATCATCATGTCGAATGCCAATCGTTATACTGGTTTAGTTGACCGCTATCGCGACCGTTTACCAGTGTCTGCCACCACTAAAGCAATCTCTTTAGGCGAAGGTAATACCCCACTGATTAAGCTTGCGAATATTCCGCGCATTATTGGCAAAAATGTTGAAATTTATGTGAAGTACGAGGGCTTAAACCCGACTGGTTCATTTAAAGACCGTGGTATGACCATGGCAGTAACAAAAGCTGCTGAAGAAGGCTCTAAAGCCATTATCTGTGCATCTACTGGTAACACTTCAGCTGCTGCAGCAGCTTATGCTGCACGTGCAGGTATGAAAGCGTTCGTTTTAATCCCTGAAGGCAAAATTGCAATGGGTAAAATGGCGCAAGCGATGATGTATGGTGCGATCACGATGCAAATTCGCGGTAACTTTGACGATGGTATGCGCCTCGTGAAAGAAATTGCAGATAAAGCACCGGTAACGATTGTAAACTCAATTAACCCGTACCGTTTGCAAGGTCAGAAAACCATTGCTTACGAAATCGTGGATGAATTGGGCCGTGCACCAGACTACCACTGCTTACCAGTAGGTAACGCAGGTAACATCACTGCTCACTGGATGGGGTATACTGAAGCAGTTGCGAACCAATCAAAAGAAGAATTTGAGCAAGTGGTTTATGCCCCTGCAACTGATGCCTTCACTGGTCCAAAACCTGCTGGCTTGCCGATCATGGCGGGTTACCAAGCTTCTGGTGCTGCACCGTTCTTACGTGGCGCACCGGTTGAAAATCCTGAGACTGTAGCAACTGCAATCCGTATTGGTAATCCACAAAGCTGGAACCACGCAAAAGCTGTTGTACGTGATTCAAAAGGTTGGTTCGATGAACTGACTGATGCTGAAATCTTAGAAGCACAACGTCTACTTTCGATGTACGAAGGTGTATTTGTTGAGCCTGCTTCTGCAGCATCTGTTGGTGGTGCAATCCGTGATATCAAAGCAGGTAAAATTGCTGAAGGTTCTGTGATTGTATGTACTGTGACAGGTAATGGTTTGAAAGACCCTGATACTGCAATCAAACAATGTTCTGATGCAGTAATGCTATCAATTGATGCAACATTGGATCAAGTTCGTGATTCTATTCTTTCAAATATGTAATATTTGATTGGAATAAAAAGCCCTGCATTTGCAGGGCTTTTTATTTGCTTTGTTTCACTACAAGATTTAGACGTTGAGTAAATCCAAATCCTGCTATGAAACTTAAGTCATGTTAGATACGTTTTGGTAGCTGGCTTGCCCAATTCATTAAACGTGTTGCATCGCTAGTACGTGCAGCAGAAGAATCTGCTCCCAATAGCACCACAACTGCTGGGCGGTTATTTAAAGTGGTATGCATCACCACACAGCGCCCAGCTTCATTAATAAATCCAGTTTTAGAAATATTGATATTCCAACCACCATTACGCACTAAAGCATTGGTATTATTAGATTTTAATACACGATAACCCAAATTAAAGTCATAACTTGGTGTTGTTGAGAACTGACGAATCAAGCCATATTGAGATGCAGTATTCACTAAAATACCTAAATCACGTGCTGAAGCGACATTGCCAGGATGCAAACCAGTTGATTCCATATAATGTGTCGAGTTCATCCCCAATGACCGTGCTTTCGCATTCATTGCAGAAATAAAGGCAGAACGGCCACCTGGGAAGGTTCTTGCTAATGCAGATGCAGCTGGATTTTCAGACTTCATTAAAGCAAATAACAGTGCTTCTGCACGATTCATGCTGTCGCCAGCACGTAAAGTTGAACTCGAACTTTTACAACCAGAGCAAGAAAAATCCGCTTGTTGTAGTGTAATTTTCTCAGACATGTTCAAGCGTGCGTCAGAAATGACAACAGCCGTCATTAATTTGGTAATTGACGCAATTGGAAGTGCCGTATTGCTATTTTTACTGTAAAGCACTTCACCTGTTTGACCATCCATGACCAATGCAGCACGCGCATTAACTGATGGCTGACCAGCATATTGATTAGTATCAACAATACGCACCGTTTTTGAAGGCGCAGATTGTGCTACCACACCGTTACTACTACGCACAGATGTCGTAACTTTTGTTGATCCCTGAGGAGATGGCTCATCAATACTCGAAGACACATCACCATTTAAAAGTTGCTCGGCATCTTCCGAAGACCAACTCAGGCTAGACTGCTGACTTGCAGCATTATTCATGACAATTTCAGCAGAGCTGATGCTGCTCATACCCAATACAATTGACATGCCTAACATGTGCATTAGGAACTTATTTGTTTTCTTCACCATTACTCACTCAACTCAAGATGCTAAACATTTGCGTATTACCCACAATATGCCGTACATTTACCACAATCAAGAACATATTTTGCTCACATATTGTGGATGAAGTTTTTCATTACATATAAGAATAGCATTGCTAATTTTGTCGTTTCATTGCAAGCTTATTTTGCTTTATGTAACAAAAAAACAGTTTTATATTGAAGGGAGAGTATAGGTGATCACAGTTTTAGTGGTGGATGACCACGAATTGGTACGTACCGGTATTTGCCGTATGCTCGAAGACCACACTGAAGTACAAGTCATTGGACAAGCTGAATCTGGTGAAGATGCCATCACTTTGGTGCGTCAACATCATCCGAATGTTGTTCTGTTAGATGTCAACATGCCTGGCATTGGCGGTGTAGAAACCACGCGTCGTTTATTACAAACAGCACCTGAAACCAAAGTCGTTGCGGTGAGCGGCTTAGCGGAAGAACCCTACCCTTCATTATTATTAAAAGCGGGTGCAAAAGGCTATATCACCAAAGGTGCTCCAGTTACTGAGATGGTTCGTGCCATAAATAAAGTAATGCAAGGTGGGAAATACTTTAGTGCCGATATTGCAGAGCAATTGGCTAGTTCATATTTATCCGATACCCAGCAATCCCCTTTTGATGCTTTGTCGGAACGTGAAATGCAAGTGGCGATGATGGTGGTCAACTGTATCAGTGCACAGGAAATTTCAGACAAACTTTTTGTCAGTGTAAAAACCGTCAATACATACCGTTATCGTATTTTTGAAAAACTGAATATTGATAGTGATGTCAAACTCACTCACTTGGCTATCCGCTACGGTTTAATCAAACCTTAATTGCTACTCACACGTACATTCTAATAACACGTAGTTAATTTCATGACAGAGCGTTCAATTCATACTGAATTGAACCAGTATCATTTGGGGCTTTGGTACAGCGCATATCGCTTTATCATCAGTGCTTGTTTGCTGCTGGTTTTTTTACTGACTTACCCTCAGCTCAATGCCGAATATGCCTATCCACGGCTTTATCTTTATGTCTTAACTGCATACTTAGTACTTACTAGTATTCAGTTTATGTCGCTCAAGACCTTAAAAGTCTACATTGCCAATCAACTGCTTATGTTGTTTGTGGTCGATGTCATTTCCTTAAGTCTTTTGACCTTAGCAACAGATGGGCCCAACCTGCACCTTAGCTTGCTCTTTGTGATCACCATTTTTGCTGCCTCTTTACTACTAGATGCTAAAAAAGCCCTGATTGTGACCTTAGTTGCCGTGATCTGTGTGGTCTATCAGCTATTTTTAGGTTCAATCCTTGAATTTACTTCACTTAAAAATTTGACCAATAGCGCCATATTGGCCTTTTTATTTTGTGTAGTGTACGGCAGTGCACAAGTCGCTGTTCGCCGCTTCCAGTTAATGGAAAATTTAAATTTTTCACAATCTCTCGAATTACATCGCCTGCAAAATATTAACCGCTATATCTTGGAGCAGATTGATACAGGCTATTTAGTCCTCGATGAAAATTGCCATGTGGTATTGAGTAACCCTGCTGCCTGTTACCTACTTGGGATGCCAAACTCATACCACAGCGATAAATATCCGCTTTACACCACACAACCTGACTTATTTGAATTACTTAAATTCGAAGAATTAAAAAGTGGTGAAAAATTTCAATTCCAATCCCAACAAAGCCGTTATCACATTCAAGTCGTGGTACAAAAATTAATTGCACCACATCAAGTTCTAACCTTATTGGTTCTAGAAGATGCACAGAAACTTAACCAACAGGTTCAACAATTAAAACTGGCTGCACTCGGGCAACTTTCTGCCAGTATTGCCCATGAAATCCGCAACCCTTTAGCCGCAATTGTACATGCGAATGATTTATTACCCGGCAGTGATACTGAACAACAAAAAATGCTCAGCGGCATGATTTCACGTCAAACCGTACGAATTGATCGTATTATTCAAGATACGCTAAACATGGTGCGTAACAAAGAAACACATCCAGCAGTACTGAAATTAGAACAATTTATTCCATTATTTATTCAAGAAGATCTATCTGATATTCAAAATCAAATTCGTTTGAATATCCAGCCTCAACTCAGTATTCGATTTGATGAAGCTCAGCTTCGCCAAATCTTAATTAATTTAGTGCGTAATGCCATTCGGCATAATGATCCAACACACCCTTATATTGAAATCAATGTACGTTCCGAACTCAAAAAAGTACAAATTGATGTCCGTGATTTTGGTCAAGGCGTGGCAACACAAGACCAAGCACAACTGTTTCAACCATTTTTTAGTACCGAAATTACTGGAACTGGTTTAGGATTATATTTGGCACATAGCTTCTGTGAAGCGAACCAAGCGCAGCTTTCCTATGTAGAACAAAAACAGGGAGCGTGTTTTAGGATTGTCAGTCAACAAGCTGTTCTTTAATTTTTTTGGGGTGAAATGTGGATTCTCAACCACTGGTATTATTAGTCGATGATGAGGAAGATTTATGCACCCTCATGCAAATGTCATTGTCACGGATGGGAGTCAATACACATATTGCTCATCGCATTGAAGATGCAAAAAAAGCACTATCTAACCATGTGTATGATGCCTGTTTAACTGACCTTAACCTTCCCGATGGCAATGGGCTGCAACTTTTGGATTGGATCAATGAACACTGTCCAAACCTGCCCGTTGCAGTACTGACTGCCTATGGCAACATGGAAATTGCCATTGCAGCGTTAAAGGCAGGCGCATTTGACTTTGTCAGTAAACCAGTCAATACCAAACATTTAGAACAATTGTTGCAAAAAGCACTCAATAAACCGGTTAATTCTAATCAACCGCAACAAGACAGTCTTGAACATAAAATGTTGATTGGGCAGTCTTTACCCATTCAACAACTACGTACCACGCTTAAAAAATTAGCTCGTTCACAAGCACCAGTATTTATTACCGGTGAATCAGGTACAGGCAAAGAAGTTGTAGCGAATCTAGTACATCGTCTCAGTAATCGTAATGAAGGACCATTTATTGCCATTAACTGTGGCGCAATTCCATCTGAATTAATGGAAAGTGAACTTTTTGGACATAAAAAAGGCAGCTTTAGTGGTGCGATCCAAGACAAACAAGGTCTGATCCAATCTGCTCATGGCGGTAGCTTATTTTTAGATGAAATTGCCGAATTGCCTTTGTCCATGCAGGTCAAATTATTGCGTGCTGTACAAGAAAAGCGGATTCGCCCTGTAGGTTCAGACTGTGAAATCGATGTGGATTTCCGTGTGATCAGTGCCAGTCATCAAGACCTAGATGCTTTAGTGCAACAAGGCCGCTTCCGTCAGGATCTATATTTCCGCATTCATGTCATGGATTTAGCCCTACCCGCACTTAGAGAACGTGGTGATGACATTTTATTATTGGCAAAATATTTTATTCAAAAAATTAGCAATGAATGGGAAATTGCAGCAAAAGCCTTAACCCCTCGCGCTCAGCATTTTTTATTGAGTCAATATTATCCAGGTAATGTTCGTGAACTGCGCAATATTATTGAACGCGCCATGACTTTATGTGATGACGAGCAGATTGATTTACAACATTTGCAGAGTGCACCATTACGCCATCCTAACAGTGCCTTAAATACCTCGGCCCTAAATAACCCTGAGTCCAATGTATCATCACAAGGTTCAGCGGATATCACAGCCTTGCCTAAAAAATTACCAGAAGAAGGCTTAGAGCTTTATTTGGAAAATATTGAGAAAGACATATTACTCAATGCGCTGAATTTAACCCATTGGAATCGTACTTTGGCAGCAAAAAAACTGGGAATGTCATTTCGCTCTTTACGTTACCGCTTGAAAAAATTTGGTTTGGATACCGAAGATGAAGAATAAGCCTCGGCTTATTCTTTTTTTATTTTTGGGTTAATAATAAATCTGCAACATGCTCGATATAATTGTCGTCACGCGCGTCATGTTGTAGTGGGTAATTAAAATCAGGCTGTACGCCAATACCCTCAATCATTTTGCCATTAGGCGTTAAATATTGAGAGACGGTCATTTGCAGCGCTGCACCGTTATTTAGTGGAAAAAGTTTTTGTACCACACCTTTGCCATAACTTTTTTCACCCGCCACCCAAGCACGTTTATGCTCTTTCATTGCCGCAGTAAATACTTCAGCCGCTGATGCAGAACGGTTATTAATTAAAATCCCTACTTTTAAATTTTGAAACTCAAAACTCGGGAGTGCCTGAAACTCTTGGTCACCTTCCGAACGACTCCTAGTCGAAACAATAATGCCTTGGTTTAAAAATAAATCGGCGCTTTCTACAGCAGCAGAAAGCAAACCACCAGGGTTGTTTCTTAAATCAAACAATACTGCTTTTACACGCGGCCCATGACTTTCAATCAAGCGTTTAATCTCATTGGCGGTGTCTTGCTGAAAAACATGCACACTTAACACCAAAACTTGATTACTCAAGAGTTTGGATTCGATATCCGTTTCAATTTTGGTATTACGCACAATATTCAGTGGCTGATTCGAAGTGAGTAATTGCAAATTTAAAGTCGAACCAATTGCACCGGCGAGCAAATGTCGAACTTGATCTTGATTAAGTTTTTTGAGTTCTTGATCATCTATTTTAAATACAGCTAAGCCATTTTTTAGCCCTTGCTTCGCAGAGTCAGCATCAGCTTTTAAATTATAAATGACCCACTGTTGTAAGGGATTATCGTAGCGTAAACTAAAATCTACACTCGCCAAATCACCTTCGGTATATTGCAATAGTTGTTTATAGTCTTCAGCAGAAAGATAACGCGAATAACGGTCTAGGCCTCCCACCAAGCCCTGTATGGCTTGCTGAAATAAAGCATCGTCATTTTTTTCAACTAAATAATTTTCTTTAACCACGCCATAAATTTGCACAAACTGTTGAATCGATTCAACAGGTACTTCGGCATAGCTTTGTTCATAACTTCCATCAAACTCATCGAAAGCCGACTTTGCTTTGTCGGCTCCCCATGCGAAATGACTTGAGCACAGCAGTAGTGCTGTAGCGCTTACAATAGACGTCCAATGTGCTCTAGCCATTCCCAATCCTTTGCTAATTAAGCATCCAGTGTAATTAAATTACGACCTTGCATTTCTGCAGGGACAGGAACATTCATCAACGTTAATAGCGTTGGTGCAACGTCTGCTAATACACCGCCTTCTGCAATCGTTGCTGAAGTAGGACCAACATAAATGAACGGAACAAGTTCAGTAGTATGTTGAGTATGCACCTGACCACTTTGGTAATCTTGCATTTGTTCAACATTACCGTGATCGGCTGTAACCAACATGTGACCTTTATTTGCCATCACCGCTTCGTATACTCGACCTAAGCACGTATCCACCGCTTCAACCGCCTTAACTGCAGCATCAAACACACCTGTATGGCCGACCATATCACCATTAGCAAAGTTCACAACCAATAGATCAAATTCACCTGAGTTAATTGCTGCAACCAACTCATCCGTCACTTCATAAGCACTCATTTCCGGTTTTAGGTCATAAGTTGCAACACTTGGTGATGGAATTAAAATACGTTTTTCACCCGGATATTCATCTTCACGACCGCCGCTAAAGAAAAATGTCACATGTGCATATTTTTCAGTTTCAGCAATACGTAATTGTGTTTTACCCAAGTTAGATAGATATTCACCAATTGAGTTGTGTAATTCTTCTGGCATGTATGCCACAGGCGCATCAATCGTTGCTTGATAACGTGTCAACATCACAAATTTAGACAAGTTTGGAACAACTTTACGCTCAAAGCCCGCAAAGTCTTTTTCCACAAAAGCTTTGGTAATTTCGCGTGCACGGTCAGCACGGAAGTTCATGAAGACAACACTGTCGCCATCTTGAATTTTTGCAAGTTCACCAATACGTGTTGCTGTTACAAATTCATCTTTTTCATCTGCTGCATAAGCCAGCTCTAAACCTTCAACAGCAGTTTGTGCTGTACGTGCAGCTTCACCTTCAGTCAGTAAACGATACGCTTGTTCTACACGGTCCCAACGATTGTCACGGTCCATTGCAAAGTAGCGACCAATCATTGTCGCAATACGACCTTGACCTGGATATTGCGCAAATAATGCATCTAATTTTTCTAATGAAGGCTGAGCACTTTTTGGTGGCGTATCACGACCATCTAAAAATGCGTGTAAATATACTTTTGCGCCACGTTTTAAAGCAAGCTCAGCCATAGCGACGATATGATCTTCATGTGAATGAACACCACCTTCAGACAATAAGCCCATGATATGCACTGCACCATTGGTTGCTTTGGCTTTTTCAACAGCATCAACTAGTACTTCTTGTTCAAAAAAAGCACCTGTACGAATGTCTTTGGTAATACGAGTGAAGTCTTGATACAGTACACGACCTGCGCCAAGGTTCATGTGGCCTACTTCTGAGTTACCCATTTGTCCATCTGGAAGACCAACGTCTTCACCAGAACCTGAGATTAATCCATGCGGATGTTTTTCTTGCATTGCTGTTAAGTTTGGTCGCTTCGCTGCTAAAAAAGCATTATCTTCGACCGCTTCGCGATGACCCACACCATCCATAATTACCAATACGTGTGGGATTTTGCCAGCAGTTGCATCCGTCATAATGAATACTCTTTCGTTTATAAATTAATCATCATATCTTACCGAACTTTCGGTGAAGACTCTATGTTGCGACCATAGTTAATCTTGGTCAGCAGCATTGTTTTACCCAATGTTGTGCCGACTTAGCGGGCACGATGCAGCAGATAACCACCTACTGCAAACATGAGAATAATCGGTACAAAAACGAACCATGCTGGAGATGGCGAATACACCAAACTTGCATAGCCGAGGAAATCTTGAAGGTAGAAGAAGCCAAGCCCAGCAAACAATGCAATGACCAGGCGAAAACCCATGGATTGTTGACGTAATGGCCCAAAAATAAATGAACAGGCAATCACCACCAAGGCAATCAATGCAAATGGTGAACCGAATTTTTGCCAAAAGGCCAATTGGTAGGTTTTAGGCACTTGGCTATACTCATTCATATAGCTCATGAAACTGACCAATTGACTCGGAGACAAATCTTCAGGATCAATTGTCACCATATGCACATATTTCGGCTGTAAAGCCAAAGATAAAGGCTGTTCTGCGTTTTGTTTTGTTACAGCATCGCCCGTATTTAGCATATCCATTTGAATACTGTTTTGCAGCGTCCAAGCCCCATCTTTAATGAAGTTCCCCTGCTCTGCATCTAAGGTGCCACGTAGTCGATAGTTATCATCAAAATCAACCACTTGTACATCTTTGATCTGACCTTGCGAATTAGCATAATCAATGTAAATAAAACGCTGCCCTTCACGAGACCAATAGCCTTTTACCTCACCCAATTCAGCCGCAGTGCGATGACTCTTGACACTTTTTGCTTGCTCATTGGTATGTGGAATAACCCACTCACTTAAAGCAAAAGACAGTACCACCAGAATTAACGCTGAACGAATCACCCAACCTACAATACGCCACAGACTAATGCCCACAGAACGCATGACAATCAATTCACTGTTAGACGCTAAAGTTCCTAGACCTAAAACCGCACCAATCAAAGCGGATATGGGTAATATTTCATATAAATAATTTGGTGAGTTCCACAATACATATTGCAAAGCATTCCATGCATTGTAGCCTTCTTTCAACGAGCCCAATTCACCTAAATAAGTAAAAAGCACCTGTAAACCAGCCAAGACTGCTGTCGCACCTAACATGGCTAAAGCAGTGGTTTTGGTCACATGTTTTGCAACTATACGACGTGCCAACATTGTTAAGACCTCACTCGCTGAATTTGTTTCTTAATCTTGGGTGCCAACTTTTGTTTACGTGAAAACAGTGCTGCCGCGATTGCATAAATCACCAAAACAAGTGGATAAGCAGCAATACCCATTTCATCTTTACTGATACGGGTTTTAATCGCCATTAAAGCCACAATTAGGCTGGCGAAGATCAATAAAGCTGGGAATAATTTTAAGTAACGGCCTTGACGCGGGCTCACTTCAGACAATGCCGTTGCCAACATCAATGCCACAATAATGGTAAACGGTACAAAGATACGCCAACCCAATTCACTTGCAACGACAGGGTCATGGCGATTTTCCCAAAGTTTAGTCGTCGCTAATGCTTCAACTTCAGTACTTTCAAATTTCGCTTCTTTATCATTTTCTAAACGTAAACGATAACTTTGAAATTCTGCTTGTGTATAACGTGGTTGACCTGGATAGATTTCATAACGACGTCCTTCAACCAAATCCACCACATTAGCATTATCATCCGGCACTTCAACACGCGTAGCTTCTTTCGCCAAGATAATCACATCTGGCTTACCATCTTTTTCTGCGCGTTGATAGAAGAAAATATCTTTGAGATTTTTACGATCTTCAGATAAATCACCTGCATAGATGGTATAGGGGCCAGAAGAAATAAACTCTTTGGGACGTACGAGGTCAAAGCCTGTACGGACTGCTTGCGAAGTCGTCAAGGCTTCGTACTGACGGATGCCCCATGGCGATGCCCATAACATTAAGAAGGCTTGAACCGCCATAAAGACCACAGCCATCGGCACCAACAAACGTGCTAATCGATTGCGACTCACACCACTACTGTTCAGTACCGCCATTTCATGGTCAACGTACAAACGACCAAATACCAACATCAAGCCAATGAAGAAACCCAATGGAAGAATCAAAGTTAAGAATTCAGGCAAACGATAACCAATGATGCTAAATAAAATACTTGCATCTAAGCGACCCTGAGCCGCAACCCCAAAGTACTTGATCAAACGGCCACCCATCATGATCAAGGTCAGTAAGGAAATCACGACGAGTGATGTTGACACCACTTGCTTGACCAGATAACGCCGAATAATCAATTCAATTCTTCCAAAAATAGGGCAAATAAAAACTAGCGATAGTTTACCCGAATGTTAAAAATATAAAACCTATACCCTTGTTACGCATTGAAACTCTATTCAGATAAATGTTTCAATGGTTTAATGGTTTATAAATTTAAAAAGGCATGAATACCGCACATGAAACTTGCTATAAATACATCTGTCCAACCGAATGCTGCCAGCCAATATTTGTTGATTTTAGTAGATTCTGAGCACGTTCAAAATGCAGCAACTACTTATCAAATCAATGATTTAGATACCCATATTGAAGCAACACAATTTAAAGCTGCTTTAAATGAAAGTTTAGCACTGGTCGGTAGCGTTGCCGCTTGTCGTAATAGTGCACTTTTGGGTCTAGGCAAAGTATCTGAATTACAAGTAAATAAACTTGCAAAAATTGCACAAACCATTATTAAAGCATCACAAAAAAAATTCCAGCATATTAGTGTAGACATCTCTGCATTACCGCAAGAGCAACATTACTTGTTTGCACTCAGCTTAACTCAAGCTGCATATGCCTTTGATGAATACAAATCAAAGAAAAATGAATTTGCTTTAACACAAATTGATTTAATTGCCGCTAAAACATCACTCAGCACAGCACAGTTAGATTTAATTGAAGCAGTTCAATTAGGTCAAAGCTATACACGTGATCTAGGTAACCGTCCGGGCAATATTTGTTTCCCTGAATATCTAGCTGAACAAGCTCTAGCATTGGCAGCAGAGTTCCCAGAACAACTAAAAGTGACCGTACTTGATGAACAGCAAATGGCTGACTTAGGTATGGGCGCATTCCTTGCTGTCAGCAAAGGTTCAGACCGTCCAGGCCGCATTATCACTATTGAATATTTATCGAACCGCGAAGAAGCACCAGTTGTATTGGTTGGTAAAGGTGTAACTTTTGATACAGGCGGTATTTCATTAAAACCAGGCGCTGGCATGGATGAAATGAAGTACGACATGTGTGGTTCAGCATCTGTATTGGGTACCGTTCGCGCACTCTGTGAAGCAAAATTACCGATTCATGTTGTCGGTGCAATTGCTGCTGCCGAAAACATGCCTTCAGGTCATGCAACACGTCCGGGTGATATTGTAACGACGATGAGCGGTCAAACGGTTGAAATTCTAAATACTGATGCCGAAGGTCGTTTAGTGCTGTGTGACACGTTGACTTATGTTAAACGTTTTAACCCTGCCCTCGTTATTGATATTGCAACCTTAACAGGTGCATGCGTGGTAGCGCTTGGATCAGTGCTGACAGGGATGTTCACACCAGATGATGAACTTGCTGCAGAGTTAACTGCTGCCGGTCAACACAGTTTTGACCGTGTATGGCGCATGCCTGTGATTGAAGATTACCAAGAACAATTGGACTCTCCATTTGCAGATATCGCAAACATTGGTGGTCCTAAAGCAGGCTCAGTAACTGCTGCATGTTTCTTACAGCGCTTCACACGTGAATACCGTTGGGCGCATTTAGATATTGCCGGTACAGCATGGAATTCAGGTGCAAATAAAGGCGCAACGGGTCGTCCAGTACCCTTATTGATGCAATTCTTAGCGAATCGTGCACAAGCGAATGGCTAAAGTTAGCTTTTATTTATTTGAAAAAAGTCCTGAACGACAAGTCGAAAGTACTTGTCGTTTATGCCGTAAGATTCTGCGTCAACCTGAACGTATTTGGTTGTACTGTGCTGATGCAGACTTGCAGCAACAATTAGATGAACGCCTGTGGAGTTTTGATCCCACAGGCTTCATTCCACATGGTATCGACCAAGTTGATGCAACCGTGTGTATATCCGCGCAGCTGCCTGAACAATCGGATTGGATTGTGTTTAATTTTAACGATCAAGCACTTGAACAGTTCGCAAGTTTTAGTCACATTATCGAAATTATTGAAAATAACGAAGCTGCCAAAATCATTGGCCGTGAAAAGTATAAGCATTATCGAAAATTAGGCGTGCAACCAAACACCCATAAACTTTAATTCGAAATGCAATACTGCTAGAACAAGGAGATGCACCATGGCATTAAATGTAGGTCCCGAATTTAAACAGCGTTGGTTAAATGTGCCTGAAGCTGTACGCCAGACCTTTATTGATGACCTCGGTCGCATTTGCGATGTGTTGAATCCCAGCACAGATATTCAACAGTGGTTGACGCACGATCAACAGCAGCAGAAAGTTTCATTTGAAAAAATTGAGACTGCTTATGCAGATTTGAAAGCTCAACTGATTGAAGATGCTCGCATTCGTAAACAATTGGCCCTAGAAAAAGCGTTGGAAGAAAAACGTGCGGCTGAACAGGCTTATGCAGAACAATTGAAACGTGATGAAGAAGTGCGTTTTGCTGCACAAACCCAAGCCTTGGCCATGATGCAAGTCAATTTAGATCGTGATGTACAGCACTATGCTTCGCGCTATCACAAAAACCCTGAAACAGGTTTAGCTGGTTTATCACAACACCTTTCTGTGAGCGAAGGACAAATCCTGTCTGAACTCGAAAGTGTAAGAGTGCGTTTAGAACTCGAAGCTGAAACGCAGATTGAACAAGCCGTGCGCGAGTTCCGTGAAAAATTAAAAGTCGCTGCCCAAGAAGAAATTGAATATATCTTAGAAAATTCAAATTTTTCTACACAAAGCACTGAATAAGTGGACTCCATATTTTCAGTCCTTAACAAAGCTGTCATCAAATTGACATCTTTCTGCAACATGATGTTCATATCCCTGAAGCGGGCATCGACTTTGGGGAGCAAAATAATCATGCATCCAGACGGGACTGAAACATGGACATTATCCAACAGATTAATCAGAAGATATCCGCTTTAGCTGTAGGCGAAACTTGGAAGATTAGTGCTAAAGATTTATGGCTGAGTCATTCAGATTTTCACAGTATTTCCGTGTACTTAAGTCGTGAATCTGAAAAAGGTCAATTTTCTATCAATCTACCAGTTCAAACGGCAATCCCCCATCCACTTGATATCGTGACTGTGACCAAACACTGATCGTTACGCAATAAAAAAGCCCTACTTGGGCTTTTTTTATTTATTAACTGTAATTTAGACCAAATCAGCAACTGCAGACACAGTATGACCTAAGAAAAATCCAATTCCTAAGAGTAATCCAATCCAGATAAAACCGCCCAATACGTTATAAAACATAAAACTTGCTAAGTTCATATGCGCTGAACCTGCTGCAAACGGTGCAAATGAACGAACAAAAGGAACAAAGCGCGCCACTAAAATGGTCTTTCCGCCATGCTTCATAAAATATTTATTGGTTTTCACCATATATTCAGGCTTAAAGTAGCGTGTATGCTTATTAAAATATTTAATGCCTAAGACGCTACCCGTATAGTAATTCACGCTATAGCCGAGTACCGATGCAACAAACAACATAATGCCCATAGTGTGCAAATGGATAACATCGGTGGTTGAACATAATGCGCCAATCGCGAGAAGCAAACTATCTCCCGGCAAAAAGAACATGAACACTGAACCTGTTTCAGCGAATATCACTAGGAATAAAATGGCATAGATCCACACACCATAATTTTCCAGCAACAATGGCAACCACTGCTCTAGATTCAGCAAAAAATCAATCATTGTCACCTGTCTGATTATTCATCGTATTTGAAATACCGCGACACATTATCACCAAAAATAAAAAAACAGTCTAATTTTTCAATCAGACTGTTTGGTTTTCGTTTCTTTAAACTTATTTTAAGAAACCATTTTGGGCCAAGAAATCCATACTAATTTTTGACTGTTGTGTCGTTTCAGCTGCTTTGTCGCCCATCAATAAACGTTCAATATAACGAGCTAAAACATCCACTTCTAAATTCACTTTGGTCCCGGCTTTCCATGTAGCAATATTGGTTCGGTGTGCCGTATGTGGAATCAAATTCAAGCTCAACACATTGCCACGTAAGTGATTGATGGTCAGGCTAATGCCATCCACAGTCACTGAACCCTTTTCTGCAAGATAACGTGCAATTTCTGCCGGTGCTGTGACTTCAAAATAAATCGAACGTGCATCTGAACGAACAATAGTAATTTCACCAACCGCATCGACATGACCACTGACAATGTGACCGCCGAAACGCGTGGTCGGTAACATGGCTTTTTCCACATTAACCGGCTGCCCTGCTTTCCAATGTTCAAGCGTGGTTCGATTTAAGCTTTCACGAGATACATCCGCAGCATACCAATTACTACCAAAATCAATGACCGTTAGACAGATGCCATTGGTGGCAATTGAATCACCCAAATGTACATCAGACATATCAAGATCTGTTTGAATTCGCAGGCGAACATCACCGCCTACATTTTGAATGCTTTCAACCTTGCCTAAACTTTCGATAATGCCTGTAAACATATTCAATCCCTGATTAAAATGGGCGGTGATTTTTTACCACAAATCAAGCTGCGTGCTCACGCCTGAGGTATCTACACCACCTAATTCTGCAAAATGGTGGAGTTGACTCAACAACTGACGAATAGGTGGGCCTGATTTTGCGTGCGTATCAGTAATCACAATAAATTCGAGTACGCGTGCACGCTCAGACTGACGTTGTTTACTCACGCGATAACGCGGCACATCTTGCGTCAATAAACTCACACGACCACGTTTAAGGTTGGCTTGTAACAAATCAGTCGCGCTGATATTACCATCGGTTGAATAGCTGGTCAGAATATAACGTGCGTTAATGGTTTCTAATAATTTTTCATACGCTTCTTTGGCATGCTTTGAAGAATTATAAGGGCTAGGACGTTCTTTACGCCATGCACGATCAATACCGCTCTTAAAGCCTTTGGTATCAGGGGTTGGAAGATCGACCTGATCCCATAAGGTTAAAGCATTTAAAACATGATAATTACTGCTGTACGCATGTTGGTTATACGGTGGATCAAGATAGGCCACATCGACTTCAAAGCCACTCATTTGATTCGCTAAGTGCTGCGCATCCACACACCACATTTCTGCTGCTGGGCGTTTTGGATCGCCAATTTCACAAAAGCGACTCGGCGTTAACCACAATAACGAGCCAATACGATCCAACGCGGCTTGGGTTTTACCGCCCCAACCATGATGGAAACTTTTGAATACACCACTGGTATTGCTAACAAAACTGGCTGAATACAACAGTGGTGCAAGTAACGCGCTCATTTCCACATCATCAATGGCACCCTGCGCCTGCCATGTAGCAATTTGCTGACGAATAGCATCAATACGCATACCGTTGCGACGTTTAAAGAATAAACGGTCACGTGCCGGATCATATATTTCATCATTACGTGGGCATAGATTATGCGTTACCCAACCTTTGACTTCGGGTAAACGATTCAAGTAATCAATGGCTTTTTGATAGCCACCTAATTCTTTAAACGCAGGTGCTTCAGTACATGAGAGAATCGCACTGTTTAAAGCATGGCTATACGGTTCCCAGTCATTGGCAATCACACGATAACCATTTTGGCGGGCTAAACGTGAAACAACACCGGAACCAGCAAAAAAGTCGGCGAAAATAGGGGCACGACCATCTTCACGTTTTAAAGTTCCCGTTTGCTCAAGTGCTTCTAAAATCAGGTGTAACAGACGACGCTTGTTTCCCAAATAAGGAACCAATTGATGGAAAAGATATTCGTCGGTGGTACGAGCCGCATGACGACGTTTGTGATAAACCGTAGACTCTGGATTCATAGCGTCTCTTGAGAAGGGATTAACCTTAAGCGAATGTCGTCACCCAATTGAGTAACGTCTTTCAACTTAAATCGAAGCTGCTCTGCCATGCGGTTAAAATCCGCAGTAAACATTGCACGAGCTGACCGACCCAAAAGCGTCGGTGCAACATAACTGATCATTTCATCGACCAATTGTTCTTGTAAGAAAGCGGTGGATAAAGTCGCACCTGCTTCCACCATCACATCATAAATTTGATGCTGCTGAACTAATATTTTTAGCAGTTCTGCTAATGGTTGTATTTCAAATTGTACCACGCCTAAATCGGCAAGTTCCTGACGAAATGGCCCCATGACCATAACACTTTCAGGCTGTTCCAACATTTTTGCTGTGAGTGGCAAACGACCTTGACGGTCGAGAACGATTCTTTGCGGCTGAACAATTTTGCTTAAATCATCTATACCATCTAGCTGGCGCACATTGAGTTGGCAATCATCAGCCAAAACCGTTTCAATACCGGTGATGACAGCACCTGAAATTGCACGCCAATGCTGAACGTCTTGACGTGCCAATTCACCGGTAATCCATTTCGACTCACCGGATGCCATTGCAGTACGGCCATCCAAACTTGAAGCAACTTTAAGACGCACATGAGGCATACTTGTAGCCATTGCCTTGAGGAAGCCCAAATTTAATTGATGTGCTTCTGCTTCGCAAACCCCTGTGATGACTTCAATTCCTGCATCACGCAGAATTTGTACACCTTTGCCTGCCACCAATGGATTCGGATCTGGACAGGCAACCACCACTTGCGCTACCCCAGCTTCAACTAAGCCTTTGGCACAAGGCGGTGTCCGGCCATAATGGGCACACGGCTCTAAAGTCACATAGGCTGTTGCACCACGTGCAGCTTCGCCTGCATCACGCATTGCAAAGACTTCAGCATGGGGTTGACCAGCTTTGGGATGAAACCCTTCTCCCACATGCTGTCCATCTTTGACAATGACACAGCCTACATTGGGATTCGGGCGGGTTGAATACTGACCTTGATATGCAAGCTGAATCGCACGTCGCATCCAAAATTCATGCTGCTCTCGCACTAGATTTGACTCAGACATGACTTCACTCTTTATTCATACAAGGATTAGACAGCTTAGTGTTCACGCTGTTGCATCTGTTCGATTTGACGACGAAATGCTTCAACATCTTGGAAATCTTGATAAACCGAAGCAAAACGTACATAAGCGACATGATCTAAAGCAAACAAAGATTGCATGACAATTTCACCAATGGTACGAGACTTTACATCGCGTTCACCCAAACGACGAATCTGTAATTGAATATCGCTGAGTACCGTTTCGATTTGTTCTTGTGTCACTGGACGCTTTTGCAAAGCATGCATCAAGGAACGACGAAGTTTTGCCTCATCAAACGGTTCACTTTTTGAATCCGACTTAATCACACGAGGCATGACCACTTCATAACTTTCAAAAGTGGTAAAACGTTCACCGCAACTAATACATTCACGGCGGCGGCGAATCTGACAGCCTTCAGCAGCAAGGCGAGAATCAATCACTTTACTGTCTTCAGCGTTGCAAAATGGACAATGCATAGCGGTTAAATTGAACAAATCCGAATGGATTTAGAGTGTAGCAAAAATTTTTAATTTTGTAGAGCTTTACGCTAGATATGGAAAAAAAACAGCCCTTTCGGGCTGTTTTACACAATATATTGATTATTGCTTATTATTCTACACGTTCGCCATGTTGGCTTAAGTCAAGACCCATACGCTCGTCATCACCTTCAACACGGATACCAATCACGAGATCAATTACTTTTAAGATAATGAATGTCATGATTGCTGAGTAGGCAACAGTTGCAAGGATACCTTCAACTTGAACCCATAATTGGTGTAATACGTTGCTTGGTGCGTTGTCGCCCATGATAAATTCACTTGCGAAGAATGCAGTTAGGATCGCACCAACAATACCGCCCACACCATGCAAACCAAAGGCATCTAAAGAGTCATCTGCTTTCAAAGCACGTTTCAGCGCTGTAATACCCCAGAAACATACCACACCACCGATTAAGCCCATTGCTAGCGCACCGCCAACAGTTACAAAACCTGCTGCTGGAGTAATCACAACGAGACCCGCAATCGCACCAGATGCACCGCCCAACACAGACGCTTTACCACGTACTACTTTTTCAGTAATTAACCATGCGATTGCTGCTGCCGCTGCCGCAACTTGAGTTACCACCAAAGCATAACCTGCTGAGCCGTTCGCACCTAATGCAGAACCACCGTTGAAACCAAACCAACCAACCCATACAAGGCTTGCGCCGACAACAGTTAAAGTAAGATTGTGTGGCGCCATTGATTCACGGCCTAACCCCATACGTTTACCTAGCATGTAGGCAGCCACTAAACCAGCAACACCCGAGTTAATATGGACAACTGTACCACCGGCAAAGTCTAAGGCACCATCGTTACCTAACCAGCCGCCACCCCATACCCAGTGAGTAATTGGTGCATAGACAATAACACTCCAAATCGTAATGAATGCGACAAAAGCACCGAATTTCATACGCTCTGCAATCGAACCGCTAATAATGGCAACGGTAATGATGGCAAAAGTCATTTGGAAAATTACAAAGAGAATTTCAGGAATTGTGCCCGATAATGCATCTGTGGTAATACCAGACAACATAAATTTGTCTAAGCTACCAATGAAAGCATTGCCTTCACCAAATGCTAGGGAATAACCCACGATCACCCAAGTCAGACTGACGATACCAGCGGCTACAAAACTGTGTGCCATCGTGCTAAGTACGTTTTTCTTACGAACCATACCACCGTAGAATAGTGCTAAGCCTGGAATCGTCATCAATAATACAAGTGCGGTAGACACAAGAATCCACGCTGTATCACCTGTATCCAGCTTTGCTTCGTCTTCTGTAGGTGCTGGTGCTGTTTCAGCTGGAGCAACAACGGCCGCAGCTTCTTCTGTAGAACTTAATGTTGTTGTATCAGCAGTATCAACTACAGCTACTGCTTCTGTTGGCGCTGTTGCGGACTCTTCAGCCCATGCAACAGAACCACCTAAAAGTGCACTGGACAAGCCGAGCGCAATTAGCATTTTTTTCATTCGTATCCCCCGACCTGATTTTTCTGAGTTATTAGCTACTCAGCAAACTTCGTGCCAATTTGTTAAACGGCATCAGCACCTGTTTCACCAGTACGGATACGGATGACTTGTTCCAGATTGCTTACAAAGATTTTACCGTCACCAATTTTGCCAGTGCTTGCAACACGGGTAATTGATTCGATTACGGTATCAACCATTTCGTCACTGATTGCGATTTCGATTTTTACTTTTGGTAAGAAATCAACAACGTATTCAGCACCACGATAAAGTTCAGTATGACCTTTCTGGCGACCGAAGCCTTTAACTTCAGTTACAGTGATCCCTTGAACACCATTTTCAGAGAGTGCTTCACGCACGTCGTCTAATTTAAAAGGTTTTACAATTGCAGTTACGAGCTTCATGTTTGTTTTCCTTCGGCTTATTTCACCTGTAAGGTTTTATGTTCAATTTTCATGCCAGAATTACTAAAGTCGGGGGAAATTAGTGAAACCAGCATGAGATTTCTTTATAACCTATTTTATACGGATATTCTTGCGTATGGTCATAAAAATAGACGTTTTTACTAGAAGATTTACGATATTACTTATCGATTAAACCCATATTTTAATCAAAGGACTAGGGAGTCTATGGCGGCAATGCTAAACTGCTGGCACCGATTCACCTGTATGGTCAAACATTATGATTGAAACCTTATTACAAGCGATATTAGAACAAGTCGATCAACCCAAAAAAGATTTAGAAAACAATCTGCGAGCCTTATTAAACGAAGCTGTCAGCAAAATGGATTTGGTTTCTAAAGATGAAATTGACCGTCAACGCACTGCACTGAATAATGCCAATTTACGTTTAAATGAATTACTCAAACACGTCGAAGCACTCGAACTAACAATTCAGAACAAAAAATAAGCACCTTTTTAGTGCAACAAAAGACGCATAACGATTAAAAATAATGCACCATAACGGAACAATAAGATGTCTTTTGCAAAAATCTATACTCGGGGTCTGCTCGGATTAAATGCACCCCAAATTGAAGTTGAAGTTCACGTCAGTCAAGGACTCCCTTCACTGACTATTGTGGGTTTACCCGAAGCAGCTGTACGTGAAAGTAAAGACCGAGTACGCTCTGCTATTATCAACAGTGGCTTTCAATTTCCAACCAAACGCCTCACAATCAACTTAGCTCCTGCGGACTTACCCAAAGATGGCTCTCGCTTAGATTTGCCCATCGCCTTGGGAATTTTGATTGCCTCAGGACAACTCCCTGAAAATGCTGCGGACGGCTTCGAATTTATAGGTGAGCTGGCACTTGATGGTTTTTTACGCCCAATTCATGGCATTTTAAGCATCGCCATTGCCTGCCAACATGCAGCACATCACCTTGTACTTCCTGCTCAAAATGCAGATGAAGCCGCTCAACTACCAGATTTCCAAGTCTTTCCCGCACAGCATTTAAAACAAGTTTGTGATCATTTAAACCAAGCTTTACCTTTATCAGCACATCAAACATCGAATATGCATCCACAGTATCACTCTGGCTTAGATTTAAGTGATGTAAAAGGACAACTCCGTCCACGACGTGCATTAGAAATAGCGGCAGCGGGTGGTCACTCTATCCTGTTTCGTGGCCCACCAGGCACAGGGAAAACGCTTTTGGCTTCACGCTTGGCCAGCATCTTACCTCCACTCAATACGCAAGAAAATTTAGAAGTTGCGAGTATCTATTCTATTTCAGGTGCTAGCCATCATTTTGGCCAGCGGCCATTTCGCGCACCACACCATACAGCGTCTGCGATCGCACTGGTTGGCGGTGGCTCGAATCCAAAGCCCGGTGAAATAACCTTGGCACATTTAGGTGTGTTATTTTTAGATGAGTTACCTGAGTTTGACCGAAAAGTTTTGGAAGTATTAAGACAACCACTGGAATCTAAAGAAATTGTCATTTCTAGAGCTTCAAGGCAAATCACCTTTCCAGCCAATTTCCAACTGATTGCGGCGATGAACCCCTGCCCCTGTGGCTACGCCTT
Organism: Acinetobacter gandensis; assembly: GCF_001678755.1. GTDB lineage: Bacteria > Pseudomonadota > Gammaproteobacteria > Pseudomonadales > Moraxellaceae > Acinetobacter > Acinetobacter gandensis. Next base: position 262,789 of record NZ_LZDS01000012.1, read on the forward strand.
TAACCAAGATAGCCGCTGCCAATGTAGTAACGAAAGTATTAAACGCTATCAAAACCGTATTTCAGGTCCATTATTAGATCGTATTGATTTACATATAGATGTCCCGCCACTGGCAGCGCATGAATTACAAAGTTCGCAAGAGGTTGAAAACTCAAGTACGGTTAGGCATCGTGTCATTCAAGCTTATGAATTACAAATAGAGCGTCAGCAAAAATCCAATATGGCACTGACGCCGACGCAATTGGAGCAACAAGCAGTTTTGGATGCTACTGCACAGAATATTTTACAGTTAGCCCAGCAGAGAATGAATTTATCTGCGCGTGCCTATCATCGGGTGTTACGTGTTGCCAGAACCATTGCCGACTTGGCTCAAAGTGAACACATTAAAGCTCAACACGTTTCTGAAGCGCTGTCCTATCGAAGCCAACTCAATGCTTAAAAAAATGGCGACCTAAGGTCGCCATTTTTAATGCTCTTTAAAATTAGAATTCGTATTTCAAACCAAATACGACTTTATTCTTTTGTTTTTCATCCGCACGGTCATAACCACCAACTGTGTAATTCATGCTTGCGGTAACACCTGTATCTGCTAAAGGCTTGCTTAGACCAATATCAAAGTGACGGAAACCAAAGCTTTCTGTTGTTCCTAAATTATCTTCAAAATCACCTGAATCTTGATATGCATATAAACCAAGCGCGGTATCTAGACTGAAGTCTTTAGGAAGTGCATAGCTATATGATGCTTTGATATAAGTATCACCTGCATTACCCCATGAAACATCTTCAAGCAAAGTTTGCGCTGTTAAGCCAAAATCTTTATAGCTTAGCCCAAGCATTGTTTCTAAACCGTTTGCATCACTTGTATCAATATCATAGTAATAGTAGTAAGTTAGACCTGCTGTGTAACCAAGATCATCATTAATTGAACCGTTATAGCCCGCATAAAAATCATTTTCAAAACCATTCGGTAGGTCATCACCATAGTTTAATGTTGAACCCCACCAACCTACATAGAAGCCTGATGCATGGCTATAATCCAAACCACCTTGGATTGTCGCATCTTTATTTTCAGGCACATTGGTAATACCACGTAAGTTATAGCTAGATAATACCCCGATATTTCCAGAAATCGTATGTTCCGAAGCTGGCGCTTCAGCGAATGTGAACGTTGAAGCTGCGCCTAGTACAGCAAGAGATAAAGCTTTAAATGCAAATTTCATTATGGATTCCCCCACATCGTGCTACGACGTATTTTTGGTTATTTCGTTTAACTCATGGAGGTATCTGCAATCACTGTGCCAACATTTTTAAAACCCGTCATTTATCTGATGGTTTTAAATTTAAATTAGCCAAAAAAAATTTTTATTGCATTGTTTTTTATAGTTATTATTAAAAATAAAAATTAATAAAGATCCTCATCCTACACATTAAAAAAGTAATAACTTAGTTTATTGAGTCGAATTTCTAAGCTACATACCAATATGTAACAGCATTTTAAAAATGCGCTTTTTTGAGTACATTATTTCAACAGCGCCCAGAAAATTGCATAAAAAAAGTGCACAATTGGATTGCACACTTTTCTATCTTAGTTTTAGCTTTAAATAATAAACATCATTTGCTTAGAACGAATAAGTAAGTCCAACCACGACGTTATCATCGAGGCGCTCACCTTCACGGTCTTTACCACCCCAAACATAGTCGGACATAAATTCAATACCCGTATCAGCTAAAGGCTTACTTACACCAAGACGTGCTTCAGTAAATACAACATCTTCAGTTGTGCTTAATAAGCTGTCGTCACGACTGTCATTAAAAACTGATACGCCGACAGCACTATTTAAAGACACATCATATGGAAGTACATAACTATATGCTGCGTTCAGATATACATCCCCAGCATTGCCATAGCTTACATCCGACAAAAGCACACCAATACCCACAGTTAAATCTTTGTATGTCACATCATTTAAAAATTCCACACCCGTAGTACGGCGCTTTTCAGAGCGATCTTCATTATAAATCGAGCCACCACCTTGGTAGACATACGCCATAACTTGCGATTTATAACTCAGGTTTTCATTTAATTCACGGCCATAACCCACATAAAAGTCATGTTCAAAACCATGTGACTGAGTGTCATCAGTTGGGTCATAATTTAATGTCGAACCCCAATAGCCTGCAAAAAACCCACTATTATGGCCATACTCTAAACCTGCCTGTACAGCAGGCTTATCATTTTCTTCGCTACCACGATAAATGTATTTATTCACTACACCCAAACTGCCTGACCACGCCCCATTAGCTTGAGTTTCATCAGCTGCAAATGCAGAAATTGAACCCAAAGCAAATAATGTTGCTAATACTGTTTTTTTATAGAGTTGATTCATGTTGTGCCTACATCAAACCCTGAGCGGATTCGGCTTTGTGAAAAATTAGCGCCGATTTTAATGCTTTTTCACTTGCTGTATAGATTTTTTTTGCTGTTTATTTAAACTTTTTATCAATTTTTTAATTAATAAACAGCATGATACTTATACAGTATAGTAAAAAACAAACCTATGATTTTGGATACAATTTACTAAGCACTTAAATATATAAGAAGAATAAGCAACTGTTCTTATTCCTTAAAATTTCACGTTCTATTTCAGCTTGTTCCAAACGAAATGAATATGAGGTTTTTAGTTATTATTTTTTGCTTAAACCTATTGGTTAAACTAATCTTTGATAGTCAAATTTCATCTCAATCGTCTTAGACAAATTTCTAAATTCAGTTACTCAATTTGTCAGCCAAGTTTGACTATTTGAACATTTTTAAATTGTCATTTTTTAAAAAACTTACTTATCAATTGGTTGTATATTAATCAAATTGCTTTTTTTAACATTTATTATATTTTTTTATGCTAAGTACCCCATAAATAACTCTTTAAGAATAAATATATTGATGTTTTATAAACTATTCCTTTAACAACAAACACATACATAATTTCACTTAGCTTTTAAATTGCAATATATCGGGAAAAGTCATAACTTTAGTGTAATAAGCGCATTAAAAATAGTGATTTTTTTAAGAAAAAATATACAATCGCACTACATATTAACCAAATTTGCATGAGGCTCTCTCCCAATGCTTAAAGCTCAACAACTAACACTTGCAGTATTAGTAAACGCTGCTCTTATTTCTACTGCTTTTGCTAGCGAACAAAGTGAATCTAAAGGCTTTGTGGAAGATGCTGAAGGTACAGTTCTGTTTCGTACCGGTTATTTAAGTCGTGATAAAAAGAATTACACTGATAACCAGACAGGTGAACGTAAAGTCGTTACTGATACAAGCTCAGCTGCTCAAACTGCTATGTTTAAGTTAGATTCTGGCTTTACTAAAGGTGTTGTGGGCTTTGGTGCAGGTATTATCGGTGATGCATCTTTTAAACTAGGTGACAATAAACATGCTGGTAATGGCATGATTCCACGTGAAACAGCTTTAAATGATGAAGGTATTCCTACCAAAGGGATTGGCGATACTTATGATCACTGGGCTCGTGGTGGTGCTTATGTAAAAGCGCGTGTATCGAATACGACCGCTGTATATGGTACTCAGGTTTTAGATCTTCCTGTATTAGCTTCAAATACTGCTCGTCTAGTTCCTGAATACTTTGAAGGCCTGCTGGTTACCAGCAATGAAATTGAAAACTTGTCTCTGACAGCTGGTAAATTCACGAAGAACCAATATTCTGACCAGATCAACAGTGATGGTAACGAACTTGATCGTGCTATTGTTTGGGGTGCAAAATATAAATTTAATGATGCCTTAAATGCATCTTATTATGGTGTAGATATTAAGGATAAACTGGATCGTCATTATATCAATGCGAACTATAGCTATGCCTTAGCGAATGATAGTACTTTGACTCATGATTTCAGTGCCTACCATACTGAATTTGAACCTGGTACAACATACTCTTCTACTGTTGCAGATCCAAAGACACAAGATACTCGGAACACTATTTGGGCTATCTCATCTACATATAGCAAAGATGTACATAACGTAATGTTAGCCTACCAACAAAACTTCGGTAATGTTGGTTATGATTACGGTAGTAATGCTGACGGCGGTCAAAGTATCTACCTACCAAACTCATACCTTTCTGATTTTATTGGTAATGATGAAAAATCTGTTCAGCTTCAATATAGCTACAACTTCAAAAACCATGGCTTACCAGGTTTAAACTGGACTACTGCCTATGTCTATGGCTGGGACATCAATGTAAATAACTCAGCTAAAGACGGACAAGAACGTGAGTTCTTTAACCAGGTTAAGTACACTGCTCAATCTGGCTTTGCTAAAGATGCCAGCTTGCGTCTTCGTCACTCATACTACCGTGCAAGTGATAACTACCAAGCGGGTAACTACATTGGTGACACCAATGAATGGCGTATCTGGTTAGATATTCCTGTAAAATTATTCTAATTTACAGAAATTTAAAGCCATAAAAAAACCTGCACAATGTGCAGGTTTTTTTATTCAGGTCTTAAAACTATGGCCTAAATAACAAAGCAACTATTTGTTTGCTTCCGCATAAGCTGCAATTGAGCTTAGTACTTCTTGTTTTGCAACATCAGCACCTTCCCAACCACTTAACTTAACCCATTTACCTGGTTCTAAGTCTTTGTAGTGTTGGAAGAAGTGTTCGATTTGGCTGATCAATAATGGAGGAAGGTCAGTATATTCTTGAACATCTTTGTAGATTGGAGTCAGTTTGTCGTGTGGAACTGCAACCAGTTTCGCATCAACACCACCGTCGTCTTCCATGTTCAGTTTGCCCACAGGACGGCAACGAATCACTGAACCTGGCTCTACTGGGTGTGGAGTCACAACCAATACGTCTAGAGGGTCACCATCTAGAGATAAAGTATTCGGTACATAACCATAGTTTGCTGGGTAGAACATTGCTGTACCCATGAAACGGTCTACGAATAATGCATCTGAATCTTTGTCAATTTCGTATTTGATTGGTGCTGCATTTGCAGGAATTTCAATAATGACATAGATGTCGTTCGGTGCGTCTTTACCTGCTGGGATATTGCTGTAGCTCATAGCATCACTCTTTAAACTAGGTTAAATCTTTTTAAGTCGGCACAATTATAACGTTTTTACAGCTTTTTTTGTGATTTTACATCGACAGCCAATGATTTAATCAGAGCATCAATAAGATTAGCTCAGTTTAATCACCAGCAGCAGTAAACATATTGGACACAGCATCGACAGTGTCCAAATGATTGAACGCAAGGTTGCCCAGTTAGCCAAGTAACATACGCCATAAATAACCCTTAAAACCAAATAGGCAATACCAAAGGTCATGATAAATTGCTGCTGAATCACCATATATTCAGCCATTAAAATAGCCGCAATAAATAACGGAAGGCTTTCAAAACTGTTTTGCTGAACAGCATTAGCACGGCTCGCAAGCCCAGTCGATTTTGCTAAAACCTCTCGAGGATGCTGATTATCACTCGACTTAAAGCCAGCTGCTTTTTTTGCAATAAAGGTAAAAGCATAAGGTAGTAAACACGCTCCTAAAATGAGATAGATGATCCCACTGATGCTTTGCATGTGTTTTTTCTCAGGAAGATTTTTATAGCTGCTATGATAGCATGGCGTTTCGTGAATAAATTTTGTTAAATATAGTGTTTTTACTATCGGCAGATGAAAGGATCCCCTATGAGCAGTCCTGATCAAGACAAATTATTTGAAGTGCTTGAACAGCAAAAACTCCATCAGCAACGTGTCGATCGCGTGTTAAAAATCGTTATTCCAATTACTGCATTTTTACTGGCAGTTATTTGCGCTAATCTGAATATTTGGTCGACTGTACTCAGCTTTGTCATGATGTGGATTGCCTTTTATGCTGTATCTATCAAACAACTTCCGCTGTGGCATTGGGTCATTGTTATTGCGCTATATTGCCTCATCGACAATATTTTGACATATGGTAGCTACAATCAATCTGGATTTAGCCGTCAATTTGGGGCAATGTTTATTTTCTTAGGTGTATTTGGTGTTGGGCGTCGTTACTTTGATCGCTGGTCAATGAACAAAGGAAAATTATAATTTTCACACTAGCAAATAAAAAAGCGCCCAAAGGCGCTTTTTTTATATGAGCTAAATTAAGCCGTTTTACGTAAATCTTTACGTAAAATTTTACCAACGTTTGATTTTGGAAGTTCATCCATAAATTCAACATAACGTGGACGCTTGTAACCTGTTAGGTTTTCTTTAGCAAATGCTAAAACTTCTTCAGTGGTTAAAGATGGATCTTTTTTCACCACAAACAATTTAGGTACTTCACCTGATTTTTCATCTGGCACACCAATCGCTGCAACTTCCAACACTTTTGGATGTTTCGCAATGACTTCTTCAATTTCTGAAGGGTAAACGTTGAAACCAGAAACCAAGATCATGTCTTTTTTACGGTCAACGATTTTCACATAACCACGTGGATCCATCACACCGATGTCACCCGTACGGAAGAAACCATCTGCTGTCATCACTTTGGCAGTTTCATCAGGACGGTTCCAATAGCCTTTCATGACTTGAGGGCCACGAATTGAGATTTCACCTTGCTCACCTTGTGCGACTTCATTGCCATCATCATCAAGAATCGCAACTTCAGTTAACGGCAATGGAATACCAATCGTGCCACTGAACTCCATTGATGCAGGTGGGTTGGCAGTTGATACTGGTGAAGTTTCTGACAGACCATAACCTTCGATAATGTTAGTCCCTGTCACTTTTTTCCATGCTTCTGCTGTAGATGGAAGTACAGCCATACCGCCACCCATCGCCATTTTCAGCTTGCTATGATCAAGTTGCTTAAACTCTTCGTTGTTCACTAAAGCATTAAACAGTGTGTTCACAGCTGGGAAGAATGAAGGTTGGTATTTACGCAGTTCTTTCATCACCGCAGGTAAGTCACGTGGGTTTGGAATAAGGACGTTCGCTTGACCTTTGTACATACCATAAAGCGCACATACCATGAAGGCAAAGATATGATAAAGCGGCAATGCACAGAAGATACGGTCATCAGGTTGACCATCTTGCTGACCAAATTTACTTTGGAAAATACCATCACACTGCAACATGTTCGATACTAAGTTGCGATGTGTAAGTTCTGCACCTTTCGATACACCTGTCGTACCACCAGTATATTGAAGTACTGCGGTATCGCTCAGTGTTAAGTTTGGACGTTTGTAATTGCTTGCACTGACTTTTGACATTGCTGCATTAAAACGAATATGACCTGGAATGTTCCAAGCTGGAATTTGTTTACGTACTGAACGTAAAACAAAGTTCACCAATGTGCCTTTCAACGCACCTAGCATATCCCCAACAGAAGCTACGATGACGTGTTTAACTGGTGTCTTACCAATAATTGCTTGGTAAACAGATGCAAAGTTTTCAATAATTACAAGTGCTTCTGTACCTGAGTCATTTAATTGATGCTCAAGTTCGCGTGATGTGTACAGTGGGTTCACGTTGACCAAAACCAGGCCTGCACGGAATACACCCAATGCAACGACAGGATATTGAAGAACGTTAGGCATCATTACCGCCACACGTGAACCTTTTGCCAAACCTAAACTTTGCAAATAAGTTGCAAACTTACGGCTCGCCTCGTCAAGTTCTTTAAAAGTAAGTACTTTATCCATAAAGATAAAGGCATCACGTGAGCCAAACTTCTGAAAATTACGTTCAAAAATATCGACGAGCGATGTATTTTCTGCGGGTAATTCTACAGTCTCGGGAATCCCTGTCTTTTGGTATTCAGCTAACCAAATCTTTTCCATAACGCCCAATTCTCCTGTCGTAATCCTTAATCATCTAACTGTTTTTTTCAATACTGAGCGGTCTTTATTTAACTTGTTTGGTGCTCAATATTGCATCCATTTCACGAATAACAGCATATATAACGTATTTCGTTCCATGGATGCTAGTATTATCTTTGAATGAACAGTTTATTTGCTTTTTGATATCCACGTGGCAACAACACGCCTTTTGAAGCACGCTTGCCCACATACTTCTGCAAGTCATCCCCTTTTAGCTTTAATTGTTGATTACCTGCAAGCACTTGAATTATTTCATCTAAGTTCAAAGTTGTCATGGATACTATTTGATCTTTGGCTTCAAGTTGTATCAATTTATTACCTTTACCTTTATTCAGTACAGGTAATTCAGCCAGGTCAATCAACAACAAACGTCCTGCTGAACTGAGCAGTGCAAGATGACTTGCATTGTCAATGACTTCAAGATTCATCACCGCCGCACCCTCAGATAAACTTAAGAATGCTTTCCCCGCTTTGGCATTGGTATCCAGATTTTTCGCCTGAGTTTTGAAACCATAACCTTTATCACTCATGGCTAAAAGTTCAGTTTCATCCTCTGCAATCAAGACTTGTTTAAAGCCGACACCGCTGGCTGGTGAAAGTTTTGAACTAAGTGGCTCACCCAGTCCTCGCGCTGAAGGCAAAGTACTAATCCCCAAGGCATAACTACGACCAGAATCATCTAGTACATAAACGCGTTGGTTTGATTTACCTTGTGCATGACTCAGGTATTGATCACCTGCACGGAAATTCAGATTTTCAGCATCAACTTCATGGCCTTTTGCCGAACGAATCCAGCCAGCTTCAGACAACACAACGGTGACAGGGTCAGCAGGAAGCATATCCTGTTCATTAATCGCAGTGGCTTCTGCGCGTTGCACGATAGGTGAACGGCGATCATCACCAAATTTTTTCGCGTCTTCTTTTAATTCACTAATGATGAGTGCTTTTAAAGATTCTGGGTTGGCCAATTGCTCACGAATAATCGCTGCTTTGGCTTCAAGTTCTTCTTGCTCACGACGCATTTCCATTTCTTCAAGTCGTGCCAAATGACGTAACTTGAGTTCTAAAATGGCTTCAGCTTGAATCTCATCAATATTAAAATGTGACATCAACACTGGCTTCGGCTGATCTTCCTCACGAATAATACGAATCACTTCATCAATATTCAAAAAGGCAATAATCAAACCTTGCAAAATATGCAAACGTTTTTCAATTTTTGATAAATGGTAATTCAGACGGCGTGTCACCGTTGCTTTACGAATCTCAATCCATTCCAACAAGATACGTCGGATCGATTTTACTTGTGGACGACCATCTGCACCAATCATATTCATATTGACACGATAGCTCGATTCTAAATCTGTCGTGGCAAATAAATGACTCATTACAGATTCGGCATCAATACGATTTGAACGCAGCACAATCACCAAACGCGTTGGGTTTTTATGATCCGATTCATCACGTAGATCTGTCACCCAAGGCAATTTTTTTGCCTGCATTTGATCTGCAATTTGGGTAATGACTTTCGAGCCAGAAACTTGATACGGCAATTCTGTAATCACAATTTCATTTTTTTCAATGCTATAAACCGCACGAGTCCGGTAACTGCCACGACCTGTAGTTTGAATTTTTAGCAACTCTTCAGGTGAGGTAATAATTTCAGCACGTGTCGGTGAATCAGGCGCAGGAATATATTCAGCAACTTTTTCATCGGTCAAATTTGGATTACGAATTAAGGCAATCGTGCCTTTCACCACTTCACGTAAGTTATGAGGTGGAATATCCGTTGCCATCCCCACCGCAATACCGGTTGTACCATTGAGTAAGATATTAGGTACGCGTGCAGGAAGATTGACCGGCTCTTTCATTGAACCATCAAAGTTGTCTTGCCAATCACAAGTGCCTTGGCCTAACTCTGACAATAACAAATCACTATAAGCTGAAAGTTTAGCTTCGGTATATCGCATGGCAGCGAAGGATTTTGGGTCATCTGGAGAACCCCAGTTGCCTTGACCTTCAATAAATGGATAGCGATAGCTAAATGGCTGTGCCATGAGCACCATAGCTTCATAACACGCAGAGTCACCATGCGGATGGTACTTACCCAGTACGTCACCCACAGTACGTGCAGATTTTTTCGGTTTACCCGTGGGCTTTAATCCTAATTCACTCATCGCATACACAATACGACGTTGTACGGGTTTCAAACCATCACTGATATGAGGCAAGGCACGATCCATGATCACGTACATTGCGTAATTGAGATATGCTTGTTCGGTAAATTCTGCTACGGAACGGTTTTCTGTCGCATGATGCGCAAGGCTTGTCATAACAACCTATAATCCTAAATTGTTCGTTCTTTCTTGGGTTCTTATGCTATGTCGCAGGTGTTCACTAATACAAGGGTATCAACACACACTCTGCGACAAATTATGTCTTATGGCGTAAAAATATCCATTTTATCCACCATGATCAACTAAAAATTCACCAGCCTTTTACAGACCAATCGATTCCAGTGTTTTACCTTTGGTTTCTTCACCTAAGACTAAAATAATTAACGCCACTGCAATTAACACCGCAGTAAACATCATAAAGACATAGCTAAAACCGTGATCCATATCCATCATATGTGTTACTGCGAACGGTGCAGCAATACCGCCAATACGACCAATTGCCCCTGCCCAACCTGAACCAAAGGCACGAATGTTGGCTGGGTATTGTTCTGGGGTATAGGTATATAACACCCCCCATGCACCCAAGTTGAAGAAGGACATTAAACAGCCCCAAATCACAATTTCAGTAACGCTGCCTGACTGACCAAAGAAATAAGCCGATACTGCACACATGCCAATAAAACCTGCCAATGTGGCTTTACGACCGAGTTTTTCCACCAACCATGCTGCCGCAATATATCCCGGCAACTGTGCCAGAATCATTACCAAGACATATTCAAAAGATTGTACGATGGTGTAGCCTTCTTTCACCAATAAGCTTGGTAGCCAGGTGAAAATGCCGTAATAGGAAAAGACAATACCAAACCAAATCAGCCATAACATTAAGGTACGACGCGCAAATACACCTGACCAAAGTTGTGAAAAACTGATGTTATGCTTTTCTGCAACAGATTTTACTTCAAAGATTTCAATCACTTCCACACCGCATTTGGCTTCAATTTTTTTCACCAATGCATGGGCTTCATCAAAGCGACCCCGGTTAATTAAATAAGGCACAGACTCAGGCACCATTTTCCAAATCACAATGGCATATAAAGCAGGAATCCCGCCAATGAGGAATGCCGCGTGCCAACCAAAATCAGGAATAATAAAACGTGAAACTAGAGCTGCGACCAGCCAACCTAAGCCCCAAAAACTTTCAAGTAATACAATAAATCGTCCACGTACATGGGCAGGAATATATTCGCTGACTAAGGTCACCGCAACAGGAAGCTGTCCGCCTAAACCTAAGCCAACAATAAAGCGAAACACCAAAAGCCAAGTTAAGTTAGGAGCAAAGGCACAGGCGGCTGTTGCCAAACTATAAATCACTAAAGTCACAGCAAATACAGTCTTGCGACCAAAACGGTCGGCTAAGCCACCCGAACAAACTGCACCAATGGCCATGCCCACGAACCCAATCGAAACCACCCAACTTTTATCATTTGGTGTCATTGCCCAATCTTCTGCCATCTTCGCCAAGATGAAGGAAATCAGACCCGTGTCCATGGCATCAAACATCCAGCCAAGGCCAATGACCCAAAGTAAGGTGTAATGGAACTTACCAATCGGTAAGCGTTGAATACGTGAGACTAAGTCCATATTACGATCTCTGAACTGGTGAAAGGGGTGCACGCTGCTTTCCCAACAGGATTTATAATTTTACGCGTTTAAAATCAGTTGATGTGAAAGACTGTTTGCATGATGTCAGTAATCTACATCTCAAAACAAAACAGTCTTCAACCGATTAAATTAAGATAAGTCTTTTGACGATGCAGACTGGTCATCTTCATCTTTATAGATAAATTTAGGCATTTCTAAGCCAAAGTAAATCGCAATCAGACGCAAGGTAAAGCCAAAAATCAGTGTCGCGATTACTGTCAATTCCAGCGAAAGACCAATTTCGATGCAGATCCAATAACAAATCACGGAAACAAAAGAGATACTGGCATACAGTTCTCTACGGAAAACCAAAGGTACATCGTTACAGAGAATATCTCGTAGAATACCGCCAGACACACCCGTTAGTACGCCAGCAACCGCAGAAACTACAAAGCCATGCCCCATTTCTAAGGCAATTTGACAGCCAATAATGGTAAAGCCAATCAAACCAAGGGCATCGAGTACCAAGAAGATATTACGAAGATGACGCATCCATTTTGCAATCAGGATGGTAACGAATGCAGCAAAACAGGTCAGCATTAAATATTCAGGATGCTTGACCCAAGTCAGTGGATAATGCCCGAGTAGCACATCACGAACTGAACCGCCTCCCAGTGCCGTGACACAGGCAATCAGTGTTACCCCAAACCAATCCATACTCCGCCGACCCGCCGACAATGCACCTGTCATTGCTTCTGCCGTAATTGCGATAATATAAATAACTGTAAGTAACATCGCCCTTCTTCCACTGAGGGTTAAGATGCGCGCTATTCTAAGCTAAATCTGCTCAAATGTTATAAAAATTGCGCACAACATTGTTTAAATTTTCGTTCAGAACCACAAATACACGGCTGCTTCATGGTGATTTTCATCTCTGTGGTCGGATCAAGAAAATACCACGCCCCTGCATGCTTCACAAAATGTGAAATTTCATGATGTTCCTGTGCTTGCTGACCATCGTGATAATGCGCTTTGAATTCAACCTGTGCATGATTTTTATCAAGCTTTTCCTGTGCTTGTACGACGTCTAATTTGAGCCATTGATTCGACTCACTCCAATCCCGAATAGCAGCAACATCCAATGCCTGTTGTTGGCCTTTGGCTGTCGTTTGCACAATATAATCAATTTCGTGTTGAGCAAAAGCACTATAACGAGAACGCATCAATTGTTCAGCTGTTGCAGCTTTTACCACACCTAAATGCAATGGCTGACAGCAGTTTATATAGTTTCCCTGACCACAAGGACAATCTGTATTCGACATGAATATTCCAAAAAAAATAGCCCGACATTGCGGACTATTTTAATGGATCTATCAACAGAATGTTGAAGCAATCTTTAGCAGATTAATCTTGGTTGGGTACTGGAATCACATGCACTTTTTCAATTTTATGTCCGTCCATGGTAACAACTTCAAAGACATGCTGATCTGCTGTGAGCTTTTCGCCATTAGCTGGCAAGCGACCTAAATGGAATAAGATATAACCCGACAAAGTTGAGTACTGTTCAGACTCATCGACCAAATCACGGCCTAACAGCAACGATACATGACGAATATCAGTCGAGCCATCTAGCAATAAGGTACCATCATCTAAACTTTCCGCAGCCGTTTCCGGTTCATCCTCATCGGGAAATTCACCGGCAATCGCTTCTAATACATCAATTGGGGTGGCAATCCCTTCAATTGAACCGTATTCGTTCAGAACAATCGCCATTTGTAATGGGGCTTGACGTAATTGCTCCATCACCATCAACACTTGCGCATTTTCATGTACAACAACAGGTTCACGTAGATGTTTTTCAAAATCTAACACGCCAGTTTCGATATAGTCATTCATGACTTTATGGGTCAACACGGCACCCGCAATGTTGTCTAACTCACCATGCGCCACAATTAAACGTGAATGTGTGGTACTAAGCAATTGCGCCCGAATGGCTTCCGGTTCTTCATCTAAATCAATCCACTCAAGCTCAGGCCGCGGTGTCATTACTGACTTCACAGGGCGCTCAGACAAGCCAAGTACACCTTGTACCATCACACTGTGATAAGCCCCGTTTTCTTCATCAAAGACTTCATCAGCAAAGGCACGTGTCGCTAAGACATCTTCATTTTCATTCGGATGATCAGCCACATTCTTCCCACCCAACATACGCATCACTGCGGACGCTGTGCGATAACGCAAGTCGGTTGTGGTCACTAATTTTTCCTGATTATGACGCATAGTTTGGTTGAGGAACTCGATGAGTACAGAGAAACCAATCGCCGCATACAAGTAGCCTTTTGGAATATGGAAACCAAAACCTTCGACCAATAATGAGAAACCAATCATCATCAGGAAGCATAAACACAGAATCACCACCGTCGGATGACGGTTGACGAAGTTCATCAATGGTTTAGATGCCCACAGCATAATACCGACTGCAATAATCACAGCCACCATCATGACCGATAGCTCTTTCACCATACCGACAGCAGTAATGACACTATCCAGTGAGAACACCGCATCCAATACCACAATCTGTACGATCACCATCCAGAAAGTGGCATGTACAGGGTTCTCTTCCTTCAGCATTGGTTTATTTTCAAGACGCTCTCGAAGTTCCATGGTGCCCTTAAATAACAGGAATACACCACCAAACAGCAGAATCAGGTCTCGACCTGAAAAGGCGTGATCAAAAATATGGAAGAGCGGATTAGTAAGGGTAACAACCCATGCAATTGAAGCCAACAGCACCAAACGCATACACAGCGCTAAAAGTAGGCCGACAATACGAGCAGTATTACGCTTCTCCGGCGGTAATTTTTCCGCAAGAATGGCAATGAATACGAGGTTATCAATACCCAGAACAATTTCTAAAATAACCAGCGTTAATAAGCCAACCCATGCTGATGGATCTGACATCCACTCAAAGATCATGACTGTATCTCCTTAAGGGTGGATGTGAGCACATTAACGTGTCGTGAAATGCAAATTGTAGGAATAAATGTCAACGCTTGAGATGGCGTTATTTCTAATAGATGTATGTGTGCCGAGTGACAACAACCACTGCCCATGACGGTTCTTTAGCTAAAAATGAGGTTTTTAGTATAGCAAGTTGCATTAAAAATTCATCTTTTTTTACCAAAGTCCAATCTGGAAAAATCAGTATGCGATATTGTTAGACATTAAACTGTCATATTTGCATGCCACTGTAGAGTCATAAAAAATAACATGCTAAGGTAAAATTGAACCGAATGAATAGCGGATTAAAAATGACAGAAAAATTAAGCAATCCCTCTCCCCAAACAACTCAACCACTCATTGCACTCTATTGTGGCTCCCGTTCCGGTAATAATCCAATTTATCAAGAAAAAGCCATCGCTTTAGCCCAAGGTCTTGCTGAAAATGGTTTTGGACTGGTCTATGGCGGCGCCAGTATTGGCTTGATGGGACAAGTCGCCAATGCAGTAGTGCAGCATGGTGGTGAAGCTGTCGGCGTCATTCCAGAGTTTATGTTGGACTATGAAATTGCCCATAATGATTTAACTGAACTGCATGTGGTACGCACGATGCATGAACGTAAAGCGATGATGGCTGAACGTGCGAGTGCTTTTGTCGCCCTACCAGGTGGATTAGGTACATTTGAAGAAATTTTAGAAATTGCGACTTGGGGCCAACTTAATCAACATCAAAAACCAATGATGCTCTATAACGTCAATGGCTTTTATGATGCCTTAATTACTCAGCTTGACCATGCTGTGCTAGAAGGTTTTTTACCACCTCAGCACCGTGCTAAACTCATTGTGTGTAATTCATCTAAACAAATATTTAGTGCGCTGAAAAACTTGGATTGCCCAAAACATTTTGTAGTGTAAAGACTAAAGCCAAAATATTTTAAGTATAAAAAAACGGGGACATTTCCCCGTTTTTTCTTTCATCAGGAATATGAGCTAAACCTAACGATCAACTTAACTTCCGATACCGGACACCACACGATAGAACCATGGCAATGTGGTCGCCAAGAAGATACTCATCAACAAACCTAACATTAACTTCATGGCATCTTTACTCACATTACGTGAAGTTCGATATTTATTCACTTCATGTAAGTGCATCGACATCGCAAATTCACGTCCTGCCAATAAGCCCAAGAATACCCATGTCGTACTCATCGGGATGTTACTCCACTCTTTGAATACCAATAAAATCAAGGCATAAATAAAATCAATAATGGTCGCGGAGCGAATATCTGCCACACCGGTTTTGGTATCAATAATGCCCTGAATCGCGCCGCCACGTTGATACAAAATCACGCCAAGCAGTACAACAAAGACCAAAATTGCAAAAATCAGAAACTCTAAAGGTACCTGGCGTGGCACATACACAAAGATATTAGCCAAATCTTGAATCAGCCACTGACTCCATAGAAAAGCCGTCGACACCCACTGTAAACCAATCCAAATATTAGATGGTGTTTCATCACGGGTTTTACTGAAATAAACTGAAATTCCTTTGATGACGAAGCGATAAACCACGATCGCCACAACAAATGCCACCGCATAACCCATCATGGATTTGGTCAACATCGACCCCAAGCTACTCGGCGAGAAAATTGTAAGCACCAAGAAGGTCGTACTGACTGGAATGCCATATTTAGTCAAAATAATTAACAGAATTGGCGGCACAATATACAGCCAGGTTACCCCTTCTTTTGGAAATGGAATGGTTTCCAAACGACCATAAGAGGCGTCCCCCACCCCTGAGGCATACCAACCGTAGACCAAAACAATTGCTAAAATACTGCTGACATAAATCCACAATACCCACCATGGACGATGCGCATTGGATGAAATAAATGTACCTAATGTCTGAGGTACATCATTACCGACAATTGAATAGGCCGCGAGACAGAAGCCTATGACCATCAAAATTTCGATTGTCATAAAACAATACACCTTTGCCATAATGAAAAAAGTCCTCCAGTAACTGAAGGACTCGGCCGCATTATGACAGTTTATCTTGTGTTCATACAATTTAGTGCTGTACTTTTCTGTTTACTAAAATAAAAAATCTAAATAAAACAAAGTATTTAATCTTTATTTATTTTAGTTTGATCTGATAAACAGCTGTAGATCCGCTCACTTCCTTACCCACAACCAATAAGGGCTGACCATTTGGTGAGTCTTTGGCTGCAATGAAGATGAGACCTTCAGGGCCTAAATCACCTTGTTGTGTGATGTCTGTTTGGTTGATATCACGGTCATTAAAGTACTGTACAAACTGTGCATTCTGAGGGTTGCTAATGTCATACACCATAATACCGCTAGCACGTTCAAGACCAATAAAAGCAAAGGTTTTTTTACCAATTTGACCTAATGTAATCCCTTCAGGCTCTGGGCCTTTGTTGTCACTACGATCATCAAATTTAAAGGTTTCATGGTTGCTATTAAATTGCTTTGGAAATAACTCCGCAATTTTACGTTCAAACTCACTACCAGAATCCCAGATGATTTGACGCGTCGTCGGGTCAACAATACTGAATGAGCGACCACCATAGGCATACAATTTGTCATACACCAATTTACCATCTTCAAGTAAAGGCTGACCTGAAGCATCTCGTTTAAAGCCTTGTGTCCAACTTATGGTTAAACGACCAATTTGTGTATCTTTAATCAAATTCTCTGCACATACTTCGTTCGCATCTGTCGTAACACAAGGCTTAAATACGCTTGAATCTAATTTTGCACCCGTTACACCCGGCACGATATGACGTAAATGTGCGGCATAATCCCCTTTAAGATCAAAACCTGCTTTTTTAAATAGATGCTTCACCCGAATTTCTTCAGCATAGCCTTGAGTGAGGTCATTTCCTTTAAAATAGGCATCTTCATCTTTAAGCCATTCACGTGCATCACCTTCATTCGCCGTGACCAAATAAGGCTTACCGTTCACTTGATATTGAGCAATCGCATCTGGCATATACATGCCATACAGCCCAGGCCAAGACTTGATATTAATCATGCCAGCATCTTTGTCGCAGCCTGTAATGCTTTGACCATGACTATCCATCGCCCCAACCAAGCAATCGCGATCACTCGCATCTAGAGCATTTTCAGGTAAGCCATGATCTTTATAGCCCATCGGAAAAATATCGATGAATTCATCTTTGACTAAATCCAAAACGGCAATGGCATTATTTTCCTGCAAACTGACCCAAGCGGTTTTAGCATCTGCACTAATCGCGATATATTCCGGCTCCAAATCTTGTGCCACACTGGTGGTTTGCAATCCCTTTGTCGCTAGATCTGCATAACTGTTGGTATCGGGGCCAAAAATACGTACCCCCGCATCAATTAAACTTTGTTTTTGGCTATTCCATGCTTGAAAGTTTGCTGTCTTTACGGTTGGCTTATTGATGTCTTGAATATTAATAATACTCACAGAACCTTCAGGGTCGACTGCATAACCTTCATTCGGTTCGCCTTCATTCGCGACTAAAACCTTTTTGCCGTCGGGACTAAAGGTCAGCATATCAGGCAGTGCACCGACGTTAACCTGGCTAATAAAGCTTAAATCCTGTGCTTTGAAAAAGGCCACGATCCCTGCTTGTGTTTTATCCTCAGCCTGTACTGCCAAAGCCACAATACCATTGTGTACGGCGACACTATTTACTTCAGAATTGGCTAAATATTTTTTCGCATCCAATGACTGCAAATATTGAGGTGTTGAAGGTTGTTTTAAGTCCAAAACATCCACCATGCCTTTTTGAGCATTTACCACAAATAGACGCTGACTACTTGCATCATAAGCAGGAATTTCTGCCGCACTTGCTCCAAATACTCCAGATTCATAATGCCCAATTTTCATTAGTTCAATGCTATCTGGCGTGGTTTCTTCCACTATAGGGGGAGCGACGACTTTGTTATCATCATTGCTATCATTACATGCGACCAATCCCACCGAAAGCATTGCCAACATCAATGCTGAAAATTGTATTTTCATGTTTTAGTTCATCTTTTATAAAAATATGAACAATTTATAAACACTAGATTGCATCATCATGAAGCTTTCATTACAGTTTTCTTGCAAGGGATCAATGCAATGATGAAAAGCTTTTACTACAACCCGAACTGAATATTCCTTTAAACTATTTCAAAACCTTCACTTTATAAATATATGAATAGCACGCCAACTCATCAGGCTTTACAACCCGAATTCAGACTCTTGGTTTTGCTGGTGTCCATTGGTTTTTTCATGCAAGGGCTCGACACCACCATTGTCAACACTGCAATTCCAGCAATGGCACGTAGCTTAGGCGAAGATCCGCTACAAATGCACAGTGTGGTGGTGGCCTATGTGTTGTCCGTTGCAGCATGTATTCCTTTAAGTGGTTGGTTGGCCGATCGTTTTGGGGTACGAAATACCTATTTCAGTGCCATTATTATTTTTACCCTCGCGTCATTGGGCTGCGGCATGGCCAATAGCCTGAATGAACTGCTGTTTTATCGTGTAATACAGGGTATTGGCGGGGCGCTGCTCTTACCCGTTGGGCGATTGGCCATGCTTAAAGTCATACCACGCACGCAGTTTTTATCAGCGATGAGCCTGATGAGTCTGGCGGGTTTAATGGGGCCTTTGATTGGACCGACACTCGGCGGTTGGATGGTCGAAGTCGCAAGTTGGCACTGGATCTTCCTGATTAATATCCCGATGGGACTTCTTGGTGTGCTCATTACTTTTAAAGCCATGCCTAATGTTACCGAACCAAGTGTGCAGCGTTTTGACTTCTGGGGCTTTATTCTACTGGTGGTCGCCATGGTGGGCTTATCTCTCGGCATTGAAAATTTTGCCAGCCCTCACCTGCCGCTCTGGTGGAGTTTAAGCTTAATTTTTGCTGGCATAGCGGCATGTACCATTTATGCTTTTCATGCGCACACCCATGCCAATGCCCTATTTAGAAGTAAACTATTTAAGAATAAAATTTATGCCATTGGCATTGTTGGCAATTTCTTTGCCCGTCTCGGTGGCAATGCCATGCCTTTTTTAATTCCACTCATGCTGCAAGTGGCTTTTGGCTTCGAACCGTTCATTACCGGTTTATTGATGATCCCGACTGTGCTCGGGTCATTGGCCTCCAAGCCGATTATTCGCCAAATCATTCAGCGCTTTGGTTATCGCAAAGTCCTGTTGGTTAATACCTTTTTAGTGGGTGCCTGTATCTGTAGTTTTGCTTTATCTACTGCGGAAACGCCAACGTGGTTACGAGCTCTACATTTCTTTATTTTTGGTATCTTAAATTCCCTCCAATTTGTTTCGATGAATACGCTGACGTTGAAAGACTTACCGCAACAAGATGCCAGCAGCGGCAATAGTTTTTTATCCATGATTATGATGGTTTCAATGAGTATTGGTGTAGCGCTTGCAGGTACTTTGGTGAACCTATTTACTGCTTACTACGGTGCAGATCAGATGGTCTCTGCTTTCCATACCACGCTGATTTTATTGGGCTGTATCAATTTAATTACTGCTGCAATTTTCTGGCAAATTCCAAAAGATGTAGCCGTCTAAGCTGCTCTTTGAAGCGATCTAGATGACAACACAGGTAGGTGCGCGTTATGATCAAAACTGAGTTCCGGACACATTTCCATGCCTAAGAAAACCAAAGCCAAACATAAAAAATTTGATTTGAAAAAATACAGTCCAGTGATTGGCGGTGTGGGTGTCGTGGTGATTGCAGGTCTCAGTTATCTCGCGCTAATGCCTCATCGACCTGCATCTGCTGAGGAATATCCTGTCAAAGGTTTTGATGTTTCCCATCATCAAAAAGAGATTCAATGGTCAAAGATCTCTCCGCAACGCTATCAATTTGTCTATTTAAAAGCTACAGAAGGCGGTGATTTTAAAGACACCAAGTTTCAAGAAAATTGGCTAAAAGCACGTGAAAGAGGGTTTCTTGTTGGCGCCTATCATTTTTATCGCTTATGTCGCGATGGTAAAATTCAAGCCGACAATTTTATTGACTCTGTCCCCAATAAAGCCGATGCCCTGCCCCCAGTCATTGACTTAGAATATGATAGTAACTGCATCAATACCTATAGCAAAGAACAACTACTCAAAGAAATTAACGACATGCATGACCGGTTACATCGGCACTATGGTAAGCAACCTATTTTTTATACCTCAAAATCATTTTATAACATTGTCTTGGCTGGTGAGTTTCAAAAAACACCGTTGTGGGTACGCGAATATAAGAGCTTGCCAGATTTAAAAAACAATCCAAAATGGTTGTTTTGGCAACATACCAATCAAGGTGAGATCAGCGGCATCCCAACAACGGTCGACTTAAATGTGTTTTATGGTTCACAAAGCCAATGGAATAGCTTTTTAAAAGCCAATGGTCTGGAGCATGCCATTCAAACTGAAAAATAACATTCTGACGGTTTAAATAAACGGCTGCAGATAAAAGCATAAAAATTAGCACTAAAATGAAGAAAAAATAGAAAATTAAGGACGATTCAATATGGGGAAAAGAAAAATATGGGCTTATTGCATCTTGAGTATCATCGTGAGTTTAAGCCTTGCACTGCTGTATTTGGTTCAACCATCAGGGCAACTCAAAACCTTTCAGCCTTGGATCTATCAAGCGCATCAAGACCATAAAATGCCTCATTATCAGGTTAAATTTTTCGGTGTTTCGACATTATTATTTGATGATGGCAAGCAGCAGGTTTTAGTGGATGGTTTCTTTAGTCGCCCATCTTTGGCAACAACCTTTTTAAAAAAAATTGACAGTGATGCGTCCAAAGTGGATCAGATCATCCAATCACACAATTTAAAACGTACGCAAGCCATTCTGGTCACACATTCACATTATGATCATGCGCTAGATGTCCCATTTCTCGCACATCAACTGAGTCAGGCCAAAATTGTGGGCTCTAACAGTACACTCAATATCGCCCGTGGCGCCAATATCCCCGAGACACAATTACAACGGGTTCAAGCTTGGCAGCCGATGAAGTTTGGTGCATTCACAGTCACTGCTATTCCGTCTCAACACACACCTCCTACAGTGGTAAATAATGATCTTGGAGAAGAAATTACTACACCGCTAACGTTACCGACCCGTTTTCCCAGTTTTAAAGAAGGTGGCTCCTTTGATTATTTAATTCAACATGGCGAACATGTGAGTTTGGTCAAAGCCAGTACCGGAGCAATACCAAAGCAATTTCAACATTTAAAAGTCGATACCTTGTTTTTAGGCATTGCGCAACTTTCCAAGCAATCTGAACAATTTCAACAAAATTATTTAAAGGAAACCTTGGCAACGCTACAACCCAAAACAGTGATTCCAATACATTGGGATAACTTTTTTACTCCAATTGAACCGGAACTTGAGTTTTTACCTCGCTTCGCCGATAACACGCCAAAGAGTTTAAATCGATTAATTCAAGCAGCAGAACAACAACATGTACAAGTCGTTTTACTGAGTCAACCTGTGTCGTTTGGGCTGAAGCACGAGCTATTGAGCAAGATCAGTCTATGCGATACTCAATTGTGTTAGTTAAACCAAACATAAAGTGAGCATGAGGAAAATCATACATATCGATATGGATGCTTTTTTTGCGTCAGTCGAACTACGTGACCGGCCTGATTTGAAACACCTCCCTGTGGTGGTGTCCTCACATCATCCACGTGCAGTGATTTGTGCAGCATCTTACCCTGCACGTGAATTTGGTTTGCGTTCTGCAATGTCGATGTCACAGGCACGCAAAATCTGCCCACAGGTGGTGGTAATTGAACCCAATTTTGAAAAATATCGGGCTGTGTCTGCTCAAATTCATCAAATTTTTCGCCGTTACACACATACGATTGAACCGCTTTCATTAGATGAAGCCTATTTGGATGTCACTGAAAACTTTCAACATGTGCCGAGTGCCACAGAAGTTGCAATGCGGATTCAAGCTGAAATTTTTCAAAGCACAGGCTTAACAGCTTCAGCCGGTGTTGCGCCAAATAAGTTTCTAGCCAAAGTGGCCTCCGACTGGCACAAACCCAATGGCATCTGTGTGATTAAACCCACGCAAGTTTTAAACTTTATTCATGATTTACCCCTAAAAAAGATACCGGGTGTAGGAAAAGTCATGCAAGAAAAGCTCAAAACATTAGATCTTGCCACATTGGGAGATTTGCAAAAAATTGATGAATCTGTATTAATTCATCATTTTGGTAAATATGGGCGGCAGCTGTTTTTATATGCCCAAGGTATAGATGAACGCCCTGTTCAAGCCGAACGCGAACGTCAGCAAATTTCTAAAGAAACCACCTTCGATGATGATTTTACTCTCGAACAATGCCATAGCTATTGGCCTAAATTAATTGACCAAGTCTGGCACAGTTTGGAGAAAAAGCAGCTTACTGCACGTGGGGTATCTGCAAAATTAAAGCTCAAAAATTTCCAAGTTCTACAGCATAGTAAAAGCTTTAAAACCCCGCTCACCTCAAGAGATGATTTGGTACAAGTCATCCAACAATTATTAAATGAGATGTCAATTCCCCCAGAATTACAATTTCGGCTGATTGGGGTCGGTGTCTATCAATTGGCCGCACATGATGCTGAAACACAGCTTTCACTACTTTGAAAGGCTCATTTTATTTTGACCTACATTTAGTTCAGCCTCGCCACATTGCATAAGTTTTAGCCATAAGAACAAATTTAAATCAATTTACTATTCACAAAACATAAAATTAGAGTACTCTATCAGCGCAATACATTATCCGTGTATGCGCTGAGATGCTAAAAATCACCTTTACTTTTAGCATGCTGTCCTGTGATTGGCGTGACGATCAAATCCGAATATTACAGGGCAACTCTGTTGTCAATCATGGAATAATCCGCTGTATGCGTTCTGCAAACTCTGCTACACCCTCTCAAAATACTTCACAACCTCAAGAACAACGTGCACGTAAAGCAGCCCTAAGTAGCTTTGTTGGTGCTGTTGTTGATTG
The DNA here is from genome assembly GCF_001678755.1 of Acinetobacter gandensis. Lineage (GTDB taxonomy): Bacteria > Pseudomonadota > Gammaproteobacteria > Pseudomonadales > Moraxellaceae > Acinetobacter > Acinetobacter gandensis. The sequence goes on from NZ_LZDS01000012.1 coordinate 286,530, forward strand.
GTATGACTTTCTCCTCTACGGCATTGTTGCTGCACTCATCTTTAAAGATCAATTTTTCCCCAGTATTGGCAACAATATGGGCACACTTGCTGCGCTTGCCACTTTTGGAGTCGGCTTCTTATTCCGCCCATTAGGCGGCATTGTGTTTGGACACTTCGGTGACAAACTCGGACGTAAAAAGATGTTGGTGTTAACGGTTGTGCTTATGGGGATTTCAACCGTTGGTATCGGGTTATTACCGAATTTTGATGCAATTGGTTGGTGGGCACCCATTTTACTGGTCACGCTAAGAGCAATCCAAGGCTTTGCGGTAGGTGGTGAATGGGGTGGCGCTGCCCTGATGGCAGTAGAAAATGCCCCTAAAGGCAAGAAAGCATTTTATAGCAGTGGCGTACAGATTGGTTATGGCGTAGGACTAGTTTTAGCCACAGGTGCAGTATCGCTTATTATTGCCACTCTGGGTGAACAAGCGTTTGCTGAATGGGCATGGCGAATTCCGTTCATTGCTAGCATTGTACTGATTGCTATTGCCATGTGGATTCGACGTGATCAAGATGAATCAACTGAATTTGTAGAACAGGTGATAGAAGCTGATGCTAAGCCGAAAAAACTGCCGATTGTGCAAGCCATCACACAGCATCCTAAAGCGTTCTTCTACATTATTGCTCTACGTCTAACAGAATTACTGACCATGTATTTGGTCACCAACTTTGCACTGAATTATTCCACCATCCAATTAGGCATGGACAAGCAATTCTTCCTCAATATTACCTTAATGGTGGGTGCAATTAGCTGTTTCAGCATTCCCCTTTTTGCTTGGCTTGCAGACCGTTTTGACCATCGAAAAATGTGTGTTTTAGGCGGGTTAATTGGTGCTTTATCGGCCTTCCCATTCTTTATGGCACTCGATGCACAAAATACATGGATGATTATTATTGGCGCGATTTTATTGGCTAATATTGCTCATGATATGGTAGTCAGTGTACATCAGCCAATTTTTACTTCTTTGTTTGGTACAGCCTATCGCTACAGCGGTGCAGGTGTAGGCTATCAAGTCGCAAGTATTATTGGGGGAGGTTTTACTCCGATGATTGCTGCAGCGTTGGTCATTTGGGGTAATGGTTCATGGCAATATGTCGCTATTTATTTAGCCATTGGCTGCTTGCTGACTGCGGCAGTTGCTGCCATCATGCCTAAAACACAAGATTAATTGCTTAACGCTAATCAGGATCTCTTAGATGACCATACAACGCCTCCATGTCTCACAACGCTTTTCTGAAATTGCAATTTCAGGACAATTGGTACATTTGGCTGGTCAATTAGCATCTGACTTAGCGCTCGATATCCGCGGTCAGACGAAGCAAACCTTAGACATCATTGATCAATTTCTTGCCGATGCAGGAACAGATAAAAGCCATATCATGTCTGTGACGATTTACCTCAAAGATATTACACAAGACTATGCTGCTTTCAATGAAGTTTGGGACGCTTGGGTGGCTGACATTCAAGCACTTCCACGCACATGTGTTGAAGCTAAATTATATGATCCACGTGTACTCGTTGAACTAACCGTTGTCGCAATAAAACCTGAATAAAATAAAATCTAAAATAAAAAAAGCATGCTCGAAGACATGCTTTTTTTATTTGGGCTGTATGCGTTCAACATACAGAGATATTCGAATAAAAAATCAATTTGAACCCATAATTTTGATTTTTTTACGCTCAAGATCCGAATACAAGTGGTACTTTTTTAAATCATTTACCACAACCAATGGTCGAGTTACAGCTTGATCATGAAGGAAATCTTCACGTAGCTGTACATACTCAGGAACATCATCATAACGAATCACGCGGTAACCAGCCAAAGACAACAACGCATCTTGATATTGGGATTGTTGCAGGCGTTTTAATACCATTGGATCATCCAAAGCCACAATAGCTTGAATCTGGTGTTGTTCATCTAATACAACAAAATCCGCCACCATATTGCGATATTTATTACGTGTACGGTAATACTTTGTGGTTAACAACGCATCAAATGAGACATGTGCCAATATCGTATGTTTCGGCAATATTTCTTTTAAACGCGTATACGTCAGTTGCTCATTAATATTGAAAATTGCACGTTGCTTGAGTGCGCTATCTTGCTGTCTACTATCATTCTCAAGGCTTTTCCAAGCCATTATGAGCATGCAGAAGAGTAAGATACTCCCAATTACTATGTATATAGTCATCTCATAATCCTTTATATTTCTTATATTTTTGGTATTAAACATACTTCTTATCGGGAAGCAGTATATAACCTCTATTATTTTTTTAATGTCCTATTAAAAAAAATAACTCTAACTTTCACACAATGTGTGTTTAATCTGACAAAAAGTTGCAAATGCTTTAATAGCTAACATCTCATGCCACTTCAGTTCAGAGTCAAAACAGTATCCCGCCTGTTTATTGTTACTTTAGATCATTCAATAAAATCTCAGCAAGTGCATTTAGTATCACTGTCCGACAATTCCGATAAGCTGTAATTTTATGCTAGCAATTCAGTAAGATACTAAAATTAAATATACATTTTTCCTTGTAACACAATATTATTTCAGCTGAAAATTCAGGACGATCTCGCCATTCACCCATCTAATTTATTTGCCAACAAATCGTTTTATACAGAACTTTCACTGACAAAATCCGCCACAATTAACTTTCATACCCATATTCGCCATAAAAAAAGACACCGAAGTGTCTCTTTTTATCTATTTCTATGCCTTTTTAAGCACGCGATTTCGGTTTTGATTTCCCTTTGGGTTTCGGGCCACCAAATGGTTTTTTAGCATCGCCAGTTTCACGCGGTGGCAAACCCGTATGCTGAGTTAAGATTTGACCACGCTCAGGACGCTTCTTGGTATTTGAAGGACGTGATTGCGCAGCTTTGCCGCGGTTGCCTTGTTCGCCTGTACGTTTTGCAGAATCACCTGCAAGTGTCGAATTCTTTTTACGCGCAGACTGATACTGCCCTTCAGCACTACCCGCAGGTTGATAAGTCGGAATCAAATGCTGTTTTGAGTTACCGATCAAATCTTGGCGACCCATTTCTTTCAAAGCTTCACGAAGCATAGGCCAGTTATTTGGATCATGGTAACGTAAGAAGGCTTTATGCAAACGACGACGCTTCTCACCTTTCACAATATCCACTTGTTCGGTGTAACGTGCCACTTTCGCCAGTGGATTTTTACCTGTGTAATACATCGTTGTTGCAGTTGCCATTGGTGATGGATAGAACGTCTGTACTTGATCGGCACGGAAACCATTCTTCTTCAGCCAAATTGCAAGGTTCATCATGTCGTAATCCGTCGTTCCCGGATGCGCTGCGATGAAGTAAGGAATTAAGTACTGCTCCTTACCTGCTTCCTTACTGAAACGATCAAACATTTGTTTGAAACGATCATAGGTACCAATACCTGGCTTCATCATTTTATTGAGCGGGCCTTTTTCGGTATGTTCAGGTGCAATCTTGAGGTAGCCACCCACGTGATGCGTTACCAACTCTTTCACATATTCAGGGTTAAGTACAGCAAGGTCATAACGTAAACCTGAACCAATCAAAATCTTTTTAATACCTGGTAATGCACGTGCTTTACGATACAACTGCGTCAACGGAGCATGATCGGTATGTAGGTTTTGACATACACCTGGGAATACACACGATGGCTTACGACAGTTCTTTTCAATCTCAGGATCTTTACATGCCAAGCGGTACATGTTCGCTGTAGGGCCACCTAAGTCAGAAATAATACCGGTAAAGCCAGGTGCAGTATCACGAATCTTTTCTACTTCACGTAAAATTGATTCTTCTGAACGGTTTTGAATGATACGACCTTCGTGTTCCGTAATCGAACAGAAGGTACAACCACCGAAACAACCACGCATGATGTTCACAGAGAATTTAATCATGTCAAAGGCAGGGAAACGTGCTTGGCCATAAGCTGGATGTGGCAGACGTGCATATGGCAAATCAAACACATAATCCATCTCTTCCGTGGTTAACGGAATCGGCGGTGCATTCAACCAAACATCACGTTCTCCATGCTTTTGCACCATGGCACGGGCATTTCCCGGATTAGTTTCTAAATGCAAAATACGGTTGGCATGAGCATATAAAACAGGATCTTGCGATACTTCTTCAAATGCAGGTAAACGAATTACAGCCAATTCACGTGGTGGTAATTTGTGTTTAATGGCTTTTGATGCAGGCTGTAATTGTACAATTTGCGTGTCATTATCTAAATTGTCACCTTCACGTACAATTGGATTCGCCACATGCTCTTTTTGGAAACCTTGATATTGACTTAGGTCTTTACCTTGCTCAATTTCACAGCCTTCTAAGTCTTCAGTCATTACATATGGATTGATGATTGGATCAACGCGACCAACCGTATCCACATCATTCGATGCAATTTCTACGAACTTCGCTTTTGAGGCACGATTATGTTTATTGACAATAAACGCTGTACCACGAACATCAGTAATTTCGTGAATTTTTTCGCCACGTGCCAAACGATGCATGATTTCAGTGATTGAACGCTCACCATTACCGTACATTAATAGATCTGCTTTAGAATCCATCAATACTGAACGACGTACTTTATCTGACCAATAGTCATAATGCGCGATACGACGTAGTGATGCTTCAATACCGCCAAGTAATACAGGAACATCTGGATAGGCTTCACGCACACGTTGGCAGTACACAGTTGCCGCACGGTCTGGACGTTTATTTGGCTGATTGTCTGGAGAATAAGCATCATCTGAACGAATTTTACGGTCAGCCGTATAACGGTTGATCATCGAATCCATGTTACCTGCGGTCACACCCCAAGCAATATTGGGTTTCCCCAATACACGGAAGGCTTCAACATCAGTCCAATCAGGCTGGGCGATAATACCGACACGGAAGCCTTGCGCTTCTAAAGTACGACCAATAATGCCTGAACAGAAAGATGGATGATCGATGTACGCATCACCACAGACTAAAATAAAGTCACAACTGTCCCAACCGAGTTGATCCATTTCTTCGCGTGACATCGGCAAAAATGGCGCAGGGTCAAAACATGACGCCCAATATTTGTCGTAATCAAACAACGCTTTAGGCGCAGTCTGCATAGTATAAGCAGTAGACATGGCTAGCAATTCTCGGCTGGCAGATGATAGGAGATCTAAATTAGATCAAAGATGAAAGCCGATCATTTTACCATGAATTCCATTCATCTTGCTTGATTATAATTTATACAAATCCAACTAAGTAATTCAAATCTTTTATATGCCTTGGAATTCGGACCAATAAACATCATTCATTTCAAAATTAGATTATTTAATTGATTTAAGTCTAAGTGCTAAACAAAGACCAACGATTAAAATACAGCCAATAAATATGCTTAATCCAATCCAACCTGTTTTTTCCCAAACCATTCCACTGCCACTACCGAGTACACTTGATCCCATGTAATAGCTAAATAGATACAAAGATGAACCTACCGCTCGATATTGCAAAGATTGCACGGCAACCCAACTACTAGAGGTCGAATGCGCTGCAAAAAATGCGAATGTAAATATCAACAATCCAATTAAAACAGATATTAATGACGATATGAGCATAATGCTGATTCCAATTAGCATTAAAAAGAGCATTGCAATAAGTACATATTCACGCCCAAAACGTCTTCCCCACTGTGCAGCACGTGGTGAACTATAAATACCAGCCAAATAAGCAATTGAAATCAAGCCAATCCATGTTTGTGACAATTGAAACGGAGCATCTATGAGACGATAGCTCATATAGTTAAAGACCGAAACAAAACAGCCCATCAAAATGAATCCTTGCATGAATAGGATTCTGAGTTTTTTATCTTGAATATTTTTTATAAAAGAATGATAGAACCGATCTAAGCGTATTGGATAGGAAATGAAGTGCTTAGAAGCTGGCAGCAATCGTAAAAATGCGATAGCAATACATAGGTTTAATATACCGATGATCATCATTGCCGACTGCCAAGAAATATAGTCAATCAATACACCAGCAATTAGCCGTCCACCCATCCCACCAATAGCAGTTCCTGAGATATATAAGCCCATCGCAAAACCAATATCTTTTTGCGCAATTTCTTCACCAATATAGGTCATGGCAACGGCGGCAACACCACTTACACTTAAACCAATCAGTATACGATTAGCTAAAAACACCTCCCAAATGGGAAGCAGCGAACTTAAAATTGAAAGTAGTGCTGCTAGAAATAAAGCACAAACCATTACAGATTTTCTTCCATAACGATCTGAAATGAATCCTGTAAATAGCAGCCCTGTAGCGAGTGCAATGGTCGAAAAAGAAAGTGGAAAACTACTATGGGTCGGACTTACTTTAAAAAACTCAGCAAAAATCGGCATCATCGGTTGTACACAGTACAAAGATGAAAAAATGGCAAAACCTGCTAAGAATAGGGAGAATAAAATCGCAAGAAATGAACGTGAACCATACTCAATATAGCTTTGCTCATCGGCTGAAGTAGACATAAGCTTTCCATTTTAGATGGAAACAGTATAGCCCTCTCTAGAATTGAATAGAGGATGTATTTGTATAATGCCTACTCCCCTTATCTATTTTTAAGGCATAAAAAAATCCCCCTATCTCATAAGAGTTAGGGGGATTTCGAATAATGAGCTGGCGATGACTTACTCTCACATGGGTAACCCCACACTACCATCAGCGCTAAGAGGTTTCACTTCTGAGTTCGGGAAGGGATCAGGTGGTTCACTCTTGCTATTGTCGCCAGCACAACTGTTATGGACTTGTTCGGGTCTTATTTAACTGCTTTACAGTGTATGCCTTACTTCGTACCAAATAGAATTCATTAACAGATTATTTGAGTTGCATATAATGTTCTTAAGCGTTCACTAAATCAAGTTATTTTGCTTAATATCGAATCAATTGAGCTTAAATACAACAACTGTTTGGGTGTTGTATAGTCAAGCCTCACGAGCAATTAGTATTGGTCAGCTTCATGCGTCACCGCACTTCCACATCCAACCTATCAACGTCGTAGTCTTCAACGGCTCTTTAGAGGAATAAATTCCTAGGGAAATCTTATCTTGAGGTAGGCTTCCCGCTTAGATGCTTTCAGCGGTTATCCCTTCCGAACATAGCTACCCGGCGATGCGACTGGCGTCACAACCGGTACACCAGAGGTTC
>NZ_LZDS01000013.1 GCF_001678755.1 Acinetobacter gandensis
AGAAATCGTATTGAGGAAGTCTTCACCAAGTGCATCGAGTTCATCTGCGATAGATTCTAAGAATAGAGCCCGCTGTTCAGGGGAAGTATGGCGGTAGGTTTTAAAGGCAGCATGGGCAGCTTCCACGGCCTGGTTGACTTCCTGTTCGGTGGCCTGAAAGAAGTCGAAAGTCAGGGTTTCACCGGTGCTGGCATTCAGGCTTTTCAGGACTTTATCACCTGCAGCGCTACGGGTACCCGCTATAAAGTTGTGGCCAATTGTATTCATCTGATTAGTCCTAGATTCGATTTAATGAGAATGTCGGGGCAAGTTTTTGTCATTAATGACACGCATATATAAGGTTGCTGGTTCCAGACATCCACCTGTAGAAAGTTGTCCTACTAACTTGCGATACATTTCTTGCCATGGTGTTTGAGATGCAGGGTAGTCAGGTTTCCATTGTTGACGGCGGCGTTCTAATTCCTCATCAGAAACAAGTACATTTACAGAACGTTTATTTAAATCAATTCTTAAGCGGTCATTGGTCTTGAGCAATGCAATCCCACCACCAATAGCTGCCTCAGGTGACATATTTAAAATGGAAGGGCTGGCTGATGTTCCACTTTGACGACCATCACCTAAACAAGGTAAAGAATCGATGCCTTTTTTGATCAGCTCTGTAGGAGGTGCCATGTTTACGACTTCAGCACTACCTGGATAACCGACTGTACCTGCACCACGAATGACTAAGATGCAGTTTTCATCAATATTAAGATCGGGGTCGTTAATACGGGCGTGATAGTCTTCTGGCCCTTCAAAGACAATCGCTCGAGCTTCAAAGCTATTTTCATCCTGTGGATTAGACAAATAGGTTTTCCTAAAAGCCTCTCCCACAACAGACATTTTCATAATCGCACTGTCAAAGAAATTACCACTGAGTACAATAAATCCGGCGCCATGTTTAAGCGGCTCTTGAAAGGGATAAATTACATCAGCGTTTGAAGTTTTAGATTGCTTGGCAATTTCACCTATAGTCTTGCCGCTCACTGTTGCACAATCTTCATGAAGTACGCCTGCTTTTTGTAATTCATACATCACTGCTGGTACACCACCGGCACGGTGAAAACCTTCACCCAGATATTTTCCAGCAGGCATACAGTTCACAAGAAGTGGAATATTTTCACCTACACGTTGCCAATCATCTAATGTAAGTTCAATCCCCATATGGCGCGCAATAGCAATCAAATGAGGTGGGCAATTACTTGAGGCACCTAAAGCAGATGCAACAGCAATTGCATTCTCAAAGGATTTTTTGGTCATAATTTTTGAGGGTCTTAAATCCTCAAGAACCATTTCACAGATGCGTTTACCGGTCGCATAAGCCATTTGACCACGCTCACGATAAGGTGCAGGAATACTGGCACACGTCGGTAGAGACATACCTAAGGCTTCAGCCAAGGCATTCATGGAAAGTGCCGTGCCCATGGTATTGCAATGCCCAACTGATGGAGATGCTGAAGTGGTCATTTCCATAAACCCTTCATAATCAATTTCACCAGAAGCCAGTAAATTTCGTGCATGCCAGATCACTGTACCTGATCCGATTAAATCACCTTTATAGTGGCCATCCAGCATAGGTCCACCTGAAAGAACAATAGCCGGTAAATCGGTAGTGGCTGCTGCCATGAGGCAGGCAGGTGTGGTTTTGTCGCAACCAGTGGTCAGGACCACGCCATCAAGCGGGTAGCCATGGAGAATTTCCACTAAACCTAAATAGGCTAAATTGCGGTCAAGCGCGGCAGTAGGACGGCGTGATTGTTCTGCAATTGGATGAACTGGAAATTCCATAGGAATACCACCGGCATCACGAATACCGGCCTTAACGCGTTCTGCTAATTCTTTGTGGTGACGATTACAAGGAGTTAAATCACTGCCTGTCTGTGCAATACCAATAATTGGTCGACCGGACTGAAGCTCATCACGTGTCAAACCATAATTCATATATCGTTCAACATACAAAGCTGTCATATCTGCATGTTCTGGATCATCAAACCATTCCTGGCTACGTAAAAAAATCCGTTTACTTTGATTATTCATTTCCAGATCCTTAACTTTAATATTATGCAAATGAGCAATATGGGAAGCAGTTATTTATTTGAAAGGTAGAGACCAACCCTAAAGCTAATCATTTAGGAATACCATTCAACCTAGGGATAATATGTGAAAACTATAGTAATTCACGCTGCTTTAAATTTTGCATCAATGAGTTGATGCCGAAATTCCAAGGTGATGCTCTGTCGCTGGTCGTTACAATATTGTAAAGAGTGCCTAGTTTAGGAGTATGAATCCGTACGACATCATCAACTTTGTGGGTAAAGCCCGCTCCAGGTTTTTCTCGATCTTGGGTAGGGGCAAATAATGTTCCTAAAAATAGTACAAATCCGTCCGGATACTGATGATTTTCATTTAAAGTCTGTTGAATTAAATCTTCTGGATCACGACTAATTTGAGACATGGAACTCAAACCATTCAAGACAAAATGATCCGTTCCTTCAATTTTGAGTTCTACCTCACATGAGCGGATATCATCCAAACTAAAAGTTTGATCAAATAAGCGGATGAAAGGACCAATTGCGCATGAGGCATTGTTATCCTTAGCTTTGCTCAATAAAAGGGCACTACGTCCCTCGAAATCACGCAGATTGACATCATTACCTAAAGTCGCACCTAAAATTTTACCTTGGCTATTTGCAACCAGAACCACTTCAGGTTCAGGATTATTCCACTCTGATTTTGGATGAATACCAATATTTTGACCTGTTCCTACGGCTGCTAGAACAGGAGCTTTAGTGAATATTTCTGCATCACTGCCAATCCCAACTTCAAGATATTGAGACCACATATTTTGTTCAATTAAGTATTTTTTTAATTCAAGTGCTTTTACAGAGCCAGGCTGAATAGATTTAAGACTGTCTCCAATCACTCCCTGTACGATTTCCCGAATGTGTTGCGCTTTATCCGCATCTCCTGCAGCCTGTTCTTCAATTACGCGCTCCAGCATACTTGCAGCAAAAGTTACTCCTGCAGCTTTAATCACTTGCAGATCAATAGGTGCTAAAAAATAAGCTTTACTTGGATCTGGCTCAGGCAAAGTATTTGCAAAAATTTCATCAATATTCCCAATCAATTGACCTTCAATTTTAGCAAGAGCCGAGATCGGGGAATCAGTTTCTAATAATTCGGAGATCGTATTGAAATGACTAGAAATATCAAAAACCTGATTACCTTTCAAAATCACTGGCGATGGACCAGCAACTTTATGTGGTACCCATGCTCGCCCAATTAAGCATCCTTGTGTACCATCCACTGGCAATGAATTGGCTGAATTTAATGTAAATTTCATGTAAAGCAACTCTATTTATAATTGAAATCATCGTAGAATTCCTTTCTAATAAATACCAATGGTAATAATTTAATAATTAATAACCTGTAGTTATTGGTAAAAGGATTTCTAAATGGCAGACTTAAATTATTCGAGTTTCAATAATTGGTTCAAATATAGGCACTTGGTTTTATTAGAGACTTTGGCAAGAACTAAAAATATGCATTTAGCAGCTGAACAGATGAATTTAAGTCAGCCTGCGATCAGTAAAATGCTGAAAGAAATTGAAAATATGCTGGGTTTTACTATTTTTGAACGCTTACCGAGAAGTATGCCTGTAACAGCATTGGGGCAGCATGTGATTTGTTATGCACAGCGGGTCCTGAATGATGCCAAACATTTTGTTGAAGATATTGAAATGCTGAGACTAGGTGGACATGGATTTCTTAAAGTAGGTGGAATTTTTGCTGCAACCGCGTCTGTCATTCCAAATTCTGTGATTGAGATTAAAAAGAAATGGCCATTACTCTCCATTGATGTTGTTGAACAGACCAGTGATCATTTAATGGAAATGCTCAGTGAACATACACTGGATTTAGCGGTTGGCCGATTTACCCAGGCAACACAACAGCAATTTTTTGATTTTAAGCCCTTAGGACCTGAGCCTTTTTGTATTGTGGTTAATCATGAGCATCCCTATGCTCAAAAGAAATTTTGTAAATTGAACGAACTCATGGATTGGCCTTGGGTGGTTTACCCTAAAGGAACACCAATTCGTGAACGTATGGAAGCGGCATTTATGCGCGCAAATGTTAAAGTCCCTTTGAATACGGTCAATACCATGTCCATGCAAACTTTCCTACAGATTATACAAACTGCTCCCATGGTCGCTATGCTGCCTGAAGCAATGGTCGCTCAACAGGTGAAAGACGGGAAACTTTGCATTATAGAAACCGAGTTGATTTTAGATGCCCAGGATTACGGTATTTTGACGAGGAAAAACGAACCAATTTCAGAAATTGCACAAACATTTATAGAAATTTTATTAGGAAAGGCTAAGCAGAATTAGCTATAAATATCACTTGGCTAATTAAATCAGCCAAGTGATTAAATGGCATTTAACCTTTGAAATATGTTTCGGCGACACCTTGGATCCCTAATCCATAAATGGCAAATACACTACCACGCAACTGATTGTCTCCAGGAAAACGTGGTAGCGGAGGTTGAGACATAGAGGTAACAAAGAGCACATCTAAATCTTTACCCCCAAACGCCAGACTGGTCACTTTTTTAACCGGCATTTCAATGATTCGATCTATACTGCCATCAGGCGCATAACGTACCAATTTCCCTGAATATACTTTCGCACTCCAGACATAACCTTCACTATCTACAGTTGATCCGTCTGCTGAGCCGCCATCTTGCGTATCGATTTTGCAAAAAACCTGTTTATTCGTTAAACCGGTATCTGCACTGTCATAATCGTATGACCAGATTTCACCTTGCCAGGTATCTGTAAAGTAGAACTTATCACCTTTTGGATTCCAGCATATCCCATTTGAAGTATTGATATTTTCTTCTAGTTTCTGAACCGTCATATCTGTATTTAAACGATATAAAGAGGCGGTTTTATCTTCTTCCATACGGTTCATCGATCCAAAAACAAAACGACCTTGTCGGTCTACACCTCCATCGTTCAGACGATTAAAAGGCATATCTGGTTCAGGGTGATCAATAAAGTCTAAATCGCCAGTATCAAAATCTAGGCTATGCAGCCCATTTTCTAAAGCAACAATTGCTCCATTATGATTTTCACGTAATGCGTAAGATCCAATCTTTTGAAGGGTTTCCCAAGCTTTCAGGTCTTTACCTTGTTCATCACAGGAAAACAAACGACCGTCAAATATATCTACCCAAAATAATCGTTGACGAACAGGATCCCATGTCGGTACTTCACCTAAACGTGTCTTAACATCAACAAATACTTTAATTTCCATTTACGTTATCCTGAAAGATTATCTCTATTTAATAGGCATTCAATTTATTGAAAAATAATATACTTTCTAAGTAAATTATAATTTAGTTTAAAAAATTACTAATGATTAAATATCAATCTTTGATAAACAGAAGTTATTAAACCTAAAGTAGCGATATTCTGAAATAAAAAATAATAAAAATTAGGTATATAAGTCTTTCAATATAAATTTCTATTGAATTACGCATTTATATTGATATTAAAAAGTTATCGATATTGAGGAATAATTCATTGGTAATTATTAATCATCCTCCTTAATTTGAGTCATCTACGATGTAAATCGTCTGATTCATAAATTAGGGAAGGATTACCTATGAATATACTTATTACTGGTGGAACTGGTTTTATAGGCAAACAGATAGCTAGAAAAATCTTGGAATTAGGGACTATCACACTAGATGGACAAGCTGCTCAATCCGTAGAAAAAATCATATTATTCGATGCTTTTGCAGGAGAGGACATTCCTGAAGATCCAAAAATTCAGGTTGTGATCGGTGATATTACTGATAAAAAACAGGTATTAGAAATTACTAAAAATGTAGATGTCATTTGGCATTTAGCTGCTGTGGTAAGTTCAGCCGCGGAAGCTGATTTTGACCTAGGTATGGAAGTCAATTTGTATGGTTTGTTGACCTTACTTGAATCGGTAAGACAGCACGGGATCAAACCCCGATTTATTTTTGCCAGCGGTTGTGCTGTATTTGGAGGTGCATTACCAGAAGTAGTTACAGATGACACGGTCGTCACACCTAAATCGTCCTATGGCATGCAAAAAGCGGTAGGCGAATTACTTGTTTCAGACTACTCACGTAAAGGCTTCATTGATGGGCGAGTATTACGTTTACCTACAATTGTTGTTCGTCCAGGTAAGCCCAATAAAGCTGCTTCAACATTTTTTAGTTCGATCATTCGTGAACCGCTCAAAGGTGAGCCCGCGGTTTGTCCTGTCCAGGCTGATACGCCAGTATTTATCACCTCTCCACGTCGCTGTGTTGACTCAATGATTCATGCAGCAGTCATTTCTCCCGACCGGTTATCCGATCAGCGCATTATTCCATTACCCGGTTTAACGGTTACTGTTCAGCAAATGCTGGCAGCTCTAGAAAAAGTTGCAGGAAAATCTGCAGTAGATCTTGTGAAATGGCAAGAAGATAAAACGATCCAACGCATTGTGCAAAGTTGGCCAGTAAAGGTTAAAGCTGAATACGCTGAATCACTTGGGTTCAAAGCTGATAAGAATTTTGAAAGCATCATCCAGGCACATATTGAAGATACCCAAGAATTAATAGCTGAGATAGCTAATTAAAGTGAGACAGTATTATGGAAGATATTCAAGCTAAATCTGCTCTGGAAGAGCAAACCATTAAACGTATTTCAAAAAGAATTATTCCTTTTCTTATTATTCTATTTGTAATGGCATTTTTAGATAGAACAAATATCGGCTTTGCCGCCTTGCATATGAATGATGCAATTGGAATCACTCAAACTATCTTCGGTTTAGGCGCTGGAATTTTTTTCCTTGGTTATTTTATTGCAGAAGTTCCGAGTAATGTACTTCTGCATCGGTTCGGTGCCAGAATCTGGATCGCACGTATCATGATTACATGGGGAATCATTGCTGCTTTAATGGGCCTGATTCAGAATGGAACCCAGTTTATCGTTCTTCGTTTTTTACTCGGTATTGCTGAAGCTGGCTTTTTTCCGGGCGTAATTTTCTATCTTACTTTATGGTTTCCAGCACGGTATCGTGCGCGTGTATTTGCTACATTTTATTTAGGGTTGCCGATAGCCCAGATTGTTGGTGCACCTATTTCAGTTGGACTCATGCAATGGGGTGATACTATCGGTTATGAAGGCTGGCGCATGATGTATGTGCTTGAGGGTATTCCATCCATCATTCTAGGTATCATTTGCCTTAAATACTTAACCAATACACCCAAAGAAGCTCAATGGCTCACTGCTGATCAACGTCAATGGTTAATGAATACATTAGAAAAAGAAGAGCGTGAAAAAACTGAACATGCAGATGCCCATCTAAGTAAATCAACCGTTATCAAACAAGTCTTTAAAAATCCGTTGGTATGGGTTATGGCAATTGTTTACTTTGGGATTACGTCTGGATCGAATGCAATGTTTTTCTTCTTGCCAAGTGTGCTGGAGTCATTCCGGAATACGTTTGGGATGGAAATCAGCTTAATTCAGAATGGTCTTTTAACTGCAATTCCTTATGCATTTGCTGCTGTAGGCATGATTTTATGGAGCCGTCGCTCGGATCGTAAACAGGAGCGACATAAGCATGGTGCATGTGCAGCACTTATGGCAGCGAGTGCTATTGCAATCGCACTACTTGTGAACCAGCCATGGGCCATTATCGTCGGATTTATTTTCCTGGCAATTGGAGTATTTAGTGCAATCAATATTTTCTGGACGCTCCCAGGCCAAACATTAACAGGCGTAGGTGCTGCTGCTGGTATTGGACTAATTAACTCTGTAGGTAATTTAAGTGGATTTACAGGCCCATATTTAACTGGCTATCTATATACCACTACGGGTACTTATACCATTGCATTTCTAGTTATCGCTGGGTTTGTTGCTATTGGTGGGATCGGATTACTGGTGCTTGCCCATTTAAATGGCAAGCAGGTAGCAAAAGAAAAATTAAACCTCAAAGCCCAACCCAATCAAGGAGTATAAAGCATGGCAAGGATTGGATTCGTGGGAACCGGTATTATGGGCACACCTATGGTTATGAATTTAATCAAGGGTGGTCACCAGGTTCAGGTATGGAACAGGACCCTCTCTAAATTGAAAGGATTAGAAGAGGCAGGTGCAAAAGCCTGTCATCAGCTAT
Source organism: Acinetobacter gandensis (assembly GCF_001678755.1). GTDB lineage: Bacteria > Pseudomonadota > Gammaproteobacteria > Pseudomonadales > Moraxellaceae > Acinetobacter > Acinetobacter gandensis. The sequence continues at coordinate 8,248 of NZ_LZDS01000013.1, forward strand.
CGGAAGTAGGTAAAGATGTTGAGCTTCTGATTGTAATGCTGAGTGATGGAAAAACCTGTGATGAAGTTCTGTTTCAACAAGCTGGAGCAGTTTCTGAACTAAAGAAAAATAGTATTGTGATTGTCATGAGTTCAATCCCGGTAGAAACTGCAAAACATCAGAATGAACAATGTTTATCTTTAGGATTAAGGTATCTGGATGCTCCGGTTTCAGGAGGAGAAAAAGGTGCAAAAGATGCAACTCTTGCCATTATGGTGGGGGGCGAAGAAGATACTTTTACTGAAGCTCAAGCAGTTCTCAATTGTATGGGTAGAGCAGTGTTGGTGGGCGCTGCCGGATGTGGAGAGCTAGCTAAACTGGTTAACCAGATGATTGTTGCGAGTACGATAGCCACCGTTGCAGAAGGATTGCTTTTCGCTCAGCAAGGAGGAGCAAATCCACATAAAGTCAAACAAGCATTGACTGGGGGATTTGCTGATTCTCCTATTTTGCAACAGCATGGTGATCGTATATTAAGGCAAAACTTTGAACCAGGAGGGGCTGCGACAACGCAGTTAAAAGATACTCATACCGCTGTAAATTATGCGAAGGAATTAAACCTAAAATTGCCAATAGCAGAATTGGTAAATCAGCTCTTTTCAGATATGGTCCATAATGGTGATGGAGCCTTAGACCATTCAGGGTTAATTCGTGAAATAAAAAGGCTTAATAATATAGAGATATAGTTATACTTTTATAAAATAAAAAACTGGCTCTTAAATAGCCAGTTTTTTATTTTAAATCTCTTTATTTTAACTATAAAAAATATATTCCATATTTTATATCTATTTCTAAATCATTGGTTTGCTGAGAAATAATAATAGTGATAGTGCAGGGTTATCACGTACTGGCAAAATGTAATTGGATTTTAAAAATCTATAGAACTATATTTTTCTATATTTTATTTAATAGAGGGACTTTCTAATAAATAAAATTATTCAGAATAAAAATGGATGGAATTAACCATATTTAAATGGTTAATAAATAGGGAAATAGAATGAGTTTAAAAAAAGTTCATCGGCATTCATGGGTATCGCTTGTAGTCTGTTGGCTAATCTGGTTGGTGATTGCCTATGACCGTGAATTGATTTTTCGTGCAGCTAATATGATTTGTGAAGAGTTCTCTCTTACACCCACAGAGTGGGGCTATACCATTGCTGCTATTACAGTGTCTCTAGCTTTACTTAGTATTCCCGTAAGTGCCTATTGTGATTTAAAAGCACCAGGCTGGAAACGTGCAATATTCCAGTGGCCTTTGATTGTCGGATTTACTTTTCTTTCCTTACTCTCTGGCATCATGTCATTCAGTAATACTTTTTATAAGTTTGTTCTTTTACGGATTCTGGTATCTATTGGTTGTGGTGTAGCTGAACCAATTGGGGTGAGTAATACCGCAGAATGGTGGCCTAAAGAGCACCGAGGTTTTGCAATCGGTGCCCATCATGCCGGTTATCCCGTTGGCGCAATGCTGAGTGGGGTAGTGATGGCATCAATTATTTATTATTTCGGTCCTGAAAACTGGCGTTATGCATTTTATCTCGGCATCATGATTTCAGTGCCAGTATTAACATTTTGGGCTATTTACTCAAACAAGAAACACTATGATGAATTTCATGATGCGTGTATAGATCAAGGTTTTACTCCCCCTACAGAAAATCCATGTTTAGAAACTAAAGCTAAAAATCCAACTCAAGTGAAGAAGGGTGCTTTAAAAAAGACATTAAAGTCACGCGGTATTTTATTTACTGCTGGTAGTACATTGATTACTCATGTGGTTTATTTGGGCTTCCTGACTATTTTCCCAGCCTATCTCTACAATATTGTAGGAATGGATCTCGCCAAAGCTGCAGGTTTAAGTGCTGTATTTACGATTACAGGGATTATGGGGCAAGTTTTCTGGCCATCTTTGTCCGATAAAATCGGGCGTCGTAAAACCCTCATTCTTTGTGGTATCTGGATGGCCGTTGGTATCGCCAGTTTCTGTTTAACCCAAGGAGTGGTTTCCGTCATTATTATTCAATTAATTTTTGGTTTTTCTGCTAATGCAATCTGGCCAATTTATTATGCTACGGCATCAGATTATGCTGAGCAGGATGCCATGGGGACAGCTAATAGTATTATTACTGTTGCACTGTATGTAGGTGGGGCTATTGCACCGATTCTAATGGGTTCATTGCTGACAAGTTTTGGTGGTTGGCATAATGCAACCGGTTATACCTTGTGCTTCATCTTAATGTCAGTCTGTGCACTGATTGGTGTGTTGCTGCAAGTTATCTTGGGTTATTTGGATAAGAAAGATCATTTAAAACCTGTTTAATTATTATAAATTTCAACTGTGGAATATAAGAAAATTAAAGAAGAGATGTATCATTAATGATATTTAGAGGGCTGTTCATTGGGATGAACAGCCTTTTTTGAAGAATAATTTATTTTCTTGGCTAATCTCTGGACTAAACTAGATTCTGATCATGACATAGAATATTCTGGTTTACATTATTCTCTAAAATAGAAAACAGTCGCTCTTGGGCTTCATCCGTGGCCCAAGCAATGTGCGCTGTGATCATAACATTTGGATGCTTGAGTTTTAACAAAGGATGATCTGCTGCAGGAGGTTCCTGATCCAGTACATCCGCGCCAAAACCTGCAATTTGTTGATTCGTTAATGCTTCTGCCACATCTTCACTATGAATCAAACCGCCACGGCCTACATTAATCAAGATACTGTCTTTTTTCATTTGACTGAGCACAGTACGATCAATCATATATCGTGTTTCGTCATTCAATTCACAGTGCAAGGACAGTACGTCAGCAAGCTGAATTGCCTGTGTAAATGGAACATATCCTTCACGACAGGTCGTGGCATGCTTACGCTCACTAAAGATAACCTTCATTCCAAATGCTTGTGCTTTTTCTGCAAGCGATTGACCAATTTCTCCTTTGCCCACAATGACCAGATTTTTATTTTTGAGTTCACGAATGGGCGCTGCAAGATAGAAAGATACTGGACTATTTGACCAGGTCCCATCTCGAACAGCCTTAACTTGGGAGTCGAAATTTTTGATCAGGTTCATCATCAGGACAAATGCATGTTCAGCCACTGCATCGCCAGCATAACCACGAATATTGCAGATTTTGATATTTCTAGACTTTAATAAATCGACATCTACATGATCGTAACCTGTGGAACAAAGTGCCAGTAATTTTAAGTTCGGATTATTGTTCAGAATCTGTTCATCAACTTTCAGGTCACTGATGATGAGCACATCCTGATCATGGATCTGATCATAAAACTGTTGCTGACTTAACTGCTCATATTCAGTGTATTCAACAGGGAAATTAAATTGAAATGCTTTATTCAGTAATACGCCTTTTTCAACACAGGTAACTTTTACGGTATTCATAAATCTTTAATATCTACATAGTGGTACTGCATATGACTTATTTTTTAATCAAATCATATGCCATTTTAGTATCCTCTAACTGCACCAGCGAGGCATGACGTGCAGAAAGAGGGTCTTTATTTTCAATTGCAGTTAAAATTGCTTTATGCCGAGGCAATGAATGGTTCTGTAAATTCGGTCTTAAACTGGTAACCTGGATTGACTGCTGCAAAGGTAAAACCAGCATTTTTGACATATATGCCAATAAATCATTATGAGTTGCTTTGGCAATTGAAAGATGAAAGTCAATATCCGGCTGGATAAACTCTTCAATACTTTCTGCCTGTTCCATCCCTGCATACGCTTTTTTAATGCGTGCTATATCTTCCTCTGTCGCCGTACTTGCTGCGATATAAGCCAATTCCGGTTCTAATACACGACGTACAGTAGATAAAGTTTTAAAAAATTCATTTTCAGGGGTGGATTGTATAAGCCAGTATAAAATATCCGGATCAAGTAAATGCCATTCATCTTTAGGGCGAACAACCGTACCAATTTTAGGTCGAGAATAGGTCAGACCTTTGGCATTCAGAACACGAATAGCTTCACGAAATACCGGTCGACTGACTTGAAATTCTTCACATAACTCTGCCTCTGAAGGCAATTTTGCATTTTCCGGTATTTCGCCAGATACTATTTTTAGACCTAATTGCTGAACAATAAGAGCATGTTGGCTTTTACTTGGAACAGGATTTTTATAGTCGGCATTACTCATATTTTACAATTGACCATTTATGATCTCATTATGGTATAGATGACCTTATGATTTCACAAGATCATCTAAATTTTAGGCACTTAATGTGAATGTCGGGGTACTTCAGAGCCTCGGCAACCTACCAGAAAATCAAAGTCACAGCCTTGATCTGCCTGAAGTACATGATCTACATAGAGCTGACGATAGCCCCCAATAAAGCTTGGTCTTGGTGGTTCTGGTAAATTAGCTAAACGTTGCTGCAATTCTTCATCAGAAATATCCAGGTGTAATTTTCCAGCATAAGCATCGAGTTCAATGTAATCCCCATTTTGGACAGCAGCCAAAGGGCCGCCGGCCATAGCTTCCGGTGCTACATGTAAGACTACAGTACCATATGCAGTCCCACTCATTCGCGCATCAGAAATCCGCACCATGTCGGTAATTCCTTTTGCCAGAATTTTTGGAGGTAATCCCATATTGCCGACTTCAGCCATGCCTGGATAACCTTTTGGGCCAGCATTCTTCAGTACAAGGACACAAGTTTCATCTACATCCAGATCCGGATCAACGATACGAGCTTTATAGTCATCAAAGTTTTCAAAGACTACGGCACGTCCACGATGTTTCATTAATTCAGGGGAGGCCGCAGAGGGTTTTAATACAGCACCTTTTGGCGCCAAATTGCCTTTAAGAATACACATGCCGCCATCATTACGAAGTGGGTTATCAATTTGACGGATTACTTCATCATTATAGATAGGCGAGTTTTCACAGTTTTCCCAAATACTCTGACCATTAACGGTTAATGCATCTGGATGTGGGAGCAGATTACTTTCGCCCATACGACGTAATACTGCTGGTAGGCCACCACTATAATAAAATTCTTCCATCAGGAAGCGGCCTGAGGGCTGTAAATCAACAATCGTTGGCATACCACGACCCACACGATTCCAGTCATCCAGCTCCAGATCAACCCCGATACGGCCAGCAATCGCTTTCAAGTGAATAACAGCATTGGTTGAACCACCAATTGCCGCATTAACCTTAATAGCATTCTCAAAGGCTTCTTTAGTTAAAATTTTAGAAAGACGAAGGTCTTCTTTCACCATATCTACAATGCGCATGCCAGACAAATGCGCTAATACATAACGACGAGAATCCACTGCTGGGATTGCAGCATTATGGGGTAAAGACGTGCCTAATGCCTCTGCCATACAGGCCATAGTAGAAGCAGTACCCATGGTATTACAGGTTCCTGCAGAACGTGACATACCAGCTTCCGCAGATAAAAACTCATTTAGATCAATTTTTCCGGCTTTTAATTCTTCATGCATTTGCCAGACAATCGTACCGGCGCCAATGTCTTTACCTTTATGCTTGCCATTTAACATGGGGCCACCGGTCACCACAATTGCAGGAATATCACAACTAGCAGCACCCATAAGCAATGCTGGAGTCGTTTTATCACAACCTGTTAACAAGACAACGCCGTCGATAGGATTACCGCGAATTGCTTCTTCAACATCCATACTCGCCAGATTGCGAGTTAACATGGCAGTTGGACGTAAATTTGATTCCCCATTTGAGAAAACTGGAAACTCAACCGGATAGCCTCCAGCCTCTAAAATACCTTTTTTTACATGTTCAGCTATTTTACGAAAATGGGCATTACATGGAGTCAGTTCTGACCAGGTATTACAGATGCCAATAATTGGTCGGCCATCAAACTCATGATCAGGAATTCCTTGATTTTTCATCCAGCTACGATACATAAATCCATTTTTATCGGTGGTCCCAAACCATGCTGCCGAACGAAAAGGCTTTTTGTTAGACATCGCTATATCCCTATATAGTATTACTATTTAAAATATTAAAATTAAAATACAACAAAAAAAATAGTTTTAAAAGGGTTTACAACTTAAATAGTAATACTATATTTTGTCCTTACAGATTTCTCCCTAAGCATGAAGCTAAAACTAAAAATGGAAATATGGAGTCGAATATGGATTTCGAGAAAGATGTCATTAGGAAGGTAACATTTAAGTTAATACCCGCTTTAGTGATCTTATATTTAGTTGCTTATATTGATCGTGCTGCAGTCGGTTTTGCCCATTTACATATGGGTGCTGATGTAGGAATAGGTGATGCGGCTTATGGATTAGGTGCAGGCTTATTCTTTATTGGTTATTTTCTATTCGAGGTGCCGAGTAATTTATTATTAGATAAATTCGGCGCTAGAAAGTGGTTTGCACGAATTTTGCTGACATGGGGTTTAATTACCATGGCCATGGCACTCATTCAAGGGCCACACAGTTTTTATATTCTCAGATTTTTACTGGGTGTGGCTGAAGCAGGTTTCTTCCCAGGAATATTGTATCTGATTACCCAATGGTATCCGGTGCGTCATCGTGGAAAAATCATGGGGATGTTTATCCTGTCACAACCGATTGCCATGATGGTAGCAGGGCCTTTAGCAGGTGCATTATTAGGGATGGACGGTATCGCCAATATGCATGGCTGGCAGTGGTTGTTTGTAATGGTCGGGTTACCAGCAGTATTACTGTCTTTACCTACCTTGCTTTATCTTCCAGATAATATCAGCGCTGTAAAATGGCTGAGTAATGAACAAAAGAACTGGCTTAAAAATGAATTAGTTAAAGATGAGGCTGAATATGATCAAACACGTCATGGAAATCCGCTTCATGCTTTAAAAGATAAACGTGTACTAACTCTGGCTTTATATTATTTACCGGTCACTTTAAGTATTTATGGACTAAACCTCTGGTTACCTACCATTATTAAGCAATTTAGTGGTGGTTCAGATCTACAAGTAGGCTTCCTCTCTAGTATCCCTTATATCTTCGGGATTATTGGTCTGCTTATTATCCCTCGCAGTACAGATAAATTAAATGACCGTTATGGACATCTTAGCTTCCTATATGCCTTAGGCGCCTGTGGCATGTTCTTTAGCGCTTGGTTGACTTCGCCTGTAATGCAGCTCATTGCACTTTCTGTTGTAGCGTTCGCTCTATTTTCAACCACGGCTGTGTTCTGGACACTTCCTGGGCGCTTCTTGACAGGTGCCAGTGCAGCAGCAGGGATTGCTCTTATTAACTCTGTTGGAAACCTAGGTGGTTATATCGGCCCGTTTGGTATCGGTTTATTAAAACAATATACCGGCAATATGGCTTCAGGTTTGTACTTTTTAACAATCGTCATGATTTTTGGTTTGATTTTGACATATTTCGTCTATGCAAAATTTGAAACCAAAAAATCTAAAACAATGAACATTAATGAAAATGCTAAAGGATAGCAGCATGAATATTATTCAGTTTGAAGATCATTCTAATCAACGTGCGATAGGTATCGTAGAAAACAATCAGGTACTAAAGGTTAAGGAAATAACTACAGTTCGTGAGCTTGCACTCTTAGCTATTGAAAAAGGTCTTTCACTCGAAAAACAAGTTGAGGCATTAGGTTTTGCAGAACAACGTTATGACTATGTCGAGCTATTAAATAATCACAAAGTATTGCCTCCTTTAGATCATCCTGATGCTGCGCACTGTTTTATCTCAGGCACAGGTTTAACCCATTTAGGATCAGCATCTACGCGCGACAAAATGCATCAACAGAATCTGAATGATCCAGCGTCTATGACGGATACCATGCGCATGTTCCAGTGGGGAGTAGAAAAAGGTAAACCTGAAGCAGGTCAGGTAGGTGCACAGCCAGAATGGTTCTATAAAGGAGATGGCTCAATCGTTGTACGTCCTGGTACAGAATTACCACTGCCTCCTTTTGCCGAGGATGGGGGTGAAGAGCCAGAAATAGCCGGTTTATATGTAATCGGTCCAGATTTAAAGCCGTACCGTCTCGGTTTTGCACTAGGCAATGAATACTCAGACCACATTATGGAGCGCCGTAACTATTTATATCTTGCGCATTCAAAATTACGGTTCTGCAGTTATGGTCCGGAATTAAGAACAGGCGATCTGCCTAAGCACCTTGTAGGTAAAAGTCGTTTAAAACGTAATGGGGAAGTAATTTGGGAAAAAGAGTTTCTTTCAGGTGAAGACAATATGTGTCATAGCCTGACTAATCTTGAATATCACCATTTCAAATACCAACAGTTCCTCAAGCCTGGGGATGTCCATATTCATTATTTCGGAACAGCCACACTGTCTTTTGCAGACGGTATGAAAGCTGAAATTGGTGATGAATTTGAAATTGAAATGAAAGAGTTTGGTCAACCATTGATAAATAAACTCGCATCTACTCAACCTGAACTACCAATTGGCTCAATCATTACTCTTTAAGGAATTAATATTATGAATACAATTGGCCACAACTTTATAGCTGGCACCCGTAGCGCTGCAGGTGATAAAGTCCTGAAAAGCCTGAATGCCAGCACCGGTGAAACCCTGACTTTCGACTTCTTTCAGGCCACCGAACAGGAAGTCAACCAGGCCGTGGAAGCTGCCCATGCTGCCTTTAAAACCTACCGCCATACTTCCCCTGAACAGCGGGCTCTATTCTTAGAATCTATCGCAGATGAACTCGATGCACTTGGTGAAGACTTCCTCAATACGATTTCTCAAGAAACCGCTTTACCCATTGCCCGGCTGCAAGGTGAACGTGGCCGTACCAGCGGGCAAATGCGTTTGTTCGCTAAAGTCTTGCGCCGTGGTGATTTCCTGGGTGCCCGAATTGATACCGCACTGCCAGAGCGTCAACCTTTGCCACGACCAGACCTGCGTCAGATTAAAATCGGTGTAGGGCCAGTTGCCGTTTTTGGGGCAAGTAACTTCCCTTTAGCATTCTCGACCGCCGGTGGTGATACCGCTTCTGCATTGGCAGCAGGTTGTTCTGTGGTGGTCAAAGCCCATAGCGGGCATATGGCCACTGCAGACTATGTGGCTCAGGCCATTGAACGTGCCGTTGAGAAAACAGGCATGCCCAAAGGGGTGTTTAACATGATCTATGGTAATGCTGTCGGTGCCTTACTGGTGAAACATCCATTAATTCAGGCCGTCGGTTTTACCGGTTCCCTCAAAGGTGGCCGTGCACTATGCGATATGGCAGCAGCACGTCCACAGCCGATTCCGGTCTTTGCTGAAATGAGCAGTATCAACCCGATGCTGATGCTGCCTGAAGCTTTAAAAAACCGTGGTGATCAGATTGCCCAGGAGCTGGCAGATTCAGTAGTACTGGGTTGTGGCCAATTCTGTACCAATCCAGGATTGATCCTGGGAATTAAATCACCTGAATATACACGGCTCATTGAACAGCTCAGTGAAATCATGGCAAACAAGCCGGCTCAAACCATGCTCAATGCAGGGACATTAAACAGCTATGTTTCTGGCTTATCGCATTTATCCGAGCATTCCGGCATTCAGCACCTGGCCGGTCAGGAGCAACAAGGGGAGCAGGCATTACCGCAACTCTTCAAAGCAGAGGTTGAACTGCTGCTTGCTGGTGATCAACTTCTGCAAGAAGAAATCTTTGGACCCACTACGATTGTGATTGAAGTAGAAGACAAAGCCCAGTTACTACAGGCTTTAAGCAGCATGAATGGACAGTTAACAGCTTCACTGATTGCGGATGAATCGGATCTGGTGGAGTTTGCCGATGTAGTACCGGTATTGGAAGAAAAGGCAGGCCGCTTATTGTTGAATGGCTATCCAACCGGTGTAGAAGTCTGTGATGCCATGGTACATGGCGGACCTTATCCGGCTACTTCAGACGCACGTGGTACTTCTGTGGGAACTTTGGCGATTGACCGTTATCTACGTCCGGTCTGCTACCAGAACTATCCGCAAAGTCTGTTGCCTGAAGCATTAAGAGATGAGAATCCACTGAACCTGCTGAGACTCGTCAATGGGGAAATGACTCAAAACAGAATTTAAAAATAAACACTAGAATATGGGTAATAACATATAAGTGTTTAAATCTATTTGATAGGGGCTTTGTTGCACAAAGATTTGAAATGCAAAGCGCCCCTAATTGAGCCAAATTTAAGGCATAACTTGGGTAAGTGATCGACCTAATTCCGTAAATCGGTTGAGGACTGCTACACGTGCATGGATCTCATTCACTTGGCTATCAAAACTCCTTGCACTGAGTTTATCTCCTAATAATTTGATGCAATGCATCTTAGTTTCAACCAAACTTCGCCGATGATAGCCTGACCATTTTTTCCATAGTGTCCTGCCTAAACGCTTAACTGTTCGAAGTAATT
>NZ_LZDS01000014.1 GCF_001678755.1 Acinetobacter gandensis
CAGATAGAAAAAACGGGGACTCAAGCTAATATTCCCAAGAAATCCAATACGCTTTCAAATAATGATCATGTGGATTGGTATTTTTATAAAATCAGGCACTTAATTGAGAATGCCTTTGCTAGATTAAAGCAATTTAGAGGAATTGCCACACGCTATGACAAGCTAAAGCAAAGCTATGAAAATTCTGTTGCCTTAGCTTGTATCTTTATTTGGCTACCATTATGAAATGTCAACAGACCCTAGTTAAAAATGTAGTCAAAAAAATATTATTTTCAGCACATAAAAAAGCCAGCATAACGCTGGCTTTTTTAATGGATACAACTTACACGTTGAAACGGAAGTGGAGAACATCACCATCTTGAACGATGTAAGTTTTACCTTCTAGACGCCATTTACCTGCTTCTTTAGCGCCAGCTTCACCGTTGTATTGTACGAAGTCGTCATAAGCAACACATTCAGCACGGATAAAGCCTTTTTCAAAGTCAGTGTGAATCACACCCGCTGCTTGAGGAGCTGTCGCACCGATTTTTACAGTCCATGCGCGAACTTCTTGTACGCCTGCTGTGAAGTAGGTTTGTAGACCAAGTAAGCCATAACCTGCACGAATCACTACGTTTAGGCCTGGTTCTTCCATGCCTAAGGCTTCAAGGAATTCAGCGCGATCTTCATCTTCAAGTAGAGAAATTTCAGCTTCGATTTGGTTGCAAAGTGGAACAACAATCGCATTTTCTTCAGCTGCTAATTTTTGAACAGCTTCTAAATGTGGGTTATTTTCAAAACCATCTTCAGCAACGTTGGCAATATACATTGTTGGTTTAAGTGTTAAGAAACCATAACCACGAACTAATTTACGTTCATCTTCATCAAGATCAGCGGCACGAGCAGGCTTACCTTCATCAAGTAATGGTAAAATTTTGTCTAAAACGGCTTTAGTTGCAATAGCTTCTTTGTCGCCACCTTTTGCAGATTTTGCAAGACGCGTAATTGCTTTAGAAACCGCTTCTAAGTCAGCAAGTGCAAGTTCAGTATTGATGGTCGCGATATCATCAAGCGGATCAATTTTACCGTTAACGTGAATTACGTTTTCATCTTCAAAACAACGTACAACGTGTGCAATCGCATCAGTTTCACGGATGTTAGCTAAGAATTGGTTACCGAGGCCTTCACCTTTAGAAGCGCCAGCAACAAGACCTGCAATATCCACAAATTCCATGGTGGTTGGTACAACACGTTGAGGTTTTACAATTTCTGCAAGTTTGTCCATGCGAAGATCAGGTACTGGAACGATACCTGTGTTTGGTTCGATGGTACAGAATGGGAAGTTTTCAGCAGCAATCGCAGCTTTAGTTAATGCATTAAAAAGCGTTGATTTACCAACGTTTGGCAGGCCGACAATACCACAGTTAAAACCCATGAAATAACTCACACAGTATTATAAAAAAATTGGCACTGATTTTACATGAAAGCACTGACAAAGTCAGGTGATATGCAGAGTGAATTCGGGCTCGGCAAATTTGCGCCGTAAAAATCATGATTTAGGCGTTTCAATGCGGTGTTAGGTGACAATACATTAAGCAATTTGGCGTGAAAATGACATTGTGTTTCAATAAGACACTGACTAAAGTATCTAACTAAAATAGCTGGCTTATTTAAAAGTCAGTTACAACAAAAAATCGGAGCATTTATGCGGACTCTTTACCAGTTTCCACTCTCACATTTTTGTGAAAAGGCGCGCTGGTTGCTTGATCATAAAGAATTAGATTATGTTGCGCATAATTTGATGCCAGGTGTGCATCGTGCATTTGCTCAGTTAAAAACAGGGCAGAACAAATTACCTATTTTACGTGATCAAGACATATGGATCGCGGATTCAACCCAAATTGCCTTGTATTTAGATCAGACTTATCCTGAACATAGTTTAATACGCTCTGATACAAAACTGCGTGAACAAGCTTTGGCGATCAACGAATTGTCTATTGAACTTGGACAGCATGTTCGTCGTTGGGGGCTTGCACATGCGTTGAATGAAAGTGAAGAATCACTTGATATTTTGATTGGTGAGAAGGGATATTTACGTCAATTTGAAAAATATTCTAAACCTATTATTAAAGCTTTGGTTTCAAAAGGTTATCAACTTGATACGGATAAGGTTGCGGCATCACGTGAACGATTGGATGAAATTGTGGTTGATTTAAATCAACGTCTAATTGAACAAGGTGGGCGCTATTTTGTTGGCGATCGATTAGGTTTGGCTGATATTGCAGTGTGTTCAATGTTGGCGCCGTTATTAGAGATTGTTGGAACACCGTGGGAAAAAGAGCATGGTGAAACCTTGTCAGAAGAGTTTAAAGCTTACAAAGCCTATTTGAGCGATTTGCCTTTAGGTCAATATGTGCAACGTATATACCAAACAGAACGTAATGCACGGGTAGATTGGCGTGGCGTATAAATCTTTAGTGTAAAAGCTTTGAGTCATACTGTTTTAAAAAAGCACGCCTAATGGCGCGCTTTTTTTATAAGATATTCAATGTTTAAATATAGCTCTGTTGTTGAATATCAATAATATTCAACACTGGGTTGATACTATCGGCTTGTAATGTGTTTAGCGGCATAACTGGGTAGAGGATATTTCCTATCGTATCTTTAATACTTGGGATGATGGTGGAGATATCAAAATCACCTTGAGCAGAACCTAAATTTTCCAATAGGTCATTAATATTCGGTAATTGATCCTAGAGGTTTTCAGTCAATTGGTTGAATTGATCCGTGAAAGAACCAAAATCAATTTTTTCAGGAGCAAGATTGCCGAGCAAATCGCCAATATTTGGAATGGTGAGTTGATCGAGGAACTGAGTCGCTTCACCGTTACTGTCCATCAGAGCAATGACTGGTTTCAATGAATCAATCACTTGATTTAAATCAGTTTAAAGCGTCAGTAAGGATGGATTGTTAACCACATCCAAAATGGTGCTCACGCTATTTAATACATCATAAATCGCTTTGACGGTTTGAGCCTGATCCGTATTGATGACATCACTTTTTGCCAGTAAATCTAAAAGCGGATTAAGTCCTTTGATCACCCCTGAAATGGTCTCAGGGATATTCCCTTGGTTAGCTGATGAAATGGCGGTCACTAGATTGGTCACACTTCCAATCACAGTCGGTAAAGCATGACTCAATTGTTCCATATCAATAGATGAGTTGTCTTTATCGATTGAAGCTAATAAAGGTAGGAGTGCGCTGGTTGCACCTTGTGCAATTTGCCCAAAGTCGATGTTTCCAGAAGACGAACTCCCAATCATTTGAATAATGGGTTGCGCATATTCTAAAACTTGGCTGAGTGTATTAATAATTTGCGTTGAATCTGTTGCCCCTGTTGCGCTTCCAAGCATAGCAAGCAGTGGTTTGATGGCATTTACAGCACTATTGATATTGTCTGGAAGATTACCTTGGTTATTGTACTACTCAGTAAACTTTGCAAGCTGTTGACAATTGTAGGTAATGATTGAACCAACTGATTCATCTCTGTCGAGCCAGCGTTGCTACCTAAATTTTGTAGGAGTGGTTGCAGTGTTGTCATCAAAGTCTTGAGTGCATCCGAATTTAAACCGTTATTGGATGTAAGACTTTGAATCGTGCTAATCACTTGCGGAAGTGATTTAGTCAGTGCGCTAAAATCAAAAGACTTTGTGCCACCTAAATTACCCAATAATCCTGTCAGCGTATCTGTGATATTGGTTAAAGGTTAAGCTGGTTAAGTAGGTTACTGACTGTGCTGCTAATTGTACTGAGTTGTAAGGATGGGCTAAGTACAGAACTTAATTTTGAGCTGAGTGAACTTAGTGATTTAATTGCCATGTTTATTCTTCCGTTTTTGTTTTTTTGTATATTTATGAACCGCCGCTATTTTTTAATGTAATTACCAAACCTAGTAAATAAGTGAAAAAAAGCAAAATGTGAAATAGAGCGCACATTGAAAAATAGAGTAAAAATAAAAAATTGAAAAATATAAAATAAAATATATTTTCCTTTTATCTGAAATTGATTTATTCAGATCAATGGAATGCATCGAGAAGCTTTATTGGTAGGTTGTCTAAAGACGTCATTTAGAATATAAAAACTAAACTTTGATGAAAAAACATTCATTTAATCACGATATTTATGCAAATTATTATGTTTATAATGCGTATGAGCTTTATTATTTTTAATAAATTATGCTATACATGAGAAAACTTGCACATAAATGCTGATTTTAAAATTTACAATAACATTGAAAATGACAACAGACGTTTGATGAATTGAGATCATCAACACTGTTTTCAAAAATGGCTGGAGTAGACTGATGGAACTAGACCGTTTTGATAAACAAATTTTAGAAATTTTGACCCATGAAGATGTCAATTTAAATGAACTGTCAGAGCGGGTGAATTTATCGGTCAGTTCAGTTCATCGTCGGATCAAACAATTGATTGATCACAATATTATTAGTGGTTTAAAGCGTGAAATAAATTATCAAAAACTCGGCTTTAGTCTGCATGTCTTGCTGCAAGTCTCTTTAAGTAAACACGATACCGATACATTTGCTAAATTTTTAGAAGAACTTGAAAGTATTCCAGAAGTGATCAATGCTTTTTTAGTGACAGGGCAGTCGGCAGATTTTATTGTTGAAGTCGTTGCGCGTGATATGGAAAATTATAGTGAAATTTTACTCAAACGCATTGGTAAAATTGAACACGTGGTTGCACTACATTCAAGCTTCGTCATTAAGCAATATAACGTCTTTAACTGTAATGGCTTATTGAATAAAGTTTAATAAAATATGGAATATGAGAGAGTATTTCGCAACTTTCAGTAATAAAAAAAACGCACCGATGGGTGCGTTTTATATTTAACAAAAAAGAAGTTATAGAGCTTCTAATTCAGCCATCACTTCATCTGTAAATTCAACGTTGGTGTACACGTTTTGAACATCATCAAGATCTTCAAACATATCAATCATTTTAATGATTTTTTTCGCTTGTTCGATATCAGAGATTAAAGCTTTAGTTGAAGGGTTCATCACAACTTCAGCGTTATCAGATTTTAGACCTGCCGCAGCAAGTGCATCTTGTACATCACCAAAAGTTTCAGGTGTTGTGATGACTAGAATTTCTTCTTCATCAACTTCGATATCTTCCGCACCAGCTTCTAAAGCGACATCCATGATTTTATCTTCTAAAGAAACATCTTCAAAAGTAATCTCACCACGTTTGGTAAACATGTAAGCAACTGAGCCAGCAGTACCTAAGTTACCGTCTGTTTTAGAGAAACAGTGACGAACATCTGGAACTGTACGGTTCAAGTTGTCAGTCATTGTTTCAATAATTACAGCAACACCGCCTACGCCATAACCTTCATATGTTACTTCTTTTAGATCAGCATTTTCTTCACCGCCAACACCACGTTGGATGGCACGGTTGATGGTGTCACGTGTCATGTTTGCAACTAATGCTTTTTCAACAACAGCACGTAAACGTGGGTTAGAGGCAACATCACCACCGCCTAAGCGTGCAGCTGTAACGATTTCACGAATAAATTTTGTGAATACTTTAGCGCGGCTCGCATCTTGTTTTGCTTTACGATGCTTAGTATTAGCCCACTTGGAATGACCCGCCATGCGAAATATGCTCCTTGTAGATTGGCCTTATGCCTATCAAATTGAGCAAATTCTACCATAATGGCTTTTTTGTGTGAAAGTACTGGATTTGAGGAAATGAATAGGTGGAAAAAAAATATCCAGTAGAATGAAAAAAATCATTCAAATTTGTAAATATGTTACTCATTTTTCTAATGTTGATAATATTTCTAAATCAGGGTGGGAGAGTTGATATAAATGCAACACTTAAAATTATTAAGATGCATTTATATCAATCAGCGTTTACAGAGTAACTTAATCTATATTTTTAGGTTCTGGAATGACGATATCTAGGCCTACATTTTCTTTATAGAGTTTTTTGATTAGTGCTAAGTCATGGTCAAGTTCGGTGGGATGAATCTTACCGAAAATACCACCTTGTTTTGTTTTTGAATTGGCATACATCAATACAATTGGCACGCCAGCAGCTTTAGCGATATGCCAAAAACCAGTACGAATAGGCTTACGTGCTTCACCACGCGCAGCACGCGTTGCTTCTGGTGCAATTACTAGGTTGAATTTTTCATTTTTTTCAAAATGCTCAACCATTTGAGTCACGATATCTTTATTGGCTTTTCGGTCAACTGGAATACCGCCAATGGCTTCAAGTACAGGTTTAAATGGGCCTTTAAATAGCTCTTTTTTAATCAATGTGTGAATTTTAATGTCATAGATTTGGCATAGCGCAAGAGAAAGAACTGCATCCATCATCGAGGTGTGCTCAAAGCCCACAATAACTTGTTTGTTCTCTAATACATCAGGTTCAACGTGGTATTTCCAGCCCGCAAGTTTAAATGCAGATTCGCCAATAAATTTTTTCAACATAATGAGTGAAACGGTGATTTTGAAAAGGTGTAATTTCTGCTTGTTTGTGAAATCAGTCAAGAGGCTTTATGTCAGAAAATCGATTGTTTGCTTATTCAAATTATTTTGCTCAGCTTGTACTGATAGAAAATAGCAATAATTGAATTAATTTTTATACAGCAAACATATCATCATAGATAAAAATACTCTTAAAAATTGTCGAAATATGTCTATTCAGGAAATGAATAACTTATTAGACTTTTGTCGTAGGATTAAATTATTAATCTGATTGTTTGAACCCTTTCTGAATATGGAGAATGCCAAATGATTTCATCTACAGCTGTATATTTTGCAATTGCGATGTTTGCTTTGGTTGTTCTTTGGTCAATTGTGGAGGTTTATCTTGATATGAAAAAGCCAGAACAGGCTGAATCGTAATTTTCTATACTTTTTAAATTACTTTTCACTCATTTCTTTCAGTCATCAATCAACCTATTTAATTTAGTTATTATTTATTAAATAATCGTTTATAAATATAAAAAAGTAAATCCATTTTTAACATTTTTCTTTTCCATTACGAGCAAATTTTAATTTGTTTTCATCTTACTACCTAAGTTAGCTTATTTCTCGTAATTCATTTCTCAATTCAAAATTCAGTTTTTAGAGTGCAAAATGAATGGTTTGTATACGTATTAGACTGCTGAGAAATTGAATTTTGAATTATTTAATTTGATATTTTTGAGACATTAAAAAACCACTTACGATTAGTACGCGTAAGTGGTTGTTTTATATGGTGGGCCCACACAGACTTGAACTGTGGACCAACGGATTATGAGTCCGCTGCTCTAACCAACTGAGCTATAGGCCCTATATTCTGAAAGTGTTATATTTCAACAAGTTCAGACGAAAAGCATACTAGCGAAGATTTTTTTAAAAGACAAGCCTTTTTCTTCACGCTTGCACACTAACACAACAATTCAATGAAAGCTGTTTTAATACGGGAAAACATTGATCTATTTTTTTC
The DNA here is from genome assembly GCF_001678755.1 of Acinetobacter gandensis. Classification (GTDB taxonomy): domain Bacteria; phylum Pseudomonadota; class Gammaproteobacteria; order Pseudomonadales; family Moraxellaceae; genus Acinetobacter; species Acinetobacter gandensis. The sequence goes on from NZ_LZDS01000014.1 coordinate 7,503, forward strand.
GAAAAATGAGATCGATTAAATATGGTATATCTATTTCTTTCAGTAGAGCCTAAAGCCAAACCTGAACAACAGAGAAAAGTTATCAATCCTGCAAAATAACCTTATAATAATGCCCATTCTTGCCAGTACAGTATGTATAAACGTTTGATTTGTACTGGCTTCACATTTTTAAGTCAATTTCCTTGGTAATTCGGCTTATGTTTTTGCATTTTTATGTGTTGCACGGACACATAAGAATATTTAGGTGCCCACATGGAAATTAAGGTTAATTATCTCGATAACCTTCGACAAGAAGCCAAATTTGACGACTTCACGGTAATTGCCGATCAACCTATTCGCTATAAAGGGGATGGTTCAGCTCCCGGACCATTTGATTACTTTTTAGCATCTTCTGCTTTGTGTGCAGCATATTTCGTTAAAGTGTATTGCGCAGCGCGCGATATCCCAACTGACAATATTCGACTTTCACAAAACAATATTGTCGATCCTGAAAATCGCTACAAACAAATTTTTAAAATCCAAGTTGAACTTCCAGCAGATATTTCTGAAAAAGATCGTCAAGGTATTTTGCGTTCAATAGACCGTTGTACGGTGAAAAAAGTTATTCAAACCGGACCTGAATTTGTTATTGAAGAAGTGGAAAGCATTGATGCAGATGCACAAGCATTGCTGATGCCAAGCCTTACTTCAGAAAGTACCACTTTTATTCCGGGTAAAGATCTGCCGTTAGAAGAAACCATTGCCAATATGTCAGGTATTTTGGCTGGTTTGGGCATGAAGATTGAAATCGCATCTTGGCGTAATATTGTGCCGAATGTATGGTCTTTGCATATTCGCGATGCACAATCTCCAATGTGTTTTACCAATGGCAAAGGTTCAACCAAAGAAAGCGCTTTGGCATCTGCTTTGGGTGAGTTCATTGAACGTCTGAACTGTAACTTCTTCTATAACGATCAGTTCTGGGGTGAAGAGATTGCCAATGCAGAATTTGTACATTATCCAGATGAAAAATGGTTCCAACCGGGGCCAGAAGGTGAGTTACCTGTTGAAATTCTCGATGACTACACACGTGAAATTTATAACCCTGAAGATGAGTTATTAGGAACTCATCTATATGACACCAATTCAGGGAATACTGCGCGTGGTATTTGTTCTTTGCCATTTGTACGTCAGTCTGATGGTGAAACAGTTTATTTCCCATCAAACTTGATTGAAAACTTATACCTTTCAAATGGGATGAGCGCAGGCAATACCTTGGCTGAAGCTCAAGTGCAATGTTTATCGGAAATCTTTGAGCGTGCGGTCAAACGTGAAATTTTAGAAGGTGAATTAGCGTTACCGGATGTGCCTGAAGAAGTCTTGGCGAAATATCCAAGTATTGTTGCGGGCATTAAAGGGCTTGAAGAACAAGGTTTCCCTGTTTTAGTTAAAGATGCTTCACTGGGTGGGCAATATCCAGTGATGTGTGTAACTTTAATGAACCCACGTACAGGTGGTGTATTTGCTTCATTTGGTGCACATCCAAAACTTGAAGTGGCTTTAGAGCGTAGTTTAACTGAGCTATTACAAGGTCGCAGTTTTGAAGGTCTAAACGATCTACCAAAACCAACTTTTAGCTCAAATGCAGTCACTGAGCCAAATAACTTTGTAGAACACTTTATTGACTCAAGTGGTTTGGTGTCTTGGAAATTCTTTAGCGCACAATCAGACTATGATTTTGTAGAGTGGGATTTCACTGCAGAAGGTGAAAATGCCAATGCAGAAGAAGCAGCAGCGATGTTTGCTATTTTGGAAGAGATGGGTAAAGAAGCCTATATGGCTGTTTATCAACACCTAGGTGCAACTGCATGTCGTATTTTGGTGCCAGGTTATTCTGAAGTGTATTTGGTTGAAGACTTGGTTTGGGACAATACCAATAAAGCGCTAGATTTCCGTGAAGATATTTTGAATATCCATCGTCTTGATGAAGATGAATTGGCTGCTCTAGTTGAGCGTCTAGAAGAGCTTGAAGTAGATGACTATACCGACATTGTGACCTTAATTGGTATTGAATTTGACGACAACACCGTCTGGGGGCAATTAACCGTTCTTGAGCTAAAACTACTTATTTATATTGCCTTGCAAGAATTTGAAGAAGCGAAAGAATTGGTTGAAACGTTCCTTCAATACAATACCAATACGGTCGAACGTGGTTTGTTCTATCAATGTATGAATGTCGTGCTCGAAGTTGAATTGGATGATGACTTAGATCTTAATGACTATGAGCATAATTTCCGTCGTATGTTTGGTGACGAGCGTATGGATGCAGTGATTGGATCTATGGATGGCAGTATTCGTTTCTATGGCTTAACTGAAACCAATATGCAACTAGAAGGTTTAGATCGTCATTTACGTCTGATTGATAGTTATAAGAAGCTACATGCAGCACGTGCAAAATTTGCAAGTCAAAATGTATAAGTAAACATTAACTTATTAATTTTCAATAATGAAAAACTCTCCTGAATAGGGGAGTTTTTTTTCTTTGTTTTCGCATATCAAATAGAAAAATATAAGAGTATCAAAGAGTGAGGTGTTTAGTTTGCCAGCCGATTATCTGAATCTATCTCTAATTTTAGTAAAAATATTTGACTCATTGGAAAAATATGCTAATAAATTAGATGTGGCATGTTTCGGCATGACCGCCATATTTCAGGATGAAATATGAGAAGCACATCATTAAATTAAACGGGAGTTTTAAGAACATGCTTCATTTATTCAGAAAACTATTTTGCATGCATATTTATGAATACGAGCAAATGGAAGAAATTGGTTTGCACAAGGAATGTCGTAAATGCGGTGTAACGAAGTAGTCGTTCGTTTCAATCGAAAAAAAGTGAGCCGATGCTCACTTTTTTAATGCCTGATTATTGATATGTCTTTAAAATATACAGGTCAGTAGACATATGATTTAGGCGATATGAGTAAAGACTTTCAGGCAGAGCGTTACACGGTAGATGCGAATATGGCAGATACCATTACATGGTTGTTACAGCATCAAGATTGCTTTGAATCCTTTCATTATGACGCTGTTTCTAAGCAGTTGCTTGTTGAACACGCGAATGGACAAGACATTATCCGAGAAGGTGACTTTCTAAATGCCAGTTACGGTATATTAATTACAGCACATAATTTTGCTAAATAATTCGCCTTCTTAATTCATTTATCCCTAGATTAAGAAGCCCCAATATTGGGGCTTTTATTTTTTAAGCCATTTCCATTGCATTTGTGGAAAGCTGTGCAGCATTAGGTTTAGGTTTCTCAGCCACTAAGCCAAGTTTGGCAAACAAGATTTGATCTTTACCTTCGCCAGCATTTGGTGTGGTCAGAAGTTTTTCACCTGAGAAAAGTGAATTGGCACCTGCCATAAATGCCAAAGCTTGTTCTGAATCACTTAAGGATTCACGCCCTGCGGAAAGGCGAATATAGCTTTTAGGCATAATAATGCGAGCCACTGCAATGGTACGGATCCATTCAATGACATCGAGTTTTTCCACATCGGCAAGAGGCGTCCCTTGAATGGGCACGAGTAAATTAATCGGTACGGATTCAGGATGAATTGGAAGTGTCGCCAGTTCCATCAAAAAGGCAATCCGGTCATCACGATTTTCGCCCAAACCGACAATCCCGCCACTACAAATTTTCATGCCAGATTGACGTACATAATCGAGAGTAATCAAACGATCATCATAGCTACGGGTGCTAATGACATTTGGATAGTATTCGCGAGATGTATCCAAGTTATGGTTATAGTAATCTAGTCCAGCTTTATGTAGGCGCTCTGCTTGTGATTGATTGAGCATGCCAAGTGTCATACAGGTTTCAAGTCCGAGTGCTTTGACTTCACGAACCATTTCTAATACATAAGGCATATCGCGTTCGTGTGGATTGCGCCATGCAGCCCCCATGCAAAAGCGTGAAGAACCCGAAGCAAGCGCTGCTTTTGCTTCATTAATAACTTTTTCCACCGCCATGCGTTTTTCAGCTTCTAAACCCGAGTCATAATGCGCGGATTGTGAGCAATATTTACAATCTTCTGGGCATTTACCTGTTTTAATGGAAAGCAGGGTGCTTACTTGAATATGATTGGCCTGGAAATGTTCACGGTGAATGCTTTGTGCTTGGAATAATAAATCCATCAGTGGTTGTTGGTACAACTCTTGTATTTCTGGATGTCTCCAGTCATTTCGGTAGCTCATAAATGATCCATATTTTCTGCCTAATGCAGATCATCATACGCAAAAATTGCAGACTTCCAAGACTGTTTTGTAAACTAATACATAGATAGAAAAAACGAAATTAGCATTTTAAAAGAAGTTTGAATTATTTTAGATGCTTACATAATTGTGTTAAATACCAACACAATCATCGCAAAGTTTATTTTTGAATTAAAGCGTGAATTGCATGGATCTCGTTGCTAATTATTTAGCACACAATAAACTTTGCAAGGATCTAGGAAATATAGATTGAAATAAGCTAAACCATTTTTGAGTTTTGTTCAGCTAACGCCCAATCAATATGAACTTGCACAATCGCATCATGTTTCTCGCGTGTATTTTTTAGCGATTGTACAATATTTAAACTGTAGGGTGCATTACCTAAGCCAATTGCAATATTGCGCATAAAGCTTTGATAGCCTGTACGACGAATTGGACTGCCTTCAGTGTAACTTAAAAAAGTCGCTTCATCCCATTGCCATAGATCAAGCAAACTGACCTGATTCAGTCCGTGACGTGGGTAGAAGTCTTCAATTTTGGTTTTATGGGCAAAGCTATTCCATGGACAAATCAGCTGACAGTCATCACAGCCAAACACACGGTTGCCAATACCGCGGCGTAATTCTTCTGGAATGATGCCTTTATATTCAATCGTGAGATAGGCAATACATTTGCGGGCATCAAGCATATATGGTTCAACAATGGCTTGGGTCGGGCAAATATCAATACACGCCGCACATGAACCACAATGTTTGCTTGCAGGTGTGTCAAAAGGTAAATCGAGAGAAGTAAATAATTCACCTAATACAAAGAAAGAGCCCGATTTTTTATGGATGAGCAGCGTATGTTTGCCAGTCCAGCCCATACCTGCATTTTCAGCGAGGGATTTTTCAAATACAGGGGCAGAATCGGCAAATGGACGTGATTCAAAATCACCAATTTTTTCACGAATAATATTGGAGAGAGTTTTTAAGCGTCCACGCATGACTTTGTGGTAATCACGACCACGCGCATAGCGGGCAATAATGGCAGCATTAGGCTCATCAGGAACATAACGTGGTTTAGGGGTTTCTACTAAATAATCCATGCGCACACAGATAATGCTACGCGTACCCGGAACCAATAGTGTGGGATTGGCACGCTTTTCCAGATTTTCCTCTAAGAACTTCATATCGCCATGGTAGCCACGCTTTAAATATTCTTTAAAACGCGGGAGTTCCTCTTGAGCATCAGGCTTGGCAATGACACAATCAGAAAAACCCAATTCTAAGGCTTGAGCTTTAATCCATGCTTTCAGCGTTTCTGGATCATATTGATCGACAGGAATTTTTTGTGCAGGAGTTGAAGCGGCCATAATCATAACAAGGAAAAACAATGCGTCCCCAAGTTTACCATAGCCCTGTTTATCATAGCCAAAGTATTCAAGCTTGGGAGCAACGCTGGTTTACGCAGCATAACAGCAGTTATGGCCTTATGCAGCAGGTGGCATGGTCTATTGCCCAGCGACTCATTCCAATTTTTATGGCAAATAACGTGCAACGTATAGCCGTTTGTTGTGGGCAGGGCAACAATGCAGGTGATGGCTATCTCACCTCAAAATATTTACAGCAGGCAGGCTTTCAGGTTGATATCTATGCTGCGGAAATGGGGGCATCTAAGGACTTACATCGAGCGGCACAAGAAGCATTAGATGCAAATATAAACATCTATCCGCATTTTAATTTTCAGACTGAATATGCAGCTTATATTGATGCTTTATTTGGAATTGGCTTAAACCGCGCACTTGATCAGCATTGGCAAGAAATCATTCATCGTTTAAATGCATATACAGGCTTAAAAGTTGCGATTGATATTCCGAGTGGCTTGCAATCCAATTCAGGTCAGCCTTTGCCTGTAGCCTTTCAAGCGGATTACACTTTTACTGCCTTGGGCTTAAAAGCGGGACTCTTTACAGGCCAAGGCAAAGAATATGCGGGAAAAATCAGTGTTATGGACTGTATTCCAACAGATGCTGCACTCACGCCACTCGCTTATTTATCACCACAACAGGTGCAATTGCCAGAGCGTCAAGCCTTTGGTCATAAAGGCAGTTATGGTCATGTCTTGGTGGTCGGTGGTCATGCACAAATGGGTGGTGCGGTCATTATGGCCGCCGAGGCAGCTTTTCATGCCGGTGCAGGGAAAGTGACCGTAGTTTGTGATGCACGCCATCACACGGCAATTTTATCGCGTGCGCCAAATATTATGCTTCGGGATATTAATGTGTTGAATGCGGCAGACATTAAAGAATTGATTGAGCATGTTGATGCAATTAGTTTTGGTATGGGGTTGGGGCGTGATGCTTGGGCGAAACAACAGTTTCAAGCATGGTTTGCCATGATACAACAATCGCAATTAGACGTGGCATTGGATGCTGATGCCTTGTGGTTTTTAGCCGAAGCGCCGAAACCTTTAAAGGGGCAGACTTATGCAACACCGCATCCGGGTGAAGCTGCCAAATTATTGGGGATTTCCACGGCTGAAGTCGAAGCAGATCGTATTCATGCAATTCTGCAATTACAAGAAAAATACCGCGGGCAGTGGGTATTAAAAGGTGCAGGGAGTTTAATTCTTGAAGATCAGCTTTGGATTTGTACTGTAGGCAATGCGGGTATGGGAACGGGGGGGATGGGAGACGTGCTTGCAGGTATGGTCGCGAGTTTAAAAGCACAATTTCATGATCAAATTCATCTGCATGAAATCGTAACGCTGCATGCTTTAGCTGGTGATTACTTGGCCCAGTCGGGTATGCGTGGTCTACAAGCGCATGATATGGCACAAGCCGTTTATCATGTAGTCAACTACTCAAAGGACACAGATTAAAATGCATGCGGTTAAATTGTTGATTCAAGGTAAAGTGCAAGGTGTAGGTTATCGCCGTTGGTTTGAACAGCAGGCTATTAAGCTTGAGCTAAATGGCTATGTAAAAAATTTAACGACAGGGGAAGTTGAAGCGCTGGTGATTGGTACTGAAGAGGCTATTCACAAAATAATTAAACATAGTTTGGTCGGACCATTACGTGCCAATGTCACTAAAATTGATCAGCACGTCATCCCAATGCATGAATTGGATTATTCAGACTTTAAAATGATTCGTTAATAAGATAGTTTTTTTAAATTATCTTATAGTCTATTAGATACACGTTTACCTATATGTGTATTAACGACGACGGCTACTTACTCGACTACGTCCACGCGCCATACCGCCAAGCGCATTTAATACAGCCATTTTACTCATACTACCTGATGCGTGTGCATGGCAAATGGCTGCTGCTAAAGCATCGGCGGCATCTTGTTGCGGTTTGATACTGAGGTCGAGTAGGCGCATCACCATCATTTGCACTTGTTCTTTATCGGCAGCACCATAACCGACAACAGATTGTTTAATTTGACGAGCAGTATATTCTGCCACTTGTAAATCTAAATTGGTTAATGCCGCAATGGCTGCGCCACGTGCTTGACCCAGTTTTAATGCAGAGTCTGGGTTTTGTGCCATAAACACTTGCTCAACAGCAGCTTGCGTTGGGCCGTGAAATTTTACAATGCGATCAATACCAGCAAAGATTCGCTTGAGGCGTTCGGGCATTTCAGTGGTTTCGGTACGAATTGTGCCAGCATCAACAAAACGCAGTTTTGAGCCATCTTGTTCGATGATTCCATAACCAGTTAAGCGCGACCCTGGGTCAATACCGATAATTAATGACATGTTTGCCCTTTTCGCCCTTTAAAAATAAAATAATGCCCATATTGTTACATAAGCGTGTCAAAAAAGCTTGATAGTGATTGAGCAGTTGATTGCAACACCTTAAATTAATTTACTGAGATTTGTTTAATTTTCATGAAATTATTTCTTCTGATTTTAGCAGGCTTGATCCTGGAAGTGTTTGTTTGGATCGGTGTGGGCGACCTCGTCGGCAGTATGTGGTATGTCTTTTTCTGGTTCGTGGCTGCCTTCTTTATCGGTATGAATATTATTCGTAAATATTCATCCGGTCTGATGCCACAAATGCAGCAGATGCAAGCAGGTCAAATGGGTGCTGATCCAGCATTAACGGGCAATTTACCTAAAATTTTTGCAGGTTTCTTGCTGTTATTGCCTGGTTTAATCTCAGATATTATGGCGCTGTTAATCCTTATTCCACCTGTACAAAATGCAATGAAAGCTTTCATGATGAAAACAATGATGAAACGCCAGCAAGCGATGATGGAAAAAATGATGGGTGGCATGATGGGCGATATGGGTGGAGCTCAAGGTCAAAACCCATTTGCAGACATGATGCGTCAAATGCAGGATATGCAAAATCAACAATCTGGCCGTGATTCTTCAGTGATTGATGGTGAAGCACGTGAAGTAACATCTGATGCGAAACAGATTGAACTAAAAGATGTGAATAAAAAATAACGAACTCAGTTAAATAAAAAGCCGAACTTTGATTCGGCTTTTTTATGCGCGCTATTTAGCTTTAGAAAACATCAAAAGACATTTCCGACACTTTTTTTGAACAGACGATATACTATTCAAGTTTTCAATTCCTCAGTCATATTTTCATGTCTATGTTACTTACCATCTGCGCATTACACTTTGTTGCGCAGTTGAGTCCTGGTCCTGATGTTCTATTAATTGCTAAAAGTGCTGCATCGACCACACGTGCAAATACCTTAAAAATTATTGCAGGTATTGTTGTTTGGGTGGTATTGACCTTATTAGGCTTTACTGTACTGATAGAACAATTTCCATGGATTCAGCAAGTTTTAATGCTTGTGGGTGGTTTTTTCTTGGCTAAAATGGGTTGGGCAATGCTCAGTGGCGGCCTAAAAAGTCTTAATAAAGAAGCCAATTTGGATGATGGTCAGGGATTAAATCAGCAAAAAAAAGAAAACTACTTTTTATTGGGATTGTTTACCAATCTAGCCAATCCGAAAACTTTAATTTATTTTAGTAGTGTTTTTTCACTGGCACTTAGTTCATCAGCGGCTGGTAATTTAAAAGCGCAATTGGCTGTCATTATTCCGATTCAAACATTTTTGGTGTTTAGTTTGTTTATGATGATTATGTCTTTGCCTAAAATCAAAGCACTCTACCAACGTTCAGGTAGCTATATCGATGTTATCTCAGGTGCTTTATTTTTAGTTTTTGCTATTTGGTTGTGGTATGACGCAATGAGCATGTTTGGTCATTAAGCAAATAGAGTGGTTTTTTTAGAATTAAACGTTTTTAAGCCAAGTGAACTCGCTTGGCTTTTTTATTTTCAATTCGTTATTTTCGATGAAATTAACGAATTGAAGAATTACTTTTGTGCCAAATCGGGTTTTGTTACTAACGGTTGTTCACATGATTGTAGTTGAGTAGATTCATTTGTCCCATTTTGATCACGGTAGCGATTAGGCTTTAATGTGGTTTCAGTATTCTCTGAACCTTTGTATGAGCGGCTACGATTAGCACGTTCACGTAAACCACCTTTTTTAATCAACTGAACCATATTTAAAACCTCATGACGATTTGACTATTTTAAATAATTTTAGAGATAAAGATAAGCATTCATCATATCTAAGTCATTGGTAAAGGGGATTGGTAGATGTATATATAAAAAAAGCCTACTAAATGTCAGGCTTTTTTGTTCTGTAGATGAAATATCTAAATTTAATTATTTAAAGTTTTAAACATAAATTCATTAACGATTTACTTTGTCGTCATGTTGTAGCACTTCAAAAATATTCAGCTGCGTTGTCGGTGCTTCGGCATCATGCTGTTGTAAATAGACTTGTACACTTTTAAATAGTATGGCCACAGCGAGACAGCTCAAAATACAGAATATCCAAAAGCCATAAGGGCTACGAATATTATGTGAGCCACATTCAGAACATTCTTTGTCGCTTGAAGCTAATACCTTGTTGCAACAAGCACAGTGATATTGATAGTGCATTGCCTTTCTCCATTCAGTCTAATTTGACCAACATTCTTGTTGTTATTGTCAATCATCGATCCGTGATGATTTTTTTATCATAATGTGTAAAGAGTGATCTGTACAAGTTTTAAACGGTTTGATTTGCTCATTATTGTGTAAGCGAAAAGAGCTATATTGATAAGTTTATGATTTTCATTTAATTAATAAATGAAACAATAGATGAATTTTCAGTCATAAAAAAAACCAGTCCGAAGACTGGCTTTTTTATTATTCAAATCAACTTATTGTCCTGAACGAATAATGTAATCGAATGCTGAAAGTGATGCTTTCGCGCCTTCACCTGTCGCAATGATGATTTGTTTGTAAGGTACTGTTGTACAGTCACCCGCAGCAAATACACCTTTCACATTGGTTTCGTTGCGATCGTTAATTACAATCTCTCCGCGGTTTGAAAGTTCTACTGCTGTTTCTTTTAAGAAATCAGTGTTTGGTAACAAACCAATTTGTACGAAAATCCCAGCCAATTCAACAGTTTTGATTTCATCAGTTGCACGGTCTTTGTATTTCAAAGCAGTCACTTGTGAACCATCACCCACCACTTCTGTTGATAGTGCATTCATGATCACAGTGGTGTTTG
>NZ_LZDS01000015.1 GCF_001678755.1 Acinetobacter gandensis
AAGAAACAAATCGGCAAGCAGCATACGGTAGGCATAGAAGGTAATAACTGTCGCCTTAGACACCGATTGCGACGAGCCGTTCGAAAGACCTGCTGCTTCTCAAAGAAGTTTGATAACCACTTTAAGGTGTTTGATTTGGTATTCTTCTATGTCAATTATGGCTATGTCTGATGTCAGCATACTTTTTAGAACACCACCAATTTAATTATTATTGAAGCAGCTTTATACTTAGAAGCTAAGTGCAATAATCAGAAAATACTCCAATTTCTTACTAAAAATAAAATTTGCATGTAGTATCAAGCTTGTTTTTGATAAAACTTGATGCTTTGTGCTAAATCCTATTAATTTCATCACCTAAAAATTTTGTTATGAATATAGTGATAGATAAAATTTGAGTGATAACAAAAATAAAAAATGCATCGATGAATATCATGACAAATTTAGGTGTCGAAGCATCATTTAAGGCACCAACCGCATAATCTAAAACTTTTATTTCTATTAAATAATTAACACCTGTACTAACAATTATCAATAGTAGTGATGTGATTGCTAGATATGCAAGCCCTCTAGTTAGCAATAATCTAATAGGAAATGTTCGCTCAATCCCATTCAAATAACCTTTTAGGCGTTTATCATCAACACTATCAAGCTTACCTACTCGAGACTTATCTTCTTTATTATCTTCAAATTTATTTTCTTTAGGTTGAATAGAAACTACTGCTGCTAAAGCAGCGATATAGAATCCAGGTAAAATTTGAAACAAACTTAAAATTTTATCAAAAGCTTTACTTTGAAAAAAAATAACTTGTTTATTAAAATCAAAAAACCAAAGATTAATCATTAAATACATTAAAGAAATAGATAAAGGTATAAGCCAATCTATTCTAAATTTGATGTTGGTCGTTCCATCCTGCAACCATGAGATACCGAAATATGAGTTTTTCATTCTAGTGTATCTAGTTCATCATCGCCCATATCATTTGAATCAAACTCAAGCTCCTCAATGCTATTAGGATTCAAAGCTCTTAGCTTTTTACAAAGATTATCATCATACATATTTTCTTCGGTAAGAATTTGTACTCTCTCAAAGCCATTTAACCAATGTTTTTTAGTTCCAAACGATTCCAAAGTTGAGGATTCAGGTCTGATTTCGATAGTTTTATTTCTCTTACCATCTTTCAGTACAAGCTTAAATACGGTAACAGATTCTTTAGCTTTGGCAGATCCGTAAAAATTAGACAACTTTCGAAGATTATCAATACAATCCTGAGCACCTTTCAATGTTTTCGTAATGATTGAAGGTTTAAATATGATTTGCTGTTTTGTAGCTGTAACAAAATCAGCTTCAGGAGCTATAGAAAACAAATTTTTATGCTCTAAAACCAATTCTACAAAGTTACCACTAGATATTTTTTCTACGACATCTTCTTCAGGCACAGATTCGATCTGCGCCTCATATTCAATATAAAAAGGCGTATCGAGAGTAGATGGATAAATTTCACGGAAGAATACGTTATTCTTATCTTCCATGCTTATTAACTTCAGTATACGTTTCAGAAGTAAACTAGCTTGTAATGCTGTTGTATTTTGCCCAGTTTCTAAATGAAATCGACCAAAATAAGCATCTTTTTTTCCAATGAATACAGCATGACACAACTTTTCATGACCTTCATTTTCTTCAAAGTTAAATGTTTTCCGAGATCTATCTTTACTATTCTTATTAATGACTGGTAAAGCTTCTGTATCAGTACAGCTAAATAAAAGATCAATTACTATATTATTACTATCAATTGGATCTTCAATAAATCTCATACTTTCTAAAGCGTGAACAAAACGTTTTTTGTTTCTAGCCCATACTTTAGTGTGGTATTCATATTTTGAAATCAATTGAAAAATTTCATAAGGAGTCCTTAACGTCACAGGATCTCCTATCAAATCACTATTTCTACGCCCATTCGTTTTAGATTTAAAACTTATATTATGAAATTCGATACAAATATCTTGCTTAACTAATTTACTAGGAATCCCTATAAGCTTTTCTTTTGAATCAAGGTCAATATTTGTATCTTGCATATTTTTGTCATAATAAGTAATAAAAGATTGTTCAAATATAAATTATTAACAACCTCAAGGGAATAGAGCGAAATTCATAAATAAAAATTAAAGTGAACATCAAAGATGCTAGCAAACAAAAAAACTGAATAGCCACCAATTTTCTAGCCATCATTTAGTTAGTTAAAATGGCTATTTAACATAAAAACTCTTATGTGAATCAACCCTGTTACTCACCATTCAAAATGTCTATATTCTCACCAATAAAAATGTCTAGTTTATGATGGTTTAAACATCATGGACTGGATATGAAATATAGATGCTGATCACTATGTCTGACAAAGAAATTCAACGTCTTGCTGTTCTGCAAGACGTTCGAGATCATCGTATTACACAAGTCCGTGCTGCTGAAATCCTTAATCTTTCAACCCGTCAAATTACCCGGTTATTACAGAAGCTCAATCAAGATGGTGTTTCAGGTATGGCGCATGCCAGCCGTGGTCAACCTGGCCATCGTCGCCATGATGATTTATTAAAATCAAAATGTCTTTCCATTATTTCCGAACATCTGCTGGGATTTGGACCTACCTTGGCCCATGAGAAGCTCAGCAGCATATTTGACCTGAATATCCCGGTAGAAACGCTTCGGCGCTGGATGACTGCAAATGACCTCTGGATTCCGCGATCCAAGCGCCTTAAACGTCCATATCAGCCACGTTATAACCGTGATTGCTTCGGTGAGCTGATCCAGATTGATGGCTCATATCATGACTGGTTCGAAGGACGCGCTGCTAAGTGCTGTTTATTGGTGTATATCGATGATGCCACTGGAAAGCTGTTGCATCTGCGCTTCTGTGAGGCAGAAACGACCTTCGACTATATGCTTTCAACCCGAGCCTACATTGAACAATACGGTAAGCCTCTGGCCTTTTATAGCGATAAACATTCGGTCTTCCGAGTGAACCAGAAATCGAGCCAGGACAGCAAGATCACGCAATTTGGCCGGATTCTGAATGAGTTAAACATTGATATTATCTTTGCCAACTCACCACAGGCTAAAGGTCGCGTAGAACGCGCGAATAGAACCCTTCAAGACCGTTTGATCAAGGAGATGCGTCTGGAAGGCATCAGTTCAATTGCCGAAGCCAATGCCTGGTTACCCTGCTTTATTGAGCATTTCAACCAGAAGTTCGCCAAGTGTGCGCGAAATTCAAAGAACTTACATCGTCCGCTAACAGAGTCTGATGCTGAGCTGGAGGATATATTCACCTGGCAGGAACCGCGTAAGGTCACGAAGAACCTCACCATCACCTATGACAAGTGTATTTATCTGCTTGAACCGACAGAGCTGAATCATAAGCTTGTTGGGCAATACATTTCATTTCTGGAGTACCCGGATGGCACTGTGGCGATCATGCATGAAGGACGGAAGATCAACTATAGTGTCTTCAATAAACTGGCTGGACTACAGCAGAATGAAGTGGTTGAGAATAAAAGATTAGGCTCGGTTCTGGCGCATATCCAGCAACAGCATGAAGAGTTGGAAAAACAAAATAAACGTTCCCGTCTCAAGAAAAGTATGCCGAGTCGTAAAGCTCAGAAAGCGGTTATTGAACAAAGAAATTTAAATCCTGTGCTTGACTCTTGCAGTTAAAAACAGGACATTTTAAATGGTTTATCGCATAGACATTTTAATTGGTGAATAACAAACCCCTGTTAGAACCCATTTAAAGTGTCCAAGTAAGATAGGAATCTCTGTTCACTTCTCTATGAGATTTAGTGTCCATTAAAATATGGATACGCAGACTAAAAACCATTTTCGAAAAATGACACAGGTTGAGTCGTTTTATACTCGTAATGAAAAAATAACACCTAATAAAATAATAGGATTTTTAAGATTACACTGTCCAGAAATACTCGCGTATGAACTATTTAAAGTTAATGATCAAACACTTAAACTCGAATCAATAAATAAATTTAACTTCAATAAAATATAATAATAAACAGGATTCCTTTATGAAGAATCCTTTTTCTCTTTTATTTCTTCGGTGGTTTGTATCATCCAGTACATCAAAACAAAAAATGGAATAATTAGAACTAAAAGATAAAGAATACTAAAATTAAGAAAGTATCTGGCAAAAGATAAAGCTGTTAGTAAGACCAACAATCCGCATATCGTATAGACAATTTTATTGCGTTTACTAATTAACTCGACAATAGAAAGATCTTGATTTTTCATTCCATGATCCTTAGTAGCTTGAGCAATACTGCATTTCTCTATAACCATGAAGCATATTCACCAGAACCATTAATTGGTTAAGGTATGTGCAAGGTAATCCATTTAATTCAGGGAATTTTTCCCACATTAAATATTTATCTTTGTAAAGAAAGCTATTTCTCTTAAATTTTTCTTGGCCAGATAATTCAATTTTCATTTGTTCAAGCTGCTTAAAATGCTCAACCACATCGTCTGGAATCGGCATATTGAGCGCTACACTCTTACCATTCAACCAATATTGGATTGGTCGGACGTTAATAGATTCATTAAAGCCTATAGCTTTGAAATAATCCCTTACTGCTTCAGCGTTATAGAACCCCAATGATTCAACTAGCAGTTTAAAATCTGCATTTGTCATTATATACCGTCCTTAATCAGATTAAATTTGATTATATAGTCCACAGGTGGACAAAACAAGCAATATCCAAAGTTTAACCTTCTATTAGTTTTAGTAGATCATGGACTGCCAATGTTATTGTCTGGTCCATAATCTCTAAAACGTCTAATCCCGATGCTTGGACAATTGCTGCAAGCTGCAGCTATTATCCAGGCATCTATTCTACCTATCTAATGCAGATCCATAGCAGACATATCAGAGCAAAGTGTCTACTTTGCGAACTGACGCAATCAGTTAAATTTTCCCTTCCCTGATTACCGTTGATTTTCAAGCGAGCTTTAAAAAGCTGTGCTTTTTAAATGGCGACCGCAGAAAATGAACTACTCCCATTTGATCCAGTAACGAGATATAAAAAAACATTCTTAATGGGTGTTTTCGTGGCCTAGATTATCGGGATATATCTTTATTTTTATTTCTCTCTTGAGTTTTAATTTGTGGCTGCTGTACTGGCTGCTGTTTTGGAGCATTGGCATCATAAGCCGTTAATTTTGGCTTATGAAATTTCTGATTTTGAATATCGGTATTGTGTTGAATCTGAAGCTTAGTTTTATCATTTTTGGTTAGAGCTTTTTCAGTTGTTTCTTTCAATTTACTCAAGCTTTGGGCTTCCCACTTCCCTTTATTTGCTAATGTTTGAACTCTTGCGCCTGTTGGCAGTCCAGTTTTAGGATCAATTTCTTTAGTATTCACTTCGACTTTGTTAGACCCTTTATAGGTCAGGACAATATCATCATTCTTAATAATATTTTGTTCTTTCAAAGTACGTTCCAGATCCTTCGCCCAGATTGTATTTTTTTCACCTTTACTATTTTCAATAGTGGCGTAGTAGCTGCTGTTATTTTTAGGATCATGCTTATAAGGTGCTGCGCCATGATCCACTAATTTTCCAACGTGCATTTTTTTCTGATTAAGTTGTTCAACCGCAACTTCTATACTGGCTGTGCGCTGCTTTTCTGTGAAACCGTCTGCTTTCATTTTTTTATCAAAAACTCTCAGTAAAGCTTTTTCCTGTTCTGACAGGTTATTAATTTTTTCCTTCCGTTCCTGTGCTGGATCTACTTTATCCTTCTCATTTAAAGACATCTCTTTCTGGCGTTCATTACCCTTTTCAATAGTATTGTGAACTACCTCTTTACCTTGTTCTTTTTTCATATCATTGAGCAAGGCTAGATCAATATCACGAGGTTCATAGCCCTTTACTGTCATCCCCTTCATTGAAGCTTCAAGCCATACATTCCGTTTAAATTCTTCAGAGCCTTTAACCTGTATTGTTTCCCATTTTTTAGCTTTTGCTACCTCCACCATTGAAGCAGCAATATGCTTATCATCAATTGTGGTTTTTAAGGCTTTTCCAGAATCTTCAAAAGCTACTTTTTCAGGATTACCTTTAAAGTGATATTTGTCATCTACCACATAATATTTATTGAGCAATGCTTTAGGTATGCCTTCTTCACTAGATTCTTTACTGTCATCAGCTTTTAGCTTTTTGGTATCAGTTACCTTAGTTTCTTCAGGATCTTGATTAATACCTTTTGTGTTTTTTGAAATATCTTTATTTTCAGCTTTTTCAATCGAATTGACTTCAGCTTGATTCGTTTCTAACGTCTGGCCAAGTTTGGTATAGCCTGTTTGTTCTTTATTAAAACTAGGTTTATCGACCTTGTTTGATTCAGTC
Source organism: Acinetobacter gandensis (assembly GCF_001678755.1). GTDB lineage: Bacteria > Pseudomonadota > Gammaproteobacteria > Pseudomonadales > Moraxellaceae > Acinetobacter > Acinetobacter gandensis. Next base: position 6,403 of record NZ_LZDS01000015.1, read on the forward strand.
ATGATCAAGTCCTTATTGATTAGAAATATTTTGGCGACGTGCTGCTTCGTCAATAATCATTTTGGTTTGAATATATTTTTCTGTTAGAAGTGCGATTTGTCTTTCAGTTTCAGTGCTTAAATCTTTATTTTGCTGATATACAGCTATGCTTTGCATATAGTTTTTTACAGTGTCAGGCTGATTAACCGCTTTAGATGAAAAGCCATTATGACTGGTCACAGCTTTATTTGAAGTACAGCCCACAACTGAAAAAGATAGGGTAATGCTGATTAATGAAAGAGAGATTTTTTTCATGATAGTTTCCTTATTTAGAATTAACTTGGTTTGAAAACGCCTGATAAACGTCATCAAGATCTGAATTTTCTATAGATCCGTTTTGACCTTCATCGGCTGCAACTGGGTTGTCCTGTAGATCTTCATCAATTGAAAATTCAGATTCAGCACAATTAAAAAACGTATCGACTATTTGTTCGGCATCCATTTCGTCATAACTAAATTCAGTGTCATCAACTGAAATAAGGTTTTCCAATTGTTCTGGTTCATCTACTGCAATCAGATTTTCCATTTCTGCAATCATGGCCAGAGGATCTGATTCATCTGCTGCAACTAGATTTTCCGCTTGTTCTGGTTCATCTACTGCAATCAGATTTTTCATTTCTGCAATCATGGCCAGAGGATCGGAATCATCTGCTGCAACTAGATTTTCCGCTTGTTCTGATGCACCTACCGCAACTAGGCTTTCTACTGGATTTTCAGCACTAGCTTCCACCTGGCTAAAGAAATCATCGACGATATTTTGTGCTTCAGTATCTTCTTCCCATTCAATAGCCGCAAAGAATTGATCGACCACTTGTAGACATTCTTCGGGTTGTGGATTTTCTGGATCTTCAAAAACTGTTTTATCTAACTGAAATTCGGGGATAACCAAGCTAGAAATATCTATCTGTTCAGCCTGTTCTACTGTAGTAATTGCAGCTATACGTTTTTCAATTTTTGCCTTATGCAGCTTTACGTCTAAATCAGGAATAGGAATTGAAAGTTCCAGATCCTCAAAGGCAATTTTTTCTAATTGTTTGTGAGTTGGAAAACCTTTAATTGCTTTCATGCTAGGAGAAACGGACTTTAGGCGATCCACAAAAGCACTGTCATTAAAATACTTAGCCTTTTCACACATGATAGGTTTTGTATTTTCCATAAAGATAATTTCTTTATCTTGCGACAATTCTTTTAGCTCTTGAGGGAGCATTAAAGCTCGTCTTTGATCTGATTCATTTTCTGAATTAGAGCCACCTTGCCCCCATGCCATAGAACGGCTTTGGCCCTTAGATTTGGCTTTGAAAGTGAAATAGCCAAGCATTTCACTATATTCATTAGCATCTCGTTGCTCTCTAGGCGGGTAAACGATTTGCAAAGCATGGTTAGTTACAAGCCCCCTAGTTTGAGTTTTATAAACGTCCTCTAACTGGCCAATAGACTGAATAATTGTTAATAAACGAATGTTATAGCCCGCAATAAATGAGTTAGCGTCTGCAATTTTCGCTACTTTACCGACAGCCGTTGCTTCATCATTCACAACTAGGCACTGGTATTTCAAAGATGAATCTTGTTGTGGCAGTGTTTTTAGATTCACATCAATTAAGAGTGAATAAAACAGATTGATTAAGTTTTTAGCATCTCCTAAGCGGTTAGGTTGAACACCAAAATAAATAGACATTCTTTGTCTGCGTACATCTTCAAGTTTAAAGTCACTTGATGAAGTTGCAGCGTCCACAATCGGGTTCGCAAAAATCGTTAAAGGTGAGGTAAAAGTAGAAATGATGTTACCAAGCGTATTGTCTGGTGAACTTAAAAAACGGTTTAAAGCATCTAGGCAAGTATCACTAAGCGGTTTATCACTTTGCGCTCTTTCATCAATAATAGATCTAATATGATCCTGAATTGGCTTACCTTTACCTGAACTCTGTCTTAAAACCTCGCCCATAGTTACAGGCAGATCTTCAGTTTCAAATAGATATAGGGCTAGGCCAAGAAATAAGTTATTAGCATTGTCATTCCAGAAATCGGTTTTAGCATCACCAGTCACAGGGTAGAAACTTCGACCAATAGCAAGAATTTCACCTACTCTAAAATTTTCGTCATGACTAACGGTATCAAATGGATTCCATTTGTGAGATTTTAGATCTTCAGAAAATGGGCTGAATAGATAAACTTTCTGGCCATTCTTAGCACGAAATTTAGAAGTTAATAGGAAGTTTTCAAGCTTTAAATCCAGTACAACTACACTATCCGAATAGTTTAGAAGGTTAGGAATAACAATCGCTACACCTTTACCGCTTCGTGTCGGAGCAGCCAGAAGTACAAATTGCTGACCGCCAAGCATTAAATATTTATTATGATATTTCCCTACTAAAATTCCCTTATTTCCCATCAATCCAGATTTCTGAATTTCTTTTGTTGTGGCAAATCTGGCATCACCGTGTAACGACTGTTTTTTATTAAACAGACTAGCAATGACTAAAGCAGGGAGAACAAAAGTGATAAATAGTGCAGCGATCAAGGCACCTTGCAGCTTTTTCTTTTGTGCAGGTACATTGTGTGCATATAAATCCCAATAATACCCCCACGTTGTCAGATTCACTTCAGGAAATGGATTGGTCTTATTAGCTAAGTAATAAAGAACACCGGCCAGATATTTAGTAATAAAGAAACCAATGACCGCTAAAAAAATTGCAAGGAGTAGGATCAGGATTTTTTTATTCACTCCCTATCCCCTACAATAATTTCAGCATCACCAAATTGAGCCTTAACTTTAGAAACAGGATCAAATTTGATTTCAGAAATAAAGCGTTCTTTACCTATTAGATTACTTTCATCATCGTATTTTTTCTTCACTTCAACATGAACAATAATATCAATGGTTAAAGCAACTAATTCCTTTAGTGTAGTGGCATCGTAGATATTTGCTTGTTCATGTTCTTTGCACATAAAGACGTAGCGATCATAAGCCAGTGAACAGCTTTCAGCGTGATAACTTGTAATAGATCCACTGTGACCAGTTGTAAGCAATTTCAGAAAGTCAAAAGCTTCTCCACCACGTAATTCAGCAAGTAATACACGGTCTGGCTTCATACGCATATTACTAGCGATCAGATCAGATGGAGTTACCTTAGCTTTACCTTGACCACCTTTAGAATAAAGTAGGTGAACCTTGTTTTCATGTGGAACGAAAAGTTCACGTACATCTTCAATAGTGACAAGACGTTCATCTTTAGGAATGTACTGACAAATTGCCTTCATAAAAGTGGTTTTACCAGAACCAGTATCACCAACAACTGCAATATTTTTCTTACATTGAACAGCGAATTTAAAAAATCCCTCAAGATCTTTGTTTTCTAAAAACTGGACTAGCTTAATATCTTCAGTACGTAATACAGGTTTAAACTGCTCAAACTCTTTAGATTTCCCATATCTGAAGTGGTCAAAAAAGCCTTGATCTTTATATTCCTGAAATGATCGGTTTGACTCGTCAGGAATACGGATCGTCATTGATACCGTTCCATTTTCAATGGCTGGCGGTAGAACAATCTGAATACGCTCTCCATCAGGCAATTGAGCAGACAATATAGGGTTTTCTTGGCCAATTCGTTGATTGGTATAGGTAGCAATAACATTAGCTAAAGCTGTTATTTGCCCCATTTCCAGATTTATAGAATGCTTTTCCCATCCTTTATTAGATTCCGTCCAAACTTCATTAGGTGCGTTAATTGCAATTTCAGTCACCCCTTTAGTTTTTAAGAATTTTTCTAATGGAAGTAATAGCTGTCTAACCATTACATCCTTGCTTAAAACATTATTTTGCGCGGAGTTCATACACACCTCTGAAATCAATATCTTTGGCCACGTAAATTGAAGCTACATCACCCTGATTTTTATAAATTGTTGGCTTGATATTGATTGTTTCATTCAACACTGTTTCAGCCATTGATTTACCCATGTCTGAAGTGTTTTGAAGCATATAAGGAGTGCTATTGTTCCCGCCTGTTTCTTTAGAAATACCGTAAGCAATAGCGTCTTGAACTAAAGAAAGCATAAACGCTGCACCGATACGTGCGCCCCAACGGTTATCTACTCGACCACTTAAACCACCTGTTCCTAAATGGTCTGCTGCGGGAGAATCAATATCGACAATAACACCATGCGGAGTTTTTAAGCGTGACCAGATGATACCTAAACGTCTTTGACCTTGTGCTGCAATACTTTTGTATTCTCCAATGACTTCAGATCCCGCTTCAGCAAGGACTACACGACCATTATCAGAATAAACAGGTTGTGGAAGGACACATGAAGCCATACCGCCAATTTCTGAAACGACTTTAACTGACAGGTTGCAACGGATTACACGACCTTTAGCAATTAAGTAATTTCGATCCCCAATAAACCTAGCCTGGACTTTATTAGAAGAATGACTAGCCATGTTAGTTGTAGCTTGTTGTGGCTGATGCTGCTGCATAGGTTCATCATCATCATGCGCTAAAGACATCAAACCAGATCCAGAGAAATTACCAGAACGGCTATTACTATTCTGATCCTGTTCAAACTGTTTCATCATGCCTGTTACTTGGTTATAAGCTGCTTGATGATTCATGCTTGACGGCTGGCCAACCGCCCCGCCTTGTTGTGAAGGATTGACAAAAATCCCGCCACCGTAACGGCTTCCATTGTTTAAAGGTACATATTGAGCTTGTTGTTGTGGCTGTGGCTGAATTACTACAGGCTGTTGATTTGCTGCTTGTTGTTCAACTACTGGCGCAGCTTCAGGCTGTCTTAAAATCTGCTGACCATTTTGGCATTGAAAAACCAACATGCCGTTATAAGTTAAAGCATTGCCGTTATTGTCTGTTAACTGTCTAGGAATACTTTGATCCTGACAGGCATCTAGGCTTTGAAATTGAGCATTTTGATCTGCATCCATTGGCACAGGATCAGTATTAGTAAAATCCCGTCTTTTAGCTGAAGCATCTAGGCTTGGATCTATCTGATTTTCTTTTAATTGGGCTGCTTCTTCAGCATCACTACTATCTGAAAAGAAGTTATAGGCAAAGACCGCTATAACAGTAAAAAGTACCGCCATAACTGCAATAAACGCTATTTTTTTACCTTTTCCATCTTCCTGATCCCCACGTTCATTGACAGACACAATGCCATTTTCTGATTCGTTAAATTCTTCATCAGGAGCTTGTTGATCATCTAATGGTTTTTGATCATTAATATTCATTAGTTCATATCCCCAGTAATGACACGTTTAACACCCTCTACAGTAGTGCCATCTTGTGGAGCAACACCGACAGGATCATAAGATTCATTGAAAATGCTCACTACGCCTTTTCCTTGACGTAAAACAAATTTTTTAGCTAGAGCTTCAACAATCAAAAGTTTTGGATCTTCTTTACTGATATGGAAATTAACTTTTTCTTCCCCTTCCGTACCTTCAATAAATACGACTGGAATATCGGTATTTCCTTTAAATCGCATATAGGTAAAACGACCGTCATCAAATAGCATTTCTGGAACAAAATGCTTCCCTTTACTGTTTGCGGCTTGACGATAATTCCAATTTTTAGGGATAGGTGCAGCATTGGCTAAACGATGCTGTAAAACCAAAAATTCAGTAAGTTGGCTTTCTTCTTTTAATTGTGCTGCATAAGCGTTATAGCGTTGAGCTTCTTCCTGTTTACGTTTTTCTTCTTCTTGTGGGTATTTAAAGACAACACGATACATCGGTTTTTCTTTGGCATTATTTAGAACTTGAAAATCAAAACTATAATCACGCTTATTAGTGCGTAACTCTAAGTTATTCCGAGTAGCCTTATCCTTTGGCTTCACCCATACTAAATTTGATCCAGTATCCGCAAAAATACACCAATTGGTGTCATCCTTTTCACAGTCTGAAGGGTATCCAGTAGCAGCACCACGCTCTAAAATTCTTTCACCTTCACCTAATACAATGCGGGTTACAGTGCCTTTTTTGACAGTAATTCGATAAACATCATTAGGAACATAGTTGATTGTTCTAATACGTGAATCGGTAGGCATAGCTTTAGGCGTAATTGCTGCATAAGAGATCCCATGCACAGCCAAACCCAAAGCAAGAATTAATTTTTTCATGTAATGATCCTTTACATTCCTTGTTGAGCTTGTGGCTGAACAGCAGCCCCGCCTTGTTGAATCGGAACATAGACTTGCTGACTAGGTTCAACAACCGCAGCTTGCGCTACAGGTCTGTTAGGAGATAGTTCAGGATCGACACGATAGCCCACGACCTTAAAGCCGAATGGATTTTTAATTAGATCTTTTTCTACCAGTTTATTTAGATTGTTCGGAGCATATTCATATCGAATACTTGCAATATAATATTGTGGCTGTTCATCACGATTAGCTTCGACTGAATGCAAAGTCTTAGTGAAGCGGACACTAGCGGTAAAACCTGTTTCATCCTGATTAGTCTGGACAGAAATCACATCAACTTTTAATTCATATTTTTTGCCGTACTTTTTATCTCTTGCGCTATCACCTTCATAGAGTGAAGCAAAGTCATTACCGACCTGATTACTGCTCATAGTCATGACTAAATCATAATCTGGCTGTAATAACGGATAGAAATAACTCTCACGGGCGGTTACATAGCGAGTAATGTTATTTTTATCAATTAATTCTTGTTTGCCTTTTACTTGCTGATCATCAACAACGCCTACGTATTCAACATTTCCTTGAGCTTTATCTACTGTGAAAACAACAGGTACAGTCTGGCGCATTGGAGCTAATGTCACTAATCCAATGGCTTCTAAGACGGCCACGCCCACCGCTACTTTTGCAATAGTCCAAGCTTTACGTTCTGACTTAGCCCGCATCGCAATAAGATCTGCTTCCCAATCCATAGCTTTTTCATAGCTTTTAGCTTCTTCAGCAGCAGATACTTTTTTAAGTTTGTTCATGATAGACCCGATAGACCCTATTAGAGTTATTTCTCTAAGTATGCCAAAAAATATAAAAATCGTAAACCAAAATAATATATTTTGGTTTTGTAAATTCAATGTTTTCTGAAAAATTGCAAAAAAAATACCCATTTCAAAAGAAATGGGCTTTTTTTTAAAAGTTTAGTTACCAGAGTAGCCGTCAAGAATGTTGCCTTTTTGGGCAGCACGTTTTAATCGGCCTTCAATTTCAAGCTGTTGTGCTGCATCTTTTTGAGCTTGCGCTTGCGCCTGCATCAAAGCAATTCGGTTTGCATCATTAGCAACTTGTGACTGTTCCGCTTGAATCCTAGCCTGTAACTCAGCGATAGCTTTAGCATCAGTAGTGTTATTAATCTGTTTACGCAGATTATCAATCTGCTCAGTACGCAGATCCGTAACGCCTAACGCTTGCTGATTTAAAGCCTGTGTTTGTGCATTGTTATTTAATGCAGCTTGACAGGCTTTATAGTTCTGGCCAGTTCTAGAAGCACAGTCATAAACCATTGTGGCATCACGAATGTTTCTAGCTGCTGAAGTCATACCATTGACACCGCCTTGTTGGATGCCTTTATAAATGTCAGCAACGTCACTTGGAATCACGTCTTTAAGATATGGATTATTGACAGCATCACCGAAACCACGAATACCAGTAATGGAATCGTATTGCTGTTTTGCCTGTTGGATCTGGTTCACCATCTGATTGTATTGCTCACCCCAAGCCACCATATTTTGAACAGCTTGAACAAGGTTAGCACCGTCAATGACAGGAATACCTGTAGCATTGGCTTGACCACTAATAAACAAAGATGAACCTAAACCCAAAGCTAACAATTGTTTTTTCATTAGAAAAATTCCTACTTGTTTCTTTTGAGGTTAGAGAGAGTATGTCGTTGATATAACGGCTTAGATCCTCCTGTATTCGAGCTATTGGAATTATTAGAGCTGCTAGAATTCCCTTGAACACTTCCCCCAGTAGTAGGAGTAGCTGAAGCACTATCAGATTTTGAATTATTACCGCCACCACCTTTAGTAATTGCTTGAGCTACAGCACGACCGACACCTTGAACACCCGCCCCACCTGTTATGGCTGAAGCCATCGTTGGAATGTTCCACATGATCACTACAATAGTTCCCGCAACAATACAGAGGGAAACTACAGAAGTAAGAATGTCACCCGCATCAAAGTTATTAGCGATTTGCGTACACATGCCTGAAACGAAAGCAAAGAGCATACTGATAATTGCTGTGATAAAGCCTATGGTGAAAACATAGCTCAATGTTTGAGAAAGCCAACTTTCAAAATATTTTTGTGTAGCAGGGAACATTGCACACAGAATGAATATGGGACCAACGCCTAAACAAAGTTGCAGACTGATTTTTGCCAGTAAATATAGGCCAGTACCAATGAAGAACAATAGGAATTGAGCGACAGAAACAACAGCAGCAGATAAATACAAGCCAATATCAGGGAAAACGCCAGAAGCTGATTCAGCTTCTTCACCTAATTTTTGGATTAAATCACCCCACGGAACGCTCACTTGATCCAGTAAAGCACCTAACGAAGATTCACCACCTGGACTAACAATCTGAATTAAACCTATGGCTAGTCCGTTAATAGCTTCAACAACAAAGGATTGATAGACTCCCGCACTTAAAGCAATTCCACCAACAAAAGCGATCTTAAAAAACTTCCATAAAGCGGTATAAATAGAATCTTCTTGTGCGCCAGTCGCAATATTGTAGCCAATGATCAGGATATAAATTGTTGCAGCAGTCAAAGCTATAGGAACAATTGCAGAAGCGATATTACTACTAACACCTGTCACGTAACTTGCTAATAGAGAATCAATTTTTGTTTCTAATGTAGTAATAATTGCCATTGCAATCCCCTATGAATCCTTAATTATTTTGAATCTGGGTTATATCCATCGAGGATATTTCCCGATCCTTTTTTAGTTTCTGGTTTTACTGCTTTTTGCGGTGCAGAAGGATCATATTCATCAAGAATATTGCCCTTTTGGGATGCTCTAGCCTTGCGCTGCTTCAGTTCTTCTTGCTGTTCAGCAGTTAAGTCTTGAGGTTTTAATTGTTGTGCAGCCTTCACTTCTTCTTTTAACTGCTTAACCTGTTCCTTATCATCAGAACATGCAGTTGTTAAAGTAGAAATAACCAACAAACTAGATAGTGCTAAAAACTTAGTCATGACTAAGCAACTCCTTTTTCTGAAATTAATTTTTTACGTTCTGCGATCCGTTGTAAGAAAAGTTCGCCCCAATCGTTAGGATCTTCACCAACTTCATTCATGAGATTTTCGAGAAGTTCTACATTGTCCTTAGAGCCTGAAATAATCTGTAAAACGTCACGCATTTCACCTAGATCCATTTTGCAGAGTGCGGAACGGCTACCCTGCTTAACTAAAAACATGCGTGAGTTTTCTTCTAGCTCTTTAATAATTTCAAATTCTTGCGGAGTGACCTTAAAGCCGTTTACATAGTCATCGTAATCAGCGCGAGGATTAGGTAAAAAGATTTGAGTAACGCTTTGTTCAACCATTGTTTTACCAATGTCAGAATCTAAAACGTCACTTGGGGATTGCGTCATAAAGACACCTAGACCATTCAATTTACGAATAGTTTTCTGCTTATCTTTGGCAAAATCTTTGAAATATTCATCTGTTAATGGCTTCCAAAACTCGTCCATCCAATAAATAAATGGACTACCATCAATCAATGAATCTGTGATGTGTAATAGATAAGCCATGATTGGTGTACGGACTTCAGGATCATCTAAAAATTCCGTGTAGTCATAACCAAAGATTGGCATTTTGGCTTTAGAAAAGTCTTGAGTATCGTATGGATTATCAAAGACCCATGATAAATTTCCGTCATGATCAGCAGTGTTACACCATTTAGCTAAACGATCCTGAAGCGAATCACCTCCGCCATTTACTTTCAGATTCATATATAAAACTGAAAGTCTGCGGAGTTCTAACGGCATATCATCACGCATAATGGTACGAACAGCCTGACTGATTTCCAGATCTTCGGCAGCATTACGAACGCCACCTACCAGAATTTTTACAAGCTTTTCTACAAACTGAATATTTGTTTCAGTCGGTGGTAGCTGCAACGGATTAAAGCCAGTTGGTACACCACGCTCTAAGGCATAGTATTGCCCCCCAATCCGTCTAATCCCAATTTCTGCGCCCCTATCTTTATCAAAGAAAACACCCTTCAGATTTTTATACTTACAAGCAAACATCATCATGGCCATGACTAGGGTTGTTTTACCCACACCAGTTGTTCCAATGACACACGTATTACCTGGCATCTTGTCATCTGTAGAATCTTGCTTATCAGGGCTAACATGATGATTAAAGTAAAATGGTTGGCCACTTGGAGTTTTAAATAAAGCTAGTGCTTCTCCCCAAGGATTGCCGTCACGCTTACCTCTTGCGAAGTTATGAAAAGGGCTTAAAGCAGAAAAATTTAGGCTTGTGAGATATGCTTCTCTTGGACGCATATTAAAGTTACCAGCTAATTGCGAGAACCATGCACATTCAGGAACAGTATCAATTACAGCCATTTTGAAACCTGCTTCATCTGATAGAGCAGTTCTGGCACTCGAAACATTTAGAGCAACTTGATTTGGTGAATCGCCAAAAATCGCAAGCGTATAGTGATATTCGCCTAACTGGAAATTCCCGCTATTAGCTTCACTCATAGCCAGATCAATATCACGAATCTCTTGATCTGAAACGTCCTCTACAGAATTTAGTTGGCCTTTAATTGTTTTTAATTTATCTACAGCATCACGCTTGCCATAAACCGTGAAACTTTGAGTTTCAATGTATTCATAGTTTCCATACAGGATGGAATTGCACATTCCTGATTCTGATAAACGTGGAAATTCTTGAATATCCAGAAAGCCTACATATTTTTGAGCTTCAGGATGTTTGATCTGTAAATAGCCATTTTTGTCACCAAAGAACAAGCGACTACTTGGAATATATTGATCAAGATTAGCCTGTCTTAAAGGGATTTCTTCCCAAACTCCATTAGTTAAGAAACCAAGCAGATTACACATTTCGGAGTAGACAAAACCTTTCTTGGTATAGGTCACCAGACGTTCTGGATTGTAGTGATATAGACTTGCTTCAACCTGTTTGGCTACATCATCCAAAATATCGAGATCCCGCTTAATCTGCTTTTTCAGGGCTACTGGATCACGACTAGCTTTACTCTTAAAAATCTTTGTTAATCTGGAAATTTCAGGACGATAAAGAATTGTTAAATACAATTCAGTAGCCATCTGTTTATTCTTTTCACCCTGAAACTGCTGATAATATCTTTCATTAAAATCAGCAATAAAATCATTTTCATAAACGCCATTTAGACGTTCATTAACTCCCCTACGAATCTTATGCGTCCAAACAGCAAAGTGACCGCCACCTAAAGCACGATAAAAATTATTTAATCCTTCTTTACGGATTCTAATAATATCGGCTTCAACTGTTTCAAACGAAATGCCTTCTAATTTCCATGTAGCAATATATTCACCATTTTTAAGCTTAATAACATTGTTGGAAACATGATTACCAAACGGCAGATAGTCTGAAATTGCGACTTCAGCATTTGCGCTATCTTTAACTTGCTGTTTTGAACGCATGATATTGTTATTTCCTTTTCTTTAATTTAAGTGGCGAAAATGAGATTGCTCCCCATTTTTGATGGTTCTGGATCTGTTTCCCTCTTATGCGCCACCGCATCAATACTTGCTTTAATCGTTGGTCATCTACTTTTGTTATTGCCCGCATCCAGAAGTAAATAGGCACATAAATAGCTGCTATAAATAAAGTCACATAGGCACTAAGTAGATAAAAAGACCAACCCGCTAAAAGAATTGCTACCCCCGTCACCAACAAAAAAGGCAACATTGGAACGCCAAAAAGCATGGCAGGACGAGTGCAACCCCTGAAAATTGGATCAGAAAAATTCGACATTAGTTAATCAGCCAAGCAGCGATACCCGCAGCACCACCTACCAAAATGCCCCCGATAACGATGTTAGAAATGTCTGACCACTTCGCTTGTTGCCAAGCCAATTTAAAGCCAGCCCACATGATAGTGATGGTAAATACAGTTACAGCCACACCCGCTAAGACTGACTGAACATTAGCCATAACCGTATTAACTTTTGAGATTTGAGCAAAAGCAGGGCTTGAGATTAACGTCATGAACAACATCAATACGCTTGCTTTGATACCAGTCGTTTTAGTCGTTGTTATTTGCGTTTGATTTGCTTTCATTATTTTCTCCAAGTGAAGCAATTAAGACCTAGCGCATTAAGTACCAAGAACAATATTTTTGGAAAATAAAATATTGTTCATTGGTACTGTATATTTAATATATTACACTAAGTTTTAAACTTTTTGAAAATATTTTAAAAGATCATAGAAGATTTTAAACTTTTTTCTTTTTCTTTAAAATCTGTGCCGTTAGTTAAGAAAAATGAAGGCCGTTTCTCCACTACTGGAAGGCTTTGAAGTTCTGTATTTTCGGTATATCCACTGGAGTTAGGCATATCTGCATTAGTAGCAAAATATGCAAGCTGTTCCGAGCTATTCATAGGAGGTGAGGGAGGATTGAATTTTACAGGCATGGTATTGAGTGAACCATTAGCAAAATAATTCAAATTTCTTGATACTTTCGCTACATACCCATTTCTAAATCCTGATGAATGGTTGCCAGTGTTATAGCAAGACATAGCTTTATAAATATCTTTGCCTTTTGCCCTATTTCGGCAGTCATTAAAGATAAATTGCATTGCGCTTAGATTGGTGCAGGGATCAAAAACTTGCTCGACACTAAGATTTAGTCTTTTGAAATTAGCACTATTAATTTGAGCAAAACCAACATCAATATTTCGTCCCTGGCTAATTAATTTTTTGGCCATAGATACAGCTTCTTCATAGCTAGTCGGCTGTTTTTTAAGACCTGCGGCACGATTAACCCCTATCGCAAAAGGATTAAATGAGGATTCAGAATTAACAATTGCAGACGCAATATTCACATCAACTTGTGGCGCACATTGTTGTGCCAAAACTACGAAATCAATCATTACTTTTTCACCTCAAATTTTGGCTTACCTTTTTGATCTGGATAAGTAGCGGAGCACCCATTTTTATAGTTGGTACACCCCCAAAAATAGCCATTTGCCCCATTGATCCGTCTTAAATCACTGGCACATTGAGGACATGAATAGACTTCAAGAAGTGGCTTTTTATTAACTTCAGGCAAAAAGACTTTGCAATCTGTTTCCCGATTGGGACAGAACCAGATCGGATCTTTACCTTCTTTTTTGGATCTGAATAATGGCGTTGAGCATTTAGGGCAAGGATATTTGATTTTCTCTACTGGCTGACCTTTCTTGTCGTCCATAGAGTGCTTACATTCCTGATCATTGCAGATCCAGAAAAATTCTTTAGTTTGCGAATTTTGGAATTTATTTAAGCGACCTGTTTTACATTTAGGGCATGAATGAATAACTTTTTCGACTGGTTTACCCTTGTCGTCATCCATAGAGTGCTTACAGTCCTCACTGCTACAAATCCAAAAAAATTGATTGGTTTTAGTATTCTTAAATTTCTTTAACTGGCTTTTACACTTTGGACAATGTATTGCGTTTATAGCTGTAAGTTTTGAAGCTGTACTTAGCTCTTGAGCAAGTTGAGTGTATAAGGCAGAAACAACCGAATTATATGAAGTTTCACCAGATGCAATTTTATCTAGCTGCAACTCCATCTCTTTTGAATAGTGCAGATCCAGAAAGCTAAACTTAGCTTTCAACAGACTACCAATTAGATCATTCCCTAATTTAGTTGGTTTTAAGACTTTCTTCTCTACCTCCAGAAAGCCCTTATTCAGAATATTGGCCATGATTGATGAATAAGTAGAAGGGCGACCAATCCCGCAACTTTCCAATTTTTTAATTAGTGAAGCTTCTGTATAGCGTTTTGGTGGCTTAGTTTGTTTTGCAATAACTTCACCGCTTTCAATATCAACTACAGAACCAACTTCTAAGACAGGCACCACGCCTGAAGGCTCGTTTTCATCTTCATTCAGGCAGTCTTTACCAAAAATCATCCACCCTTTTTTTATTAACTCACGGCTTTTAGCATGGAACTTATATTTCCCATCTTCAGACAGTAATTCCAAAGTAACGGCTTTATATTCAGCTTTGGCCAATTGACTTGAAATAGTACGTTCCCAAATCAATTGATATAAAGCTTTTTGTTCTGGTGACTTTCCTAGATCTTTATCAATTATGTGAACAGGTCGGATTGCTTCATGGGCATTTTGCGCCCCATCTTTTTCCTTAAACTTATTAGGCTTTTCAGGTAAAGAAAATTGATGTTCATTAGCATAAGCAAAGATTTCTTCTACACTTTCATCAGCTATGTTTAGGCCGTCAGTCCGAATGTAAGTAATTGCCCCCTGTTCAAATAATGCCTGTGCTGCTTTGGTTGTTTGTTGAGGGCTAAAGCCTAACGCTACACTAGCAGCTTGTAAAAGTAGGGCTGTAGAGAACGGAGAAGGAGCATTTGAATACTCTGTTTTTTCAGTGCAGTTTAAAACTTTAACTTTCTTAGTTTTTGCAACTTCTTCAGCTAAGGAACTATCTAAAACATAAGGCTGATCCTCAGTTACAAAATCTGTTGTAACCCATTGCGAGATCCATTTTTTAGGCTCTTTATCAAAACTCAAATTAACGCCAAAGTGGTTAGTAACTTTGAATTTCTGGATTTCGATTTCTCTAAGGACAACGATTAAAACAGCAGGAGATTGTACCCGCCCCGCAGATGAAGGCTGACCCATAAGATCAGATGCAATAGGGGAAACTAGATAGCCCACCAGACGATCTAAAGCCCTACGTGCTTCTTGAGCATATACAAGCTGATAATCTAAACCACGCCCATTATTAATGGCTTCTTTAATAGCTTTTTCTGAAATCTCATTAAATTCTATTCGTTCAAATTGACCATCTTCCAGACCTAAACATTCTTTTAAATGCCATGAAATAGCTTCACCTTCCCTGTCTGGATCGGTAGCTAAATAAATCTTGTCTGCTTTATTCAAAAAGGCTTTTATTTTTTCAATACGTTTTTCGCCACCGTCAAAAGTTCTGTCACTAACTTTGGCATCAGGAATAAATGAATATTCCATTGCAAAATCATTGGCTATATCAATACCTAAGCCTTTTCTTGGTAGATCCCGAACATGGCCAACACTGGCCACAACTTTAAAATCAGATCCTAAATAACTTCCAATTTTTGAACATTTGTTAGGAGATTCAACGATTACAAGATTCATGGGTTATTTCCAAATTGTAAAATTTAGGAAACTCGAAAGCCCACAAAGAAAAGATGAATATAAGAAAGCAACTACTTGAAATTTAGTGAAATCTATAAGGATTTCTAAAAGCAGTGCATCTTGTGGCATGAAGCACACAAGATAAACACATGAAATAACTAGAAAAAATTTTAAAAAATTTCCATATTTATTTAAACTTATAGCCATTTTCTTAAATCCCATCTTAGAGCTTTAAAGAATATAATCCAAAATATACCATATTGGAAATGGCTTTTGTATTTTTTTACTTGATTCTTATTATTTTTACTTCTTCTGTATAAATTTTTTCTTTCAAGAAATCATTAAGCCTAGTCAGATCCTTAAAGATCCTAGCTTTATCTTTTTCTCGTCTTGTTGTTAAAGTCCAAACCTTTTGGCCTGACCATGCCAGTTTTGCTGTGATAAAAAATCCACCCTCAAATTCATTAATAATTAACTCTTTAATAAATCCTTGTTTATTAGATTCCTCTAGCACCACCTCTGAAATAGAAAAATCAGGATCAATATTTATAAAATCAGTCATCCATAAAACCTTTTAAAGCACCCATAACAAAGGTGCATTATGATCAATTTAGGTAATCTTGGTAAAGTTTTTTAAATAATTTAAAGAAATTTTAAATATTTTAGCTAAATTCTGCTTTAGTCATGACTAAAAACCTCGATGCTTGGATAAAAGCTGCAGCGTTTATCCAGGCATCTATATTACCTATCTAATCCAGATCCATAGCAGACATATCAGAGCAAAGTGTCTACTTTGCGAACTGGCGCAATCAGTTAAATTTACCCTTCCCTGATTACCGTTGATTTTCAAGCGAGCTTTAAAAAGCTGTGCTTTTTAAATGGCGACCGCAGAAAATAAACTGCTCCCATTTGATTTAGTAGCGGGATTTAAATAGTACATAGCATGAGGTTATTAAAAGGGTTATAACCTCACGTTAAAACATACTATTGCAATGCTACTCCTCATAAATGGCGACTCGATATAAGTAGTAAATTATTTGAAAAGGACTTAATATCCACCTGTGGACATTTATTAAATTGGATAAGTTATGACTGAAGAACTAGGAACAGAAACAGAAGCAGAAACAGAAGGAAAGGTATTAGATCGCAGAAAAAGATATAGAAAAAAGCCTACTACCAAAACTCCACTATCAGTTTATTTCAATATGGATGTTCCTGAAGATGTTGAAGCATTGGAAGCCTTAGAATATTTAAAAGATATTTATGGCGGGGAAAAACAAGGAAAAAGTGTAGCAGTCAAAGAAGTTTTAAGAATTTTCTATAAACAATTGCAAGAAAAAAAAGCCTGATTTAATCAGGCTTTTTTTTCTTGCAAAAACTTAGGACTTTTTAACTGTAGTGACTAACTTGTCATCTACATAAAGATAAACTCTTTTATTATGTGTATAAGATGAAATTTTAGGTTGTCCTTCTCCCCCTCCAACAGATCCATCTTGATTACTGCTGACGAATGAACAGTGAGGAAAGCCTTTACCTTTAGCCAGATCTTTTTTTACGTCACTAATTGTAGACTGACATTCAGAAACATTAAGACCGCCAGCAAAGCACATAAAAGCACGACAGCCATAATTTTCATCTTTAGCTGCAACTAAGGCAGATGCACTAGCTAAAGTTAAACCTAAAATAAATTTTTTATACACAAGTAGTCACTCTATTTAGATGAGTTTTCCAGTACGAATAACTTGCCTTCAAAGTTTAGAGATATTGTTTTGGCATTGCTGCACATTGAATAAATCTCTTGAATCAAGAAGGGTAAATTCCGTGTGAATCGAATTTTTCCTGATGCGGTATGAATGACGTGATCAACATCATTTACTTTAACAGTCACAAAATATTGGAACTGTTCGTTCATACCAATTTCAACACCATAGTTATTGGCGTTGAAGTCATTGACTGTTTTCAAGTCATTCATCGTTAAAGCCATTTCTGCAAGATCCCTAGTTTTTTAAAAGTGAAGTACGGATTCTTACAAAATATAATTAATTTAAAAATGTAACTGAAGTGTAACTGTGTGTAAAAGACACAAAAACAACAATTATTTTTAAACGCTTTTAATATATATCAAAAAGTTTAAAGCTTTAATGAAATATTTAAAACTTTTGTAAAAAGTTTGTATATATCAAAGCTCATATTTTTTTTAGATCCCTTCCCTTTTTGTCATGTAAATATCACTTTAATAATCTTCTAAACATTTCTAAAAACTTTTTAAAAAAAACTAGAATCAGGTTTAAAAAGAGTTTAGATAAAGTTTAGGATTGTTTAGTACAGTTTAAGAGCCTTAATTTCTTTTTGTAAAACATAAGTTTGCAAGCCTATAACTATACGTTTTGTCGCTATAACTATACGTTTTGTCGCTATAACTATACGTTTTGTCGCTACAACTATACGTTTTGTCGCTACAACTATACGTTTTGTCACATATCTATACGTTTTGTCGTAAATAATCCACAAGCTTATCAACAGAATACAAAAAATGGCTAAATTTTTCTTAAAAATCAGTAATTAGTTAGGTGTTTAGCTCTAACTTATTATATTTTTGCGTATTTTTTAGCCTTAATCCATGCTGCACTCTCAAAACTATACGTTTTGTCGCAACTTCCCCGCATAACTATACGTTTTGTCGCAAACCTGCGATTATGCGTACTGGATACGATTATATATATTTTTCAGGAATTAACTAGATTCTTGCAAATCTAATAAGTTATTGTTTTATATGAATAATTATATTAAAGAACGATTTTTATTTTTTGGTGCTAAAAAAGATATTTGTATAGGCTTAAAATCATAACTATACGTTTTGTCGCATCGTAAGTAATTGATATTTATATAATAGTTATAAATATTCAAAATTGAATATTTTTTATCTGGTTTTTGTGTTAAAAATAGCCATACGTTTTGTCGCATCGTAACTAATTGAAATAAAACAAAATACCTAAAAAGGAAAAACATTTATTTTTTTTATACTACTACAGGGGTATAAAGTAATTTTACTGATTTTTAATAAATATATATTTTAAAAACAATATCTTATAATCTTAGTTAATAACCATACTTGATAAATATACTTGTATAGTTATAATGATTTCAAGAGGAATAACGGATTTACAAAAAAATGCAGAAAATTATTGGCTCACAAGGCTTAGAGGACTATACACAATCAAATACAAGGGCAAAATTGACCGATTTAGTTGTGACCCGCAATGATTTTCCTACTGCCAGATATAGCATTGATCTCAATCTTGAGAAGCTTATGTACTGTGCAATGATCATCGTAAGAAAGAATGAGCTTCAAAATAAGACCTCAATTACTCATGACGACTTCATTTATGTGAGTAGCGAAAACTTTGGAGAATTGACTTCCCCAATGGCTAGAAAGGAAGTGCTTACAGCAACAGATAAACGTGAAATTCAGAGAAATGCTGAAACTGCTTTAAAACGTATTTATACAAAATTTGATAACCCAACTATGTTGGTTAAAGATGGGGAATCTGACGAACCTGCTAAAGTTCCGATGATGACTTATTGCCATTATGACAAAGCAACTAAATGTATTAAGGTCAGATTTGCAAAAGAATTTTTTGAATATTTCTATGATCTAGTTAAGAAAGTAGATGAAAAAACTAAGTCATTTAGTAGCCATGAACTGAAGCATATTATCTTATTTAATTCGAGCTATTCCCTTCGTTTGTATAGGATCTTAATGAGCTATATGTGGCGTACATCAGAGGTCACTATTGATCTGGAAGAATTAAGATGGATGCTTGAATGTGAGGATAAATATAAAGAGTTGGCCAATTTTAAAAGCCGTGTTTTGAATGTAGCTCAGGATGAAATTAACGAACTTAGTAATATTAATGTCAGTTTTGAGAACGTAAAAAATGGAAAGGAAGTAGTTGCTATTAAGTTCATTTTTAACTTGAAAACTGAATATAAAGAGCAAGGACACATCAAATTTATAGATAAAATGAAAAAGGGCTATCTGGCTGCTGCAATTCCATTTAGTGATGATGGATCACACTTTAAAGCACCTGATCGTATTAAGCATTTCAAACAACCAGTAAAAGTATCTCCAAAGCAAATCAGCACCTTAGTAAATTGCAAAGAATTTTTACTAGATTATGGATATTTCTTAGGTAATTTAGACGAGGATACTTCTAAGGTAATCATGAGAACTCTATTAACTGAAAAGTTAGATAAGCTTAATGCTCATAAGCCGATAGATATGGATTATTACTTCTGGTTACAGGCAAAACGAGGGATTATTACTAATAGCAATAATGATAAGAAGGACGATCAGGACACAGACTATCAGGATTAATATCTAAAAAGCATACCCACCATATTATCTTAAACAGACTTCGCTAATTTAAGACAATATGGTGGTTCAATTTAAAACCTTCAAAAACTCTTATTAATCTATATAAAAATTATCTTTTCTGTTCGCATCCAAATAGTAAAATTTAATAATTAGCCAGTTAATACCTTAGTCATGACTAAATATGTATGTTTAGCCTAAGTGGAATATTTTACCATTTTTTTAGAATATTAATTTACACCCATATAATAAAAACAATAACTTAATCTTAATGTTTCCCAAAATTTGGCCAAACCTGTAATATTTTGTCAATAAATTTAGTTTGATAAGTTTTAAGTATTTAGTTTTTGCCTTACCTACCCCTAAATTTTTTAGTTTTCTATGCTATCTGGTCGCCACCCATGCGGGCTGGCTTTAGGTATCCCATTTTAGATCAAAGGGGAGCAGTTTATTTTCTACGGTCGCTATTTAAAAAGCACAGCTTTTTAAAGCTCGCTTGAAAATCAACGGTAATCAGGGAGGGAAGGTTTTGCTTTTTCCATAGTTCGCAAAGTAGACACTTTGCTCTGATATATCTTCATGGGATCTAGTGCATCATTTTCCTTAGTCATGACTAAGGGGGAAACAATTTTTCATCTTGCGTCCTTTAAGCTCATTTTAGCGTGTTTTTGGGGTTGGTGTGGGGTATTAGACATAAGGTGAAAAAAGGCTGTCAGCAGCCTAAGAATTGAAAATATAAGCATTATAAAAGCAGACCAGACAAAATAATTAACTACCTATTTTTTATATATTTTTATCATTAAAAAAATTAGTCATGACTAAGTTTTTGCTTGAAAGTCCACAGGTGGACTGATATAATGATTTTATCAGGACGCATCGGGCGACCTGAAATAAAACAGGTATTTAAACATGAAACATTTTTCATCAGTTACATCATTAGACGAGTTAAAACTTCAGTACAAAAAACTAGCTTTTAAAAATCATCCTGATCGTGGCGGTAAAACCGAAGTAATGCAGGAAATTAACAGCGAATATGAACAGCTTTTAAATCGTATTATTAATGAAGCATCAAAAGATCAGTATCAAGACAGTTCCGAAAATGGTCGTGGTTTCTGGTCAAGCCGTTCAGAACATTCTGAAGTTGAGAAAAAAGTAAAACAGGCTATTGATGCAATTATCAATCTGGATGGTTTAGATATTGAAATTATTGGCGTTTGGGTTTGGGTTTCTGGCGACACTAAGCAGCACAAAGAAAAATTAAAAGAAGCGGGTTTTGTCTGGAATCGAGTGCAATGTAAATGGGTGTTCATTGGTAAAAAATCCAATGGTCGGGGCAGAATGACTTTAGATCAAATGCGAGAGTTACACGGCAGCCAGAAAGTTAAAAAAACAAGAATGACAGAAGAAAGACAGCTTTTAACAGCTTAATGAAGAAGTCCCCGAAAGGGGGCTTTTTTTATCAATATTCTTAGTCATGACTAAGATTTCTATTGAATGTCCACAGGTGGACTGATATAATGATTTTATCAGGACGCATCGGGCGACCTGAAATAAAACAGGTATTAATTATGCGAGCTTCAGTAGTAGCAATATTTACAAACTATCCTACAGGTAAACTGGTTCATTTTTGCGGTCATGAGGTTTTAACTGGATCTAACTATAATATCTGGTTTCCAATCTTTGATGAAAAAACACTATTCCAAGAAATTGAAAAAATCATGATGAATTGCCGAGTAGCCCACAATGTTACTCATATTGAAAGAATCAGAAGGGGCAACAATGAAAACGGTTATTTTGAAGATTATAGAATCACTTATAACTTAGCTGTTTAAGGCAAACCTCCCATAATGGGAGGTTTTTTATTGGGGGCAATTTTTTTGGTTTTTAGCTTGTCTAAAAAACATAAAAAATTGTCTATCTGTTCTGCTTTATATACGCTCATTTTGGCCTGTTTAGGTTTGTGCTGGGATAAACTAACTTCATATATAAAAAAGGCTGTCAGAAGCCTAAGAATCGCAAATAAGAACATCTGAAAAGCAGTTTAGCCAGGTATTAAAACAGATATTTTTCTACTCAATTTTCCCTATAAAAAATTAGTCATGACTAAGCTTTTGCTTGAAAGTCCACAGGTGGACTGATATAATGATTTTATCAGGACGCATCGGGCGACCTGAAATAAAACAGGTTAAAAATCATGGAACAATACATTTCAGTTTACACACGTCAGCAAGCCATTGAAGAAGGTTTTCTAGTTGCAATCAATTCTCTTAGTCCTAAATTAGATGGACTTGCAAAAGAACATTATAAGCATCCTATCTGCTTCACTTCTGCGCTTTGGGCGGTAGTTGATAAGGCTGTAAAAAATGAAAAATGGCTTAATGACTTAGAGGGCGTTATTCATGACATTTTATGGATGAGCCGAGCATATAAGACACCCCTAAGCCCTAGTGCGGTACGTTTTACAGTGATTATCACAGGCGCAGGTCGCAAGAGAAATCATATTTTAGAATTGCACGTACATGGTGGAGATCAAGGAGAACCAGTCATAACAATTGGTTATCCTGAAGATTTTTAATTTACGTCCTCCCTTTATGGGAGGATTTTTTTATGATAAAAAACTTAGTCATGACTAAGAAAATGCTTGCAATGTCCACAGGTGGACGTTAGAATATACAGCATAAGGACGCAATAGGGCGACCCTTAATAAGCCATTAAACTAGGTGAAATATGAAAAAAGTTGTTGCTTCAAATCAAAAGGGCGGTGTGGGGAAATCTGCAATCATTTGCCAGTATGCACACTATTTGAATTCTTTGGGCTTACGTGTATTAGTCATTGATCTAGACCACCAGAAAAACACTACAAAAGCCTTGATTACTGGCGGGGCTGTGACTGTAGCTAATGTATCTGCTTTCGACATGCTGACTAAAGAAGATCAAACTATTTCAAATCCTGAAGGCTTTACTTTGGTACAAGCAACACCAGAATTAACAGCTATTGAAAAAAATGGCACTTTGCATAATAGCTTTGCCACCAATTACCAGAAGTTTTTAAAATCAGTTGATTCTTTATTTGATGTTTGCCTGATTGATACCAATCCAAATCCCGACATTCGCCAAGTGGCTTCATTGATTGTTAGTGACTATGTTCTAAGTCCAATTCAGTTGAATCAGGAAGCTATTGACGGCATTGGTGGATTACTGAAGCAGATCCAAGCAATTAATCAAAAGCTAAACCCAAATTTAAAATTAATCGGCATCCTTCCGAATATTGTTGAACCAACTCCATTCCAGAAAGACAACCTAAAAGCTATTGTTCAGCATTTTTCAAAGTACCTGATCAAAAACTCAGACGGTAGCTATGCTTTCGTTAAAAAAACGACTGCAATCGCTGAAGCCCAAGCGCAAGGCATACCAACAAATAAATTGGGTAAAACTAGCGGTTTTACCGCATGGGCTGAATTAAAAACAGTTTTTGAAAGCATTAACAAGTTTATGGAGATTTAAGGAATGTTAGATTTATCAGCTTTGGAAGGTATTGATCTAGGTAATCCTGCACCAGTAGCAGACGGAACACCTAAACAGATTCCACTTACAGATATTCTTGAAGATCCAGATCAGCCGCGTGTCGAATTTCCAGAAGATCAGATGCAAAAAATGGTCGAATCAATCAAGGCTCGTGGAGTTAAAACACCTATTAGTGTTAAACCCCACCCAACAGAACAAGGCAAGTGGATCATCAATTATGGAGCTAGACGTTTTAGAGCTTCAGTGATGGCTGGCAAGGAAACTATCCCTGCTTTTGTTGATAATGATCATGATGATTATGATCAGGTCATGGAGAATAAAGAACGCCTTAACCATTCACCTATTGAGCTTGCACTTTTCATCCAAAAGAAAATTAAGCAAGGCGAGAAGAAAAACGTAATCGCTAAAAAGTTAAATGAAGATCCTGTTTTTATTTCTACTCACCTAGCTTTAGTGGATATGCCAGAGTGCTTATCTAAGGCTTATGATGCAGGTTTTAAATCTCCAAAGACTTTGTATGACTTACGCAAACTTTGGGAATCATTCCCTGAAGAAGTAAACGCTTGGGTGGATGAATCTTTAGAGAATGGTCAAGACATTATCAGATCGAAAGTACAGGCTCTATCTAAAAAGTTAAAAGAACCTAAGCAAGCTGAAGCGACTGAAGCAGATCCAGAATCAGAACCACAGGCGCAAGAAAGCCAAGAGCAAACCGCTATTATTGATGATAATGAATCTTTCAATTTTAATGGGAATGATCAAGCTGAAGCGACTGAAGAACTTGAAGTTAAAAAACTGATGGATCAATCGAACCAGAAAGAGCAGCCAGAAGCTAAAGAAGAAGATCCAGACAAAATCAAAAAACCGCTTTTAGTTGTTATTCATGACGGCAGACAAGCGAACCTGATGCTTAATAAAAAGCCTTCTTCTTTGGGTTTTGCATGGATCAAATACGAAGATGGAACAGAGGTATCCGTAGATTGCAGCAGCCTTGAAATCGAGTATTTACAAGAAGCCTAAACCTACCAATGGAAAAAGACCTTGCTAATGCAAGGTCTTTTTTTGGGCGGGTTTTCCCGACCACCTAGCTTGATTACCCTTAGTCATGACTAAGGAGAAAAGAGGGAAAAAAAGAAGATATATAATCTAGGGCAGGATAGGCAGTAGCCGTTAAAATTGCCATTTTGTCACCCAGTTGATAGAATGGGATAAGCAAAATATTACTTTGCTTATGGAATTAATCATGACTAAAGACAATAAAATCTTTTTCAGAGTTGATCGGGCAGTGCTTGATTGGTGGGAAGCAAAGTGTGAAAAACAGGGAATTAAGAAAGGCGCACCTTTCCAAAAAGCGTTAGAACTTTCTTATCAAAAAGAGAATGATCCAGAATATTCAGGACAAGATTTTTCCTTGAATCTTGAAAAGGACTTAGCCGAAAAAATCTATCATTTAGCTAAGTTTGAAGAAGTAGATCCAGACGACCTGATAAAAAAAATGATCAAGGAAAAGTTATCTGAAATAGAAAAAACGCAAGACGTTATAGATGTATTTGAAAAAACATCACGCAAAGAATTACGGCTTAAACCAAGTTTGATGAAAGCCATTAATGAAAAAGCAGCACAGATCGGCATGAAACCCAATCAATATATCATTTCGGTTTTAACAGCTAATGTCACAAAAGATTCAATATTCTTTAGCCAGGAAGAAGCTCTTAAACTTGGTGAATCAAATAGTCAGCTTTTGGCGATTGGTAGAAACCTAAACCAAATGGCTAAGAATATGAATCAGGGTATTTATGAATCTTACGATAGAGAATTTGTCGAGCGAGTCCATCAGCTAGTAAAAGCTCAAGTTAGGCATGTTTTCACTCTATTAGAGCGCAATAAAAAGAGGTGGGAATAATGGCTAACGGAAGCAGTAAGACTACCAGAGAAGTGCAAAGCACCTTGCTTGCTCATGGTGAGCAGCTACTTAATGGATCTAAAGTTAGGCGTGTTAATCAGACCCAAAGTTTAGATACTTTTTTAAATGACCTGTCTAAGCCTAAAAATGGATCTGGCCATTCAGCTAAATCATCTCCAAATAGCGTTAAAGCAACTTTAGATAGAATTAGTAAAAAGACCCCTGAAGTAATGGTCAAGGTTACTGGTGGAGGTAATTCTATGGGTAAGGTGAAAGCTCACATGGGATATATCACTCGGAATGGACAATTAGAGGGAATTGATCAGGACGGAAATAAAGTTAATGGTAAGGATGATATAGAAGATACTGCTGAAGATTGGCAAATGTCAGGTACACCTATTTCTGATGAAGAATCTAAATATAAGCAGGCTTTTAATATTGTATTATCTATGCCGAAAGGTACGGATGAAAAAGGCGTTTATGATGCTGCAAAAGAATTTGCAGAGGAACATTTTAAAGACCATAAATATATGATGGTGCAGCATACCTTTACCAATGACCCTTCAAAAGATCCAAGTGAAAACCCGCATGTGCATGTTGTTGTTAAAGCTGTTTCTGAAAAAGGTGATCGGTTAAATATTAGGAAGGCTGACCTTCAGGAATGGCGAGAAAGTTTTGCTGAAAAATTAAGATCCAGAGGGATTGAAGCGAATGCGACAAAACGTATAGCTAGGCTTCAAAAAAATAGAAGTGATAAGCAGTCAGTTAAACAAATGAAAGAGCAGGGCAAATCGTTTAAGCGATATGGTAAAAATAAGGCCAGTCCAGAACGTGTCCAGAAAGCTAAACAGCAAGAAAAAGAAGCATTGACGCATTACAAGGAAATTACTAAAGCTCTATCACAGTCACCAGATCCGCAAGATAGAAAACTAGCAGTTGATCTAGTGGACTATTTACGGAAAAAGGTAGAAGTTAAAAAACCAGTGCCACAGCCACAGATTCAACCTAATAAGCTAGATCTTCAACACGGAAAGAACAAGGGGAAAGAGCAAGACCGTTAATAATATAAGGGAAGGATAAGGCGCAATACTGTGCTTTAGTGCCCTTTAAAAATCCTTAATTTTCTGAGTGGGCATACCTAATTTAAACATCCTATTAAGCTCAGAAATTGCATATTTTAAATCTTTTTCAGGTATATGCTTAACATCAAAATATTCAATTTGGCCAAACCTAGCTTTATATAATGCAATTCGTTCTATTCTGTGTCGTTGCATCTGCACTGTTGACGACATAATTCGATCCATTAAATAGAATAAGTAATACGATGTGATCTGCATACTGTCTTTAATCATAAATCCATGATTTTTTGTACTTTTATAGTCATATAGTGTTTCATCAATACAAATATCTGCATCTATCCCACCTAGTGCAACACGGATATTTGCAGAATATCTGGGATTGTATGTGATCAGACTATCAGGCTTAATAAGACCATTCTTAATGAATACATTATCAAAATTTTTGACTAGGGAAGATATATCTTCATAAACCACTTTCTCCGTTGGTTTTAGTATGTCTTTCTTTGTTGCTACTGGTAGAAATCCAGATCGCCATAGATTTTCTAATTTAGCCAAAAGAATAATTCCACCAATAAATTCTTCATTTAGTTCTAAATCGTTTGATTTATTAGCCAGTAGAAAATCTATGTGATTTTGAATTTTTTTATACAATACCAAAATGCTTTTGTTTTTAGTTTCCTCTAGAAAGCTGATAATTTTAGGCTGCTCAAATTCCTTAGCACTCAATTCAGTATTCGTGTAGTACGCACAAATTATTTTAGATAAGTAGTCAAATGCTGTACCAACCAAGCCTGAATCATAACTACTCGTTAATTTATGTTCACTCATAACTTCATAATTAGTAAAAGGAGGAATACCACTGTAAGTTTTGAAATCTTTTTTTTGGGGTGCGACACTTTTTATAATTTCTTTTACTTCTTTGCACTTAGGATCTGAAGATTTCAGTATCGACATTAAAGACATATTTTATACTCTTTATCCATATAGTTACTATTCAAACAATTTTAAAGATATTAAAGACTAGATTGAAAAATCTAAGTTTTTATTCTTTCTAATGCAAATTGAATCTTTTCTTTGGGGCAGTACTGCTTTTGGGAAAATTTTTCCATTACAGCCGACCCAATAATTTTTTTATCTGCATTAAAGAAAAATATCTCTAAGTCATAAGGTACATTGACCATATTAAAACAGGTATAAATCGGCTTGTTCCACGTAAAGACTAACGGCTTTAATGAGGGATTTTCTTTAAAACCTATTTCTTGATCATGTTCCCTATATAGGTACAGAGCTGTTAATTTTTTTCCGTTAAAGCTAAACGTCTTTACTTCTTTATCTTGATCAAAGTAAGGGTTGTAAACCTGTTTAAAGGCCATAACAGACACTACTATTAAAAGAGCTATAAACGCTGCATATTTTAATTTCAATTCCTGTTATTCCTTTTAGCCAGGTGGCAAGTCACATGAAAAAAAATTGTCTTAGTCATGACTAATTATTTAACACTCATAAGTTGATCCCATTTAAAGTAATTGGGAGACAGCTTATTACGTGACATATTCCAATTTCTATCAGGTAGCATACTGGCACCTAATCCTATTTTGCTCTTACCAAATTTATTTTGTATATCATCTAGTGAATCCATAAGTTTATTACTTGATTCTACTTTATCCATGTCCGTGAACAGGTCATAAATATGAGTAGCTTTAGGTTCAAGACAAGTGAGGATCACTCCACATTTTTTGAATCCAATATTCTTCTGATATAGCTGATCAATCATTGATGTAGCAATTTTAGAAAGTAATAAGCTATTGTCTGATGAATCTGGTAAAGCGTAAGACACAGATTTATTATAAAAAGGTTCAGAACTATCGAATGGATTAGATTGAACAAAACAAATAATACAGCCACATAGTAAGTTTTCACTTCTTAAACGACTTACTGCATCCAGGACATAAAGAGTAATTGCTTCTTTAAGATCCTCACGGCTATAAACTTTTTGGCCAAAGGAACGGCTTGCAATTATTTGTTTTTTTGATTTTGGGTTTTGCTCAATTTCAATGCAAGAAATTCCCTGTAATTCTAATGATGTTCTGTGCATGACTATAGAGAATTGATCTTTAATCATTGAGGGTGAAGTGCAAACAAAATCTAAAACTGTATTAATGCTTAGGCTATTCAGCTTTTTAGTATGCTTTCTTCCAATACCCCATACTTCACTAACTTCAATGGTTTGATACAAGCCTTCAATTGAACAATAGTCCATTGAGACAAGGTTACATACACCTTTTAAATAACTATTCTTTTTAGCGATATGATTAGCCATTTTTGCTTCTGTTTTAGTCCGTCCAATTCCAATACAGGCCGGCAAACCTAGCCAACGTAAGAGCCGATCTAGAATTAAATGAGCATAGGCAGTTAAATCATAATTTGAAGCATAGGCAGTTAAATCTAAAAAACATTCATCAATAGAATAAATTTCTTGTTCTTGAGGTGTAACAAATTCAGATAGGACTTTTATAAATCTGCGGGACATTTCCGCATATAGAGCATAATTACTCGAAAGAACTGTGATGTTATGTTGCTCTACAAGATCCTTGAGCTGAAAAAGAGGTACACCCATCTTTATACCTAAATTTTTAGCTTCCTGTGAACGAGCCACAGCACAACCGTCATTATTAGATAATACGATTACTGGTTTATTATTCAGGCTTGGATTAAAGACACGTTCACAACTTACATAACAGTTATTAATGTCTACCAAAGCAAAGATCTTATTTTGATTTTCCATGTAGATTAGACCAATAGGATTAGATTATTTATGTTTCCTAAATGGCTTAATGACAAAGGTCACGACACCCCATATTAATAATTCTTGGCAATCATTAAGGTGAATATCGTCATAATCTGGATTTTCAGCTTTAAGCCAACACTTATCACCTTCAACCATTAATCGCTTAACGGTGAAATCATTGTCAATTAAGGCAATAACAATATCTTCGTGTTTAGCTTCAAGACTACGATCCACTAGAAGCTCATCATCAATTTCAATGCCTGCGTCACGCATGGAAAGAGAAGCAACTTTGACAACAAATGTTGCAGCTTCATTTTTCACAAGGTGTTCATTCATATCTAAAGTTTTATCAATATAATCCTGTGCGGGAGAGGGGAAACCAGCAGCTACTTTTTCAGAAGCCAAAGGAATACGTTTAAATGTTGTAGGATTAATTAAGGTAATAGAAGCCACATCATTGAAAGTAGGCTTTTTATTGCCCGCTAAGAAATTTTTAATCTCTACAATACGCGATTCTGGTACACGCATAGTCTTAGTTGGTTCATTATAAATTGCCTTTCTTCCTGAACCTTTCCTATAACCACCTTTTGTATTCGCATTCATAAAAGCCCATTTGATTTTGTGACAAAATCAAATAATAATACTTAGCCTACAAGATAGACAATTAAATAATGATGAAAGGTATAAGATTTTCTGGCACTGTTGCAAATAGGCTGACATGATAAGCTAAATATCTTATTTATTTCGAGATACAGCAGATGAATCCCTTCCACGGTCGGCACTTTCAAGGTGAAATCATTCTTTGGGCTGTTCGTTGGTATTGTAAATATGGCATCAGCTATCGTGAACTTCAGGAAATGTTGGCCGAACGTGGTGTGAATGTCGATCACACCACGATTTATCGCTGGGTTCAGCGTTATGCTCCAGAAATGGAAAAACGTTTACGTTGGTATTGGCGTAATCCTACAGATCGACATTTATGGCATCTGGATGAAACTTACGTAAAAGTGAATGGCAAATGGGCATATCTATACCGTGCAGTTGACCAACGTGGCCATACTCTTGATTTCTATCTTTCTGCTAGACGAAATACCCATTCAGCTTATTGTTTTCTTGGTAAGATTTTGAATCATGTCAAAAAATGGCAGATTCCACGAGTCATAAACACTGATAAGGCTCATACCTATGGCCGTGCTTTGTCGCGACTAAAACAGGAAGGAAAGTGTCCTGAAGACCTGGAGCATCGACAGATTAAATACAAGAATAACGTGATTGAATGTGATCATGGCAAGCTCAAACGGATCATCAAGGCTACGTTGGGATTCAAGTCTATGAAAACGGCTTATGCCACAATTAAAGGTATTGAGGTTATGCGTGCTCTACGCAAAGGACAAGCTTCATTATTTTATAACGGTAATATTCTAGGAGAAGTTTGGCTAGTAAATAGAGTTTTCGGTCTCTAAGCTTTTTTGAAGGGAAAATCATCGACTCAGATCCCTATTTGCAACAGTGCCAACCCGCGTCCTTTGAGACAACTGAATAAGGTTTCAATTTCCCAGCGTAATGCATAATCCTGAATAGCATTGGCATTAAACTGAGGAGAAACGACGAGTAAAAGCTCTCCATTTTCTAACTGTAGTGCACTTATATATAGTTTCAC
>NZ_LZDS01000016.1 GCF_001678755.1 Acinetobacter gandensis
GGGAATCTTACGTTTCAATTTATTATAGTAAATATCTAACTAAAAAAAATGAGTATTCTTAAAAAAAACTTTTTTTTATAAGTATTTAATTTTATATAATAAATTATAAATATTTTTGATATTAATGAATACATGATAAATCAGGTTTAACACGAGTTTTTATACCGATGGTTAAATTCCACTAAGAACCCAAAAATTGGAGCCTAAGCTCCCATTTTTATCGATGATTTTTTAAATCTTCTAACATTGCTTCACGCAGAATTTCATTCATTCGTGTTTGATAGCCTTTGCCTTGAGCTTTAAACCATGCAAGTACATCAGCATCTAAACGAATGGAAGTCTGTTGCTTCACTGGGCGATAGAATTGATTATGGCGTACAGCATTGCTCCAGTCGGTAATTTCAGGCATATCTGAGAGATCTAGCTGATCGTCAGGAACCGTTCCATTAGCAAGCAAGCGTTGAATTTCTGCATCTTGCTTGTCGCTGAATTTTTCATTCAGTTCTTTGCGTGAGTATCTAACCATGCTCATATCTATCTCGCTCCGCCTTAGTGACTTGTCTTGCACTAATGATTCGTATGATTTCACAGTCATCTTCATCAAAGATGGTGTGAGCTACTAAGAGCATTAGTACGCCTTTTACTTTTCCAATGGTTTGCCAACGTTCTTCACCATCGGTATGTCTGTCCTGGATTGAGATCCTTAATGGATCATCAAAAACAAGGCTTGCCGTTTCGAAAGAGACATCGTGTTTTTTCTGATTCTTTCGATTCTTTGCCTCATCCCATTCGAAATACTGTTCCATAAAAAACATTCAAATTTGTATATACAATAATGTATCACAAAATTGTATCACTCAAGTTGAGAAGCGTAATTTTTAGTCAAAATTATTGGCAAAACATTCCAAAACTGCTCATAAAAAAGCCGACTTGTTTCAAAGTCGGCTTTTTGGGCATTCTTGGATTTTTATGATTTTAATAAGTGTTTGATATTGCAATTAATATACAAGTGTACTTCGTATAACCGCCATTATGTTAAATAATTAAGGATAAAAGCTTTATTACTAAATAGAACAGTTGCTTAAAGCAGTATAGAGTTAAGTTTGCATTTTAATATCAAGTTGTCTTTCAGCACCGATAATCACCATACGAATCCCATTTTCAAAAATGTCATCCGCATTCATATTTTGTAAGGTATTCACTCCTTGGAGCATGAGTGGATATATAGTTGGATCGGCTTCGAATGGTGGGTCTGATCTTATTTCTTCTTGCTGCTCCTCAAGGACCCACCCAACAATAAACCTTCCTAATGTCATAAGTAATGCAACTGCTTCAACAGGAGAAAACCCAGCATGAGATAACAGCGCAACTTGGGCCTCAATCGTGTTGAAATGTCCTTGACTGGGGCTAGTTCTTGCATGTAGACGAGCACCATCACGGTAAGCTAGTAGTGCTCGACGAAAGCTTACAGAATTAGCGAGCAACCAATCTTGCCATGTCATCCCATCGATGGGTAAAGAAACTAAATGGTGTTCATTTATAATGGTTTCCGCCATTGCTTCCATTAACAAGGATTTATTCTTGAAATGCCAATATAGAGTTGGAGATTTAATACCCAATCGTTGAGCTAGCTTGCGTGTGGTTATTGAATCTATGCCTTCTTCATTCAACATATCCAATGCGGTACGCAGGACTATTTCACGTGTCAGACGTTGAGGTGCAATATCTTTTTTACTCATAAATCTATCACTGATAGGGAGTGTGTGAGAGAATATTAATTCTATCATTGCTAGAGAAGGCATTTGTGAAGAAATCATTGAGCGTGATTTTAATCACTATATTTCTGGATGCTGTTGGGATTGGTTTAATTATGCCGATCTTGCCTGAATTATTACGGTCATTGGCTGGAGCTGAAGCAGGCGGTGTTCACTATGGTGCTTTATTAGCTGTGTATGCTCTGATGCAGTTCATTTTTGCACCTATCCTTGGAGCGTTGAGTGACCGATTTGGACGTCGACCTGTATTAATTATTTCAATTGCTGGTGCAACGGCTGATTATCTCCTAATGGCTGCTGCTCCTTCTCTATTGTGGCTATATATTGGTCGTATTTTTGCGGGAATTACAGGTGCCAACATGGCTGTTGCAACAGCTTATGTTTCAGATATTACTCCAGCCCATGAGCGTGCAAAAAGGTTTGGTCTCCTTGGAGCTGTCTTTGGTATTGGGTTTATAGCGGGTCCGGTAATAGGTGGAGTTTTGGGTGAATGGAACTTACATGCACCGTTCTTTGCTGCTGCTTTTATGAATGGGATTAATTTAATAATGACAGCAGTCTTATTAAAAGAATCAAAACACAGCAATAAAATGACTGAGAAGGTTCAGGAGCAATCAATATTAAAGAAATTATCCTATTTGATCACTCAACCTAATATGGCTCCATTGCTTGGTATCTTTTTAATTATCACATTGGTTTCACAAGTCCCCGCAACTTTATGGGTTATCTATGGGCAGGATCGTTATGGCTGGAGTATATTTATTGCAGGTGTTTCCCTTGCTAGTTATGGAATATGCCATTCTATTGCACAGGCTTTTGCTATCGCCCCTATGGTAAAGAGGTTTGGAGAGAAAAATACGTTGTTATGTGGAATAGCTTGCGATGCAATTGGTTTACTTCTTTTATCTATTGCTGTTGAAGAATGGGTGCCTTTTGCGTTGTTACCATTGTTTGCCCTTGGTGGAGTAGCCGCTCCTGCTTTGCAAGCAATGATGTCCAGAGGTATTAGTGATGAAAGACAAGGTGAATTACAAGGGCTATTAAGCAGTTTTAATAGTCTGGGGGCTATAATTGGTCCTGTATTAGTTACTAGCCTCTATTTTATGACTCAGGCATCAGCTCCTGGAATGGTATGGGCATTAGCTGCAATACTTTATGTAATCACCCTACCCTTATTGCTTAAGTATCGCCTGAATAAATATTCTGGAGTTCCATAAAATATTTAATTTATTGGTTTAAAAACTAATGGATTCTATAGTTTATCTAAAATTAACATAATACACGTTATACGAAATGCTCTAAATTATTTGTTTTAATTCAATAGTTTATTTCGTATTGAAAAGCCCAATCACACCCGATTGGGCTTTTTTTATGACTTTTCACGTTCCACGCTTAATAAGTAAGCAATGTTCCACACTTTTGTTTAGCTAAAAATAACAATAAAACCTTACTCATCTGTAAAAACTGCCCGAGCTAAACGGCCCAATAATCCCCTTTTTTTAGGTTCCGGTTCAACGTGTTCAGGAATAGGTATACGCTTGTTGTCTTCCCCAAAAGTAGTCAATGCGTCATAGTTCGACTCAATCTCTGGCCGAGGATCTGTTGCTATATTTAGATTAGTAGATTCATTTAGCTTACTAGTATTTTCTTGTTTTGGCTGTTCTAACGTGCCTTTAAACTCAATTCTATGAGTGAGATCTTCAATATGTTGCATCAAAGACTTTTCTCTTTGATTTGCTAAATCTAACTGATTTTTGAGTAAAGAAATTTGATCTTTTAATACATTTTCAATTTCAGACTGAACGTGTACCTGTACATCCTTCTGGACTTGTTCAGTACGTGTACTGGACTGAACACTGACTGGATTGCCATAAACTCTGATAAGTTCCGATAAGTCTATAAGTCCATCATGATCTCTTGATAATTCACCACTTTTTATAGATTCATAGATTGTTGTTCTTGATTTTTTAAAAGCTTTACTTGCGTCCATTATGCTAAATTTTGTTTTGTTCAATGTAATCCCTCAGCGCGTGTTTAAGCATGTTCATCTGAACATCTTAGCTGAACATATATCTTATTTTGAATTAAATCGTACTTTTCTAGGTATAGCAGCAATTTTTCAAACTTTTTGTTCAATAGTAAAGTCGATATTGAATTCTGCTAGTTTTTCAATCCATCTATTACCTTCGTTATTTTTAAAATCAATTTTTATTCTTTCTACTAATTCGTCTGTAGTCTCACCAGATTCTTTGAATCTCAAGCTCAATTCTTCACTTTGAATTATCGTTAAATAAACCATTTTTGCAGTTATTTTATTTTGCTCTTGGTTACTACCAGTTTCACTTTGTTGATTAGCTCCAATAGTTTTCTTTTTTCTAACTATAAAATTAACATGACTAGCTTTGCGTCCTTCTTTCTTGACTGCTTTAAACTCAATAGTAAGTTCTGTTTTAGAGTTAATGTCATCAATGTGGGGTTTAAGAATAGTACTTTTGAAATCTCTATATTCTGGGTATGAATTTTCTGCCAGACCTAAAGCACTTTTTAATTCTTTGATGGATACATCGAAATTAGACCGAAATTCATTTTGTACCAAGAATGGGTAAAGTTTTAAACCGTGACCATGTAAGGCAACAGCCGATTTAACTTTAAATTTTGTATACGAATTTTGTTTATTAAAAACATACATAATGTATAGGGCAAAATGCGTGAAAGAAATATAAAAACATCCATCCTTGTATGAGCATGTACTAATGAGTCTTGTTCGAATATCTCGATCTTTTCCAGGATGATAAAAAACTACACTGTGGTCGTAGAGAGCATCTACTACTCGGTTTAAGGCTACATAAGCACTGCTTGGCTTTAAGCCCGTCAATTCAGCATATTCTTTAGCTGTTACAGTGAATTCTGTTGTTTCATTGGGATCTGATGCTAGCCGAACTTTAGGGCTAAAAAAGAATAGCAATTTTAGAATATCGTCTTTTGGTGATTTCTCATGCTTCAATTGCCAGAAAATATTTTGAAAGACAGCATAGTCTTTTGGATAACGTTTGGCAGGTGCTGAAAGAGGAAAAAGAGATTTGTCATGTTCCTCAAAATTTTTAATTTTCTTTAATGATACAGCCATCTAAAATCACTATTCTTCTATTATGTGGTGGTATTTTCAATGCTACTTACCCCCACTTATTAAGTCAAGCATATCTTGATTACCACCTAACATTTCGCCCCCACTAACCTAACATTTCGCCCCCACTAACCTAACATTTCGCCCCCACTAACCTAACATTTCGCCCCCACTAACCTAACATTTCGCCCCCACTTAAAGTCAAAAACCTAACATTTCGCCCCCACTTAAAGTCAAAAACCTAACATTTCGCCCCCACTTTAGTGTCTGAAACACTGATATAGCAATACATTGAGACTGGCCGTAAAGCTTTTTAAAAGCTTTTTAAAAGCTATTAAAAGCTTTTAATAAAGCTTTTAAAATTAGTAAATGAAAAAATAAATGAAAAATTGCCCTTGGTTTTCGCTACGCTCAAACTCTATTGAATCTCGCTTTCGCTCGATTCGTGGGGCAATTTTTAGTTAATATTCTTGTTACTTTAAGAAAAGGCAAAAGCAACTCGGAATTCGCTTCGCTCATAAGTTTTTTATGCTCGCTTCGCTCGGTCTAGGTGCAAAGATCAGCATGTGATCTACTTTCAATTTGTTGAAGCAAATATTTTAAAAAGCAGTTTTTCAGGGAGTCTAGGCGCAAATTTTCGTTGTGTCGCTCGTAGACACTCGCTAAAGAGGATCTGAGATGAGCAAAGATAAAAAAGATGAAGATTTGGTTTCTCTCTCGATGAAGAACTTCAACAAACCACGATGGTTTAGAGCCAATGAAGATGGTGTCTTTTGTGAAGTAACTTGGGAGGAGTTCTTTAAAAACCATGATGACCCAACAGGGTTAGAAGATTTTATGACAGATCGAGAGCAAGATACACCAAGAGATGTGGATTTATAGCGCATGGTTTGCTGTATTTGGCGTTTTATTGGTCATTCCTATTCTACCTATAGGTTTTAGTTTAAAGTGCCTTAAAACGCAAATGGTGAGCATTTAGACAACCCACCTCGTTTCGATATTCTGTTGGCAAGAATATCCGAGGGGGTCTAAAAAATGCTTATAACGTATGCACCGTAAAATTTTGTCGAAGTGCCGATTGCCAACCAACCAACACCAAACTTTAAAACGCTAATTTTATTCATAAAATCAGAAAATATTTATCCTATGGTGGATAACAACCTCGAAAAACTATGTCTTCAGAAGTTTAGTTTAGTTCGAGCGACCAACTCGAACAGCAGGGGAGACCAATCCCCATTTAACCTTTTTGACTCTCCTGTGGCTTTAAATCCACAGCCTTCAAGCACTATGACCATGCAGGAAGTAACACACTCAACTACAGTCCCCTATAGCCTCAACATCACTCTTTCGCAAAACCACGATTCCCTTAACAAGTCATTTCTGACAACGGTAGCTATGGTTTTTTAACCAACTTTTGATAAAACAACTCAAAAGAAAATTCTTATTGATTATCAATTTTACCTGTAATTATAGATTACTATCTATTTTACAAATAAAAACAACAACTTATTCAGAATTATTACAGTACAACTTCGGCAAAAATCTGCCTTATATGCGCTACTAAAGATCGCTCCAACACATCTATGTCGATAACTAAAAATTTAGTTATTCAAAAACTTAGGTGACAAAACCTAATGACATAAAAGTGCGTCCCAAGTTATCAATTGAAGTCTTAACAAGCAGTACGTTCATCCACTAAGTTTCTAAGCTTTTTCCTTGCTTTTCGGTACGCAGTTCCAAAATACCGATTCCGCAGCTTAAAAAATATCATCATGGGTAGAACACTTACTTAGCACAGTCGATGAGGATCTCTCCCCACCTTTAACACGTTTAAGCTATACATCGACCTTTCGAGCCAAAATGGAATGTCATCACGACAAATTCACCACCTGACCCAAAAGTGCCACTCTCGCCAGCTTTCACCTTGATCGCCTGTACCCTCTCGAATACCGCAGAAGCCATCGTGTGTGCCACGCACCTCGCCAAACCATAAAGATTCAGCGAAGAACGGTAGTTATTAACGCTACTCTCCATCTATGGATTTCACTCACTATTTCTTCAAAAGCAGGATTTCAGCCCTTTCAGCCTAGAATGGGGTTTAACCCATTCGCCACCTTTCGGTGATTCCGTTTCCTTGTCGCCCAACTTCAAGAACCAACAATGAAGTGGATTGAGTAGAATTTGAGGGTAGGCAAAAGCCACCCCTCATCAGCCCTCATCAAAGCGTACCGAGCTACGTTTCCGCAGCAGTCCGCTTCGTCAAGCAGTTTTCAGGCTGTCAACCTTTCCACTGTGAGCTGTTGAAAATCAAAATTTTTAGTGTGCCTAACGGCACACTAAAAAACGGTTAGGTCTTTTAGGTGCGTTGGTCAGACACACTTCACAACTGATGAGAAAATCATAATGCACAAAAAATATGCTGTCTAGGTGCGTTCGCATGGAACTACTTATTACCCTCTTACAAATACCGTCTAGAAGTCCTTAAAACTTGCTTCGCAAGTTCACCATAGCTTCGCTATGGAAAAAGCAAAAAACAGCTAAAAACCAAAAATCCTTTTACTCGATTACAATGCTAGTTTTTGATCAAAAAACAGCGTATTTTGTGAATTAACCCTTGATAACAATTATTGGAAATATTTTGGATGATAATTTTTAGTCCACACACAAAATTCACGATGCAACGGCTCGCTGACCATGTTGCCAATGGCGCATATTTCTATTTCAACTTTGAATATGACAGCTCAAAAAAATCCATAGATTCGCTATTGGAGAAGATGACAGACCGTTATGAATTGGGGATTTCACCAAGACAGCGTTCTTACCGCTTAGAAAAGGGTTATCCTATTTGCACGATGATCGTGCAAAGAGATGTTTTTAAGGAGGATAAGTGGTTTATATATTGCTTATTTACAACACCTACAAGTAGAGATTTCAATACTTTCAACGGTATCGAGAGCAATAAACTTGCGAAGGAGTCGGAGCGTTTAAAGATTGAGAAACTAAAAGAGAAGTACAAAGGCTTTAAGTGGGATCTCGATTCAATTTCAGCAGGAAAGACCTTGATTGCAGACTACTTCAAAGATAATGAGCCAAAACAATTTGTCTTAAAAAATCCAATTGCTGTCAAACCTACTGCCCTAGTCACTATGGAGCTTTTTAGAGATACGCATAAGACTTATAAACAGCTCATCTTGGGTGATGAAAAAGACTACAAAGACCGAGTAAGGGCTTATACGTGGACTTGGCGATATACAAAGCAAAGTATTGAAAAAATTAAAACTAAATTTACTGATTCTATTAATAAATTGGCTAGTCAAAAAAATAGTTCTCTAGCAGAGAAGAACCGAGCCGATATTAAAAATCTATTCCTGATGGTTGAAACATGGTCTGTTTTCAAAGCAAGCCGTTCCCAAGCAGGGCAGATTATCCATTTTGCACAGCGTTTTTTAAAGTACAGGTCTAAGAAGCAGAAAACATGGATGCAGATGGAAATTGCTCCACCACACTTGACCTATCTACCACGATTGCCGACCTATGCGGATACGATCTATGAATATAATTACAGACGTAATCTTTTTGATGAATATGGTGTGGAAGTGCCTTTGAAACTCATTAAAGACTACTATGGTGGTGGCTATTACAACATACCGATTCAAGCCTATGTAGCTAAAGAATTAGAAATGCGTGAGAATGGCAAAGCCATTGCTCAAAAAGCGGATGAGCTTTACTTACAAGTGCTTGAAGATGAGTAAATCCGCTAAGAGAAGCTATTAAATATGGACTTTGAATAGGTTCTAACATGCAAATTTCGTATAAGAGGTTTTATGTTAAATAGAGAGATTCATTATTTCTTCAAAAATTAAAAAAACCGCCTATTAGGCGGTTTTTTATAAAATATTTCTAACTAGAGATATTTAAAACGGTAAAATTTGGTGGTTGATATATGATTTGTGTCTGGGAAAAAATCATCATTCCCGAAA
The DNA here is from genome assembly GCF_001678755.1 of Acinetobacter gandensis. Lineage (GTDB taxonomy): Bacteria > Pseudomonadota > Gammaproteobacteria > Pseudomonadales > Moraxellaceae > Acinetobacter > Acinetobacter gandensis. The sequence continues at coordinate 8,880 of NZ_LZDS01000016.1, forward strand.
TTAAAAACATCAATATTGTTATTACAGAACTATATAATCGCATTCATTACTTATCAATCTTACTAGACCAATATACTAGTCTTATATTGTTACATTTACAATAAAAATATGATTTTATTGTATTTTTTTTCTCTGTACACGACAAAAATAGATAACTCATTGAAATAATGTCACAATAATTGTTTTCTAACGACGAATACTATGATACATCTCAATGAGTTATATCTTATCTTAAACAAATATCTAAAATGGAACAAGTCACATTTAAAGTGCTTTGCGCTCATCATGCTTGTGATTATTTTAAAGCAAACATGTAATCTTTCTTCTGCATCTAAAGCCTTGCCCATCAAGTGCTTACCACAATCATTTTATCGACGTATGCAGCGCTTCTTTGCAGGTCAGTATTTTGATTATCGTCAAATTTCTCGGTTGATTTTCAATATGTTTTCATTCGACCAAGTGCAACTGACTTTAGATAGAACCAATTGGAAATGGGGAAAACGAAATATTAATATCCTGATGCTCGCAATCGTTTATCGTGGAATAGCGATACCTATCCTTTGGACATTGCTTAATAAACGTGGAAATTCAGATACGAAAGAGCGCATTGCTTTGATTCAACGCTTTATAGCCATTTTGGGTAAAGACCGTATTGTGAATGTGTTCGCAGACAGAGAGTTTATCGGTGAGCAGTGGTTTACATGGTTAATTGAACAAGACATCAACTTCTGCATTCGTGTTAAAAAAACTTCATTGTCACCAATCATTTAGGAAAGAATCATAAAATTAGTGATTTATTTCGCCATCTTAAAGTTGGTCAAATTGAATGTCGTAAACGACGGATTTTGGTTGGTCGGGTGAAACTATATATAAGTGCACTACAGTTAGAAAATGGAGAGCTTTTACTCGTCGTTTCTCCTCAGTTTAATGCCAATGCTATTCAGGATTATGCATTACGCTGGGAAATTGAAACCTTATTCAGTTGTCTCAAAGGACGCGGGTTTAATCTTGAAAATACGCGCTTGACAGACCCTAGACGAGTGAAAAAATTGATTGCGGTGTTAGCTATAAGCTTCTGTTGGTGTTACTTAACGGGTGAATGGCAACATGATCAAAAAAAAGCGATAAAAATAAAGAAGCATGGACGACTCTCAATGAGTTTATTTCGCTATGGTTTAGACTATGTTCAAATGGCGATTCAGCGTTTAATTGGTTTTGGGAAAAAAGAAGAGTTTAAGGAAATTTTGGCAATTTAGGCGCGTATCCTTGCCGATCACGACACGATGGCGGTGGTCACCGCGACGAAAGACACGGCCAGCCGCCATGCCGACGCGCAAGGCGGTTTCCGCCGTCATCGCGCCTTCGTTGGCTTTGCCACGAATACCGTCTGTGCCGAAATATTTGCGCACCATAAGGTCGATTATCCTGTCGTCGGGTCGCCCTCAAAGGGGACATGCCTGCTGAACCGCGAATATAGAGAAATATCC
>NZ_LZDS01000017.1 GCF_001678755.1 Acinetobacter gandensis
TATAGAATTTGGTTTTCCAAAGCTAGCAGGTAAATCCCGCCATGGGCAGCCTGTACGGATTCTATAAAGAATAGCTTCAATAAAATTTCGAAGATTTTGTTTGAGATAAATACGAAAATTACGGAAAATGTTTTCTAACTTAGACCAGTGTTGATCAGTCAACATTGTACGAGGCATAGCGAGGAGTAGATTTGGTTTGGCGATTAAATTCTACTTTCTCGCTATTTTTTTTGCACAGTAAATGTCAACAGCCCCTAATTTTTCCTTGAAATTTTAGGACTTTCACCTCATATTGGCTTTAATGATTTTTTAATTTGTAAATCAGATTATTTTTTTATAATAAGAGGATTTCCCCAATGATGCGGATTGGTTTGTTCTTGCTAACCAACCTCGCGGTACTGGTTGTAGCTGGCATAATCTTGTCACTCTTCGGTGTCGGTAGTTACCATGGTGCTGGTGGCCTAAACTTAGGCAACTTGCTAGTAATCTGTTTTGTGTTCGGTATGGTGGGTTCAATGATCTCACTATTCATGTCGAAATGGATGGCGAAAAAAACCACTGGTACAGAGCTGATTGACCCTAATGCACCACGTAACCAAGCAGAAGCATGGTTATTAAACGAAGTTGCGCAACTTGCTCAACGTTCTGGTATTAAAATGCCAGAAGTAGGTATTTTCCCTTCGTATCAGTCAAATGCCTTTGCAACAGGCTGGAATAAAAACGATGCGCTTGTAGCTGTGTCTACAGGTTTGCTTGAACGTATGAACAAAGATGAACTACGTGCAGTTCTTGCCCACGAAATTGGTCACGTTGCTAATGGCGACATGGTGACTTTGGCGCTGGTACAAGGTGTAGTCAACGCCTTTGTTATGTTCTTCGCACGTGTTGCAGGTGATTTCATTGACCGCAATGTTTTTGGTCGTGAAGAAGGTGAAGCACCGGGTATCGCATATTTTGTGATTACGATTGTACTAGATATTGTCTTTGGTATCGCCGCGTCTGCCATTGTAATGTGGTTCTCTCGCTACCGTGAATACCGCGCCGACGAAGCTGGTGCGCGTCTAGCTGGTAAACAAGCGATGATTTCTGCTTTATTACGTTTACAAGCAGAATCTGAAATGCCAGATCAAATGCCTAAAGAAATGAAAGCGTTTGCGATTTCTGCGGGTCAAGAACAAGGTTTCAGCTTAGCTGCCTTATTCCAGACTCACCCAACGATTGAGCAACGTGTAGCTGCATTACAACAATTAGATTGCCCATAAGCAACTAAAAGTTCAAACAGCAATAAAAGCCTCCACATGGAGGCTTTTTTTTATTTTTAAACATCACCCTGAATAGGCTTTATCAGTACAGCTTTTTTAAACAATGCCCTGTACTTGTAGCCATTGCAACAGCAGACTGCCTCCCATCCAAATCGCAAATGCAAAAATAGCTAAAAATAGCAGGCCTAAAATATCGGGTATATGAATCCAAATCCAGGCCACAACTGGATTACGCCAAAATGCAGATTGTTGCTGCTTCCGCTCTAGGTTTTCATGTAAAAATGGATGAACAACATGAGTATCAGATTGAATTTGGTATTCTTCTCGAATATGTGTATGTACAACATCTAAGGCTTTACGACTCGGACGTATAAAAACATCAAAAATTGTTCCTGCTACTGGAATAAAACCGACAACTGCGTCCATGACCGCTAATTTCATTACGCCATTGAGTTTCGCTTGCGGTACACCAATCTGCTTTGCTTTATAAATCGCATAACAAGTGAGGACAAATCCTGCAATATCACCTGCAACAGGAATTGTACTCAGAGCAGCATCAGCCCCGACGCCCTGCTTGGTAAATGGAATACGCACCACAGAATCCATCATATTGGCAAACTTGGCTAAATCGCGCTCTAAGCGAATCACCTCTTGCTGGCTAAGTTTTTTTGAAGATGCAGGTTCTGGCATAGAAAACGTATCGTTGGGTAAATGCAATCTACTTGAGAATAAAGCAGTTTTTTACTCAGGTCTGTTATGATTTTATAAATGCTAATCTAAGATGAATTTAAAGTGCTTAAAGGATTTATTTAAGGCAACAGAAGCCCGATAATTTAAAGTAGAAGCTGTGAAGCAATAAATAAATACACCACCACGCCTGTTGCATCACAAATGGAAGTTACTAACGGTGCAGATGCACTTGCAGGGTCTAGCTTCAAACGATTCAGGATGAAAGGTAGGCTCATTCCAATTAAACAGCCCATCAGCACAATGCCCATCATACTCAAAGCCAACACCAGTGAAACCATAAGATCGCCACGGTAATAACCTAAAATAGAGACTGCAAACGCCATGGTGCCACCTAAACATAGCGCGACTAAACTTTCACGCCCAAGCAGATACAACCAATCTTTAAACTGCACATCGCCTGTGGCCAGTGCTCGCACCATCAATGTTGCAGACTGAGAACCTGCATTTCCACCACTGCCAACCAATAAGGGCAAAAAGAAAACCAATACAATATTTGCGGCAATAATGTCTTCAAAATGTGCAATGCCAATCCCGGATAACAAACTGCCAAAAACAAGAAATACCAGCCAATACACCCGTTTTTGATAGAGTTGCAATATCGGGGCAGATTTAAGACTCAATTTAGATGATGCATCGACAGCACCAGATTTTAAAAAATCTTCTGTTGCCTCTTCTCTGGCCACATCCATTGCATCATCATGTGTCACAATACCCACCATCACACCGGCATGATCTATAATGGGTAATGCCAGTAAGTCATAACGAGCAATGGTTTTGGCTACTTCATTCTGATCGCTGTCAAAATATGCAAAAATAATATCGGTCGCCATTAAATCACTAATATTGCTTTGTTCTTCGGCAAGTATTAATTGTTTGAGCGATAAAACACCCAGCAGCTTTCTTGCTTCATCAAGTACATAGGCCAAATAAATGGTTTCCGAATCGGGTGCCTCATAACGCAACATTTTAATGGCATCTTTTACCGACATATTCGGTTTTAAGGTGGCATATTCGGAGCTCATGATGGCCCCTGCCGTACCTTCTACATAAGAAGAGAGCTGCCGAATATCTTCACGCTCGGCCTGTGCCAATGCAGGCAATAAAGTATTTTGCTGCTCGTGATCTAAACATTTAAATAAATCGACACGCTTGTCTGAAGGCATTTCGCCCATAATTTCAGCCAAGTCTGTTCGCGTTAAACCGTGTGCAAATTTTACTTGTTCTTCGGGTTTGAAATATGAAAATACATAGGCGCGTGCAGGAAGATGCAGTAGCAGCTTTTGACTATTCTCTAAAGGTAATTGTGCCAAAATATCAGCCAAATCTGCGGCTTTAAACGTTTTAACAGAGTCTAATGCCAATGCAATATCTTGCTTGCTTAATGCATCATTTAAAAGATATAAAAAGTTGTTGTAGCTCATGCTCGCCCCCTATTACCCAACCTATGTAATAGGGCCGCAACGGCTCTTATTTTATTTGCCGAATGAACCCACATAATAATGTTGGTAAATATAAATGTTTGAAATTTGGTGTATCTGACAACTGTGCCTGTCCATTTAGGGATTTAATCCTCATCAAACCGCTTATACGGCGCAGCAATACTACGAAAAACTGTTACATTTCTCAACCTTTACAACGAAACCTAAACAATTTAATCACTTATGTTTCTTTTAACGGACTTGGGCTTAAATAGAGTACGTATCAATACATACATAAATGGAGTAAAGATCAGGACCAGTACCGTGCCGAAGATCACGCCCCCCAGCACACTCACGCCAATTTCCTGACGGCTTGCTGCGCCTGCACCAAAAGCGAAGACCAATGGTAATATACCTGCGCCAAATGCCAATGAAGTCATTAAAATTGGTCTAAGCCGTAAACTCGCACCTTCTAAAGCAGCTTGCACCACTTGTTTTCCCTGCTGCTGCGCCACAGAGGCAAATTCCACAATCAAAATCGCATTTTTACATGACAAGCCAATAGTGGTAAGTAAAGCGATTTGGAAATAAATGTCATTTGGAAATCCGGCAATATAACTAAAGATAATATTGCCACCAATACCCAATGGAATTGCACTCATAACTGCCGTCGGGATACTCCAACTTTCATACAATGCAGCTAGACATAGAAAAATAAATCCAATTGAGACCAAATACAGCCAAATTGCTTGGTTACTAGACTTTTGCTCTTCAAAGGATAAACCACTCCAGGCCACATCCACTCCAGGTACTTGTTGCACAAGTTTTTTGACATCTTGCATGGCTTGACCACTGCTGACATTTTTTGCAGTATCTGCTTCCATTTGCAGCGCAGTATAGCCCATGAAACGGTTAACCACTTCTGGACCACCACTCCATGCAATGGTCGAGAAATTACTAAACGGAATCATTTCATTTTGATCATTTCGAACATGCCATGCAGCAAGATCTTCAGGCTTTGAGCGAAATTCGGCATCGCCCTGCATCATGACGCGCTTGATGCGGCCACGATCAATAAAGTCATTAATATAGCTGCCACCCCAAGCACTCCCTAAAGTACTATTAATGGCAGATTGACTTAGCCCCAACGCCATCGCTTGCTTTTGGTCAATATTGACCTTCAACTCTGCTTTGTCTGGATTAGAACGTTTATCTAAGTTTTCAAAACTGGTAAATTGGCTGGCTTTATCTTGTAAAGTTTTAAATTGTTCTTCCAAATAAGCTCGACCTTCGCCATTAATATCACGTATCCAAAAATCGATACCATCCGTTTGCCCAAGTCCATTGACTGACGGTGGCATGTTGATATTAATTTGTGCATTATTAAAGGTTCTGAAATGCTTTAAAGCTCGCTCACGAATGGCTTGTGCAGAATTTTCTTTACCACTTCGCTCATCCCATGGTTTCAACGCAATAAAACCTTGTCCTAAATTTTGCCCTGTCCCCGAGAAGTTCCGACCATACCGCAGCATCACTAAATCAACATTGTGTTTTTCTTCAGTCAAAAAATACTGTCGAATCTGTTCACCAACTTGCTGGCTTTTGGCCATCGGTGCACCTTCTTGCAGCTTCAGTTGCACACTCAGGATACCTTGGTCTTCACTTGGAATAAAGCTGGTCGGCAAAGCACGATAAAACAGTGCGAAAATCACCACCAAGCCAGCAAACAATACCAAAGTAATGAGTCGATTTTTTACTGTGGCCTGAGCAATGGTCAGATATTTCAGTTTTAAACGCTCTAATGAAGTATTAAACCAAACGGCCCAACGCGCTGGCTGTGGATTGGGTTTTAAAATTAAAGCACACAAAGCAGGTGTTAATATCAATGCCACCATGAGCGACAGCCCCATGGCTGCCACTAAGGTAATAGAAAACTGACGATAAATAACGCCTGTCGAACCACCAAAGAAAGCCATTGGAATAAACACCGCAGTTAAAACCAGTGTGATCCCAATTAATGCACCACTAATTTCTTGCATCGACTCGATAGCAGCTTGTTTGGCAGTTAAATGCTGTTCATGCATTAAACGTTCGACATTTTCTACAACAACAATCGCATCGTCGACCAATAAGCCAATCGCCAAAACCAAAGCAAACAAGGTTAAGGTATTAATGGTCATACCCAAAACGTAGAGTATCGCCAATGTACCTAAGATCACTACAGGAACGGTTATCGCTGGAATTAAAGTTGCTCGCCAGTTTTGTAAGAAAATAAACATGACTAAAACCACGAGTAACACCGCTTCAAACAGCGTCTTTACGACTTCTTTAATAGACTCTTGTACGAAAGGCGTATTATCTCGTGGATAAACAATTTTATAGCCCTCAGGCAGTTGTTTCGAGAGTTGCTCAATTTCTTGCTTAATTAATGCCGATGTTGCTAAAGCATTAGCACCTGAAGCCAAAGAAATACCCATCCCTGAAGAGGGATAGCCATTAATTGTATTAATCCCCTGATAATTTTCAGCGCCCATTTCAACACGAGCAATATCTTTGAGGTAAACAAAACTGCCATCACGGCTAGATTTCACAATAATATTTTCAAATTCTTCGACTGACTTTAAACGTGAACCTGAGGTGACTTTGGCATTTAAATATTGATCTGCTTTGACAGGTAAATCACCAACAGCGCCTGCTGCAACTTGGGTATTTTGTGCTTCAATTGCGCTACGAATATCGCTTGGCATGAGACTATATTGTTTTAATTTTAATGGGTTGAGCCAAATACGCATCGCAAACTGTGAGCCAAATACATCAACTTCACCAATCCCTTCAATCCGCGCAATATCTTGCTCAAGATGCGTCATCATATAGTCGCCAAGCTCAATATTGGAACTTTTCGACGTTTCATCATAGATACCAATCACCATGTGGGTATCACCCAATGATTTAAAGACATTCACACCTTGGCGCTGTACATCTTCCGGCAGTCGATTAATCACACCATTAATCGAGTTTTGGACTTGAACTTGTGCTGTATCAGGATCTGTACCATTTTCAAAACTGATACTGATTCGACTACGCCCAGAGGAATCACTGCTCGAACTAAAGTACAGTAAGTTATCAATGCCTTTTATTTGTTGCTCTAGGACTTGTGTAACACTTTCTTCTACCGTTTCAGCAGACGCGCCACTATAACTCGCACTCACCGTTATTCTAGGTGGTGCAATATCAGGATAGCGCTCTACGGGTAAATTCAGCACGGCAAATAATCCGACTGCCATGACGATAATTGCGAGAACACCAGCAAAAATGGGGCGTTGAATAAAAAACTTAGACAGCATCAGTCCATGTCACTTTTAGATTGCGAGATTTAAAATGGTGATTTGATGATTTTTTAAAATCTTATTGATAATCAATCACCATCAAGATGAATACAAGCCCATACTACATAAAAACCCATCATTCTGATGAATATGTAGAAAATATGGAGACGTATTTTCCACATTTATTTTAGTTAAATTATGTGACATTTAGCGGTCTGTCATCATTTGTTCTTTATCTGTCTGCACTGTATCCCCTGCGTCTTCATTTTAAATAACAACACGCAGAGGCTTTCATGCTAAAACAATTAACAACCAAACTTTCAAAACGACAAACTTTACGGAAAGAACACACAAAACAAGGCATAGACCATCGTGCTAAAAAAAACTCAACAGTGCTGTTCTCTAGCTTCATTCTACTGAGTACATTCGGTTTAACTGCGTGTAATTCTGACGATAACAAAACTCAAGTGAGCAAACCGCCAGTATTACCAGATACTGGTTTTGTAATTGTCGGGCATCGTGGCGCAAGTGCTTTAAGACCTGAACATACTTTAGCGTCTTATCAAAAAGCCATTGATGATGGTGCGGATTTTATTGAACCTGATCTAGTTCCGACGAAAGATGGCTATCTTATCGCTCGTCACGAAAGTGAAATTAGCGGCACAACCAATGTCAGCTCCTTAACACAATTTGCAGACCGTAAAAAAACCAAGAAAATTGATGGTCTAGATTATACCGGTTGGTTTACTGAAGACTTTACTCTGAATGAACTCAACCAAAATGTAAAAGCCCGTGAACGGATTCCGCAATACCGTCCCACTAACACCACTTATAATGATCAATCCAGCATTCCAACTTTAGAACAAATTATTGAACTCGCAGATGCCCATTATAAAAAGACTGGGAAAATTGTCGGGCTGTATATTGAAACCAAACACCCGACATTCTTTCAAAAGCAAAACTTAGCCATGGAAGATCGACTGCTTAGCGCCTTAGCGAAGTATAAATACACCCGTGAAATTGCGCCTGTTTATTTACAATCGTTTGAAACCACCAATTTGAAATATTTCCATGAGCAGTTAGCACGAAAGAAAAGTTTAAAACACGCCAAAATTATTCAGCTACTGGATAGTCCAAATGCAATTCCAGGCGATTTACAAGATCAAGCTACACCTGCTAACTATGCCAGCCTAGCCACGCCTCAAGGTCTAAAAGATGTTGCAAGTTATGCAGATGGTATTGGCCCAAGTAAAACCTATATCTTTTCAAATAACGAGTTTAAACAAACCAACTTTGTCAAAGATGCCCATGCCGCTGGACTAAAGGTTCATCCTTATACTTTGCGTCCTGAAAATGGCTTTTTGCCTGATTATCTCAAGTGTAATCAAATAGCAACCGAACGCTGTGATAGCGGCGCGCTAAAAGAGTTTGAAAACTTTTACAAAGCAGGTGTAGATGGTGTATTTACTGACGATCCAGCATTAGCTCGTAAAGCACTGAATCAATTTCAGAAATAATAATTATCTATAGTTGATACATAAAAAAGACGCTTAAAAGCGTCTTTTTTTTATCAAAGTGGCTGAGATAAATAATCTGTGATGCCCTGTTTCACGACTTGCTGAGTGGCTGGAGCTGTCGGAGCTGTCGGAGCTGTCGGAGCTGTCGGAGCTGTCGGAGCTGTCGGAGCTGTCGGAGCTGTCGGAGCTGTCGGAGCTGTCGGAGCTGTCGGAGCTGTCGGAGCTGTCGGAGCTGTCGGAGCTGTCGGAGCTGTCGGAGCTGTCGGAGCTGTCGGAGCYGTCGGAGCAGTCGGAGCWGTCGGAGSTGKCGGAGCTGTCGCAGCTGTAGSAGSTSTCGGAGCTGTCGGGGCTGTTGGAGCTGTGGGAGCTG
>NZ_LZDS01000018.1 GCF_001678755.1 Acinetobacter gandensis
ATATGAAGAGGTGTATCTCAAAGCTTATAGCAGTGTCACAGATGCGAAAAAGCAATTAAGTGCATATTTTGAGTTTTATAATTTGAAACGACCTCATTCGAGTCTAGACAAAATGACACCAAATGAGTTTTACTATGATCAGCTACCCCAACAAAACAAGGTGGCTTAACTAGAGCGGAATATCACTTATAAATACGCTTTTAGTTGTTCAAACAAGTGGGACCACCTCTATATCTCGATAGGTATAGTAGAGTGATATCTCGATAGGTATAGTGTTTTGCAGTTTAGAGGAGATATCGCGATGCATACGCGGAAGGCAATAACGGAGGCGCTTCAAAAACTCGGAGTCCAAACCGGTGACCTCTTGATGGTGCATGCCTCACTTAAAGCGATTGGTCCGGTCGAAGGAGGAGCGGAGACGGTCGTTGCCGCGTTACGCTCCGCGGTTGGGCCGACTGGCACTGTGATGGGATACGCGTCGTGGGACCGATCACCCTACGAGGAGACTCTGAATGGCGCTCGGCTGGATGACGAAGCCCGCCGTACCTGGCTGCCGTTCGATCCCGCAACAGCCGGGACTTACCGTGGGTTCGGCCTGCTGAATCAATTTCTGGTTCAAGCCCCCGGCGCGCGGCGCAGCGCGCACCCCGATGCATCGATGGTCGCGGTTGGTCCGCTGGCTGAAACGCTGACGGAGCCTCACGAACTCGGTCACGCCTTGGGGGAAGGATCGCCCGTCGAGCGGTTCGTTCGCCTTGGCGGGAAGGCCCTGCTGTTGGGTGCGCCGCTAAACTCCGTTACCGCATTGCACTACGCCGAGGCGGTTGCCGATATCCCCAACAAACGGTGGGTGACGTATGAGATGCCGATGCTTGGAAGAGACGGTGAAGTCGCCTGGAAAACGGCATCGGATTACGATTCAAACGGCATTCTCGATTGCTTTGCTATCGAAGGAAAGCCGGATGCGGTTGAAACTATAGCAAATGCTTACGTGAAGCTCGGTCGCCATCGAGAAGGTGTCGTGGGCTTTGCTCAGTGCTACCTGTTCGACGCGCAGGACATCGTGACGTTCGGCGTCACCTATCTTGAGAAGCATTTCGGAACCACTCCGATCGTGCCTCCGCACGAGGCCGTCGAGCGCTCTTGCGAGCCTTCAGGTTAGAGGCCGTCGACAATGATAATCTGGATCAACGGACCTTTCGGCGCCGGAAAGACGACGCTCGCTAAGCGGCTGCGCGATCGGCGTTCCAAATCGCTGATCTTTGACCCCGAGGAAATCGGGTTCGTGGTGAAAGAAACGGTCCCCATGCCAGCGAGCGGAGACTATCAGGATCTCCCCTTGTGGAGGGGACTTACGATCGCGGCGGTCAGGGAGATTCGAAGGAATTACTCGCAGGACATCATCATCCCAATGACGCTCGTGCACCCGGACTATCTGACTGAGATACTCGACGGGGTAAGGCGGATCGACGATCAGCTGCTGCACATCTTTCTGACGCTCAACGAGGACCTATTGCGTCACCGGATCGCGAACCAGACCATGCATCCTGACCCGAATCGAAATGCGGAGATTCGAGAGTGGCGATTAGCGAATGTCGCCCGATGCTTGGCCGCAAGGGAACGGCTTCCATGCACAACCCGTGTTCTCGATAGTGGTGCACACACCAGCGATGAACTCGCAGCGATGGTGCTCGACGGAATCGATGGGCGCACCTGATCGCCTTCGACGCCTGCGCAAAGCGTAGCGCGAGGGTGGCGGGCTCACGACCAAACGCCCAGAGGTCGATCATCGCAGGGATGTTTGGCTTTGTGGTGCGGACGACGGGACTCGAACCCGTACTCTCACAGAGAAGCAGATTTTCGTACCACCTCGACTTTCGCCGCCGTCTGATGACGTTCGTGGTCTGGACTGTCCCTTCGCCATTGCCCGAAGGCTTTAGGCGCCGCCCGTCCAGTCTCTACACCTTCCCCCGAAGGGGCTTGGCTCGGGATTGGCTTAGGGTATTGCCCGTTAGCGTTCCCCGACTTTGAGCGGTTCTACTCCGCGGATTTCCCCGCGGGCACTCCAATTTTAAAGTCTGCTGCGTCTACCGATTTCGCCACGTCCGCCTTTTTTCGCCGTTCCTAGCGCTCGTGCGATGCACCTATGTTGCACCTAGCGCCGAATCGTTCTTCGTCATCCTGAAAAACCACGTCTCCTAAAGCCTTGCATAGCTTATCTTTTCTCCACCACGAACTTTTTTGTGGGATGGTAGAAAAAAAGACTTTTTAAGTCCGCTGGCTTGCCAGGCCTTGTTAGCTTGTACGGTCATGGTTATCGGGTAAAGAATATTGACGGCATCGCTGGTGTCGGTGGCTGAAAAGCCGGCTCCCATCAGGGCAATAGCCATTTCAGATGCAGGCGTACAGGGCAATGGTCAACAGCTACAGCCTGTCTGACGATTCCGGCGTCATGGCTGCGGCGGCTATCACGCATTTTTTGTTCGGTCAGGCGGTGTTTTCGTACCTCAATGGTTGGAGCGTGTTGATCGGACCTGGTACAGGTTTGGACAGCACGGGCTGCAAATACGCAAGGGATTTAATGGGCCTGGTGGCGTTCACGGCTTTTATCGTGACGTTTCTGTTCAGGGGCTACTCATAATCTCGTGGCTCGGCGGTTCCCGGCACACCATGACAGTAAGGAAGGACCCTGTGTCTCAACTCTCCCAGCTTCGAAGCCCCGCCGCCGTGCAGGCTGCCATCGATGAGTTCGTGCAACTGGGCCGCACGAAATTCCTGGCGCGCCACGGCTACGGCAAGTCCCGCGACTTCCTGGTACGTGATCCGAAGACCGGCACCGATTGCGATTCCAAGGCCATCGCCGGTGTGGCCTTCGGCAAGCAATTTCCCGAGCAGGGCCCGCTCACTGCTGACAGCTTCTCCGGTGGCGAGGCGACCGTCGTTCCGGCGCTGACGCGGCTCGGGTTTCGCATCATTCGCATCGGCGAAGACTGGTCCGAAGAAGAGGTCCTGGCCACGGTCGAAGACTATTTCGACATGCTGCGTGCCGAGGCGGCTGGGGAGCCGTACAACAAGTCCGAGCACAACCAGGCACTGCGCCAACTGCTGAACGGTCGCAGCAAGTCTTCAGTCGAGCTCAAGCACCAGAACATTAGCGCCGTACTCGATGCCCTGGGCCTGCCCTATATCAACGGCTACAAGCCACGCGGCAACAGCCAACTGCTGCTGCGTAAATCCGTACACGCCTACGTTCTGGAACATCAGCAGACGGTCGGCGCTCTTGTCGATGCCCTGGAGGAGGTAAAACTTCCGGGTGACAAAACCTACCGAGCGGCTTTGGTAGAACCACCCGCCCGTGAAGTGCTTGTGCGTACCCCGGCATCTCTACGGCAACGCCTACCGCGAAAGTTCGATTATGCCGCTCGCGATGAAGCCAACCGCAAGCTGGGCCGGGCAGGGGAGCAGTGGGTGATTGGCTACGAACAGCAACGCCTGACCGAGCTCGGCCACCCAGAGCTTTTTCAGCGGCTGGATTGGGTGTCCGACACCCAGGGAGACGGTGCGGGGTTCGACATCCTGTCGTTCGAAGAGGACGCCCATGAGCGCTTCATCGAGGTGTAAACCACCAATGGCGGGGTAGGCTCGTCTTTCTTGGTCAGCCACAACGAACTCGAATTCTCCAAGGAGGCGGGCGATCAATTCCATCTGTATCGCGTGTTCCAGTTTCGGGACGGTCCGCGCCTGTTCACGCTACCCGGCGACCTCAGCCAACATGTGCATCTCAAGCCGACGGACTACCGGGCGAGTTTCCGGAGTTTGGTGGGGTAAAGGCAGGGTTCTGTTGAGCCGAATGGCTGTGTGCGGCCGATTCTGTTGAAAAAGTAGCGGCCTCCCCATGCCGTTGGCAAAATTGCTTTGTCAGCGAGCGTGGGGGCGAACAGCATGATGGGACAGTTACCGGGAGGACAGCAGCGCCTGTTCTACTCGTTCAATCTGGAAGATCACGTCCCGGCCCAACATCTCCTGCGCAGCATCGACCAGTGCTTGGATCTCAGTGATCTACGTGCCTACCTGGCAGATTTCTATAGCCCCATCGGGCGTCCCTCGATTGACCCGGAGTTGATGGTGCGCATGCTGGTCGTCGGCTACTTGCTATGGCATTCGTTCCGAGCGGCGATTGTGCGAAGAGGTGCACCTGAACCTGGCCTATCGCTGGTTCTGCCGGTTGGGTCTGGAAGACGAAGTCCCCAATCACTCGACCTTCTCGAAGAATCGCCATGGGCGTTTTCGTGACAGCGATCTATTCCGCTGGTTATTCAATGAGGTGCTGCGGCGCTGCATGGCAGCCGGCCTAGTCAAGGGTGAAGGTTTCGCCGTCGACGCCAGCATCATTAAGGCGGATGCCAGCCGGCAACGTGGGGTGGCGGGAGATGAGGTCGATTGGAACGATCCAAAGCTCAGCAGCCGCGCAGTGCGCGAGTACCTCGAAGCCCTTGATGAAGAGGCGCTGGCTGAGGCTCTTCCCAAGAAAATTTCGCTCACTGATCCTCAGTCCCGTTGGACAGCAGCGCCAGGTGGCCCGGCCTTTTTTGCCTACTCCACGAATTACCTGATCGACACTGAGCACGGTGTGATCATGGACGTGGAAGCTACCCCGGCGCACCGTACCGCCGAAGTCGATTCGACTAGGACGATGGTCGAGCGTGTCGAGGCGCAGTTCGATCTCACACCGGAACGCCTTATCGGCGATACCGCTTATGGCACCGCCCCGATGCTGGCCTGGATGGTCGAAGAAAAGGACATCGAACCGCATGTGCCGGTGTGGGACAAGACCGAGCGCAAGGACGACAGCCTCTCCAGTAACGACTTTCACTGGAGTCAGGACGCCAATGAATATCGCTGCCCAGCCGGCAAACCGCTACGCAGTGAATGGCGCGCCTTCACCCAGCAAAGGTCGCGGGTAACTAAGGCCAAAACCGTCATTTACCGCTCCAGCCAAACCGACTGCGCCACCTGCCCGTTGAAAGCGAAATGCTGCCCCAACACGCCGAATCGGAAGATCGTCCGCAGCATCCATGAGGCTGCCCGCGACGTGGCTCGACGCATCGCCAAGACACCGGAGTACCTCGTCTCTCGCTGCGAACGAAAGAAGGTGGAGATGCTTTTCGCCCACCTCAAACGGATCATGAAACTCGACCGTTTACGACTGCGTGGCCTAACGGGTGCCACTGACGAATTCACCTTGGCTGCGATGGTGCAGAACCTGCGCCGCATGGCCAAGCTTTTGCCTCAAGGGCCACCGCTGACGGGATAGGTATGCCTGCTACGAGCAGAAACCCTCAAATTAACCCTTAAACCTGAGCAAGGACGCTCAGTGAAACGCCGGAAGGCAACTTGAAGTGGCTTGCAGCCACTTCGACAGCAGGCACACCTGATCGGCAGGCTGCCGCTAAAGCTACTTTTTCAACAGAATCGGCCGATTTGTGCCGGTCGTCAAGGACCGCTTCGGATCACTCTCAACCGGATCGCGGGCCAGCTGATTTGCTAAAACCCGCGCCAAACTCAACGAAGGATTTCGCATGATCCGTTTTTTTTGGCGATCACGCTCGGCCTGATGGTTGGCTGCTCGTCGAGTTCAAGTTCGATCTGATCAGTGAGCGGTAGCGCAAGTGGATCGCCTCAGCCAAGCAGCGTTGTTGCCGGCGGCCGGAAGAAAGCCTTGAACTAGTAGCGGAAAGGATGAAACTTTATTTTTACGATTCTCAGCATTTTCCAAGGTTGAGCGAAAATTAGGATGATACTTTAATGATTCCGGCCTCCATCCCCACAAAACGCTTGCAGATGGCAGAATTGAAATAAGTCATTGTTTTAAATGGATTTTTGCAGGAATTGCTACGTTGCAGGGTCCTGTAGTTAGGATGACACTTTATTTTCCTCCCACAATCAAAGCATCCATCCATGCATTTGTGAAATCAGAACCCATTGAACGCATTGAGTTTGAAAAAAACTTGCTGAACTTAGGTATCGTGAACAATTATGAAAAATATATAGACTACAATAATTTGCTGTTTCACGTTTTGTTTAGCAAATGGATTAACAGTCCAGTTGACTTTGGATATTTTGTCGATCAAAACTTTTACGGTGCCAGCTAAGCTCACTCAAAACATCTACGGTGTAATACACCGTAAAAAGAATTGCACCTGGTACTTGCCACTAAAAAATGACAGTGAATGACATTTTGAGAGAAAAAAATTGTGGGGTAGTGCCTTTTCTACTCCTTTGAGAATTATAATTATGACAATTCCGATACACCTAACAATAACTTCATATTTTTCTTTCTTGAACTAAGATTCAATAACTTAACTAATTTCTATTTCAATCATAAAATATGATATGTTGACCTTAAGAATAATTCATAAACTTTACTATGTTTGCTTTAAAAACAATTCATTTAGAAAAGAAAGTCTCAAACGAAAATCAAATTATTCTTTTATTTGATTTAGATTCATTCTGTCCATGTATGTACCCTATGCTGTACACCATGAAATTTCTTAGATTTCAAAGTATCTCTACGCAGCATGCAGATTTAATCGCAATAAAATTTTGGTATGAATTTTGGTTTGAAAAGTTTGCCACGTCCTTTTGTGAGTCGTTCTATTCGACATCCTATAATTTTGAGATCATTCAATGTGAAATTGATAATTTCATTGTTTACTTAGAAAATAATAAAAAACTTGAAAGTAATCTTATACGGCTAAGCAATTCAGAACATATTAATTACACAACAATTGGTCATAGAGTTAGATCCTTCTTAAAGTTTTACAACTTCTTGATTAATGAATACTTAAGCATGCAATCACAGCCACAACTTACGTTGAAGGAAATTCAAAAAATTAAAGAAAACTTGAATAAATATATGACAATAAAGAAAAAAATTATAAATAATTTTTCAAAAGCCAATAAGACAATTAAAAGTGAGATAAATCATAATTTTAAGAGCATGAATCAGGAAATGATTAAAGGATTGTATTCAGTCATTTCACCAAGTAACTCTAATAAATACAATGAATTAAATCCTTTTAGATCTAAAAATGTACAACTCAGAAACTTTCTGATCATACATCTCATGCTCAACTATGGTCTTAGAATTGGTGAGCTTATGCTACTAACAACCAACTCTATTAAAAAATCAATTCAGAATCATAGTTTTAGTTTAATTATTACAAATACAGATGATGAGTTCGATGATCGATCAAAAAAGCCAAAAATCAAAAATGAATATTCGTACCGAGTAATTAAACTGCAGGAACGAGACTACAGAATTCTTCAAATCTATATAAATGAAATCCGAAAAGAAATTCCTTCACATATCTTATTTACATCCTTAAAGCCTCCCTATTCTGCTTTAAGTTATGGTAATCCTCCCATAAATAACCGAAGTTAAAAGTAGAGGTTAAGCAGCCCTTAGAGGTGGCTTTCCTTTGTTAGCTTGATGTGGTCTTTCATGGTTGTAATGCCACAACCAGTTTGTTGCATAATCTTGTACTTCTTCCAGTGTGTCAAATAGATGCTTGCTTAGCCAGCTATAACGTATAGTCCGATTATAACGTTCAATATACGCATTCTGCTGTGGCTTACCTGGTTGAATATATTCAATACGAATACCGTGCTCAGTAGCCCAGCGTACAAATTCATGACTGATAAACTCCGGGCCATTGTCACACCGAATAACTAACGGCTTTTCTCGCCACTCCAGCAACTGATTCAACGTACGAATAACTCGGATTGTAGGTAATGAGAATCCTGCTTCAATCGCTAAGCCTTCTCGACGGTAGTCATCAATCACATTTAATAATCGGAACTTTCGACCATCGATCAGCTGATCATGCATAAAATCTAATGACCAGACCTGATTTTCTCGGATTGGTTCTTTCAATGGTTCAGGCGCGTGCCGTTTTAGTCTTCTTCTCGGTTTAATACGCAGATTTAGTGCCAACTCACAGTAAATGCGGTAAACCCGCTTGTGATTCCAGCAGTGATTCTCAACATGTCGTAAATATGAGAAGCACAGACCAAATCCCCAATCGGAATTTGCCTCAGTGAGTTCAATGAGCTGTTTAGCAATTAATGCATTGTCATCGCAAAGTTTAGCCTGATAACGGTAGCAGGTTTCACTAATGCCAAATGCAGAGCAAGCTAAACGGATACTAACCGCATGCAGGGCAACGGCTTGTTGAGCCATCTGACGTCGGCAAGATGGCTTCACCACTTTTTTGACATTGCTTCCTGAACAATCTCTGCCTTTAATCGCTCTTCAGCATACATTTTTTTTAGTCTGGTATTTTCTGCTTCCAGCTCTTTCAGTCGAGCCATCAATGAGGTATCCATACCGCCATATCTGGCACGCCATTTATAAAACGTGGCATTACTCATGCCATGTTCACGACAAAGGGTGGCTACAGGTGTGCCAGACTCCGCCTGTTTTAAAATGGACATGATCTGGCTGTCAGTAAATTTAGATGTTTTCATGCAGAATCTCCTGCTCGTATCTTAAGAGAAAATTCTACTTTTAGATCCTTTTATTTTTAGGGGGGATTACCGGTGTGAGGGCGCCCCAATTCTGTGAATTTGTTCAAGACGGCTACGCGTGCATGAATCTCATTCACCTGACTAGGAAAACTCCTTGCTGTTAATTTATCGCCTAATAATTTGATGCAATGCATCTTGGTTTCCACCAAACTTCGACGATGATAACCAGACCACTTTTTCCAAAGTGACCTTCCTAGCAGTTTGACTGTTTTCAATAACTCATTTCGTTCTATAGACCTGACTTGCTGATCTTTCCAAGGCTTTGCATTCTTCCTGGGTGGAATGACCGCATGTGCATCACGATTTAAAATGACTTGTCGGCAGTGCTTTGTGTCATAAGCACCATCTGTATAGACTGAATCAATTCGTTCATCCAAGGGAACTTGAGAAAGTAAATCTTCGAGCACTTGTGAATCGCTGACATTATTTGTCGTGAGTTGTACTGCACGTATTTGAAGGGTTTCAGCTTCTATAGCAATATGGAGCTTACGCCATTGGCGACGATATTCAGATCCATGTTTCTTGCATTTCCATTCACCTTCACCTAGAAACTTCAAGCCAGTAGAGTCCACGAGTAGATGCAGACCATCTCTACTTTTTTGGTAGCTAATTGTAATATCTGAATAGCCACTGATTTTGTAGGCACCTTTCAGTCCATCTAGTGACTAATTAATTTGTTTTAAATACCGATAGACAGCCTGTCTACTGATACCAAACGCTTTTGCCAGATCAACTTTTGATGAATACTTCCCTTCTTTCCAGGCTTGCAGTAATGCTTTAGCTTGATCTGGATTCAATTTATGGACACGACCTTTATATTTGCCCTGAGCTGCTGCGATCTTAATCCCTTCTTTCTGACGTTCTAAGATAATTTCCCGCTCGAATTGAGCAAAAGCACCCATCAGTTGCAGCATCAAATTATCCATCGGCGTGGATTGGGCAGTAAAAGTAATATTCTCTTTTACAAACTGGATGGCGATCCCTCTTTTGACCAGTTTATCTACTTCAGTGACCAAATCTTTTAGACTTCGTGCAAAACGATCCATGGAATGTACAATCACCCTATCCCCTTCCCGGACATAGTTCAACATTTCTTGAAATTTCGGTCGGTCGGTATTTTTACCCGAAGCACGGTCAACAAAAATCCGGTCGACTTCAATTCCCTCAAGTTGACGCCCTGTATTTTGCTCGACCGAACTCACTCGCACATACCCTACTTTTTGGCCTTTCACTCTTTCACGCCCCAATTAGATAAAAATGAACAATTTCGTAAATTATAAATCTTAAATATCAAAGTTACATGTTATATATGGTTAAAAATCATTTAAATGTTACATAGTTTTAAGAACTTTTATATTGTAACTTTAGGGTATACTCTATAGATACATAGATTTTGTGATTTATTCAATAGGTCCACATCGTTCGACATATAAGTTTTGATTTTAGAAAAATAGTTTATGCTTTAATACAACATGATTTTTGATTGGAAAAATTAATAAGAAAAAAATGCTATTTGTATGGCTGTTTTTCACAAATATTTAAAATGTTAGAGCACTCACCATTAACCAAAATTTAAATTATAACTCAAGGATTATTTCTGCCTAATTTTGTAAATTTATTGAGCACCCCCGCATATGGACGTTTCCCCTTAAAGCTATGATCAGTTTTAAGAGGAAAGATTAAATTTAATGGTGGTGTTCTAAAAAGTATGCTGGCATCAGACATAGCCATAATTGACATAGAAGAATACCAAATCAAACACCTTAAAGTGGTTATCAAACTTCTTTGAGAAGCAGCAGGTCTTTCGAACGGCTCGTCGCAATCGGTGCCTAAGGCGACAGTTATTACCTTCTATG
>NZ_LZDS01000019.1 GCF_001678755.1 Acinetobacter gandensis
ACACCTTTACCGGCAAAATTATAAAAATTACACCTCGCCCAGGCTATACACCACAAAGAACCTGTAATAAATGTCCTGCACCATATACCAACCAACCGATTTTAGGTATGGAAATTATCCGCGGTTTAAAGCAGGTCGATAACAGCAAAAATTATGCTAAAGGCCGTATTATTGACCCACTTTCAGGTAAAATTTACGACGCAAAAATTCGTCTAAATGGTACAGGGAAGCGCTTGACCATTCGCGCTAGTATCGGTGTATCTGTATTAGGCCGCAACCAAACTTGGATTCGTATTGATTAATCCTAAAGAATCATAAAAAAGCCACGTTTTGACGTGGCTTTTTATTTATCAACAAGTTATTACATCATCGGGTTGTCAACTGCGAAAGTTTTTTTATCTTCAAGGCGATAAGCCATGAGTTGATGCCCCCACACACATCCACCATCGATGTTTTGAATCTGCTCGGAAATTGTTTTACCTTGTAAAGCTGCCCAATGACCAAAAATAACTTGGTGAGTGTGCGCTGCCTGTGATTCAAACTCAAACCATGGTTTAAACCCTTCCGGCATTGGATCTGCAAGACTATCTTTAAAGCTGAATTCCAAACGCCCTTCTGCGTTAGTCAAACGCATACGGGTTAGATAGTTGGTAATACAGCGTAGACGTGCATTACCCTCTAGCTCATCTGACCAAAGATCTGGCTTTTTACCATACATCTCTTTCAAGAAGGCATCGACGATTTCAAAGTCATCATGGCCAATTATAGCTTCTACTTCTTTCGCTAAAGCAGCTGCCTGTTCAGTCGTCCAATTCAGTGGAATACCGGCATGCGTAAGAACTGTCTGTTCATTTGGAAATAAACACAAAGGCTGATGACGTAACCATTCAATTAAATCATCACTTTCTAAAGCATTAATCACATCTAGCGTATTATCTTTTGGATTAATCTCTTTAATACCGCGTGCAACAGCCAATAAAGTCAGATCATGATTACCCAAAACTGTCGCAGCAACACCATTATCAACCAACTTTTTAACAAATCTGAGCGCACCGACTGAGTTTTCACCACGTGCGACCAAATCACCTGCAAACCAAATAAAATCTTGTTCTGCATCAAATTGAATGGCTTTTAATAATGCTTTTAAAGCTTCAAAACAGCCTTGTACATCACCGATCACATAGTTATAACGAATTGCACGTGACATATTTAAGCCACCATTTGATCTGACAAGGCAACAAACTGAGCTAAAGTTAAGGTCTCAGGACGTGCCATTGGATCAACACCAGCATTTTCAAAACCGTCTTCAACCAACATGCCTTTTAAACTATTACGTAAGGTTTTACGGCGCTGAGTAAATACATGTGAAACCAAACGCGCCAAAGCTTTTTCATTTTTCGCCACAATTGGTTTCGCTGCATATGGCTCTAAACGGAATACTGCAGAAGTCACTTTTGGCGGTGGATTAAATGATCCCGGTGGTACTTCAAATAAGAATGTTGGCTTACAGAAGTACTGAATCATCACTGACAAACGGCCATATTCTTTAGTGTTTGGCTCGGCGGTAATACGATCAACCACTTCTTTTTGCAACATGAAGTGCATGTCTTTCACTTTGTCACCAAACTCCAAGAGATGGAATAACAAAGGCGTTGAAATATTATAGGGCAAGTTACCAACAACGCGTAGCGGACGACCTTCTTGAAACAGCTCAGTAAAGTCATATTTCAAAGCATCTGTTTCTACAATGGTTAAACGCTCAGGATGCGGTACACGGCCCGGCAAACCTGCAGCCAAATCACGGTCAAGTTCAACCACTGTTAAAGCATCACATTCACCAATTAACGGTGAAGTTAACGCTGCAAGACCAGGGCCAATTTCGACGATATTATCCCCTGAGCGTGGATTCACCGAACGTACAATTTTAGCAATGACACGTTGGTCATGTAAGAAGTTTTGCCCAAAACGCTTACGCGTGTGATGCCCTTCGTCTTTGGGGTTTAGGGCATTAATTTGATACATAGACATTTCCAACGTGTAAATAAAACAAGATCATTGACGCGCTAAATCAAGCGCTAAGTCCACAGCCACATGTAAGCTAGAGCTTTTTGCAAGCCCCGTACCTGCAAGGGAGAGTGCTGTGCCATGATCGACAGAGGTACGAATAAACGGTAAGCCCAAAGTAATATTGATGGCTTCACCAAAGCCCTGCGATTTTAACACAGGTAAGCCTTGATCGTGATACATCGCCAAAACCGCATCGGCATCTTTTAAATTTTCAGGGGTAAATAAAGTATCCGCAGGCAAGCTCAAGCTCATGTGAACGCCCTGCTCACGGTAGCTTTCCAGAACAGGATTAATCACTTCGATCTCTTCCATGCCTAAATATCCATCTTCACCCGCGTGCGGATTTAAGCCACACACCAAAATATTAGGCTGCTCAATCTTAAATTTACTTTTCAGATCATGAATTAAAATATCAATCACTTGATGTAAGCGCTCGGGGGTAATGGCATCAGGTACATCTCGCAACGCTAAATGTGTGGTTGCCAGTGCCACTCGTAATTTTTTAGTTGCGAGCATCATCACTACACGCGGAACGCCAGCAAACTCTTGATAGAATTCTGTATGACCACTGAAATGAATACCGGCATCGTTAATAATCGATTTTTGCACTGGCGCTGTCGCCACACCGACACTTTTTCCTGACATGGCATAATCAGCAGATCGGCGCAATTGTTCTAATACATAAGCTGCATTATTGGCATCAAGCTGACCTAAATCCACAGTATCCGCTAAAGGAACATGCTCCACATAGAGCTGTCCTACCGCACAAGAATCTTGTTGCCCTACATAATCAACCAATTCTACATTTAAACCTAAATGTTCCGCTCGTTGCTGCAACATCTGCTTATCAGCCAAAACGACAATAGGACGCTCATCAATACGATCTGCCAAACTTAGGCAAATATCTGGGCCAATTCCTGCAGGTTCACCGCTAGTGATATATAAAGGGAGCACGACGCCTTTTCCTTGGTAGCTAGACAGCTTTATTATACTGCTCATTACTCAATACTGCTGAAACTAAATCTTTTATGTGCGAAATACATACCTGTCAGAAATATGTTCGCTGTAAAACATGATATGGAATTACTTCAAAAGCGAAGCCTAAGATACCCAGCGCCCAAACCATAGCAATTACAATAAAAACCCATTTTTCAATGCGTTTCAACCGTTGAGGATAGCATGACAGCAACCAAAATGAGATTCCACCAATTATCAAGGAAGCCAATAATAAATATACAATGTAGTAAGTGACAAAACATAAAAACAATGCCATCAATAAGACCATGACCGCATCTCCTACACCATGTAAATGCACAAGATATAAATAAAATGGGCTAACTATGAGAAGGTTTAAAATCCAAATGATGCGAAACCATGTTTGCCAAAATGGGACTATTTCTAATGTTGCTCCCTGAGTGTGATCAGACATAATTTTATTTTCATCTAGTTTTTTATATTTTTTGAATTATAGGCTGTTTATTGATGAAGAAATACACTACAATACAGCGCTTGAAATTTTATATTTTCATTTGTGATTCTTCACGTATTCGTTTAGAATCGCGTCTCCTTTTGTTTGGACAGATTCCATAGTCCAAACCAACTATAATAGGTAGTGGTTTAATGAAAACTCTCAGCGCTAAGCCAGCTGAAGTTCAACATGACTGGTATGTTGTTGATGCTTCTGGCAAAACTTTAGGTCGCCTTGCGACTGAAATCGCTCGTCGTTTACGCGGTAAGCACAAAACTTCTTATACTCCTCACGTTGACACTGGCGACTACATCGTTGTAATCAATGCTGAAGAAATTCAAGTGACTGGTAAAAAAGCACTTGATAAGAAATACTATCGCCATACTGGTTTCCCTGGTGGTATCCGTGAGACTAACTTTGAGAAGTTAATTGCTCACAAACCTGAAGCAGTTCTTGAAAAAGCTGTTAAAGGTATGTTGCCAAAAGGTCCTCTTGGTTATGCAATGATCAAAAAAATGAAAGTGTACGCTGGTACTGAGCATCCTCATACTGCTCAACAGCCACAAGTTTTGGACATCTAAGGGATACAGCACATGGCTACTAACTATGGTACAGGTCGCCGTAAGACCGCAACTGCACGTGTTTTCCTATCAGCTGGTACTGGTAAACTCGTAATTAACAACCGTTCTTTAGAACAGTATTTCGGTCGTGAGACTGCTCGTATGGTTGTTAACCAACCACTTGAGCTTCTTGAAGCGACTACTAAATATGACCTTTACATCACTGTTTCAGGTGGTGGTATCGGTGGTCAAGCAGGCGCAATCCGTCACGGTATTACTCGTGCATTGATCGCTTCTGACGAAACACTTAAACCTGCTCTTCGTCAAGCTGGTTTCGTTACTCGTGATGCTCGTGAAGTTGAACGTAAGAAACTTGGTTTACGTAAAGCTCGTAAACGTCCTCAATTCTCTAAACGTTAATTCGTTTACCGAATCGGACAAAAGAACCTCGGCTTATGCCGAGGTTTTTTTATGTCTTCATTTTATGAAGATGATGTAAATAGAATAACGACCCGATAAATAAAGAGACTCAAACTCGCAATAAAGCATATTACCGACAATGTTAGTGCAATTGTACAGATAGTAGTTTTGCTTTTTTGTTCAGGGCTATCATCCTCTGCTCCATAATCAGAGGCATAACTACCGGCGAGCGCCGTATAAAAACCAATGCCCATAAAAATAACGGCAGAGAAAAATAGTAATTTTTGTACAAGTGCAATGCTCATAATGCAATGAGGATCAATTACATGGGATAGCATGAAAATATATCAGATGAAATCAAATAAAATTGTGATTTTAAGTACAACTGAATTGATATTGCTAAAGTCTCCGTGATTTTATAGCCCATATTTAGTATTCTATCTTATTCATTTCTCATTGCTTCGGATTATGTCAGTCGAAAACGCACCTCTCCAAGGGATTACGCTTTACAGTCATGCGGATGACTTTCGCTCACACTGGATACGCTATGTACTTGCAGAGAAGCAAATTAAACATAACCTAATCATTGCAGATGATGAAGACGAAGATTTAGCAAGTTTGAATCCATATAATCAACTTCCAATGATGATTGAAAATGGTTTAAAACTATATAAAAGCAGCATCATTGCAGAGTATTTGGATGATCGTTATCGTCAAAATAAACTCTATGCAGATGCCCCGATGCCACGGGCAGAACAGCGTCAATATGTATGGCGTTTTGAACAAGATTGGTTGAAGCTTGCTGACGTCATGCTCCGCCACCCTGATACACTTAATGAACAAGCAAAACACAAAGCACAAAAGCAACTTCGTGATACATTAATATCACTCACACCACTTTTTCAGCATTATCCATATTTTATGTCTGAACAATTCAGCATGCTCGACTGTATGCTTGCACCAATTTTCCTTCGACTCAAAGTTATGGGTATTCAACTACCAAAACAACAATGTAGACCTATTTTCTTATACTGCCAACGCATTTTTAGTCGTCCTGCATTTATTAAATCTTTGACCTTGCAAGAAAAAAATCGCTATAGCGAATTCTTGCCAAAACAGTAATTTTATTTCCAATTTTTAGAGTAACGATTATGTCAGATCAAGATATTCCATTAAGCCCAACCAGACCTTATCTTACCCGTGCACTTTTCGAATGGATTTGTGATAACCAGTTAACCCCTTACTTATTGGTCGATGCAACGCAAAAAGACACGATGGTACCCGTACAATATGTACAAGATGGTCAGATTGTTTTAAATATTGCACCCCATGCAACGCACGCTTTACATATGAGCAATGATGCTATTACCTTTTCGGCACGTTTCGGTGGCGTCTCACAAAATCTCTATGTTCCGTTTAGTGCCTTATTAGGTATCTATGCTCGTGAAAATGGGCAAGGCATGTTCTTTGATCCAGCTGAATATGCAGATATCAATCAAGAGCAAAATGCTTTAAAATCAAACGATCAAGAACAACAAGAGCAACCAAAGAAAAAACCGGGTTTAAGGTTGCTCGATTAAAACAACGGAGCAAATCATGGCTTTTGATTTAGTACAATATTTCGCAGAACAAATTGAATCTCAAAAGCCTATGCTTTTAAGTCATCTAGATCGTGAAGAAAAACGCTCACATATCCGTCAAATCAATGCCTTAACACTTGGTGAACTGATTAATCAATTACGCAGTAATGGTGAAAAGGTTTATCAAGAGATTTCAAATCCAGATGAATTGTATATTCAGGAAGTTTCTCGCCATTTAACAACAAATCCATCAAATGCATCAACATTGAGTCGAACTGAACTAGAGCAACTAACAACTGAAGTGTTTCATTTGCAATTACTTGAACTGAAACAACTTCATGATACAGGCTCTCACTCTCTACAGAGCATTCGCGAATTATTAAATGGACAAATTGAACATCTTTCTGGTCAAGCAGATGACTGGGTTTGGTCAACAAACAACCTAACAGAACTTCTAGGCTCTAAACCAAATCTGCAAGAAGATATATCATTAGAGGCATCTATGAAGGAGTTTAATCAGATGGTTCATCAACAAAACGCTCAGCACGATGATAATAATGTGGCTGTAGAAGCAACAGTACCAACATGGTCAAAAGTTGTTGAACCAGTCGTTGCTATTGCAATTCTATGGATTTTATATTCAGCAGCAACGAATATGTTCGCTTAAGAAAATCGACAAAACAAAAAGACCTGCCAATTGGGCAGGTTTTTTTTACATGAACTTTTTCCAAAATAGCCTGATTTTAAAAGCTATTTGTTTTATTTTGTAATTAACTAAAACTCTATGTAAATTTATAAAGCAAATTATCAACAATTATAAAAAATTACATTCAATAATTTCTGTATAGTTGTACTTAAATAAGCTGTCTAAAAACACAGATCAAAATTCAAAAAGCAAATTAGATCACACTATTTATAAATTAAAACTGACTAATTTAGTTGGAAATTATTTCCCTTTTAAAGCATTAAATTAATTTCATTGCAAAGCCAATTGACCTTCCTATAATTAAATTAAGTAATTAGAAACAAAACTTAATTACTAAAATACTTACTAATAACAATCATGCTTAACCTACAAGAGAGAGAAATAAATATGGCTAAAGTTTCATTAGAATCCCTCACAACTATTGACGGTTTTCATGCAGCAGCACTCGTAGATGGTGAAAGTGGGCTAGCACTTGCAACACAAGGCGGTGGTGATATTGACCTAGAACTTGCCGCAGCAGGCAATACAGAAGTCGTACGTTCAAAGCGACGCGTAGCTCAGTCACTTAACTTGAATGATCATATCGTTGATATACTCATTACTTTAGGTAAGCAATATCATTTGATCCGCCCTTTAGAGAAAAATGAAAATGTATTTCTCTATTTAGTCCTTGATCGCTCAAAAGCAAACTTAGCCATGGCACGACACGAACTCAAAGCTTATGAAAAAAGTTTAGATTTCGCTTAAGTTCAGCCCAACCCTTTTATGTACGCATAAGAGGGTTTTTTATTCACTTACATATTTCAAATATCATCTTCCCAATTGATAGAGAAATGAAATAAGCAAACAGTATATTAATATCGGAATTGCCGGACTCAGTATCCACGACACAGATCAATTAAAGCATCAGCTTTATAGTATTTTTCCACAACATTTTAATATTCAATGGAAATCTGCATCAGATATTAATTTAGATTGCTTATTCATACACGAACGTTTCTTCGATACTGAAGGGATTCAACGAATTTTATCCAGAAGAGAACTACCTTGGTTAAAAATTGCTAAAAATGCTAAAAATTCTGGGCAAGTGAAAAACAACACACTGTTTTTTCCACTTGAAGATAGCAATGCACTGAATCAGTGGGTCGATATAAACCTCATACACCATTCAGAGCAACTGAGCTCTACTGAAGAACTACTTGAGTTTACGAATGATAACAATCATCTACACGAATTTGATGAAAACTATTTTAAAACACTGTTCTCAGAAGATAATCATGAAAAGTTACACCTTTTTGATGATCAAGGTACGCTAGCTGTAATTGATATTACACACAACATTGCATGGCCTAATCTAGATCGTCTCGAATTTAAAACAGACTTAAGCTTTAAGTACGATTTTGCATCAATTATTGATCTCACTAAGGTCTCAAGAAAACATCCAGTAATATTACAAGACTGGCTCTGGAATTTATTCTGGAACTCACCTGCATTTGCTTCAATTTCACCTACAGATGGTCACTTTAAGATTTTTTCTTGGCCAAAGCCAATGGACAATACACAACGAAAACTCATCTTTCAAATGTCCGCTTGCTTTATTCAAGGTGCAAAAATGTCAAAAATTTCAGAGCAATATGACATCCCTCTCTCACTTGTACAAAAATTTATTGCAGCAAATATTACTATTCAAAATATAAAAAAAATAAATCTTTGGGACAAACATTACAGCCCACCATCAGAAATAATTGAAAAAACAGAAGAACAAAGTTTTGTAAAAAATTTTTTAGGTAAATTACGCCGTAAATTTGGTTTTTAAATAGGAGCAAATACATGATTCTTCAGCAATATAAAATTGTATTTGCTGGCTCAATGGGGGCTGGTAAAACTGAAGCAATCCGTTCACTTTCAGACATCCCTGTTTTATCAACCGAGGCATTAAATACTGATCAAGAACGGCATTCAAAACTTGAGACAACTGTAGGCATTGACTATGGTGAAGTTACACTTGAGGATGGTCTTAAAATTGGGCTATATGGTACACCTGGACAAAGTCGTTTTGATTTTATTTGGCCAGTGATTTGTCAAGGAGCCATTGGTGCCATAATTTTAATTGATCACAACGTAGAAAATCCCTTAACAGAAATTGAAAGTTACTTAGAAACATTCCAAAACTATACCCATAATATCGCTATTGGAATTACGCATACAGATGAAATAAAAACCAATCAAGACACATCAATTTATAAAGATTGGCTGATCCAACAAGATTTATATTCACCCTTATTTTTTATTGACTCACGTAAAAAAGAAGATGTGTTGTTATTGTTAGAAGCCCTTATAACATCAGTAGAAGTTAATCATAACATTAGCGTTTAAGGATCCTTTATGTTCAATGTTCAAAAACGTTCAGCCCCTAAAGAACTTGTACAATATGCACATGAACAAATTAGCATGATTATAAATAATGCTCGAGGCGTGCATTTTGTGATGCTCTGCTCAACAGATGGCTTTGAACTTACTAGCGTCCATAAACGTGGGCAATATAACAATAGTAAACTTGCTGCTGTAAGTAGCTCAATTCTTGCCATGGTTACTGCATTTACTAAAGAAATTCAACTCACTGGTTGTCAAAGTATTACTTTGGATGCTGAAAATGGTAAAGCAATTTTAACAGCTGTATCAGCGCAACATCACCCAATGATTATTATTGCATTAACAGACAAAGACATTTTATTAGGACAAGTACTTTACATGCTTAAGTGTGCTACAAATGCAATTATTACTGAAGACTCAGCAATAGCGATTAACTAACTTTCAATTTAGCATTTCTTTTTTTATTGCATAAAAAAATCCCCCTATCTCATAAGAGTTAGGGGGATTTTGAATAATGAGCTGGCGATGACTTACTCTCACATGGGTAACCCCACACTACCATCAGCGCTAAGAGGTTTCACTTCTGAGTTCGGGAAGGGATCAGGTGGTTCACTCTTGCTATTGTCGCCAGCACAACTGTTATGGACTT
>NZ_LZDS01000020.1 GCF_001678755.1 Acinetobacter gandensis
ATCATCGGCGAAGTTTGGTTGAAACTAAGATGCATTGCATCAAATTATTAGGAGATAAACTCAGTGCAAGGAGTTTTGATAGCCAAGTGAATGAGATCCATGCACGTGTAGCAGTTCTTAACAGATTTACGGAATTAGGTCGACCACTTACCCAAGTTACGCCTTAAATTTGGCTCAATTAGGGGCGCTTTGCATTTCAAATCTTTGTGCAACAAAGCCATACCGGAATAATCACGTATTATTTTTTGATGGTTTTTTCCTCTTATTTTCATCAAATTTCTATAAGTGGGCGATTTTAACTGGCCGTTTTTAAAGTGAAAATTTTGTCAGTAAATGACCTTTTTTCATCTATTAAATTTGCACTGCTACATAACCCAGAGCTAGCTTTTGTTATAATTGGCTGATCCACCACAAAATCGGTTTGTTTCCATTGAAAATCATCTTTGCCGGTACACCAGAATTTGCCGCAACAGCTCTTGCTGCATTGCTCAAAACTCAACATGACATCGTTGCGGTATACACTCAACCTGACCGCAAAGCTGGCCGCGGACAAAAGCTAACGGCATCTGCAGTGAAATTGTTGGCACTGGAACACAATATTCCTGTGTATCAACCACTACATTTCAAATCATCTACTGAAGAAGGTTTGGCTGCTCAAGCTGAATTGGCGGCTTTAAATGCCGATGTAATGGTGGTCGCTGCTTATGGTTTAATCTTGCCGCAAGTGGTCCTCGATACACCTAAGTACGGTTGCCTCAATATTCATGGTTCCTTATTACCGCGTTGGCGTGGTGCTGCACCTATTCAACGTGCTATTGCCACAGGCGACCATGAAACCGGAGTAACCATTATGAAAATGGCCGCTGGTTTAGACACCGGTGACATGATGTATAAAACCATTTGCCCAATTGAAGCAACAGACACCTCTGCATCTTTACATGACAAACTTGCTCTACAAGGTGCCGAAGCAACTGTACAGGTTTTAGCATCAGAAGAAAGCTTACAGCACTACCTTGAACAACGTGAAGTGCAGGACGAAGCATTAACTGTTTATGCACATAAACTTTCAAAAGCTGAAGCGAAACTAGATTGGTCTTTGGATGCGATCCAAATTGACCGAAATATTCGTGCATTTAATCCATGGCCTGTGGCTTTTATCCAACTCGATGAACAAAACAATCTTCGTGTTTGGAATTCACAACTTTCAGATGCAAATGCAAAAGAGGCTCAACCAGGCCAAATCATTGCAATTGATAAACACGGTGTACATGTTGCCTGCGGCAATAACAGTGTAATTCGTCTGACTACGCTACAATGGCCGGGCGGTAAACCGCTGAATGCAGTTCAAATCCTGCAAACTCAAAAATTGAATATTGGACAAATTTTATAATGAAGCAATCTCCCCACGCCTCAGGTAAAAACCTCAACTTACGTGCTCAGGTTGTGAAAACGTTATTGGCTGTCCAAAATGGTCAGTCGCTACAGTCTGTACTGGCACAACATATGAATATCGTGTCAGACAAAGACCGTGCGCTCTACCATGAATTGGTTTTAGGTTGCCTACGTCAATGGCATGCGCTTAAACAATTAACCTTACCATTATTGTCAAAGCCACTAGAAAACCAAGTCGTTGAAACCTGTCTGTATTTGGGACTCTATCAATTGCTGTGCACCCGTGTGGCGGCACATGCAGCGATCTCTGAAACAGTAGAAGCCAGTAAACAATTGGGCATGGAAAGTTTAAGTGGCGTGGTGAATGCGATATTACGTCGCGCGACTCGTGAAACTGAACAATTTTATGATGTCCTTGAACAAGCGACCAACTTACCAAGTTGGTTATCCAAGCGACTGAAAAAGGATTGGGGCGAACAATTTAACGAAATCAGTTATCAGCTGAAACAAGTTGCTCCTCTCACTTTACGTGTTAATACTCGTCAAGTCAGCCGTGATGAGTACCTAGATATCCTGCTAGATGAAGGTATCGAAGCACATCGCTGTGAAATTTCAAACGTCGGTATTGTGATGGATGAAAGCTTGCATATTCCAAGCCTACCGGGTTTTGAAGCAGGTGGTTTTTCCGTACAAGATGAACACGCTCAACTGTGTGCAACCCTGTTGCCAAATTTAGATGATAAATTTGTAATTGATGCTTGCGCTGCACCGGGTGGCAAAACAGCACACATTCTTGAGACTTTTGATCTACGCAAAATGATCGCATTAGATCAGGATGAAAAGCGTTTAAAACGTGTGACGGAAAATTTAGAGCGTCTAGTTTTAGATGGTAAACATGTTGAAATTATTACTGCGGATGCAGTGACTTGGACAGCACCTGAACAAGCAGATTGTATCGTCCTTGACGCACCATGTTCAGCAGTAGGTGTGATGCGTCGTCATCCTGACATTCGCCTACTTCGCCAATCTGGCGACATTGCAAAAACAGTCGAGTTGCAAAAACAAATTCTTGAAAATATGTGGCAGCAGCTTAAAGTGGGCGGCACCCTGCTTTACATCACCTGCTCGATTTTAAAAGCTGAAAATGAGCAACAAATGGTGAATTTCTTTGCTTCGCATGCTGATGCACAAGAAGTCAAAATTGACGCCGATTGGGGCATTGAACAAATCCACGGTCGTCAGTTATTCCCTGAAGTGGGTCATGGTGATGGTTTCTATTATTGCCGAATTACAAAAACGGCTTAATACCTACTGATGTTTTGTCTATAGATATATTAATAAAAAAGGAACCTTGAAGGTTCCTTTTTTATTGGGAAGAAGATCTTAATCTTCTTCGTCAGGATGTTTCGCTAAGTGGATGGAGGCCAAGATTAAGCCGCCCCAAAGTAACACGATAGAAATAATCAACATCACCATTGCGGAAGTATTCATTTTATTTCTCCTCAGTTTCTTTGTCTTTCATGCAACTAAATACAATTGCACCAATTACAAATACAGCCATCACCGCACCTGCTACAGGTAACAGTACTTCAACTGGATATCCACCGTAGCCTTCTGTTGCGATTGCTTTAATGGTTAAGCCCAATGCCACCAAGAGTGATAAAGGTGTAATTACCGTAATTAAGAAATTCCAACCAAAGCCCAATTTAATACTTGAGTACTGATTTACGTGGTCTTTCAATTGCGTTAACAATGGACGACGGAACCAAGAAACCAAGATAATAGAGAACAAACCACCCGCCACAATACCAATGTTATTCGCGAAGTAGTCAATGATATCAACGAAAGTAATCGCGCTATGTGTCGAGAAAATCAAGGTTGAAACAATTGCAGAGCCACCGCCGACAATCGTTACAGCTTTCTTACGTGACCAACCCAATTTATCTTGGAATGATGCGATTGGCACTTCTAAAATACTCACCATTGACGTAATACCCGCAACAGCAAGAGATGAGAAGAATAGGAAGCCAAATAAGTCGCCGCCTGCACCTAAGCTCGAAATAATTTTCGGGAATGCAATAAAGGCTAAACCAATACCGCCCGAAACCACTTCATTTACAGGTACACCTGCACTATGTGCCATAAAGCCCAAAGCTGCAAAAATACCAATACCTGCCAAAATTTCAAACGATGAGTTAGCGAGTGCAACCACCATACCTGAACCGGTTAAATTGGTTTTTGCTTTCAAATAAGACGCATAAGTCAACATGATCCCGAAACCTACAGATAACGAGAAGAAGATATGACCGAATGCTGCCAACCATACTTTATAGTTGGTCATGGCTTCCCAGTTCGGTGTAAAGAACGCATTTAAGCCATCTGTTGCACCTGGTAAGCGTAATGCTTGAATAACAAGAATGCTGAATAAAATCACCAACAATGGAATAAAGATTTTATTAGAAAGCTCTACCCCTTTCTTTACGCCACCGTAAAGAATAAACACGGTAATTGCCCAAACAATCACTAAGCCAAAGAACAATGTCGGTACGAAACCAAAGGCAATACCATCGGCATTTTGCAAATAGGTATTAAAGAAGAAGCCTTGAGTATCTTCACCCCATTTTTGACCAATCGAGTAGTAAATGTAGCTGCCCGCCCAAGACAATACGCTGGCATAGTAGATACCGATGATCAATGTCACCATCACCTGCCACCATCCCAACGCTTCACTATTCATCAACTTTTTGTACGCTGTTGGAGGTGCTTTACGGAATTTGTGACCGACTGCATAGTCAAGAAACAACAATGGTAGACCCGCTGCAAAAATCGCAACCAAATACGGAATTAAGAAGGCACCGCCACCATTTTCATAAGCCACATATGGGAAACGCCAAATGTTACCCAAACCTACCGCCGAACCAATCGCGGCAATAATAAAGCCTGATCGTGCTGACCAGTTTTCACGTTTATCTGACATAGAACACCTAAACCTTAGGCGGCTCTTTGCTGCTTGTTATGGTTATATCGCGAGCAAAAAAGCACCATAAAAATAAATTCTGGGTGTTTGATCTAGTAAGTTACCTTGTGAGCTTCTTTACTAGAAAGCAAACAGAAAAATAAGTCATCAATTTTTGTTAAAAACATAACAAAATATTTTTCTTTTGTATGAATTCAACAATACTCACTTTTCCAGCCTTTTTCTGTAATTTCTGAAGCAAATATTCCATTTTTATAATCTGTTTTATATCAAATGTTCATTTAATCAGCTTATTTTTTATACAACAAAATTATCAATAATATAACTTTTAGGAATGATATATTTATAGTGTAATCCACTTAGTTATTTCACTCGATAGTGTCCAGTAATTTTATAAGCATATAAAATGTCTTCTTCCTGCGTACCTGACCCAATATTGTGAATAATCAGCGGTGTCTTGTTTAGATTAGATTGACGGTCTGAAACAATACCAATATGTACAAGCCCACGACCTAAGTCCCAAGTGACAACATCACCTACTAAATATTGCTGATCCAAAACTTGATAGCCCTGGCGTTTCATCCACGTTTGTATATTCGGCACACGGCGGTGATCAATATTTTTGTCTGGCCCTTTCAGTCCCCATTTTTGTGGATAGGATTTAAAATGAGCTCTCATATCTTCATGAATGGTTTTTTGCAGATCAATCCCCTGCAAACGTAATGCCCGAATCACCACATCGGTGCATACACCTTTTACAATCGGTACATCTCCCATTGGGTACGATAGCTGAGTATATGCAGGATCATAGTGCAAGGTCTTGCCAATTTGTCCACGCGCATCCGCCACCATTTGCTGAGCATCCAATGCCCAAGACGAAACTTGCACGGTAATTAAACTCAAAAATAAAAAAATCTGCTTCATCTGTTCTTATTCACTGCATTACTTTTTATAGGAAAGATTGTACTCAAAATAAAGGCACCGATCAGACCATGCTGATTGATGCCTGATCAAACTAGATCATGATAATTTAATCGCCAGCACGCGCTCTTCTTGCATATCACGAATAGCCGATTGAATCCCTTCACGACCCAAGCCAGAGTCTTTTACGCCGCCATAGGGCATGTTATCAACCCGAAATGATGGGATATCATTAATGATTACACCCCC
The DNA here is from genome assembly GCF_001678755.1 of Acinetobacter gandensis. GTDB lineage: Bacteria > Pseudomonadota > Gammaproteobacteria > Pseudomonadales > Moraxellaceae > Acinetobacter > Acinetobacter gandensis. The sequence continues at coordinate 5,540 of NZ_LZDS01000020.1, forward strand.
CACTTCCAGATGATTCCATGCATACATCATCTTATTTAAGTTTTGAGTGTAGACGCCGGCCTGTAAACCAAAACGGCTACTATTTATTTTTGCGATACCTTTTTCAAAGTTCTTGTACTTCTCTAAAATCGCCACAGGACCAAAAATCTCGTCCTTATACACTTCTAATGACGCATCAACATTTTCCAATAAAATAGGATCAAGCAACGCACCTTTCAACTCACCACGAACCAGGGCTTTTGCGCCTTTTTTAATCGCCTTATCCACCCATTTATTGACCCGAATCGCTTCAGCATCCTTAATCATCGGCCCCACCATTGTGCTTTCGAGTTCTGGGTTTGTAGCCTTTATTTGCTTCATTTTAGCGATCATTTTTTTCTTCACATCGGAATAGATATCCGCGTGAACTAAAATGCGTTGCACACTAATACATACCTGCCCTGCATGATTATATGCACCTCCAACCAAACGATCGATAAATGCTTCGCTGATCTCTGTGTCTGGCTCAATCAATACCGCGGCATTACCACCTAACTCAAGTGTGACTTTTTTACGTCCTGCCCGCGCTTTCATATCCCAACCGACTACATCAGAACCCGTGAAGCTGAGTAATTTAAAGCGATCATCTGTCACCAACACGTCCGCATGTTCACGTGGACATGGCAGTACTGAAAACACGCCTTTTGGCAAATCTGTTTCAGCCAAAACTTCTGCAATTTTTAACGCTGAGATAGGTGTCAAACTCGCAGGCTTCAATACAAATGGACAACCTGCAGCAATTGCAGGAGCAATTTTATGCGCCGTTAAATTGATAGGAAAATTAAAAGGGCTGATCAATGATACTGGACCAATCGGCACATGCTTGACCATGCCCTGATAGCCGGAGGCAGCTGATGTCACCGCCAATGGAATCATGCGACCATCTTCAATTTGTGTGACAGCATCCGCTGCAATTTGGAAGGTATTAATTAAACGCTCAACTTCAGCCGCCGCCGCTTTACGCGGTTTACCGCCTTCTGCAATTAACAAGTCTGTTAATTCTGCACGCATTTCATTAAAGCGTTTCACACAATGCAACAGAATTTTTTGTTTTTGAAATGGCTCAAGCGCGGCCATTTCAGCAGCCGATTTTACTGCCGATTGAATGGCTTGCTCGATGGTTTGAGCATCTGCCAGCGCAACTCGGGCAAAGACTTTCTGACTATATTTATCTTGAACCTCAAGCCATTGTTCAGTTTTTACAGCTTTGCCTGCAAGGTATAAAGGATAATCAGTGACTTTGACTGTTGATTCAGACATTTTTATTTCCTTAGGATTCCGAATAATAACGCGATTTCTATAAATCCTATCATGCGCTGAGTTGGCTTTAAGTTCACTATATTTACGTAACAAGGCTGATAAAAAATGGGCAAAAATGCAGAACTTTTTAGGTTCATTACCTTATTTAAAAGTCATTGCGACTAAAAGCACAAGCAGCAAGATTATTAGAAATTGAATTTTTCAAAAAACCTAAAAAATTAAATATAAGCATTTTAAAACATCAACTTAATTTTATATAAAAAATTATAATTGCATGTTTTTTACACATATTTGTGAGAAATATCCTACAACAACTGAGGCAGATTCATCTAGGCATGCCTTATCTAAAATCCTATAGTGAAGCCATACCGAGACAGGATGTCTCAAACTTAAAACAAAAAGAAAAACCATACGACAAAATGCAATGGAACAATTCACCTTGCAAAGCATATAGAAGAGCCCTGACAGGATGTCGGGGCTTTTTTACTTTATAATTAAAATATTGATAAAAAAGCCCATCAGAAGATGGGCTTTCTAAAGTGAGACTTAACTATATGAACGCTGTGCTTTCAAGGTTTTTCGTTGTGCCTCAGCTTCAGCTGCAACTTCTTCATCAGTTTGTGCTTTGCGAATAAAGAACACTGCAATTGCTGCAATCACAACAGGAATCCCCACGGCCATAAAATTAATTTGATGTGGTAACTCTTGAGACAATAAATAACCAATCAAAATTGGACCTACAATTGCACCAGTACGGCCAACTGCAGATGCCCAGCCAATACCGGTTGAACGTACAGACAACGGATAGTATTGAGCTACATAGCTATACAGTAAAATTTGCGAACCAATTGCAGAAGCACCCGCAACAGCTACCAACAGATAAATCACAGGTTGTGGTGAGTTAAATCCAAGTAGTGACAGCGCTACAGCACCTGCTAAGCACAGTGTAATAATCACTGGTTTCAAATGGAATTTATCCGCCAAAATACCACCACCAACTGTGCCAATAACCGCACCAATGTTCATGGCCAATAAAAACGTCAGACTACTACCTAAAGAATATCCTGCGGCCATCATCAGTTTTGGCAACCAACTGCCTAGTGCATATAACGTTAATAAACACATAAAGAAGCAAAGCCAAAACAGTGCAGTACTTAAGCCACGCCCCTGTTTATATAGCGCTTTAACAGAAGTTCCACCTGGTACAACAACTTCAGTTAACTCAAGTTTTGCTGTTGAACTTAGATTTTGTTCAGGTGCAATTTTTTGAATCATTTGGCGTGCTTCAGCCGTACGTTCAACTTTCACCAAAAAAGTCAGAGATTCAGGCAAGAACTTCCATGCTAAAGGTAGCAATAACAATGGAATACCTGCAATAAAGAACATAATTTGCCAGCCATGATCTGCTGTAAACCATGAACCAAATAGTGCTGCCATAATGCCGCCCATAGCATAACCACTAAACATAGTGGTTACTAAGGTACTACGTAGACGTTTAGGCGCATATTCTGAAGTTAACGCCACTAAGTTTGGTAATACACCACCAATACCTAAACCAGCAATAAAACGTAGCACACCAAACTCTGTCGGATTCGTTGCAAAACCGCCAGCAAAAGTAAAAGTACTGAATAAAAACACACAGATCATGATGACTTTTTTACGACCAATTCGATCGGCCAAAGTACCAAACATCATCGCACCAAACATCATACCCGCTAGTGCTGTACTAGCTAACATACCCGCTTGTACAGCTGTTAATCCCCAGTCTTTCATTAGCAAAGGTAGAGCTACCCCATTGATGGCCAAATCATAACCATCAAATAAAATCAAAATTAAACACCACAACATGATGCTTAAATGCGACTTCGTGAATTTGGCATTATCAACCACATTATTCACATTCACTGTGCTTGTAGACATTGAAACTCACCTCCAATTGTGAGATTTATTTTTCAGCTACAATGCCGTTTTTGATGATGAATTGTCCAAAATTACAAAGGTATAGACTCATACCTTTAGGATATATGCGGTTTTTTTAGTTATAAAATGTCAGAGAAATGAGTATCAAAATGAAATATTTACACATAATAAAAATGGTGGACGGAGGGTCTAGTTTTTATAATTAATAATATTCAATGACTTAATTAACACCTAATGACAATCAGACAATAGATTATTTGATATTGATATTGTCAGATTAAAACGCGATTTTTTCATAATAAATACGTTGGACTACGATCTAAGTCTAAGATTTCTATAGTGAATAAATAAAGTTGAGCTTAGGTCTTATAAAAATCAAAATAAAACCCTAATAATTTAACTTTAATTAAGTGTTTAAATAAGCAAGAAGGCAGCTGAGTTCCTGATTCCTAGGTGAAATAACGCTTTGGTTTTCATTTTTTGATTTTTTTATCATTATTAAGGCATAAAAAAATCCCCCTATCTCATAAGAGTTAGGGGGATTTTGAATAATGAGCTGGCGATGACTTACTCTCACATGGGTAACCCCACACTACCATCAGCGCTAAGAGGTTTCACTTCTGAGTTCGGGAAGGGATCAGGTGGTTCACTCTTGCTATTGTCGCCAGCACAACTGTTATGGACTTGTTCGGGTCTTAT
>NZ_LZDS01000021.1 GCF_001678755.1 Acinetobacter gandensis
TTTGTGCGATGGCTTTTAGTTCGGCAGCTTCATCAATCGCAGCCTGGGCAACTGCCTGCTCTGCTGGTGTGATGAGACCATTACCATCTGTATCCGCATCAGCAATCGCTTGCTCGGCTTCGGCATAAGCTGATTCCGCTGCAGCCACCGCCGCTTCTGCATCCGCGATTAAGCTGTCCGTTGCATCGTCAATCCCATTGCCGTCTTGGTCATTCACCGCTGGAACTTCAAGATCCGTCAAGGCATCCAGACGATCTTGCAGACCATCTTTGTCTGTACTTTCTGGTAACGCAGTCACCGCGTCTTGTGCCGTTTGTTCAGCTTCAGTTGCTGCATCCACCGCATCTTGAATCGCTTGCTGTTCTGCTGGGGTGATCAGGCCATCTTCTTGAGCACCTGCAATTACATCTTCTGCTGCCTGGTGTGCATTTTCAGCATCAGTCACCAGGGCTTCCGCTGCTTCGAATGCATCATCGATACCATTACCATCTGCATCCGTGACTGCTGGTGCAGTTAATGGGATCAAGTCATCTAGTCGACCTTGTAACCCCTCTTTCTCAACTTGTACTTCTGCCGGTAACGCATTTACTGCATTTTGTGCGATGGCTTTTAGTTCGGCAGCTTCATCAATCGCAGCCTGGGCAACTGCCTGCTCTGCTGGTGTGATGAGACCATTGCCATCTGTATCTGCATCGGCAATCGCTTGCTCGGCCTCGGCATAAGCCGCTTCCGCTGCTGCTACTGCCGCTTCTGCACTGGCAATTAATCCGTTTAAGTCATCAATTACACCATCACCATCTGCATCTGTGACCACAGGGGCAAGCAATTCAGTCAAGGCATCTACGCGTTCTTGTAGCCCGTCTTTCTCAGCTTGTACTTCTGCCGGTAACGCATTTACTGCATTTTGTGCGATGGCTTTTAGTTCGGCAGCTTCATCAATCGCAGCCTGGGCAACTGCCTGCTCTGCTGGTGTGATGAGACCATTACCATCTGTATCCGCATCAGCAATCGCTTGCTCGGCTTCGGCATAAGCTGATTCCGCTGCAG
>NZ_LZDS01000022.1 GCF_001678755.1 Acinetobacter gandensis
ATGCAGAAGAAAGATTACATGTTTGCTTTAAAATAATCACAAGCATGATGAGCGCAAAGCACTTTAAATGTGACTTGTTCCATTTTAGAGATTTGTTTAAGATAAGATATAACTCATTGAGATGTGTCATAGTATTCGTCGTTAGAAAACAATTATTGTGACATTATTTCAATGAGTTATCTATTTTTGTCGTGTACAGAGTTATTTTCTATTGATCTGGTGTTTAAAGTGAATAAATATTTTACTTGCTATGTGGTTGCTTCTCTTTTTCTTTCTGGTTGTACGGTTCAGCATAATTTAATAAATGAAACCCCGAGTCAGATTGTTCAAGGACATAATCAGGTGATTCATCAATACTTTGATGAAAAAAACACCTCAGGTGTGCTGGTTATTCAAACAGATAAAAAAATTAATCTATATGGTAATGCTCTAAGCCGCGCAAATACAGAATATGTGCCAGCCTCTACATTTAAAATGTTGAATGCCCTGATCGGATTGGAGAACCAGAAAACGGATATTAATGAAATATTTAAATGGAAGGGCGAGAAAAGGTCATTTACCGCTTGGGAAAAAGACATGACACTAGGAGAAGCCATGAAGCTTTCTGCAGTCCCAGTCTATCAGGAACTTGCGCGACGTATCGGTCTTGATCTCATGCAAAAAGAAGTAAAACGTATTGGTTTCGGTAATGCTGAAATTGGACAGCAGGTTGATAATTTCTGGTTGGTAGGACCATTAAAGGTTACGCCTATTCAAGAGGTAGAGTTTGTTTCCCAATTAGCACATACACAGCTTCCATTTAGTGAAAAAGTGCAGGCTAATGTAAAAAATATGCTTCTTTTAGAAGAGAGTAATGGCTACAAAATTTTTGGAAAGACTGGTTGGGCAATGGATATAAAACCACAAGTGGGCTGGTTGACCGGCTGGGTTGAGCAGCCAGATGGAAAAATTGTCGCTTTTGCATTAAATATGGAAATGCGGTCAGAAATGCCGGCATCTATACGTAATGAATTATTGATGAAATCATTAAAACAGCTGAATATTATTTAAGAGCTTGACAGAAACTCTAATTTTATAAAAAGCCCATTTGAGATAAATGGGCCTTTTATAATCTGACTAATAATGAAACCTGTTAATTTTTCTAGTTTAAAATTTTACAGTGCTTTTAGTTGTTGTGATCCAATCCAGTGTTTAGAGAACTGATAGGCGGCACGTCCTGACCGTTGACCACGTGCCTGACACCAGCGTAGGGCTTCAGCATGGGCTTCGTCATTCATTGGCATATCTGTTTTAGCAAGATAGTGTTCTACAATGGTTAAATACAGGTTTTGATCCATTGGATAGAATGAAAGCCACATTCCAAAACGATCCGAGAGTGAAATTTTTTCCTCAATGGCTTCTTGTGGATGCAACTCGGTATATTGCGGTACATCTACACGAGTCACTGGCGTGTTCTCATGCATAAATTCTGGTAACAGATGTCGACGGTTGCTGGTTGCATAAATAATAAAATTACTTGAACCTGACTGTAATGAGCCATCAAGTACACTTTTTAAGCTGCGATAGTTTTCATCTTCAGCATTAAAGGCCAGATCATCGCAGTAGACAATGAACTTTTCCGGACGCTTCTGGATGAGCTTCTGGATTTCAGGAAGATCGGACAGATCATCACGTTCAATTTCAATTAAACGTAATCCTTGATCTTTATACTCGGTTAAAAGGGCACGGACAATTGAAGATTTTCCTGTGCCGCGTGAACCAGTAAGGAGAACATCATTGGCTGGCAGATTCTGCAAAAATTGTCGTGTATTTTGATATTCTGTTTTTTAATTCACATATATTTATTAGTTTTTTTATGAATTTTTGCTAACTTATTCCAATCTTCTTTAGTGAAAGAATTAGAATATATATCAGTTCCAATATAGCTTAGTTCTGCTGGCACTATGATACCTTTATCATCTAACAAATTACTTAGAGCATCTCTAAAGTCATAACCAGCTGGTGATAATAAGCTCTCCTGGTATGCTACCTGGATCTTCTTAGCATCACTTTTTGAGATATTTCGGCCTAGATCGTAAAAAGCATATTGGCTATACATTGCACCTAGAAAAATAGCTACTGATACCAATAGCCAGCCTTGAGGATTAACCTTGTTGTTCATAACTTTTTTCAAAACAAGGTAAACTGAAATAGCAAACAAAATACATGCTATTAAAAGCCATAAATATGGATTAACGCCAAAATAAAAGTGATTCATTTTCACTCCTTAACAATCATGGATTAGATTTCTAAAGCAGCTAATATTCTTTATATATGTCATTACTTATATCAAAGAATTTCTTGAAAATATTTAGCTGAATATAACTTTTTTATGAAGTTCTAGCTTTAGAGATGGATCCGTAAATTTGAACAACTCCTATAAGTGATATTCTGCTCCTCAAATGATGTTATAAACATCAATATATGGAGTATTTTATGGCACGTAGACCAAGAAGAAATCATTCAAATGATTTTAAAGCTAAGGTAGCACTTGCTGCGATTAAAGCAGAAAAAACACTTGCTGAATTGAGTGCTGAGTTTGATGTTCATCAAAACCAAATTATTGACTGGAAAAATCAATTGATCTCAGCTTCCTCGCAAGCTTTCGATCAATCAAAAGCT
>NZ_LZDS01000023.1 GCF_001678755.1 Acinetobacter gandensis
TAATTCGTCACCAGCAAGCTAGGTCGGCTATATTACGCTTTATTTCTAAAGTGTCAACTAGTAATTCAAATTATTTTAAACTTTCTTTCTAAAACCTAACTTAATCAATCTTAACTAAGTCACTGTTTTATCAGAAGTTTTAATCTTCATCACCGCCGATGGATGTGCATTCTACAGCATTTCTTACCCAACGCAACACCTTTTTTGAATTAATTTACACATATGTCGGTTTTTTATTCATTTTGCATTTTTTTATTCATTTTTTGTTCAAATTTGCTTTAATAGTCGCAATTCTAAGACTACAGAGGATGTTTTTTATTTATCATCGCGTCTAATCGCCGTTTTAATATAAAAACTCCCAGGATTTTTTATGCATCAATCTTCTTATCTATATGTAGGTATGTTTTTAATTGCATGTTCTACACACCTTAATGCCCAAGATGTGGAAACATCGACGACAGATACAAATACAACGAATACTGTTCCACATGATTCACGTACTGCTGCTGCCATAAAAAAACTAACTGTAAATGCCAATGCCGCACAATCAGAGGATGACAAAGATCCGTTTCAGCCATTGAATCGTCAAGTTTATGCAATGAACGATTACTTAGATATTCATATTGCTCGCCCCTTAGCTGTGCAATATGTTGAAAAGACACCAAAGGATGTGCGTGATTCTTATCGCTTATTTCGTAAAAATTTAGGAGAACCTTGGAATGCCTTTAACCAGCTCATTCAAGGGCGCCCTGTTCGTGCAGCACAATCACTTGGACGCTTTACTGTAAACACACTAACAACACTTGGCTTTGCTGACCCCGCAAGTCGTTTAGGTTTGACTACTGAAGATGAAAATTTCGGTGCGACCTTAGGATATTACGGAATCCCATCAGGCCCATATATTGTTTTACCAATTTTTGGCCCAAGCACTATTCGTCAAACAGTTGGTCTAGCTGTAGACAGTCAAGGCCGTCCACAAAAATATATGCTTGATGGACATGATGGCGCTTATTGGACAGAACAGACTTTACGTGGTATTGATGCGCGCTCACAACTTTTAGATATTGATAGTGCAATACAGGGAGATAAATACTCACAAATTCGCGATATTTATCTACAACGATTGAGCTATTTGATTGCTGAAAAGAAAGGTATTGCTGAGGAAAATTTATTTATTGGCGATGAAGATGACAATTTTGATGATGAAGATACATCTATAGACAATACAGATGAGACGACTCAACAGAATCCAGATGATGTCATTAATGAAGATAATGATGTGACAGAATAAATATTTTTTTTCAATTGGCTGGTGGGTTTTTTCCTCCAGCTAGCATTTGCTTGTTATAGTACATCTTATTGTATGTCGTTGGATCGTTCTTATTCTTTATGTATTTCATTCAGCCTACTCGTGATATTCCATATTTAGATCAGGTACTTGATGCGCTTCCTAGCGTGCAAATGATTCACATTGAAGATCTAGATTTATATGACCCAACCATCATTGCAATTGCAGATGTCGCCGATTACCTGCATTATAAATGGACAATTCCCACAATAGTACTGGCCTTCGAACATGAAGGTGCTGCTCTTGCTCAAGCATGGCAACAAGGCGCGCTTGCTGGCTGGGTTTGGGATCATATTCCAACTAATCTACAAGATGCTCTTAGCCAAATTGACGCGCAATATAAGCGTAATCAAGACAGCCGTGATCTACCCTCTGCTGCTGAATTACAAAAAAGATTGCTCCCAAATCCAATTGAACTCAAAAATTATAAAATTGAAACTTTCTTTCAGCCATCTGCCTATCTGTCTGGTGATTGGTATGATTATTGGAAGTTAAATGATAAAGAAATTATTTTTTATTTAGCTGACGTTTCAGGTCACGGGGTTACGAGTAGCTTACTCACCTCTTGGATGGCTGCATTTCATGGACGTTCTAAAACCCCGCGCGAGTTAATTAAAAAACTTAACGGCATGCTTGTTCAAGAAAATATTGAAAAGCACATCACCATGATTGCAGGTACGTTAAACCTTGAAACCCACGTTTTAAAGTGGTCAAGTGCTGGTCATTATCCTCCTGCTATCTTATTTGAACCAGGTCTACCTGCACGTATTTTAAATACCAGTAGTTTCCCACTCGGTTTGACGGAAGACTTAGAAGTTGAAGAGTTTGAGTGCCAGCTTAATCGCTATACGCGCTTCGTCATCTGCTCAGATGGCGCACTTGAACCTTTCGATGGTGGCTTGAATGAACAGCTCGGTCAATTGGTGTATCACTTGCAAAATCAATCATTTCAAGCACCTGACCACGTCGCTGACGATATTGCAATCCTCAGTATACGACGAATCAATTAATCCAAAAATCAAATACTTAATGATAAGTCCTTATGCTTAAGTCGTTAGGCTACTTGAGTAAGCTGTAGCCCTATGGGATAATTTACTATCCTTTTCTGCAAATGGCATTTATATGTCAACAGGTCATGTTGAATATGCAAGCTTGAACGGAACGCATATTTTTAAGCTTATTGGCGAAGTGCGTGCCCAATCTTGTATTAGTCTAGACAAGCTACTCAACAAAATTGAACAGCAACAAAATGTAGTCGGTGCAATTGTAGATTTAACCCAAACTACATTCATCGATAGCACTGTGCTTGGTATTTTGGCAAAACTTGGTTTAAAGCTGAAACAAATCCACCACATCCAAGCGGTAATGTTATCCACAAACACTGACATCACCACGCTTGCAAACAGTATGGGCTTGGGTCAGGTTTTTGTTATCTTAAATTATTGTGGTGATCCAAATGTTTGTACACGCGAACTGATGGAAGAACATATTACACATAACAATATGTTGAATACCGTTTTAGATGCGCATAAAACTTTAATGAAGTTAAATGAAAGCAACCAAAATATGTTTGAGCCATTGGTCAAACAACTGCAAAAAGAGCAGGAAAATCTCGACCAGACTCGCCAACAAAACGTCTAATTTCTAATAAAAACAACGGACTTTCTCCCAATGACCTTACTTTCTGTTGCACAAATGAATTCACAAAATGACATTGAAGATAATTTCAAGGTCATAGAATCATTGATGCAACAAAGCCAAGCACAAGGAGCAAGTTTAATTGTTTTTCCAGAAAATTTTGTTTGTTTCGCTGCAGGTAAACAACGTGAAACAGCTGCTCAGTTTGAAGTTATCCAACAAAGACTTGAGCAACTTGCACACCAATACCAACTTTGGATTATTGCTGGCACACTCCCATGCCCGTATCGTCCAGATGGCTCTATCATTGAAGATGGTCGTGTTCGAACAGTAAGTTTATGCATTAGTCCCGAACGTACTGAAGCTCGTTATGACAAAATTCATCTGTTTGATGTACAAGTTGGTGATGCTGTCGGAGGTTATCAAGAATCAAAATTTTTTGAACCTGGAACTCATACCGTTGTTGCAAAAACACCATTTGGCAATATTGGCTTAATGGTATGTTACGACCTACGTTTTCCTGAATTGGCTCTCAAGTTACGTGCACAAGGTGCAAATATTTTGACAGCTCCCGCAGCATTCACCTACACCACAGGTGAGATGCATTGGCAATTGTTGTTACAAGCACGTGCAATAGACAGTCAATGCGCTGTTTTGGGTTCGGCACAACAAGGTTGGCATGGTGAAAAACGTCAAACTTGGGGTCACACGGGTGCTGCAAATAGCCGTGGTGAGTTACAAGAGATGATCCAAACCGAAGGTGCTGGCTTAATCACAGTACCTTTTGATTTAGTAGAACAAGTGAAAATCCGTGAATCTATGCCACTGATGCAACATCGTGTCCTCATCCAATACTAAGCCCTCAGTTACACGTTATATTTAAATAAATTACAAAAAAGCTGATTATTGTTTAAGCAAAATCCCCCACGATAGACAATTGATGGTTAATCACAGGGGTTTAATAATGACTTTAGAAAAAGCTGTATATACCGCAAAAGCAAAGGCAACTGGTGGCCGAGACGGCCGTGCAACAACTTCCGATGGACTATTAGATATTCCTTTAGCTGTGCCAAAAGTCATGGGCGGCACAGGCAATGGCAGTAATCCAGAACAATTATTTGCAGCGGGTTATTCAGCCTGCTTCTTAGGCGCAATGAAGTTTGTTTCTAATCGAGATAAAATTGCCATTCCTGCAGATGCTTTCGTCGAAGGTGAAGTCGGTATTGGACCAATTCCTACAGGTTTTGGTATTGAAGTCACACTACATATTCACCTTGAAGGCATGGATGCAGCAGAAGCTAAAAAATTAGTTGATGCAGCACACATTGTCTGTCCCTATTCGAATGCTACCCGAAACAATATTAATGTGACCTTAGATATTGTGACTTAAATCTAATACCAGCACAGCTTCGAACAACCTTATCCAATGTCAGTATGTTTTTAGACTCTAAATTTAAACATGCTGACAATATTCTTATCTATTACATCTCATTATTTCAGCGAAAATTTAACATGTCACTATCGGTAATTTTTTGGGGAAGCATTTCAAAATACACACTAGCTTGCTAATATAAGAATGATTCTTATTAATATTTAAGTACATCTTTATATGTTTAAACCTATCCTACTCAGTGCACTACTATTAAGTGCTTCGTCTTTAACTTTCGCTGAATTAAAAATTTCGGAAGAAGTACGTCCTGAAATCAAATCACTGGTTAATCCTGACATTCAACGACTACCGCTCCCTCCAACGCCAGGCAACATCTCATTACCTGCATATGGTCAAGGCATAATTGGTTGGGGTACAGGCCCAGATGGTGCAGCAGCTCGCTTAGCCAATGTCACTAAAGCAGATGTAGAAAAATATAAAACTCAAGGTGTAACTTTAGACATGATACAGACTTGGCAAAAGTTTTATGAAAATGAAACCCGTCGAAATGCTGGTAACCCCACCGCCCCAATTCGTGCTGAACTGATGAAAAAAATTATCAGTTTATGGTAAAGCTAATGTTCTAAACAGCCCGCGAAAGTGGGCTGTTTTTTTAAGATCAAACACTATAAAAATTAACCGATCAAAACATTTTTATAATTTTAAAAAAGCGTTATATTGAATCAATTCAAAATAATCATGATAAAAAATTCATTAATTACAGGGTTTAAAATGAAAAAAATCTTTTCGATATTTACCATCTTTCTTGCACTTACAGCATGTAGCCAAACACCTGCTCCAGATTTTCCAGGAGAATGGAAACAAGTCCCTGAAACCGACAGTCTGCGTAAATTAACGATCTCAAAACAAGGCGATGACTATCAAATTAAAGATGAATTTTGGCTCAATAAAAACAATACTGAACGTACGTCAAGTGCTGCTTCAGGCATCGCTGAATATGATCATGAGGTCTTAAAGTATAAAGATAGTCAACAAATTGAATTAAAACTAACTGATCCAACACATCTCACCCTGACGGACAAAGAATCTGATGCAGTTATTCAGTTTGAAAAAATAAACTAATCAGTAAAAAAAGCCTCGAAATATTTTAATTATTTCGAGGCTTTTTATCGCACTTGTTTTTCTACAAATTTTTATTCAGCAGCTTCATTCGTTACACGTAGCACCTCTTCAATCGTGGTTTTACCCGCAAGCACTTTACGTAAACCATCATCTCGAATTGAGCCCGCATTTGCACGTACATGATTTTCCAATTCAAATTCTGCCGCATTACTATGAATTAAACGACGCGTGTGCTCATCAATCGGTACAATTTCATAAATTGCTGTACGCCCCATAAATCCAGTGTGTGAACACTGTTCACAGCCTTTGGGCTGCGGCACTTGAATCTGTTCAGCATGTTCAATATTGGCAAATAATGATTGTTCAAATTCATCCGCATCATGCCAAGTGGCACAATGACTACACAGCGTACGTACTAAACGCTGCGCAACTACGCCAATCAATGAGCTTGAGAGTAAGAACGGTTCGATCCCCATATCTTTTAAGCGTGTCACCGCACCAATAGCGGTATTAGTATGTAGGGTTGAAAGCACCAAATGGCCTGTGAGTGAGGCTTGAACTGCAATTTCCGCTGTTTCTAAATCTCGAATCTCACCAACCATCACCACATCTGGGTCCTGACGCAACATAGCTTTTAAGGCACGAGCAAAGGTCATATCCACTTTGGTATTGACTTGGGTCTGACCAATCCCTTCAAGTTGATATTCAATAGGATCTTCTGCAGTTAATATATTTTTTGAACCATCATTGAGATCAGACAGTGCCGCATACAAAGTGGTGGTTTTACCTGAACCTGTCGGCCCAGTGACCAAAATAATACCGTGTGGACGATGAACCAATTGCTTTAATCGGTCATAGTCATGTTGCATCAATCCCAAGTGAGTCATGTTCAATCGACCCGCTTGTTTATCCAATAAACGCATCACGACACGCTCACCGTAAGATGATGGTAATGTCGAAACACGCACATCAACTTCGCGCCCAGCAAGACGTAATGAAATACGACCATCCTGAGGAATACGCTTTTCTGCGATATCCAGTTTAGCCATGACTTTAATACGAGACACCAGTAAAGGTGCAAGTTCACGACGCGGCTGTACAATTTCACGTAATTGACCATCGACACGTAAGCGTACTGAAAGTTTTTTCTCAAACGACTCAATATGAATATCGGATGCACCGACACGAATGGCTTCAGAGAGCAAAGCATTGATCAAACGAACAATCGGAGCATCGTCCTCTTGATCCATCAAATCTTCTGCTTCTGGAACAGAATCGGCTAGGCTGAGTAAATCGGGATGATCTTCCAGGCCAGCTGCAACTTGTTGCGATTCACCCGTATCACCTGCAAAACTTGCACTTAACAATTGGTTAAATTCTTGTTCAGTTGCCAATTGATGCTGTGCTGGATGGCCTAAATATCGTCGTGCTTCTTGTAAGGCCAATAACGGTGTACTCTGACGACGTACAATAAATGCCTGATCACCCTCATATCGAAGCAAAACGCCATGCCGCTTGGCAAAACTATATGGTATTTGTAATTGTTTAAGTACTTGCATCACGCATTATAATGATGAAAAAAGTTGTTTTGAGTGTACTCTAAGCATCTGACAGCGTGAAGTCTGTTTTTAGGATTTATCAATTTAAGGGAAATGAACATTGCCATTAGAGAACGAAATCACTGAAAAAAGTAATCCAAAAATTAAATGGTGGGGTGAATATCACTTTGAACTTAATCATCCACAAAGTTGGCAATTTGGTTCTTTGCTGTTTCGTTTAACCCGTGGTATGCAAGAGTGGCGCATGGAATACCATCGTCCAACATTTCAGTTTGATTATGAACAACAGTGGCACCAAATCCACGATCCTGAATTCGGCTTTCCACAACCAGTGAAGATGGAACGTTATATGTTCCGTCAAACCCATGACAAAATTCAGATCATGCCGCGTTTGGCCGACCGTTCTGTGGTGATCAAACCTGTTGATCCTATATATATCCCTGCCGGTCAACGTGGAACCTTGTATATAAGTACACCACTTTGGATTGCAGGCTTCGTTGACCACTTAAAAGAACCGTTTTTTGATCTACCGGTAATTTTACCCAAAGACACTTGGTTTGGCCCAAATCATCGTATGGGTGAAGTTTGCTATGCTACTGCTGTTGATGGTCGTACTGAATTAAAACAATTAAAGCCTCGTGCATTTCGTGCAGTAACCCCTATTGAGTTTCATAACACCAGTAATCAACAAATTCGCTTTGACCGCATGAACGTACCCGTACCTGCTTTACCCTTATTTTATAGTGAAAGTACTGGACGCTTATGGACATCGCAAATTCGTGTCGTCCATGAAAGTCATGACAAACCGCCTCGGGTGAAAATTGAAACACGTACACCGCCTCAAGCTGGTGATGTGATTTATCTACACCCACCTCGAGAGTCTGCAAATGTACTCTTCAATATGTTTGATTCATTCTTCTAAGGGCGTGATATGGCAGATTTAAGTATTTCAAAAGAGATCACTAGCAGCCTTAAAGGAATGGTGAGTAATTTAAACACCGATCGTTTAACTGAACTATTGGTTGCTGTATTACTGGCAGTTATTGGTTTTTTAATTGCACGGTTTATTTCTAATACCTTTATTCGCACTGTCGGCATGCGTTTCAACGCACACCAACAATTGGTCTGGCGTCGTGGTATTTTTTATTTTATTTTCTTAATTTTTGTTATGGCCAGCTTAAAAGAGGCTGGCTTTAAACTCAGCGTATTTTTAGGCGCAGCGGGTATTTTAACCGTGGCATTGGGTTTTGCCTCGCAGACATCAGCATCCAACCTCATCAGCGGGATGTTCTTGATTGGCGAAGGCTCATTTGAAGTTGGCGATACCATTCAACTGACCTTAATTCGCGGCCATACAATTGAAGGTGAAGTGATTTCCATTGATCTTCTTTCCGTCAAATTATTAACCCAAGATAATGTTTATGTGCGTCTACCGAATGAACAGTTAATACGAGCCCCAGTACACAATTTGTCGAAGTTTCCAATTCGACGAATTCCAATTACTCTCGCGATTAACTTCCATGAAGACATTATTAAAGTACGTGAAGTGCTTTTAGATGCCGTCAATAAATACCCCTTAGTATTGGCCGATCCAAAACCCGCAGTCACTGTAACAGCCTTTCGCGAATCATCAATTGAGCTATTATTTGCGATTTGGTGTAAACGCGAAAACTTTTTACAAGTACGTGATGAAATGCAGGAACGAATTCGTAATGCATTTGTCGACAATAAGATTGAAATCCCAGTCCCTAAAATGGGCTTTGTCGATCATCCTCTTTCGACGCAAGCAGTTGATGCTGATATCGATCAATATTCCAATGCACAAGACATTAAACGTGAGCCAAATTTAAAGTAACCAACATTTTTATCTTTAACCTTGGTCAGATCGACCAAATAAAAAAGCCCTAATGCTTATGCCATTAGGGCTTTTTTAAATTCAGACATTATTTTTTGACAGACTGACTTGATATCTGAACATTATCATTCGGCATCGGTGCAATATAAGCAATCAATAACATGGCAAAGCCTGCCGCCATAAAAGAAATCACGCGCATTAAGGTACCAACATGCGACAAATCGAGTAAGACTAATTTTAAAGTCACTAAAACCAAAATGCTGCCACCCAACAACCAAACTGGTCTCAATAGACGCTGACTGGCAAAACGCATACTAATAAGCGCCAAACTGACCCAAAGTACAGTAAAACTCAGCTGCACCGTGGCATCTGTCCAAATATCCAAGCTGTTATACGGGGTATCCAAATATATATGCAGCGCACGTAACATCACGTAGCTACTTAACCACAATAATCCCAATACACTGAGTATCGCCGCCCAACTTCGATCTAACCCAGCCTTAAGTTGTTGATTCAGCATCCATAAAAATGCCGCTAATAGCATTAGACTGATCACATCAAAGGGATTGAAGATTGGTAATACATAGCCCATAAAGGCTTGCTGACTAAAGAGTTGTGAACAAATAATCCAAGCCAAACTTAAAAGCAAGCTACTGCGTGCCTGCCAAAACATTTTCCAGACAGGTTCTTTGGCTTGCCAATAACACCATGCACAAAAGAGTAGCGGTAAAATCACGACACTGATGTATGGCATCGTTGAAAGAAGCGTCAAACTCGTCCAAGCCAAACTGGTTAAAACACCTAAGCTCACCCATTCTTTTTCTTCACGCACGCCTAAAAGCGGGCGCAGCCAAAGCACAGTCAATAACAGCCCCGCCAATGCAAAATAAACTTGCTCTGACACCGAATGCCAAAGCAATTGTCCTTGCTGACTGACTGAAACCACTTGATAAAATGCCATCGCATAAACTGGAATCAACCCCGTCCATTTGATGAGAGACCAACTCCATCCCGCTTGACGAAACAGCAAGAACTCATTCATCAAGGTATAAATCAGTGCCACAAACAACAAGCAAATCGCAAGTTGATACGAGCTATGCAAAGCATCCAGTAACAACACCATCAGCATTACCGTTGCTGAAAGCATTTGTAAACATTGAAATGCAATACTTGAACTAGAAAGCTGCCGATGAAAAGATGGCACTGCATGCGTTACGATAATCGCAGCCAAATAACTGAGACAGATGCCCCAATAGATTTCAGTTGGGAAACGTTGTAGCTCAATCACATAATATAAACTTGAGCAGCCTGCCATGACCAAAAGTGCCATGCCGAGATAGCGACTAATCGTCGACTGGCGGTACAGGGCAAAAATAAAGATCAGTGCGCCTTCCACGGCCCACCCCACTACACTCCATTGCTCAGGCAATAAAATCGGTGGTATCAGTGCTAAGAAAATTAAAGTGAGGCTGAGATAACTTTGCGCAATCACCTGAACGGTTTGACTCCGTTTACTCCATATATATAAAGCCGCAAAGACCGCAGCAAACAATAAGCTCAAACCTGCTTGCCATGTTGTTTCTTCAAAATACATCAAATACAAAGCCAAATATGCGACAACTGGCGCAGCAAAAATTAAGGCAATATCTAATACAGGTTGATATTTAAAAGCCGTGTCTTGCTGGCTTTGCAATTGACAAAAACGGAACCCTAACCAAATAAAGATTGCCGCATGAGCTACTACCAACACGCTTAGGGTATTTCGTTCAGTGTTATAGCCATGGTAGAAGGCATAACTTCCACCAATCAAAGCCGTCATAAAAAAGGCGATTTGATTTAAATATTTCCAAGGTCTTAAGCTACTCAATACCGCAACTGCGATATTGATCACCAGATAATAAGCAATTAACTCCGTCGCAGTGGCATCACGTACCGGCAAGGTAAACGGTGCAATATAGGCAATCAACATTGCCATAATGGCCAATTCCACCGACTGTTGTTTAAGACTCAGCCATATGGTCAGCAGCATAATCGCGATGAAGGCTCCACTGGCAAGGCTAAAACTCGCTATGACCAAATTGTAGTAAGCAAAAAATAGTGTCAGGAACAGTGCTGCCAGCCCCAACCCTTCCAAGGCCAAAGCGAAACTGCGGTTTTTCGGCTGCATCCAATAGCCAAGGACGACCACCACAGCACTGACGGCACTGACAATCAATAATTTGATAGCTAAACTTAATTGCCAATGTTCAGTGGCAAAACGTAATAAAAGCACTACACCAATAATCAAGACAACAACGGCAACTTTTAAAACAGGATTACCCTGAAATAACCACTGTTGAATTTGTGTAGAAAGATTAGGCGCTGCTGTGGATGTTGATGCCTGCTTGGAGTTATTAATCTGTTGATTTTGATGCTTGGTGGCACTGTCAGATGGTATTGCCACAGACTGTGTTGCATTTGTTATTTCAGAATCATTGAGAGCTGGGGGATTTAAAGTTTCCGAATTCAAATCCAGCTGATTTGATGTTGTGTTAAGTGTTTGAGATTTAATTTGAGTATCAACAAGCTGAGTTACACGATGTTGTAAAGCATTCAGTTGCCGTTCTAAGCGTTTCAACCAACGTAAAAAGAAATACACCCACAAACTAATGCCTAAAGCGACCAGATAACTCAGCTCAAGCAGCAAACCAACCACTGTAATGATCGAAGCAATATAGAGCGGAATTTTAGACGTTGTCTTAATGGGCTGCAATTTTGCGCCAATCGTTTCTGCACCATGTTGCAAGTCATCGATATAATTCATCACACTGAGCATAAAGCCCGCACCACAGATGTAGCTCAACAAGCGAACATCAAAAAACCACGCTGCAATCCCTACCATAATGAGCAACAGCAACCAAATCATTTTTATTTCATTATTCTGTTTCAGCATACCTGCTTCGTCATGATCCTGAATCCTTTGATGATACATGAGCCTGACAGATGCTCCGAACATATTCATCAGTTATTCGGTAAGTTGGATATACAATCTTGACTCAGCGTACAGGCAAAAAATCACGTACAATGAGAGTGTTTTCAGGATTAGGAAATTATCAATGCCACCATTTGTCTTGGTCGATGGCTCATACTTTTTATTTCGTGCGTACCATGCACTGCCACCATTAACCACTTCAACCGGTTTACACACCAATGCAATCCGTGGTGCCATTTCTGCCATCCAAAAATTAATGCGTCGTATACAACCGACGCATATGGCAGTTATTTTCGATACGCCTGAACCGACTTTTCGTCACGAACTGTCACCGATCTATAAAGGTGACCGTCCTGCGATGCCGGAAGAATTATCACAACAAATTCCATATCTTCACGCTTTAATTCGCGCATTAGGTATTCCCTTGCACATGCTACCGGGCGCAGAAGCCGATGACATTATTGGTACATTAGCCAAGCGTGCTGAAGCCGCGGGTCATCAAGTCTTGATTTCGACTGGTGACAAAGACATGGCGCAGTTAGTCACTGAACGAGTCACACTTGAAGATAGCTTCAAAGATAAACCGATGGATGTACAAGGTGTTTTTGATAAATTTGGCGTGTGGCCAAATCAAATCATTGACTACTTAACCCTAATGGGCGACGCCTCTGACGGCATTATGGGTGTGCCGGGTGTCGGTGCAAAAACTGCGGCGAAACTATTAACAGAATACGGCTCAATTGGTGGCATTTTAGAAAATGTTGACAAAATTAAAGGTAAAGTCGGTCAAAACATTAAAGAACATGCTGACGGCATTGCGCTCGATCATCAACTTGCAAGCATTGTTTGCGATCTAGATATGGGCTTGAAATATGAAGATCTAAAACTAATGGATCCGAATATTTCTGCTTTACGCGAACTCTATACGGAACTTGAATTTCGTAATCAGCTTCAGTCTTTAGATCATCCGAATAACCCGAATGGTGCGACCTATAAACAAGCAGCAAAAGCCATCACCACGACTGCATCAGTGGCAAATGCACCTGAAGTTGAAGATCAAGCCGATAAAACCAGTGTAGACGATCAATTGGGTGAAGCACGTTATCACACTGTGTTAACTCAAGAAGATTGGGATACCTTGTTTAACCGCCTGAACACCGAAAAACGTTTTGCCTTTGATACTGAAACCACCAGTCTGGACTATCGTGTCGCACAAATCGTTGGTTTCTCTGTGGCACTCGATGCACATGATGCCTATTACGTGCCGCTTGCGCATGACTATGAAGGTGCACCACAACAACTAGATCGTGACACGATTTTGAATCAGATCAAGCCTTTGCTAGAAGATGGCAACGTTAAAAAAATTGGTCATCATCTGAAATATGATGCACACGTATTAGAAAATCATGGTATTCATTTGGCAGGTTGGTATTTCGATACCATGTTGGCGTCTTATGTATTGAACTCTGTAGCAACACGTCATGGTATGGATGATGTCGCACGTTTATATCTCAGTCATTTGACCACAACTTTTGAACAAGTTGCTGGTAAAGGTGCGAAGCAAAAAACCTTTAACCAAATTGAACTGGAAACTGCTGCACACTATGCTGCTGAAGATGCGCATGTGACTTACCGTTTGTATGAAGTTTTGGATAAAAAATTACAAGCGCATCCTGAACTGATCAATATTTTACATAATATTGAAATGCCCGTTGCACGTGTACTCACATCAATGGAAGAAAATGGGATTGAATTGGACATGGATTTCCTTGACCAATTGGGCGTGGAATTTGCCAATACTATTCAAAATCTTGAATCAGAAATTGTTGATATTGCAGGACAAAGTTTTAATGTCAGCTCGCCTAAACAAGTGGGCGAAATCCTGTTTGATAAATTGGGCTTAAAAGGCGGCAAGAAAACTTCTACCGGTCAATACAGTACCAGTGAAAGTGTCTTAGAAAAAATTGATCATCCAATTACAGATTTGATTTTGGAATATCGCGGTTTATCAAAGCTGAAAAGTACTTATACCGATGGTTTGTTGAAACAAGTAAATAATGATACGCATCGCGTGCATACCAGCTATCACCAAGCTTTAACTGCAACAGGTCGTTTATCATCTACCGATCCAAACTTACAGAACATTCCTGTGCGTGAAGATATTGGCCGTCAAATCCGTAAAGCTTTTATTGCCCCTGAAGGTCGTATATTACTGGCTGCCGATTATTCACAAATTGAACTGCGTTTAATGGCGCATTTCTCACAAGACCATGCATTGGTAGATGCGTTCAACCATGGGCAAGATGTACATAAACGTACCGCGGCTGAAGTATTAGGCATTCCACTTGATGAAGTGACCAGCAATCAACGTCGTCAAGCCAAAGCCGTGAACTTCGGTCTACTCTATGGTATGTCTGAATTTGGCTTAACACGTCAGCTTGGTTTTAGCCGTGAAGAATCACGTAGCTATATTGGTAAATATTTTCAGCGCTATCCAGGTGTTTTGGAATATATGGAACGCACCCGCCAAGTCGCACGTGAACAAGGTTTTGTTGAAACTATTTTAGGTCGTCGTCTGTATACACCAGACATTATGGCGAGCAACAAAATGGTCAAACAAGGTGCTGAACGTGCAGCAATTAATGCGCCATTACAAGGCTCAGCAGCGGATATCATTAAACTTGCAATGATTGCTGTCGATAAAATTCTACCGAAAGATCAAGCCAAAATGCTGCTCCAAGTACACGATGAATTGGTCTTTGAAGTGGAAGAATCCATTGCCGATGAACTTTCTGCAAAACTGACTGAAGTAATGCAATCTGTCTTGAAAATTTCAGTTCCACTGATTGTAGAAGTGGGCAAAGGCAATAATTGGGACGAAGCACATTAATTCATTCACTCCTTCCTCCTTTTAGGAGGAAGGTTAGAATGGAGGTGAAATATTCACGAATAGAAATATTTCGATTTACCTCTCATTATGAAGCCATAAAAAAGGACGCCTCAGCGTCCTTTTTTATATTTATTCGATCAAAGACCCGTTAAAAGGGTAATCGCCACTTGCTTCATGATAGTTTCAGCAACCAATAGTGCGAGAATCGCAAAGATGGGTGAAAGATCAATCATACCCATATTCGGTAAAATACGACGGAATGGTGCTAGTAAAGGTTCAGCCAACTCTTGAACAACTTCAATATAAGGCGAGCGTGACTGACTAAACATCACCACCCAACTCAAAATAATAGATGCAAAAATTAAGTAACGACAGAAACGGATCAAATCCTGAATCATCGTCACAAAGGTCATAATAATCAGATGAAACGGACTATTGACCGCTACACCGGATAGATACATCAGACCAAACATTTTCAGCAAATACAGAATCACCACCAACACTAAGGCCGCAGTATTAACCCGCCCTTTTGCCAAAGTGGGGAAAATTCGGCTAAAGATATCAACAATTTTTGTTGCTTTCGCTGTAGCCAAAACCACAGGGTTATATGGACTGACCGCAGCAAGCTGCATTAAAAAACGGAAAAATACGAGCAAAATTGCAACGTTAATAATGATTCCAAAAATTTGAGCAGAGCCCATACTTGAACTTTCCTAAATCAAATCGAATTATTTGGTGCTTTCGCTTAACTCTTGTGCCAACTCTTGACTACGTTTTTGTGCAGCAGCCAACGCAGTTTGAATATTTTGAGAAATCTGCGCGCGATCAAAAACCTCTAGCGCAGCTTGAGTCGTACCATTCGGTGACGTAACATTTTTACGCAGTTCTGCTGGACTGTTTGCACTGGTAATGGCCATTTGTGCAGCACCTAAAGCCGTTTGTAAGGTCAAGGCCGTCGCGACTTTTTCATCCAAGCCCATGTTTTTACCGGCGCGAATCATACTTTCCATCATATAGAAGAAATAAGCAGGACCTGAACCTGAAACAGCTGTTACAGCATCAATCTGTGCTTCAGAGTTTACCCAAAGTGTTAAACCAGTAGAAGCCAAAACTTGACTTGCCAATTCACGGTCTTCGGTTGAAACAGCTGCGCCTGCATACAAACCATGTGCACCAGTTTGTACTAAAGCTGGGGTATTTGGCATTACACGCACAATACGGTCTGTTTCCAACAATTTAGCAATCGTTGCAACTTCCGCACCAGCAACAATTGAAATCACCAACTTACCTGCGAGTAGACCTTTTAATGGCGCTAAAACACTCGCCAACACTTGAGGCTTTACAGCAAACAAAACGATGTCAGCATCACGAATCGCAGCAAGATTGTCATCTGTTACATGCAAATCTTTTTCAGCCAAAAGTGCACGTACTTTTTCTACCGGATCTGAAACTGTAATACGTGTTGTCGGGACACCACGCGCAATCAGGCCACCAATTAATGCCTGTGCCATGTTACCGCCACCAATGAAACTGATATTACAATTTAAAATTGCGCTCATGATTGAAGATCCGATATTGCTGTTTTAGCGTTAAGAGATAAAGTTGGTAACCAGCCTGATTTTGTACAGTAATCCGACTGCGCTAACCAAAAGCCCTGAGGCGTAAAGACACCTAGCATAACATTATCTCGGCTTAATATTTGAATAGTATGACGCTGCCACGGAAAAATTTGCGCCTGCTGTATGGCTTTTTTCAGTGGCCAACTTCCGACACGACCATATAAATGGATTTTTTCCCCGCCAAGGCGTGGACTCAGTTTGAGGGGTTGATTCAACAATTTCGTTGAAAGCCCCATCGGGGAAGATTGAATTTGAAAACTTCCTGAGGCTAACGATACGCTCTGCCCCATTTGAAAACTCAAAACAACAGATTTATTTTCGAGAGGTGATACTAAATAATCCGCTTTGGCCACACGATGAAGTTGCTGCTGAAAACGTACATAGTAAAAACCATTCCAGTGTAATGCTGCCTGCGAATCTTTTCGTGAAGCAATCACTTCCGTCATCAGTCGCTGTACCATATCAAAACTCGGGCGATACTGACTTCGGCCTTTCATCCAACTCGATAAAAGCTGACGTTGTCTTGGCGCTGTGAGTTGCTGTAAAGCATCTAGATTTAAAAGTTCTACCGAACCACATTGTTTTAAATCATCATTTAAGACTTGCTGCAAAATTTCATCTGCATCTTGCATCAAATAACTGGTACGGCTCAGTGCCTGTTGCATTTTAGGAAAACGAGAACTGAGTACTGGCCACAATATTTCACGACTCCATGCACGGTCATATTCGGTGTCAAAGTTAGTGCTGTCTTGAATATTTTGCACATCAAGCTGCCCTGCCCATTGGCAAATTTGCTCATGAGACAGATCTAATAATGGCCGCCAAATGGTTAAATCATCACGTCTATCAAGCTTTTTCATGGCAGATAGACCCTGCACGCCAGCACCAGAAAGCAGGCGCAACATTAATGTTTCGGCTTGATCTTGCTGATGATGTGCCAAGACTAAAATATCTTGAGGATTCAAATGCTGCTGAAAAGCTTGATAGCGTGCAGCTCTGGCTTGATTTTCAAGATTACCATCTTCAACCTGAACCTTTTGAATAATGCATGGAATATTCAGCAGTTGGCATTGCTTCTGAACAAAGCCGCCCCATGCTGAACTCACATCTTGAAGTTGATGATCAATATAGACTGCCCGAATTTTATCGGGGCATAAAAACGACATAAGATGCAGTAGCAACATGGAATCCATGCCACCACTACATCCTATTAAAAACGTGCTGTGTTCAGGCAGTGCCTGAATTTGACTTAAGCAGTCAGCCCTAAATTGTCGCTGCCAAACTTCATTAAACGCTGATAACGCGCTTCGCATCGTTCGTTTGCATCCATTGGTTGCAATTCTTCCAGAGCCTGCTTCAACACGACTTTTAAATCCTGCATGACTTTTTCAGGGTTTAAATGCGCGCCTTCAGCTTCGTCCACCACATATTCCACAATACCGATTTTTTGCAATTTGTCGGCAGTTAACGCTAATGCTTCACTTGCTTGTTCTGCTTTTTCAGCAGTTTTCCACAAAATAGAGGCACAGCCTTCAGGTGAAATCACAGAATAAATACTATGAGATAGCATGATTACACGGTCAGCAACACCAATACCCAATGCGCCACCTGAACCACCTTCACCCAATACCGTTGCAACAACAGGTACTTTTAAAGATGAAAGTTGTGCCAAACTGGTCGCAATCGCTTCTGCTTGACCACGCTCTTCTGCACCTACACCTGGGTATGCGCCCATAGTATCAATAAAAGTAAACACCGGTAGATTAAAACGTTCCGCCATATCCATTAAGCGCTGCGCTTTACGGTAGCCTTCAGGATTACTCATACCGAAGTTGTGCTGTAATTTTTCACGGGTACTGCGACCACGGTGCTGACCTACGATCATGACTGGTTGACCATCTAGACGAGCCAAACCGCCTATCATCGCACCATCATCACCAAAGAGGCGATCACCATGCAAAGCATCGAACTCTGTAAAAATTTCGCCAACATAATCCAAAAACTGCGGACGTTCAGGATGACGTGCGATCTGAACCGTAGTCCAGGCTTTAGATTGAGCTGCTTTATTTTTCATAGGTCGATCATTATCCCTAACTTAACTATCTGTTAATTGATAAATTGTTCCGACTGAATATTCAATTCAATATCCCAATGTTTAAATTGCAGCTGCTCATCATGCAAGTCCGCAACCAACAAAGGCCACTGTTTGGCATCACCAGAAACACTTAGTTGCCATTGTTGCGCATTGTCCACGCTCAATTCAATGGCAGGAAGCATCTCATCGCTACGACTATGATTCAGTAAAACTGCTAAACGAAGCAATAGACATAAGTACACAAGTTTGTTACCACCGACTTTCATCACATCGACACGTGCATCACCACGTAACTTACGGCGATGGTGTGCAACCAAATGTGACAAATGGTTTTGATCAATTTGTGAAAAACCTGGAATGTCTGAATGCTGTAACAAATATGCACCATGACGATGATAGCCACTATGACTAATCGCCAAACCAATCTCATGTAAATAAGCTGCGCGGCGCAGTAAATCACTGTCATCACTGGTTAAGTTCAAAGCAGTAGCGACACCATTAAACAGTTGCTGTGCCGTATTCACCACGCGTTCAGCTTGTTTAGTATCTGCATTATAGCGACCCATTAATGCATGCACAGAACGATCACGAATATCTTCATGTTGGAAGCGCCCCAAAAGGTCATACATCACACCTTCACGTAATGCACCATCGGAGTAAACCAATTTATCAATACCTAATACATCAAACACTGCATACAAAATGGCAATCCCTGCTGGCAAAACTGCTCGACGATCTTCTTTTAGACCTTCGAACTCCATTTCACTGACATGTTTGTATTTGAGTAATTTATCTTTGAGTTTAAATAAGCCGTCGCGGGTCAATTCTTCTTGGTCATTGCTCCAACCCATGTTGACACAAATCTGACGACAAGCCTTAATAGTACCGCTTGAACCCACAACGGTATCCCAACCTGCTGCCTTGTAGGTATTGGCAATACCTGCAATTTCTTTACGCGCTGCATTCACTGCACGATCAAAGCTTTTCAGGCTAATTTCACCATCCACAAAAAAGGCTTTAGTAAATGCTACACAGCCCATCTGAACAGATTCAGTGTGAATCGGCTCAAATTCCTCACCGATAATCAGTTCAGTTGAACCACCACCAATATCAATTACCAATCGACGACCACTATTGGCCATCGTGTGAGAAACACCTAAATAAATCAGACGTGCTTCTTCACGTCCAGCAATAATTTCAATTGGTTTTGGTAAGATTTCAGCGGCTTTTTGAATAAATTCATGACCATTCTTGGCTTGTCGCAAAGCATTGGTCGCCACAATACGTAAACGATTGGCTTGAACAGGACTCAAACGCCCAACAAATCGTGCTAAACATGCCAAACCACGTTGCTGAGCTGCCTCTGTTAAATTCTTATTTTCATCGAGACCAGCTGCAAGTTGAACTTTTTCTGACATTGATGCAACTTTTTTAACTTCCCCATGATCGACACGTGCAATGGCTAAGTGGAAGCTGTTCGACCCCATATCGATGGCAGCAAGTAATTCTTCATCAATTAAAAAATCAGACATTATTTGAAAAGACCTGTTCAGAATTGCACTTAGATTAATTCACATACATGCAATTTAAAAGCCATTTGTGCGATTCAACATCGGATCTTCATAATTTTTCGCGTATCACGCCATAGCAATACACGATCATCGGCATCGTGATCATCCATTAGACAAACTCACCATTCAGGTTGAAAATTTACATAACCCCCTACATTGTTATAGTTGGCTATGTAATACTTATAAGTATAGAGTCAACTTAAAAATTAATTCCGGAGCAAAATCCATGTCTGGCAATATCGTAAACACGACTGATGCAAACTTCCAAACTGACGTATTAGAGTCAGATACTCCTGTTCTTGTAGACTTCTGGGCTGGCTGGTGTGCTCCTTGTAAAGCTATCGCGCCTGTACTTGAAGTACTTTCTACAGAATTTGAAGGCAAAGTAAAAATCGTAAAAGTGGATGTAACTTCTTGCGAACAAACAGCCGTGAACTACAACATCCGTAACATTCCGGCTTTATTGATGTTCAAAAATGGTGAAGTTGTTGCGACTCAAGTGGGTGCTGCGCCAAAATCAAAATTAACAGCTTTCATTGAAGAAAATATCTAATATTTTCTCTAAGATAAAGCATAAAAATACGCTGTCTGATGCAGCGTATTTTTTTTTGTCGATAAATTGACAAATCCTTGATTCTCTCTTATATTGCTTAGTCAAGAAATAAAGGATCTCAAATCCTGTCATTTTCTTACAACACACAACACATAAAATGCCGCTCGGCAACAGAATTGTTTTTCACATATCTCTTCAAATAACGAATCAGATCTCTGAATTGTTTTGTGCAAATCAATTGCTATCGTTTATTGCGTGATTGCGGCAAATTGTTGCTCCCTTTTCCAACTGTACCTCAGAATTTTAGATTCTATCTGATCACCTATGAACTTAACCGAACTCAAGAAAAAACCGATTGGCGAACTCATCAAGATTGCCGAGTTTATGGGCCTCGAAGGAATGGCTCGTAACCGTAAGCAAGACATTATTTTTGCCATCTTAAAGCGCCATGCGATGAACGGCGAAGAGATTTTTGGTGATGGCGTTCTAGAAATTCTGTCGGACGGCTTTGGTTTCTTACGCTCTGCAGCGGGTTCTTACCTAGCCGGCCCTGACGATATCTATGTGAGTCCATCACAAATCCGTCGCTTTAACTTACGCACAGGTGACACAATTACCGGTACGATTCGCCCACCAAAAGAAGGCGAACGTTATTTTGCACTATTAAAAGTTAATCAAATTAACTACGACACACCTGAAAACTCACGTAACAAGATCCTTTTCGAAAACTTAACGCCTTTATTCCCGACTGAACAATTGGTTATGGAATTAGGTAATGGTACGACTGAAGATTTAACTGCTCGTGTGGTTGACTTGGTTGCTCCAATTGGTAAAGGCCAACGTTCAATTATTGTTGCACCGCCAAAAGCGGGTAAAACAATGTTGCTGCAAAACATTGCGCAATCGATTGTTCGTAACAACCCTGAATGTTTCTTGATTGTCCTTCTTATTGACGAACGTCCTGAAGAAGTGACTGAAATGGAACGTACTGTTCGCGGCGAAGTCGTTGCATCAACATTTGATGAATCTCCAGCGCGCCACGTTCAAGTCGCTGAAATGGTGATTGAAAAGGCAAAACGTCTGGTTGAACACAAGAAAGATGTCGTGATTCTACTTGACTCAATTACCCGTCTTGCCCGTGCTTACAACACTGTGATCCCATCATCAGGTAAAGTATTAACAGGTGGTGTGGATGCTCATGCCTTAGAACGTCCAAAACGTTTCTTCGGTGCTGCACGTAATATCGAAGAAGGCGGTTCACTGACTATTATTTCAACTGCCTTAATCGAAACTGGCAGTAAAATGGATGAAGTGATTTACGAAGAATTCAAAGGTACAGGTAACCAAGAGATTACGCTTGACCGTCGCATTGCAGAAAAACGTGTGTTCCCTGCGATGAACATCAAGAAATCTGGTACTCGTCGTGAAGAACGCCTAATGTCTGAAGACAATCTACGTAAAGTGTGGATCTTACGTAAACTCCTTCATACTCAAGATGAACTTGCGGCAATGGAATTCTTGCTTGATCGCATGAAAGAAACCAAAACCAATGATGATTTCTTTGATCAAATGAAACGCAAAGCATCAAACTAAGTTTGATTCTTTAAAAAGAAGGCTATCTATAACGATGGCCTTTTTGTTTGGTTGACTTTATTTACACAATGAAACAATCGAATTGCAATCATGTAAACTTATTTTCAAGTTGATGATTTTGAAAATATTATGAGAGAAAACCCTAGTGTTTTTAGGGTGTTATTTAGCATTTCTCCAATATAAATCTTTTTTTTGATTGTTATTTTCTGTTAAAAACTCCACGAATTTCATGCTTTTTTGACTGATTTTTCAAACTTCCCAGTAGCATTTAAAAAGGTGCAGTGATAGCATACTCGCAGACCAGTTAGGCTGCTCTGCATTGTTCATACCTAATAAAAATTAGGCATAATAAAAGCACATAACAGACTAACGCAGGTTATTTTTTAATCTCAAATTTAGAGAGTGATGCCATGTTATTCAAAAAAATCGCTATTGCTGCTGCAGTTGCTACTACTTTAGCTTTCGTTGGTTGTGCTAAAAAAACTGAAGAAGCTGCTCCTGCTGCTGCATCTGAAGCTGCTGCTTCTGAAGTAGTTGCTGCATCTGACGCTGCTGTAGTAGAAGCTGAAGCTGCTGCTTCTGAAGCTACTGTTGCTGCTTCTGAAGCTACTGTTGCTGCTTCTGAAGCTACTGCTGCTGCTTCTGAAGTTGCTGCTCAATAATCTATACGATTATTCAGTACAAAAAGAGAGCCCTTTGGCTCTCTTTTTTATTGCCTATACTATTGTTAAAAATATCAAATCACAGAATAACGAAGCCTAGATATTTACTCGCATTGCTCACAAAATTTATTTTTTCTTTCTGTCTTTCTCAAAGAGAGTGCTAGCTTTTATAAAGCTGAACAATCGCAAATACAATCCTTAAGCAGAGTTTTATAACGCCTATCTGTAACTCCCATCCAATATCGTTGCAACGTAAAATGATGAACTCATCATAAAATCACGTACTATTTTCTAGCGTTAATCACCCTTTAATTTTAGGCAAAAAAAAGCAGATCAATCGATCTGCTCTGTTCCTACGCGTTGACGGAATTTTTGTCCCGCACGGAAGGTAACTACACGACGGGCAGAAATCGGAATTTCTTCACCCGTTTTCGGGTTACGGCCTGGGCGTTGACGTTTGTCACGCAACTCGAAGTTACCGAAACCAGAGAGTTTAACTTGTTCCCCAGAGATTAGCGCTTGGCTAATCTCATCGAAGAATAACTCGACCATTTGTTTTGCTTCACGACGGTTTAAACTCGTGAGCTCACTTAAATGATCAGCCATTTCTGCTTTTGTTAATGCTGTCATGAAGCCCTCAATGTCGCATGGTAAGTGTTTTCCAACACCTGAAGTATGTTATCCATACCGGATTTAATTTCAGCATCTTCAAGTGTACGTGTTGGATGTTGCCATTGAATTGCAAACGCTAGAGAACGCTTACCTTCCTCGACGCCTTGACCAGTGTACACATCGAACAACCAAACTGCGTCTAAAAGCTCGCCGCCCGTTTTTTCGATAAGTTGCTGAATTTCACTAACATTAATCTTATCACTAATTAAAAGCGCAATATCACGTCGAACCGACGGAAAACGTGATAATTCTGTAAAATTAGATACATAAGTTTGCAAAACAGCCGATTGATCAAACTCAGCAACCCAAGTTGTCGCTAAATCCAGCTCATCTTCTAAAGATGGATGTAAACGACCTAAGTAACCAATAGACTGACCATCAACCAAAATTTCAGCAGATTGACCTGGATGCAACCAAGCACGTTCTGAACGTACATACTCAACATTTAAACGTGCTGAATTTAAAATTTCTTCAACATCACCTTTGAAGTCAAAGAAATCCATTGCTTGTGCTTTACCATGCCAAGATTCAGTGGTACGTGAACCCGTTGCAATTAAAGCAAACGTTGGAATTTGTTTAAGATCATGGATGCTGCTTGCACCTTGATAATCAAAACGTAAACCTAACTCATAAAAACGTACACGACTTTGTTGACGGTTAACGTTGTACTGAACGCAAGGAATCAAGCTTGATAACAAAGTCGAACGCATGACCGCAAGATCGCTAGAAATTGGGTTTGCAAGTGCTAATGGCTGACCTTGTGGATGCAATTGCTTTTCAAGTTTTGCATCAGCAAAGCTAAAGCTGATCGCTTCTTGATAACCCAAAGCGACCGCTGTTTGACGAAGTTGTACCAATTCAAATTGATCTTGGTATTTGGCTAATTTCACATCAATCACAGGCAAGCTGATTTGAATATTGTCATAACCGTGAATACGCGCCACTTCTTCAATCAAGTCTTGGTAAATTGTCATGTCAAAACGATGTGATGGTGGCACTACAGTCCACTCACCTTCGGCTTTAACGGTCACATTACAACCTAACCGAGTTAAAGCATCCGTAATAAATGCACTTTCAACACTATAACCAAGTAATTGATCAACTTGTGCTTGATTCAATTCAATCGCTTCACGTTTTGGCAATAATTCTGCTTTTTCTGCAACGGTAATTGGACCAAATTCACCACCTGCAAGCTCAGCAATTAACTGAGAGGCACGGTGCATTGCGGTCATCGGCAATTCAAAATCTACACCACGTTCATAACGCTGAGATGCATCGGTATGCAAACCAAAGCTACGTGCACGACCCGCAATGTGCAGTTGATCGAAGAATGCAGATTCTAAGAAAATCTCAGTGGTATTGTCAGATACAGCAGAAGACAAGCCACCCATAATACCCGCAATAGCTAATGCTTTTTGATCATCAGCAATCACCATCACATTTTCAGAAAGCTCAACTTCTTGCTCATTTAACAAGGTCAGTTTTTCTGCAGCTGTCGCTTGGCGTACACGAACCGCGCCATCAACCTTACCACCATCAAATGCATGTAAAGGCTGACCGAGTTCCATCAATACATAGTTGGTAATATCGACCAAAATACTGTGCTGACGAATACCTGAACGTGCTAATGCACGTTCCATCCATTCTGGTGTTGGTGCTTTGGTATTGACGTTTTTGATGACACGACCTAAGTAACGTGGGCAACCATCAGTTTCAACAACAACTTTCTTCTCATCAGTAATTGTTGCAGCAACTTCTTTAATTTCAGGGGCAGTTACAGGAAGTTGATTGATCACTCCAATTTCACGTGCAATACCACGAATGCTGAAACAGTCTCCACGGTTTGGTGTAATACTGATATCAATGACATTGTCATCAAGATCTAAATATTCACGGATATTTACACCAACAGGCGCATCAGCAGGAAGCTCTAATAGACCATCGATTTTGTCTTCAAGATCGATTTCTGACGCACCACAAAGCATGCCTTGTGATTCAATACCACGAAGTTTGCCTTTTTTGATTTTGAAATCACCTGGAAGTACTGCACCAATCGTAGCAACCGGTGCTTTCATGCCTGCACGAACATTTGGTGCACCACATACAATTTGTAAAGGTTCAGCTGTACCAATATTTACTGTCGTTACACGTAAACGATCAGCATCGGGATGCTGCTCTACAGTCAAAACCTCGCCAACAACAACGCCTGTAAATGCTTTTGCTGCTGGTGCAAGTTCGTCTACTTCTAGACCTAACATGGTCAATTGGTCAGATAAAGTATCGCTATCAATGGCTGGATTCACCCACGTGCGTAACCAATTTTCGCTAATTTTCATTTCGTTAAAAACCTATTAATTCTAAATTTCTAATCCCCCTCTAACTCCTCCTTTAATAAAGGGGGAGAACCACTCGAGTATTTGCTTCGAGAAGTCCCTCTCCTTTTATAAAGGAGAGGTTAGGAGAGGATTAATAAAAAATCTGTTTAAGCAAATTGGCGTAAGAAACGCACATCGTTTTGGTAGAACATACGTAAGTCATTAATGCCATAACGTAACATTGCAAAACGTTCTACACCTAAACCAAAGGCAAAGCCTTTATATTTGTCAGGATCGATACCCGCTGAACGCAATACATTAGGATGCACCATACCGCAGCCCAATACTTCTAACCATTTACCGCGCTCATCCATAATATCCACTTCAGCACTCGGCTCAGTGAATGGGAAGTAAGATGGACGGAAACGTACTTTCAAATCTTTTTCAAAGAATTCGTTCAGTAAGTTCACTAACAAACCTTTTAACTCAGCAAAGCTCGTATTCTCTGCAACGTATAAACCTTCAATTTGGTGGAACATTGGTGAATGCGTTTGGTCTGAGTCACAGCGGTATACACGGCCTGGGCAGACAATACGAATTGGAGGCTGCTGAGTTTCCATCGTACGAATCTGCACACCGGAAGTATGCGTACGTAACAAATGGTTCACATCAAAATAGAAAGTATCGTGCATAGCACGCGCAGGATGGTGACCTGGAATATTCAATGCTTCAAAGTTGTGATAATCATCTTCAACTTCAGGACCAGTCGCAACTGTAAAACCTGATTTCGTAAAGAATTGACAGATACGTTCTTGTACTTGAGTGACAGGGTGAATACTACCCACCGTTTGACCACGGCCAGGTAATGAAATATCAATCGTTTCGCTAGCAAGCTTTTGTTCTAATGCAGCTTTTTGTAATTCAGCTTGACGAGCAGTCAGTGCGCCTGTAATCGCTTCACGAACGGCATGAATTTGAGCCCCAAAAACTTTACGTTCGTCCGGGTCCATTTTACCGAGTGACTTCGATTGTTCCGCGAGCTGGCTTTTCTTCCCTGTAAATTGCACTCGCACTTGGTCGAGTGTAGCAAGGTCCTCTGCTGCTGCAATCGCAGCGAGCGCTTCAGTGGTCAGGGCTTCCAGTGACATAGTAACTCTCAAAGCAACAATTTAAAAAAATATATAAACCCCTTATTCTAACAGTTTTTAGCCGTTATGATGAAGCGCATTCGCAAGTTAAAATTGCAATAGCATCAAGATTTAAAAAAAGTATAAAATAAATGCAATTTCAACGGGATCCTATCTCTATGGCACTTGATCCAATCTGGAAACAACAACTCACTTTAGTGACGTACGGCAATGAATTCCTAAATCAGGATTTAAGTTTCCAGCGCTGGCTGCAGCACAGTATTTTTGATCAGCACAGTTTCCATTTTCGTGATCTACTTTCGCAGCATTTGTTGGCGCAACATTTTCAAGTTTGGCTCGAAGGCTTAAAAAAACAAGGGGTTCGTCGCTTGAGTTTACATAGCTCAAGTCTTTTAAATGATGAACAAAACCCAAATACCAACGTGGAACTATTACCTTTCGCACACTTCATTGTGAGCCATGAACAAAATAAAAAGCAGGCATGGATTTTTGGTAAAGAATTGGCTGAGTGGTACACCGCAGACAATGATTATGAAATCCCGAAAGCACAACAAATCCAAGTCCGTCGTGAAACCTTATGGTGTTATGACTTAAATCATAAATTAATTAAACGTGTCGATGCCGATTTGCTGCAACCGAATTGGGATGATATTCGTAACTATACCAACGATGAGCTATTTGAGCAGAAATTAGCAGAAGGTTTTGTTGAACCCACTCTTTTAGGCTCACCTTATTTTGGAAAAAATATACCAGCAGATTCAGAACAAACAGACTCTGTGTATCTATCGCTGCTCCCCACAGATGCCCAAGCAGATTTTGCCCATGATAGTCTGCACCGCTTAGACGCCTTAAACAGCTTTATTGAGGCCAAAATTCAACATCCCTATCATGACGATGGCACGGTTTTAACACCTGAAGAGCAACTCAACCTACGGCATTTTTTACAAAAAATTGAAGATTTAACCGCTAAACTGATTGTCAAAATTGCCAACCATTACAAAACTGCGCGTTTAAATCCAAAGATTGAAAACTCCCCACTCGATGGTTTTAAAACTGATCATCGCCAAGCAGCACACAGTAAAATAACGCCGCCACATTCATCACATAAACCAGGTGCAGGTAGCGTCATTACGCTTATTCTTATTACTGTGATTATCTGCCTATTGGCTTATTATTTTGGACTATAAGCGTTAATTGCAACCATCCTAATTTTTATCGATCAAAAAAAGGCACTTTTCATAAAGTGCTTTTTTATTAGGTAGTGATTAAATAATTAAATGGTCGAATCTCAAGTTGAACACGATGCTCATCACGATGTTGATTAATATAGTGATTGACTGAAACCACTTCACCTTCTAGCTGTGCATCTGCACCATACATAATTTTAACGGATTCACCTTTTCGCGGAATCATTTGCAATTCAACAGTGATGCTCCCCTGTCCCATACCACGAATTTCAGCAAGCATTGTGTCTTCCTTTTTTATTCTCAATATTTAATCTCATTAGGAATCGTGCACAAGAATAATTAAAGCTATTTTGTGTAACCAATGACTGAATTAAAAATCATTTGAAGCTACATCTCGTATTCGTATGAATCAAGCTGATCTAAAAATTGTTCTACTTGTTTGGGCGTTTTTAAATGAATCCATTGAATATGTTGATATTCAGCTGCGTTCATCATATTAAGGTATTTTTCACGGTTCTTTTTATGCGTTTTGATCATCCACCAAACGATCGAATCACGCCCAAACATACGCCAAAGGCTTTCCTGATTATTTGAGTCAGCCCATAAGTTTTGCTGAGTCAAGGCTCGACTCAAAGCGCGTTTAATTGATCGATAAAGATTAATCGGAAAGGGCAAATCCAACCAAATCACGGTATCTATTTCTGCCCATTTCACTGGAATACTACGTGTATAATTCCCATCAATCACATAACCATTTTTTGCTTGCTTTACTTCTGCTTCAATGCGCGCAAAAAAGATTTTATCGGGACATTCCTGCCAGTCATCTAACCAAAATAGATTATCCAATTCAATATAGTGCAAACAGAGTTTTTCTGCCAAGGCTCTAGAAAATATCGACTTTCCTGTAGCAGATGTACCAACCACATTTATTCTTTTCATGACTTTTATTCTATTTCAGTGGACTGAATGAATACCACGATAGCAGCATTCATGGCATTGGTTAATCTTTATTCTCATGCATAATCTAGATCACCCTCATCCACATTGATAAAGTTTGGTTTAGGCGTGTGTTCAAATTGTACAGCTAAAATATGCGTTTGATGTCCTAAAATTGCTTTAGCAATACGATGCATACCATCCATTACGCGCCCTTCAGCACATAAAATAATCGGATAACTTAAATCAGCCGCATTGACCAATTGCATATGTTCAATCATTTGCTGAGTTGTCGGATGTGTGTCAGGAAACCAATAGGCTTCGTTTAATTCTTGAATATCGGTAATAAGAATTTCTTTGACGTTTAGTTTTTCGCTTAATGCAACAAGGCTGTGTACATCCCAAATATAGATATCCTCACCCACTTGGCGAAAATGGTATTGTTTGCGCATTTGAGAATTAATCATGTCGGGCTGAATGGATTGATTAAATCACACATTGCCCTTTCAATCATAAAACTAGCCATAAAAAAAGACCGCTAAAAGCGGTCTTTTTCAAGTCATAAAGACTTATGCAGCCAATGCATCTTTAGCTTTAGAAGCTAAAGCAGCAAACGCAACTGCGTCATGCATAGCGATGTCAGCAAGTACGCGACGGTCGATAATTACTTGAGCTTTTTTCAAGCCAGCAATCATACGGCTGTACGACAAACCATTTTGACGAGCACCAGCATTGATACGCGCAATCCATAGAGCACGGAATTGACGTTTCTTTTGACGACGGTCACGGTAAGCATATTGACCTGCTTTGATTACCGCTTGGAACGCTACGCGATAAACACGTGAGCGAGCGCCGTAGTAACCTTTAGCACGAGCAAGAATTTTTTTATGACGACGATGCGCCTGTACACCACGTTTTACACGAGCCATTTATAAATCTCCTTAGATGTATGGGCACATACGGCGAACTGAAGCAACGTCACTTACGTGAACCATTACACAGCCGCGTAATTGACGAATACGCTTAGCAGATTTTTTGGTCAAAATGTGGCGTTTGAACGCTTGTTTACGCTTAAAACCGGTTGCAGTCGCTTTAAAGCGTTTTGCTGCACCACGGCGAGTTTTCATCTTAGGCATAACAACCTCTTTTGAACACCTGTTCGGAACGTCTGCACCATTGCAAAAACGACCTGCAGGTAAGGGAGCGAATATTCTAAAGGATCTTTGATTAAAACGAAAGCGATTATTTTATGCTGAAATTAATCTTAGTCGATTTTCTGATAAAGCATGTGCGATGAATTTATAAACATCTCAGCAGAAGGCTTATATAATATGCGCACATCAAATCAAAAGACCAATTATGAAATCTGCACAGGATGCTTTTGCAGCTCTTCGTTATCGAGACTTCTCGATTGTGACGCTAAATCAGTTTTGCCTTACTCTAGCCATTTTGATACAAGAAATTATCGTTGCTTATTCTCTGTA
Organism: Acinetobacter gandensis; assembly: GCF_001678755.1. GTDB lineage: Bacteria > Pseudomonadota > Gammaproteobacteria > Pseudomonadales > Moraxellaceae > Acinetobacter > Acinetobacter gandensis. Next base: position 30,609 of record NZ_LZDS01000023.1, read on the forward strand.
TCAAATCACCAAAGACCCTTTAACTCTAGGCCTTATTGGACTGGCTGAAGCAATTCCATTTATTGCACTCTCGTTGTGGGGCGGCTATTTTGCTGACCGCTTTAATAAACAGACCATTATGAAAATATGTCTGTTTTTTTCAGTACCCATGCCATTGATACTTTGGGCCTTATTTCATAATTATGGTTTAGAAAAAATCAATGTCGATCAATTATCGTGGGGCATTTATGCCGTAATTTTTGGCCTCGGGACAATTCGTGGTTTTTACAATCCATCTGCAACATCACTCAAGCCTTTTTTGATTCCACGTGAGTTGTATGCCAATGGCGCAACATGGACCACCATTGGCTGGCAAAGTGGCGTGATTATCGGCCCAATGTTAGGCGGTTTTATGCTGGCTTTTCTAGGTCGTGAAACTAGTCTACTCACCGTTGCAGGCCTCCTGAGTGTATGTTTTGTGCTGATTAATTTACTTAGCAAACGTAGCTTTCCCAAAATTGAATCAGATAATTTAAAAGACAGTCTGAGCGAAGGTTTTCGCTTTATCTGGAAAACTAAAATCGTACTTTGGTCTATTTCCTTAGATTTGGTCTCTGTACTTTTTGGCGGTGTAATCGCCCTATTACCCATTTTTGCTGAAGACATATTAAAAGTTAGTCCTGAAGGTTTAGGTTACTTACGTGCTGCACCTTCAATCGGTGCATTAATCACCATGATTGCACTCACCAAGTTTCCGCCCACCCATCATGCATGGCGCAACATGCTGCTTGCAGTGGCAGGTTTTGGCGTATTTACCATTCTTTTTGCTTTCTCAAATAACATATGGCTTTCCCTCTTTGCTCTTGCAATGACCGGTGCATGTGACAGCGTTTCCGTTGTTGTACGTCAAACGATTTTACAACTCTATCCACCTGAAAATATGCGTGGTCGTGTTGCAGCAGTAAATGGCATGTTTGTCTCTAGCAGTAATGAACTTGGGGCTTTTGAATCCGGTTTAGCAGCAAAATATATGGGCACCATCATGGCGACGTTGTTTGGTGGCTGCATGACCATGGCGGTCGTCGCGATTAGTTGGGCAAAAACCAGAGACTTGTTTGGCGTCGACATCACACATCAGTCGAAAAAATAATCGGCTATTTTTCATTTAAACCTTGCCAGTATTTCTAATACAGGAAATACTGCGCAGCAATATTGAAGCAAAATCACCCTATGAGTGATGCAAGACGAAACCTATGAAACAAATCCTGTGCTTATCTCTTCTCGTTAGTATTCCATTTACTACAGCATTCAGTGCATCAACTAAAACCCATCAACTCCCTGCACAAAATATTGACGTTGCGCCAGCACATCTTACTACTCGTTTAAATTGGTCAATTTTCCCAAAACCGATTTACGCCAATGAAGATTTAAAACAACGTGACCGAGCTGCCATTATTCGGGTAGCTGCAAATGCCAAAGGTAAAATTACCGATGCGAGTGTTGAAGAAAGTACAGGTGTCGATGCACTGGATCGTATTTTGATTCAAGCGGTTAAAAAAGCTGAAGTGAAACCGCACACAGAAAATGGCGAGGCCAAAGCGATTATTGGTTATCAAGCCTTTAATTTAAGGGTTAAAGGCAATACACCTGAATGTGATTTCAACTTTGATTCAAAAGTTTGGAATGCACAAAATGCAGATAAAAAAACTACTTTTAAATATGCCGCTCAACCTAATTTAGACATCAATAGCAGTGAATTGAAGCAGCATGATCGTAAAGTCAAATTCAACTTCAAAGTGGATAAACACGGGCAAGTGAAAAAGGTGAAGATCAAGCAGGGTTCAGGCATTTATGCAATTGATCAGAAAGTGGTTCAAGCACTGAGAAATAGTCAAATCTCTGTCAAACGTACAGCGAGCACGCTATGGGTCTATAAAAAATCGAACTTTAAAGATGAAATTCAATTTAGATTGAATAGTTGTAAATAACTAAAATCTTCGTACAAAGACAAAAAGACAGAGATAAATAAAATATCCTCTGTCTTTTTTATGCAAAGAAACCAATAAAAACTAAATAAACCACTAAATAACGTGCAACTTTTGCTGCTGTAACGATCAAAACAAAGCGCCAAAAGTTTTCTTTCATTAAGCCCGCTATTAAGGTGATTGGATCACCAATTATCGGCAGCCAACTTAAAAGCAGTGACCAATAACCATATTTTTGGTAGATGCCCTGCGCTTGCAGCATTTTGACTTCAGACACTGGAAACCACGACTTATTTTTATAATGTTCAATTTTAAGGCCGAGCCACCAGTTCACACATGAACCTAAAATATTTCCAACACTTGCCACACTAATAAGCGCCGCAGCACTCCATTGACCTTGCGCCAGTAAACCTAAGAGTACTGCTTCAGATTGAAGCGGTAATAACGTTGCAGCTCCAAACGCACTTAGAAATAAAGCAATGAGCGCCATATGTAGATACTTAAAGCCCTAACTTTTTCTTCGACTTTAGATATTCAACGTTCGACCAAATTACTGCGGCAATAATAACCACGATTCTAGACCATTTATATTGCTGCGAAATCGGCTCAATTGCAGCCCGCATGATGCTTTGATCCTTGGTATGTAAATCTGCAAGAATATTTTGCACATGCACAATTTCAGCGATGAATAGAACTAAACAGCCTGCAATACCAAAAATAATACTCCAATAGATTCTTGGGTTATTTTCAACAATGCGGGTAAAATTTAAGAAAAAGTCTTTCATCACAAAATCATCCAACTAGACTGTCAACAATGTATTTATTTCGGCAGCGCCGCATTCTAACACAGCACGATAATTTTCTTTTGTTTCCAGCTTAAAACTCAATTTAAGCCTTTATGCAATTTACATTCAAGCAGGACACTTTTAATCTGCGTCACATCTATTGATAAAACTTAAAAACTAGATCTATGAAAAAAACTATTGCCTTGAGTATTTTAATATTGCTGCAAAGTTTGACCGCCTTACATGCGGAAATACCAACAAACGCTGCCAAACAAGAAGTTCACACACGTGGTGAAATTGTTTGGCTAAAAAGACCTGTGTTTGATTTTAATAATGCAGAACTTGGCAATCAAAATCGTGAGTTAGCCTTTAAATTATATGTTTTGACGACAGGCGAAATTAAAAAGGCCGAATTAGTCAAAAGCTCAGGGATCACCCAAATTGATCAACGAGTTGAACGTTCACTTTTACGCGCTAAATTTAAACCTTATATTGAAAATGGTGTGGCCTATCCATTTGTAGCTGTACAACCATTTTCCCTCACCACCACTCAAGAAACAGAAAAACCGTGGTGGAAAAAGTTACTCTTTATTCAATAAAAAAAAGAGCATGTTTCCATGCTCTTTTTTTAGACTTGTATCGATAATGCTTTTTGCACTGCGGGTCGAGCGGTTAAACGCTCAACATATTCTTTCACATAAGGATACTCTTCGAGCTGAATTTGCTGCCACTCATGACGTAAGATCCAAGGTAAAATGGCCATATCTGCAATAGAGTATTCACCTGCCACGAATTTTTGCCCGATTAACTGATGATTCAATACTCTATATAAACGTTTGGTTTCATTCACATAACGCTCCGTTGCATACGGAATACGCTCAGGTGCAAAACGACTAAAGTGATGATTTTGTCCAAGCATTGGTCCAAAACCACCCATTTGCCACATTAACCATTGTTCAACTTCAACACGCTCAAATTCATCTTCAGGGTAATACAAACCCGTTTTACGCCCCAAATATTGTAAAATTGCACCCGATTCAAACACTGAAATTGATTCGCCGCGCGGTCCATTTTGATCAACGATGGCAGGAATTTTATTGTTTGGAGAAATCCTTAAAAAGTCAGGTTGAAACTGATCATCTTCCATAATATTAATCGGGAAAATTTGATATTCCAGCCCCATTTCTTCCAAGGCAATGGTAATTTTATGGCCATTGGGCGTGCCCCAATAGTATAGATCAATCATAACGATGTCCTAAAACTTATGTTTCTTGTTGAACTTATTCAATCTTATCTTTCGTTTATAACATGAAATTCTTGCAAAAACCTTAAGCCTTTTTGAATTTTACTGCTGTATTTATGAACTACTTTTCAATATATGACTTAGTATTCTCGCAGCGTAATAGTGAGCTTCATTTCTATAAATATCGACTTGTCTAAATTTAATACAACGATTTTCTATCTAAAAAATTAAGCAGACACATTCTTTTTAAGCTGTTAAAGCACACAACAAAGGTTAATCGTTAGCGTATATATTTCATTATTTTTAGATTATTTTTTATACATAATTCTTTATTTTCCAATATACTCAGCGCTATAACCAATAAAAATTGCCCGATCATAATAGGATCAATAATGAATTATATCCGCCATAACTCAATCAGCCCACTTAGCTTATTTGTCATATTATTCTTCGCCTTAATACTGATTTTATTATTGATGTTTGCATGGCCGCATTATAAAGTTTGGAAACAAGGAATGGATGGTCAAGCTGCACTCGCTGAAGCGGAACAATCCAAAATGATTCAGGTTCAGGTAGCAAAAGCCGAACTTGAAAGTGCTAAACTTCGTGCACAAGCAATTAAATTAGTCGGGCAAGCGGCCAAAGAATACCCTGAATACCGTAAACAAGAATTTATTGGCGCCTTTGGTGAAGCGTTACGTGATGGACGTATTCAACAAATTATTTATGTACCTACTGAAGCCAATATTCCAATTGTAGAGGCAAGTCAGCAACGTCTTGCTGAATAAATTAATTCTAATGATTAGACGTAAAAAAAGCCCTGCTAGTGCAGGGCTTTTTCGCTCAATGAGTGCTTACTTTTTACGTTTAGGTCCAAGTAGCATACCCATTTGACGACCTTCCATTTTTGGTATTTGTTCAACAACACCAAATTCAACTACGTCAGCTTCAATTTTTTGCAATTGAGCAAGACCCAGTTGTTGGTGAGCCATCTCACGACCACGGAAACGAAGGGTGATTTTGACTTTGTTGCCTTCTTCAAGGAACTTGATAATTGCACGTAGTTTTACGTTGTAATCACCTACATCAGTACCAGGGCGTAGCTTGATTTCTTTCACCTGTACTTGATGCTGTTTTTTCTTCGCTTCTTTCTGCTTTTGCTTAAGATCAAACAAATGCTTGTTGAAGTCCATAATCTTACAAACTGGTGGCTCAGCATTCGCTACGATCTCAACAAGATCAAGCTCAACTGCTTCTGCAGCACGTAAGGCATCAGCCAAGCTTACGATACCTTTTTGCTCGCCATTTTCGTCTACAAGACGGACTTCTTTTGCACGAATTTCATCATTCAAGGCAGGACGGTTTGATTTGTTACCGCCCTGTTGATTACGGTCAGGCTGTTTAATCGCTGTTACTCCACAATGTACCGGCCGCGTTCGGCAACGGCTGCTTTTACTAGGTCAACGAAAGCATCGATAGACATAGTACCCAAATTTGTTCCAGAGCGTGTACGTACGTTTACAGTACCTTCCTCTACTTCACGGTCCCCAAGTACCAATAAGTATGGAATACGCTCTAATGTGCGTTCACGAATCTTAAAGCCGATTTTCTCATTTCTCAAGTCAGAAATAGCACGAATACCGTTTTCTTTAAGTTTAGCGACGACTGACTCACTTGCCTCAGCTTGTGAATCTGTAATATTCATTACGCATGCTTGGATTGGTGACAACCAAGGTGGCATAAAGCCAGCGTAGTGTTCGATAAGTATACCAATAAAACGTTCGAAACTGCCAAGAATTGCGCGATGCAACATAACTGGTTGATCTCGATCGTTATCTTCAGTTACATAAGATGCATCAAGACGTTCTGGTAAGTTAAAGTCACATTGGATTGTACCACATTGCCATACACGGCCTAAGCAGTCTTTCAGTGAGAATTCAATTTTCGGACCATAGAATGCGCCTTCACCCGGTTGAAGTTCCCATTCCAAACCGGCAGCATCTAAAGCATCTGCTAAAGATTTTTCAGCCATATCCCAAAGTGCATCATCACCCACACGTTTCTCTGGACGTGTAGACAACTTCATCTGCACTTCTTCGAAACCGAAGTCTTTATACACATCTAAAGTCAATTGAATGAAGTCAGCCACTTCTTGACCAATTTGCTCTTTGGTACAGAAAATGTGTGCATCATCTTGGGTAAAGCCACGAACACGCATAATGCCGTGCAATGAACCCGATGGTTCGTTACGGTGACACGAACCGAACTCAGCCAAACGAATTGGCAAATCACGGTATGATTTTAAACCTTGGTTGAACACTTGTACGTGACAAGGACAGTTCATCGGTTTTACTGCGTAGTTACGGTTTTCAGAATGTGTCGTAAACATGTTGTCTGCATAGTTTGCAGCATGTCCAGATTTTTCCCAAAGCGTGAAATCAACCACTTGCGGTGTACGAATTTCTTCATAGCCGTTCGCTTGTTGAACTTTACGCATGTACTGTTCAAGAACTTGGTAAATTGTCCAACCGTTCGGATGCCAGAACACCATACCCGGTGCTTCTTCTTGCATATGGAACAAATCAAGTGCTTTACCAATTTTACGGTGATCGCGTTTTTCAGCTTCTTCAATACGTTTTACATAAGCAGCAAGCTGTTTTTTGTCTGCCCACGCTGTACCGTAAATACGTTGTAACTGTTCATTTTTCGCATCACCGCGCCAGTAAGCACCAGAGATTTTAGTCAGTTTGAATGATTTTAGGAATTTAGTATTTGGAACGTGCGGACCACGACACATATCCAAGTAGTCTTGATGATAGTACAAGCCCATTTCTGTTTCGTTAGGCATGTCTTCAATCAGACGGAGTTTGTACTCTTCGCCACGTGCAGTGAATTCTTTGATCACTTCGTCACGTGGTGTCATTTTTTTGATGACATCATAATCTTGATCGATGAGCTTTTTCATACGCTCTTCAATCGCTGCCATGTCATCTAAAGTGAATGGACGTGGCATCCAAATGTCATAGTAGAAACCTTCTTCAATGACAGGACCAATTACCATTTTTGCTTCTGGGAACAGTTGCTTAACTGCATGACCCACTAAATGTGCACAAGAGTGACGAATGATATGAATACCATCTTCATCTTTAGGCGTGATAATTTGAAGGCTTGCGTCTTCGGTAATCAGATCAGATGCATCTACTAAACGATCGTTTACACGACCTGCAACTGTATTTTTTGCAAGACCAGGACCGATGCTTTGAGCAACTTCCATCACAGATACGGCATGATCAAATTCTTTTTGATCGCCATTTGGCAAAGTGATAATTGGCATAGAAAATCCTTAAGGAGTGATGCCCCGTACAATAGAGCATATCACCGCGAGATTATGATCGAGGGAATCCCTCAAAAGATAAAAACGGTGGATAAATAAATTTCGACCTAAATTTTACACGCCCTGCCAACTTTAATAAACCTCTAATCCCATGGAAGTTGATTTTTCTACCGCCTTTTACAAGACTCCTGATAATTCAAGCAGATTTAAGCCGAAATGCGCTTTATGCTGTCAACATAATAATCGCGTTCTAATTCATAAAATTATTCCGAATTTCGAACACCTATACCCACTGAAATCTCTATTTAGGCAGGTATCATGCAAGCACATTCACTTATATCTTGGTCGAGTTTAAAACCGCTCCAACCCGCTTATGCGCTCGCAGTCAATGTCCATCTTATGGTCTTAAGGCTTGAAGATGATGATGCAGAACAAGTTGTGGTCATGTATGGTCGCTGTCAGCATCGCGGCGCACTTATGGCCGATGCCCATATTCAAGGGGATAAAATCGTCTGTGGACTGCATGGCTCGCACTATATTTATAAAACGGGCATCAACCCACGTTATCTGAATAAAAATCTGCAAAAATTTAAAGCGTGGGTGGAAGGCGATCAGGTGTATGTCGATCTTGAAGAAATTCAAGCGTGGGAGAAAAGAAATCCTCAACAATATAAGCGTGATCAATACCAAGGCCTATATGCTGACTCTGCGCCCGCGCCAGAAGAACCACATAATAAATTGATCTTGGAACTTGCACGCAATGGCTTAAGTAAATTTGGACATCATGGCCCGACAGCTGCCATGGGCGTGCCTTTCAATCAACTCCCGAAATGGGAGGACATTCAACTGATCACCGCACAACTGTGGAAAATTCCATTGTTAGATGATGCACCCGTAGCAACCGAAGTGGTAATTGGCCCAAATGCTAAAAAACCCTTAAAACTCAAAATCCCCCTGTTTGTGTCAGATATGAGTTTTGGTGCGTTATCTCAAGAAGCCAAAGTTGCCCTTGCAACAGGTGCTGAACTTGCAGGTACAGGCATTTGCTCAGGTGAAGGCGGAATGCTTGCTGAGGAACAAGTGACCAACTCACGTTATTTTTATGAACTTGCATCAGGTCGTTTTGGCTATGACATCGAAAAAGTTAAAAAGTGTCAGGCCTTTCATTTTAAAGGCGGTCAAGCGGCAAAAACAGGTACGGGAGGACATCTGCCAGGCCATAAAGTGGTTGGTAAGATTGCAGAAGTGCGTAAATTACCAGAAGGCACCGCAGCAATTTCACCAGCGACCTTCCCTGACTGGACGGAACTGTCTCAATATCAAGACTTTGCGAATTATATCCGCGAAGAAACTGGCGGTATTCCGATTGGCTTTAAACTGTCTGCACAGCATATTGAAAAAGATATTGATGCGGCTATCGCCATTGGTGTCGATTACATTATTTTAGATGGCCGTGGTGGTGGTACAGGTGCAGCACCTACGCTATTCCGTGACAATATTTCTGTTCCAACCATTCCTGCACTGGCACGTGCGCGTCGTCATTTAGACCGTTTAGGACGGTCAGATATTAGTTTAGTGATCACAGGTGGACTTCGTGTACCCGCTGACTTTATTAAGGCACTGGCTTTGGGAGCAGATGCCATCGCGATTTCAAACTCTGCCATGCAAGCCATTGGCTGTTTAGGTATGCGTGCCTGTCAGACCAATGATTGTTCTGTTGGCATCGCCACGCAATAAGATCATTTACGTCGTCGTTTAGAAATAGACAAATCGGCACAACAACTGGCGAATTTTCTAAATGCATCCGTTGAACTGATGCAAGTCATGGCACGTGCCTGCGGACATCATCATCTCAATCAATTCTGCAAAGATGATCTGACCACATGGAAAAAAGAAATGTCGAACCTCACTGGTATTCACTACGGTGGATTTGATTAAGCTTCAAATCCTGAGCTTTTTTTCAAAATCATTGAGCCTAAAAAAGGAGTCCAAACGGGCTCTTTTTATTCTCTGAACGTCTCGAAGGCCATGAGTCGATCGGCTTGGTACCACCAAAGCTGTGCAAATTGAGGGATAATCATTTCACTTTGCGCAGGGCGAAAAAAAACATAATCATCCACTTCTATGCTGCTTGTCTGTGGAATTTGCACAAGTTCCTGATTACTACTACGACCATATAACCCATGGGGCTGACTGCCTTGAGGATAAACATAGTTCCCTCGCCAATAACCTCCATAAATAAACACAGCCTGAGATTTTGCCCAACGACTTAACCATTCTAACTGCGGTAATTCTGTCCGCGATAACACTTTTAGCACAGGTGTGGCGATCCACAAGGCATTTTGAAAAGCGTGCAAAGCTTTCAGTTCAAAATCTGCGGGTTTTAACAGCATCGAACCAAATGAGACTTCGTTACAGACGCTCTGCTGACAATGAAAACTAAAACTAGGACTACCACCACCATTCCAACAGGTGTGTTCATCACATAAGGACGGATAGCGCTGTTGTAAATAATCTTTGAATTGTTGATAACTTTGCTGTGACAGTTGATAAGTCTGTTCAGCAGATTGAATCAGTCGTGGAATCTTCGCCACATGTGCGTCGTAGCCCATCAATCCTGAAAATTTTAAATGTTGAGGATGTCGAATGATTACATCCAAAATAGCCTTTAGCTCATTGATGGTTTTCAGGCCACCACGGTGTAGCCCCACATCGATTTCAATATTAATGCGTAGACACAGTTGATGCTGCTCAGCAAATTTTAGGTATTGGCCTAAACGCTGTTCACTATCAATCAGCCATTGCACTTGCAATTGCGTTGCCTGCAAAAACGCCTTGTCTGTATGGTTCAAGGCCTGAATCGGCATCGGTTTTCCAAACAACACATCAGCTTGCGGCATCGACTCGAAAAGTGTTTTCAGGTGTGCAAAATGAAACAGCATGTAACGCTGTGTCTTGAGCTGTGTAGCACAATGTTGAAGCAATGCCATGCATGCCAAGGATTTCACCACCAAGCGAGGATGCAGACTGCGTGGTATTTGCTGCTGAGTGATCACCAAGTTGTGATTTAATGCGGCAACATCCACGATTAACTGGGGCATACCTGTACCAATGTGTTTGAGCAAGGTATTCAATTGTTGATAATATGCATCCATGCATATGCTCCAATATCTTTATTAATATCTTATCTTCCAGATTATTCAAAAAATAATTTTTGCAAATAAGGGTTAATCCACTTTTGTGTTGGATCAAGCTCCTGTCTAATCTGCATGAACTCATCCCATTTCGGATATAACGTTCTTAACTGCGCCGCCTGTAGGCTATGAATTTTGCCCCAATGTGGTCGGCCACCGTATTTAAGTAAAATTGGCTCAACCCATTTAAAAATAGCTTGATAATCTTGTTTATAAAATTGGTGTATGGAAATTGAAACAGAAACTTGCTGATAGAAAGGACTCAGCCAAATATCATCTCCGCGCACCAAACGATATTCAATCGGAAAAAACATCGGCGCTTTATGGCGTCTCAATGTATATAACACTTCTTCAAAGCATTGCAGACCGTGCTGTAAAGGTATTTGGTACTCCATCTCATTAAACTTGGTATTCCGAACCGAAGGAAAAATACGACTCGACCAATCCACCACAGTTACAGGTTGAATAAATACACCTAAAAATTTTTGCAGCCATGGATTTAGCTTTGGGCAAAGCCGTGTCAATTCAGCACAAAAATTTAAGAGTACATCTTCTTCGACCCATTCATTCGGTCGGGCAATTAAATCCTCCTCAGTTTCATCTAAAGTTTTTAAGATCACTTGATCGGCATGGCTAAATGCCCAAAACTCGATATGTCGATGTTGATATTGCCACTGCTGCATGTGTTGCATCAATTCGCTAAGGGCACATAATCGTGTTTGTTCTTTAAGTTTATACATCGGGCGGTTTTGCATTTGAATTTTTGTCAAAATTCCAAAACTTCCCATCGCCACGCGGCCTGCATAGAAGATTTCACTGTTTTTTACTGAATTACACTGAAGAATTTCACCTTGTGCCGTTAACAGATCAAAACCATGTACCAATGCTGACAAACACGGCAGTTCTAAACCTGTCCCATGCGTTCCCGTCGCAATTGCACCAGCTAAACTTTGTCGGTCAATATCTCCTTGATTTATTAAGGCCTGATCGAAAACTGCCAGCTTTTCTCCAAGATCTGATAAGCGCGTCCCCCCCTGTACCACACTCTGACAGCGCTCTTCATCAATGTCGGTTATGCCTTTCATCTGCTCCAAACTGATTAACAGATCATCCGTTTGTACCAACCCATTAAAGGAATGACTTGCTCCCACAACACGAATTTTTTTGTTCTGCCTAACCAATCCCTGTAGTTCAAATATATTTTGCGGTTGTGCAAATTTTGGCGTCGCAGAAAATGAGCCCGACCAATTTTGCCAATGAGTTGCTCGCTGTATCGTCATGATATCCCCCACTGTACGAGCTGTTTATTGTTTTTATTTTCTTGATTATTGTTCTGCACTCATTCTCCTAAAATAGGACGAATCAATGCATCGATATTTTCTCATTTATGCCGTTTAAAATGATGATCGTCAATCAAATTTTTATCAGATCAAATATAAGACTGCGGCGTGGTTATAGATTATTACAAAGTTATTTATGTGACTTTTTTCTTATATTTTTCATTGAGTTTTTCAACATTTTTTTAATTTTAAACCAGTGTAAATGTCATTGACGCTCCTTATTTAAACCGAGAGTTCTATCCATGAATGACATATTTTGTTTGTTGTGTACGACTTACAAAATCAGTCAATTTTTACATTTAAACTTGATCGTTTTTCAGCTAATTTATTTAAGCTTTAAAATCAAACTTTAGAACCAAACAGTTCACTTTTACTGCGATTTAATATTTTATAGCTATAAAAATCAAATAATTAAATTTTTAGTGCAAATACTCGACTAAAGCATAAATGCAAGACATGGCATGACTGCCTTATTGTGACAGTAGCTTAAAACAAATATACATGGACTTGGAGTACTACAATGGTTAGCGCATACGATGAATTGCCACGGACCCCGGCGAATTTTGTTGCACTTTCACCTCTACGTTATCTAGAGCGTGCGGCATATATTTATCCAGATCAGGATGCCATTATCCATGGTAATCGTCATATTTCATGGCGTGAAACCTATAACCGTTGCCGTCAGTTTGCCCACCAATTACAACAATTGGGCATTGGTAAAAATGACACCGTTTCAGTTTTACTTCCCAACGTCCCTGCAATGATTGAAGCACACTTCGCCGTTCCTATGGCAGGTGCTGTACTGAATACCTTAAATACGCGATTAGACGCGAAAACCATTGCTTTCATGCTTGAACACGCTGAGAGTAAAGTATTGTTGGTCGATCCTGAATTTGCTCAAGTTGCAACTGAAGCTTTGGCTTTAATCGATCAAGAAATTTTCATCATAGATGTTGCAGATGTGGAATACGAAGGCACTGCAAATAACATTGGACAAATTGAGTTTGAGGAATGGCTTGCACAGGGTGATGCAAACTTTGAATGGCATCTTCCAGGTGATGAATGGGATGCTATCAGCTTAAGCTATACCTCAGGCACCACAGGTAATCCTAAAGGTGTGGTGTATCATCACCGTGGTGCTTACATTAATGCAGCAAGCAACATTATTGCGTGTGGCATGACACCTCGTGCGACCTATCTCTGGACTTTACCACTTTTCCATTGCAATGGATGGTGCTTCGCTTGGACCATGGCTGCCAATGGTGGTACCAATATCTGTTTACGTAAAGTCGACCCTGAATTGATTTTCAAACTAATTGCAGAGCATAAAGTTGATTATTTCTGTGGTGCACCAATCGTACTTTCAATGCTAATCAACACACCTGAAGATAAAAAGACCAAAATTGACCACCGTGTTGAAGTCATGGTGGCTGGTGCTGCACCACCCGCTGCGATTATTGAAGGCATGCGCAACATCGGCATTAATGTCACACATGTATACGGTTTAACTGAAACCTACGGCCCTTCTGCACTATGTGCTTCTCAGGCTGGATGGTCTGACCTTTCGATTCAAGAGCAAGCTCAATTACACTCACGCCAAGGTGTGCCTTACCCACTACAAGATGGTATGAAAGTCATTGATCCTGAAACGATGCTACCTGTTGCACATGATGGTCAAACCATGGGTGAGATCATGTTCCGTGGCAACATTGTCATGAAAGGTTACTTGAAAAACCCTGAAGCCACTGCTGAAGCATTTGCAGGTGGCTGGTTCCATACTGGTGATTTGGCCGTTTGCCAACCTGATGGCTATGCAAAAATCACCGATCGCTCTAAGGATGTCATCATTTCGGGTGGAGAAAATATTTCTTCACTTGAAGTAGAAGAAATTCTATACCAACATCCTGCAGTATTAACTGCGGCGGTAGTTGCCAAGCCTGATCCACGCTGGCAAGAAGTTCCGTGTGCATTTATTGAATTAAAAACAGGCAAAGAAGCGACACCTGAAGAACTGATTGAATTCTGTAAACAACATCTCGCACGCTTTAAAGTGCCAAAAGATGTGGTAATTACGGAAATTCCAAAAACATCTACAGGAAAACTGCAAAAATTCGTTCTACGTGATTGGGCAAAAGAACGTGCTGTCGGTGAGTTTAATTAACCTCTTTTGAGAGTCGTATTTCATTGAAAAATGCGACTTTTTCATAAACACCACACATAAAAAAGCGACCTGAACAGGTCGCTTTTTTTATTCTACAAATCGTACAAATCAGTTATCTGAAATTAACGCAACTTGTTGAATATAATTAAACAATTTCAACTTAGAAGCGGCAATTTGTTCTTCAGGCATTTGTTTAGTGATGTCACGCTGAATACGCAAAAGATGCTGACGAATTGGATGATGTTCAGCTGCATTGTGTGCTTTCATGAACTCTTTAATCACAGGTTCACCCTGTGCAATCATACGATCAACCCAGCGCTGCAATTGTGCAGTTTTTTTCGCACCCTGCTGCGGTGTTAAATAAGACAGAATCATTGCCTCATCTTCATTACGCAACAATTTACCAATACGTAAAAATTGACGACGACGAGCTTCTCCCGAAGTAATCGAACGTACATCAAGTAAAGCATCAATCAAGCGTTCTTCAACTGGAAGTTTCTGAATTTGCTTAACACTCAATTCAGCCAATTGTTCGCCCAAAGCAGCCATACGTTGCACTGCTTTTTTTTGTTCAGTTTTGCTCGCACGTCCATCTAGGGATTCAAAGTCTTCTTCAGTAAAACGCTGTTGCGGTCGACGTGCCACGGTTAATCTGCCTCGTAAAATTTTGCTGCAAATAGTGCTTGAATTTCAGATAAAGCTTTTTCTTCATCTGCACCTTCAATCACTAAGCGTAAAGTTGTGCCCTTGCCCGCACCTAGCATGAGCAAAGACATAATATTTTTGGCATCCACTAATTTTCCGCCTTTACCAATTTGAATCGACGAGCGAAATTTGGTTGTCACTTCGATTAGCTTGCCAGATGCACGCGCATGTAAACCCAGTTTATTAATTACGTCAACGGTTGTGTCGATCATGACCAGTGCTTCATTTCTCTATGTAGAACCTGAATAGACCATTTTGCCTCAAGAGCTTTTTTTAGTCTATCTACAATATATACCGAGCGGTGTTGTCCACCTGTACAACCGATGGATACCGTCATGTAGTGACGATGCCCTTCAGCAAATGCCGGCAACCATTTATCCAAGAAATTATAAATATCTTGAAACATTTCATTGGTTTGCTCACTCTGCTGTAAAAACTGACGAACCGGCTCATCCAATCCTGAAAATTTACGCAGCTCCATATCCCAATGCGGGTTAGGCAGATGGCGCACATCAAACACATAATCTGCGTCGAGCGGAATACCATGCTTATAGCCAAAGGACTGTAAAATCAGAATTAAATTATCTGCTTGCCCAAGTTTCGACAGTAAAGTGTGCTTTAAATCATGTACGCTCTTATCCGTAGTATCAATATGCACGGTAGAACGTAACTGAATTGGAATCAGAAGATTTTTCTCTTCTTGAATACATTCATTTAAACTTTTGAAACGGTTTGCCAGCGGATGTGGTCGTCGAGATGAACTGAAACGCGCAATCAATTCCTGATCACGTGTGGTCAAGTAAATAATATCAACTGAGCCATGTCGCTGTAATTGTTGAAAAACCTGATCGAACTCTTGAAGATCAGCGCGGGTGCTTCGAACATCGACACCCAACGCTAACTGTTCTAGATTGTTTTCAGCATTAAGTTTTTCAACAATTTCGGGGAGTAACGCCAAGGGCAAATTATCAATACAGTAATAGCCAAGATCTTCAAGTACCTGCAATGCAGAAGACTTACCTGAACCGGACTGACCTGTAACAATTAATATGCGCTTCATCGCGGAGTTACCCCATTCCCGTTTTAAGCTGCAGGGTATTTAACCTGCAAATTATCAATTAGACGTGTTGCACCCAATTTAGCTGCAACAAATAACACCACATCTTGATCAAACTGCTCAATTTTTTGCAATTCTGGTGTTCGTGCTTCTATATAGTCCACAACAAAGCCAGCTGCTGTCAATGTGGTATTCATATTCGCTAACACTTCAGCCAGTGCTGTACCAGCAAGCAATTCAGCTTCTGCTGTTTGCAAAGTCTTATAAATCGTTGGAGCAATCGCACGATTTTCAGCACTTAAATAGCCATTACGTGAACTAAGTGCCAAGCCGTCTTCAGCGCGAGTAATTGGCACACCAATCACTTCAAGCGGAATATTTAAGTCACGAACAAATTGACGAATCACTGCCAACTGCTGGAAATCTTTTTGACCAAAGAAAGCAAAATTCGGTTGAACAATATTAAATAATTTAGTGACAACCACAGCAACACCGTCAAAATGGCCTGGGCGCTGTAAACCACATAGGTCATTGGTGATATCACTCACTGCAATATTGGTCAGGCGTGGCTTATTACCATACATTTGCTCTACAGTCGGTGCAAATACAATGTCGCAGCCCACTTCAGCAAGTAAATGCTGATCTTGTTCTAAAGTACGTGGGTAGCTATCGAAGTCCTCATTTGGGCCAAACTGAATAGGGTTAACAAAAATACTGACCACTACCACATCGCAAAGTTTACGAGCTTCACGTACCAAGTTCAGATGACCTTCGTGCAAGTTCCCCATTGTTGGTACAAAGCCAATAATTTTACGTGCAGCGCGCGCTGGATTAAGTGAAGCGCTTAAACCCTGGATCGTAGTTTCAGTTTTCATGTATTACAACTCAATCTGGAATGTATGTTCTGGTGCTGGGAATGTGCCATCGAGCACAGCCGCGTGATACGCTTTAAACGCATCAACAATTGCAGTTTCACCTGCTTGTTCTTTCATAAAATTACGGACAAATTTAGCGACATGGCTAAATGTGAGCCCTAACATATCTTGTTGAACCAATACTTGTGCATCAGTTTCTGCACCTGCACCAATCCCAATTACTGGCGTATTCGGGAACAATGCACTGATTTCTTTGCCGACTTGTGCTGGAACACATTCAAGCAGCAACATGGCTGCACCTGCATCAACCACCGCCTGACAATCAGCAATGAGTTTATCCGCAGTTTCACGGGTACGCGCTTGAACTTTGTAGCCACCAAAAACGTGTACAGACTGCGGCGTTAAACCTAGATGCACGCAGACTGGAATACCGTTACGAGTTAGAACTTCCACGGTTTCTGCCAACCAAGCACCGCCCTCTAATTTGACCATTTGCGCGCCAGCTTGCATGACGGTTTTTGAGTTCTGTAACGCATCATTTAAAGTGGCATAGGTCATAAATGGTAAATCAGTCAAAATAAACGCATGTTTATTTCCTCGACGTACCGCCGCAGTGTGATATGCCATATCTTCAACGGTAACAGGTAAAGTTGAATCACATCCTTGAATGGTCATTCCTAATGAATCGCCAATTAAAATACTATCAACTTCAGCAACTTCCATTGCTTTCGCCATGCTTGCATCGTAACAAGTCAGGCAGGAGAATTTGCGCCCTTCGGCTTTACGTTTTTTTAAGTCACTTAGACTAATCATTTCAATATTCCTCGGATGACGACTTTCACAAGTGGTCTTTCAATACTAAATATTCGCCCAATTCCCAGCATCCAAAACTGTTAAGTTTGGATTATCCAAGATGGCTAAACTTTTTAATAATTGTCCTTTAATCACTAGATTTGGATCGATATCAAGCAATGGTCGCAATACAAAATCACGCTCTAACACACCCACATGTGGAACCGTTAGACGTTCATTTTGAATCTGCTCATCACCATAAATTAACAAATCTAAATCTAATGTCCGTTCGCCCCAATGACGTAGACGAACACGACCCGACTCTTGTTCAAAGCGCTGTAATTCATCCAATAAGGCCAATGGCGCTAAATCAGTCTGAAGTTGTACAGCAGCATTTAAATAATTTGGTTGATCTTGCGGTCCCATCGGTGGACTTTGGTACAACTGGGACACTTGAAGCGGCCCCAGAGTTGCAAGTTTATGTACTGCTTCAGTCAAAATCTGAAGCGAGTCACCTAAATTACTCCCCAATCCAATATACGTCTTAATCATTGAGTTGGCCCAAAAATCACTTGGCTCAAATCCCTTTTCACACGACGACGCTTCATAATTGGATGATCTGCCCCAATTTCACCACTCGCAGAAGCAGCAACAACAGAAACAGTACGCTCATGCGCACTCACTTTCGGCTTACGTTGACGACGATTACGCGGCTCAGGCTCATTTACCAAAGGTTCAATTTCAGTTTGCTGTTGAGCATTTTTTGGCTCAACCTCATCTTGAGTCGCTTTGCGTCGATTTTTCGCACGTTGGCGGTTATATTGGCTAATGGCACGTTCTTTCTCATCCGTACTCATTTGCTGATATTCATCCCACCACAAGCCCATACCTTGCGTGCTGTCATCACCTGATTTTTCGCGCAGCAACAAGAAGTCAAAACCTGCACGGAAACGCGCATGGCCAGAAAGTGCTTCAATTTGTTGTGGTTTTGGATTTAACAAACGAGTTTGCATTTCCCAAACTTCACGAATAAATGTTTCAGCAAAACGTGGGATAATGGTACGTGTTGCTTGACGTTTTAACACGTCTAGACCAGCTTGCGCACGGGCTTCAGCAGGTACCATGCCTTTATTTAAATAAAATTGGCAACGCTCTTGGAAAGGAATCCATAACAACACTGCATAGAAAAATGCAGGGTTAATGGTCTTCCCTATCGAGATTCGTTGATCGGTATTTTTTGCTGCCAATTCAATAAATGCATTCACATCTGGTTTGATATCTGCAAATAATTGATGCCAAATACCAAAATCAATCAGCATCGGAAGTACGCGCTTCAAATGCCCCATCGTGAATAATTTTTGCGATTCATCATATAGACGATGTGGAGAGACATCACGCAGTAATTGAGTTAATTCGGGTGTAAATACATCCAAAATTTTCTCATCAATACTAAAATTCAGTTTTGCCGCAAAACGTAGAGTACGAAGCATCCGAACGGGATCTTCTTCAAATCGTAATTGCGGATCGCCCAATAAACGTAATGTCTTATGTTTGATATCATCAACTGCATTACAAAAATCAAGCACAATGCCTTTGCGTGGTTGGTAATACATGGCATTGATAGAAAAATCACGGCGGGCAAAGTCTTGTTCAATCGTGCCCCAATTATTGTCGCGTAAAATCATCCCAGCTGCTGAGGTAACAGCCTTTTTCGGTGGCGCACGGAAAGTTGCAACTTCAATTAGTTCACGGCCTGAGTAGACATGAGCAAGCTCAAAACGACGGCCAATAATTCGGCAACGTCGTCCAAAGACTTCTTTCACTTGGGCTGGAGTCGCATTGGTAACAGCATCAAAATCTTTAGGTGCATGACCAAGCATGAGGTCACGGACACCGCCCCCCACGATATAAGCTTCATAGCCTGCCTTATTTAAGGCATCAATCACATCTAAAATGGAAGAAGGTAATTGTGCGGTTGATAAACCACATTTTGACGCGCGCAAAGTTTGCAAAAGACGCTGTCTCCTACGTCTGAACGTAAAATTCTTAAGATGTTGCTAATGATATCTCTAACACAATCAAAGGGCAATTTGATTCTCCCTCTGTTGGATTCAAAGCTTAATAGATTTACAAAGTTTTCAGTTGGCTTAGAGTGCCATTCTAGCTTTATTTTTGGCAAATAAAGCTGGCCCAATCCCCTTCACCAACTGAATATCTTCAATGGTTTTAAATTTTCCATTTTTAGTGCGGTATTCCACAATGGCATCAGCTTTTTTTTGACCGATACCGTTCAATGATTGCAACTCTGCTACCGAAGCCGTATTAATGCGGATTTGATTGGCTTGTGAACTCGCTGATAATGCAGGCCGTGCTAAATAATGATTGGTTGACTGTGTCGCTGTTTGCTTTTGAGTTGAATGTTGCTGATGCTTTATAACACCCGCTTTTTTGAGTTGCTGATCTTGTGATTGCTGCAAGGCTTTCCACTCGGCATAACCCGAATTACTTTCGGCATAACCAAATGGTGAAAACAAGACAGCAATACACATCAAATAAAATACTTCAATCTTGAGTTTTTTTCTCATAATTAGCCTGTTGTTTTAAGTATAATTTCGCTTGTTCCCAAAGCTGATCCATTTCAGCCAAAGACAAGTCTTCTATATTTTTTTGTTGTAATTCAGCCTGTTGCTCAATATAAGCAAATCGACTTCTAAACTTGTGAATCGTACTCAGCAGTGCCATTTCACTCGAAACGCCTATCTTACGGCCAACATTGACCAGTGAAAATAAGCAATCTCCAAATTCATCGAATATTTCGTCGGAATTTTGCGATTTTAAAGCATCTTTCAACTCTCCCAGTTCTTCTTCAAGCTTGCCATAAGCACCATCAATATCTGCAAAATCAAAACCAATTTTTGCTACATTTTTTTGAATTGCATCTGCTTGTGACAACGCGGGTGCATGTTTTATTTCACTTAATCTAGATTGAGATTTGCCTTGCTTTTCTTGTAACTTTATTTGCTGCCAAAGTGTTGCAACATCTTCGGCACTTAACGCTGAAAATTGTTCTGCTTGAAAAACATGTGGATGGCGACGAATTAATTTATCCGTAATGGCTTGTACGACATCATGAAAATCAAAAGCCCCTTGTTCACTGTACATCTGTGACTGGAAAACCACTTGTAGTAATAAATCCCCAAGTTCATCTTTTACATCATTGACCTGCCCAGAACGTACAGCAGCTTCGACCTCATAAGCTTCTTCTATTGCATAGCGTGTCAAGCTTTCTGGCGTTTGTTGCTGATCCCATGGACATTGTTCACGAAGTTGTTTCATTACCGCCAATAACTGTTCCATGTGGACACTCACTTTTTTACTCACCAGTACATGTATTCATTCAGTTTTGTTTGCTATGCTCAAAAATCACTCAAGGATTGAGCACAAAAACTAGGAGCAGAATAACATGCAAAGTATTTTTATTAGTGGTGCTGCACAAGGAATTGGCGCAGCAATTGCTCGCTTATTTCATCAGCAAGGTTATAAAGTTGGGATATACGATATTAATGGCAGCCAAGCCCAACAAGTTGCAAATGAGTTAGGAAAAAATACCAAAGCTGGTCAGTTAGATGTAACTAATCCAGAGCAATGGCTGACCGCTCTCAAAGAATTTGAAACATGGGCCGGCAGCATTAACATCTTAGTGAATAATGCTGGGGTTTTATATTCAGGTGCTTTTGAACACACAGATTTAGCTGACCACCACAGAACCATTGATATCAATATTAAAGGGGTGATCAATGGCTGTTATACCGCTCTTCCCTTTTTAAAACGTGCTGGCTTTGCCCGTGTTATTAACTTGTCGTCAGCGTCCGCTATTTATGGTCAAGCAGACCTTGCAAGCTACTCAACTTCTAAATTTGCAGTTCGAGGGTTCACTGAAAGTTTAGATATAGAATGGCAAAAACATGGGATTCGTGTATTAGATGTTATGCCGCTATTTGTCCAAACAGCCATGGTCAAAGATATGGATGCACAAAGTATCAAGAAAATGGGGGTGAATTTAAGTGCTCAAGATGTGGCTGCACAAATTTATACTTTAGCCAATCTCAAAGAAAATGCCTTTACACCAACACACACGCCAGTAGGTGCTAAAGCCAAATTTTTATTCCATTTATCTCGCTTCAGTCCGCAGTTTGTAAACCGTTTGAGTAACCTATTTATTGCCAAATAGAATCGAAAAAAGTGATGAGTTTCAAAAAACACGAAGAATACACCAATTACATAACTTTACATTTTTGTCACATTTGAACAGGACAAAGCAACTTTTTTTGCATAATATTCGACCGTCCTTTACATAGGTCTTTTATTTTCTAACAAAAAAAGTGAAATTATTCATGAAAAAATTACTTGTACTTGCAACTGCGACAACTATTTCTATTTCTGCTTTTGCAACTACGCAATTCGCATCTTCAGAATTAAAAGCGATGGACTGTGCTACACTTGCAGTTGAAAAAGCAAACTCAAAACGTGCAATCGAAGCTGCTGACAAAAACATTGCGAACATCCAAGCATCTGCTCAAGCACCTGGCAAATCTTTAAGTAAATTTGCTGGTTTAGCTGGTGGCGCATTGGCAGCATTTGGTGGTAACTCTGAAAAAGCAGCACGTGCGGGTAACATTGCAAACAGCTTGGCTGGTGAGCAAGATACTTCTGAAGCATCTAACCTTGATATTCAACAAGCAAATAAATCTGCTGCTCAAGCAAACTTAGACAACATTGGTATCTACCAAGGTTCTAAAAAATGCAAAATCTAATCTAAATCCTGTTTAGATTAAATTTGAAAAAACCTTGTTCAGCCAGAGCAAGGTTTTTTTATGGTGAAAATTTCAATTCAATTTTTGGAAAATTAAAACCTTTGCAATTCAATGAGCTTGACCAAGCGATGGTCAGCATTACCTGTGCTAACTGAATATTCTGATAAGCAAATACACCCAATTGAGGATGATGACAAATACCGCCATTTTGTGTCGCATGACACTGTGTATTCAGCTCGGTCAAATTCAATCGAATGCCTAAACCAGATGCTTTAAGAACAGCCTCCTTGGTGGTCCAAACTTTAAACCAATAGTGTGGATCAAAATCAATACTCTCCCATTGTTTCATTTCCTCAGGGTGAAAGATGTGCTGCGCCATTTGTTCAAAGCGTACTTTTCGATTTAAGTCCTCTATATCGACACCCAAATTTGCCATTTTTTGGCTACTGGCCAAAACATAATGCTGCTGACTATGGCTATGGTTGAAATGAAAATTAGGGAAATGACTAAGATAAGGCTTACCAAATTCAGTTTTGGCAAAATCTGAGCTTTTAATTTCACTATGCAGCTTTAGGGTGAGTAATTGATTTCGATATTGATAGATCGCTTGTTTACGATGCTCAATCAGTTCTTTTCGTGTTAAACCATGTGTCAGAGGAACAATATCGTTCAGCGAACTAAAATCCAAAACTATATTCGCCATGACACTCTTGCCCCTTCTGATTATGACTTGCCTTATTTACGGTCTAGTTTACTACATCAAAATATTCAGATTAAAACGAAGCATGACATAAATATTAAACCTAGCTAAATAGCAAACCAAAATTATTTATAAAAAATAAAATATAACGTTTATTTTCAAATATTTATTTTAAATAAACCTTTATTTAGATAAAATACTCTAGTTTTTTAAATACGGTTTATTTAAATATATAGGGGTTTATAAAATGCTAAGAAAATTATTATTCGTATGTACGGTGAGTACTTTAACGTTCAATGCACACGCGGGGCTATTAGATGCTGCCGTTGCGGTGATGGGTGCACAAAATGGCGCAATTATGGACCAAGCTGAAGCGCGTATGAGTCAAAGCCGTGCTCAAGCAGCAAGTGCAGTGGCACAAGCTGATCGTGGATATGCATCTAATTTTAATCAAGCGAGCAATAGCAACAACAGTGTATATAGCACGAGCTACTTAAAAACTTTAGATTGCACCGACCTTGCTGTAGAAAAGAAAACATTTGAACGCACCTTAGAAGCGTCTGAATTAGCAGCAAGCCAAGCCACTGCTCAACAAAATAATAAAATTTCAAAATGGGCTGGACTGGCTGGAAATACCTTGTCTGCCTTTGCAGGTCAATCTGAAACTGCGGGACGTATGGGACAATTGGCAACCGCATTTTCTGGCAACAAAAATGTTCAAACAGATGCTGCAACAGCACAGCAAACCTTAGAAGTCGCGCGTGCGAATCTAGACAATATTGAAATCTATCGCCAAGCCAAAAAATGTAAAATCTAAAAAAAATTAAATATTAAACATAAAAAAGCCCATCATGTGATGGGCTTTTTTAGAAATTTAGCAGTAATTAACGTTTAAATTTCTTCTCTGCTTTCTTAAACTTCTGAACATAGCGACGTTTACGCGCTGCCGTACGTTCATCCATTTGAGACTTACGACCTTCAAATGGGTTATCTGAAGTTTTAAATTCGATGCGTACTGGTGTACCTTCAAGTTTATACACTTTACGGAATACGTTTTCTAAATAACGACGATAATCCGCGGG
This sequence comes from Acinetobacter gandensis, assembly GCF_001678755.1. Lineage (GTDB taxonomy): Bacteria > Pseudomonadota > Gammaproteobacteria > Pseudomonadales > Moraxellaceae > Acinetobacter > Acinetobacter gandensis. Next base: position 54,655 of record NZ_LZDS01000023.1, read on the forward strand.
CGTTTTATCAACTTTGTTACCGTGTACAACAATCGTTGGTGGGTTTTGTCCACCCATGTGAGCATAACGCATTTTAATACGACGACCACCTACCATTGGTGGTTGATGCGCTTCAGTTGCATCATTCAAAATTTGCGTAATCTTCGCAGGCGACACTTTCAAGTGTGAAGAATCATAAGCACGGTGAATTGATGGGTAAAGATCACCTACACCAGTACCATGCAATGCAGAAATTAAGTGAATTTTTGCCCATGGAATAAAGTCAAAACGACGATCAACATCTAACTTACATTGTTTACGATCATATTCAGACATGTTGTCCCATTTGTTGATCGCAATTACCATGGCACGCCCTGCTTCCAGTGCATAACCAATCAAATGTAAATCTTGCTCAACAATACCATCACGCGCATCCACTACAATCACAACAACATGGGCATCTTTCATCGCTTGTAAAGTTTTCACAATTGAGAATTTCTCAATCATTTCATCAACTTTACCCTTACGACGCACACCTGCTGTGTCAATTAAAGTGTACTTACGACCGTCACGTTCAAACGGAATATAAATCGAGTCACGTGTTGTACCCGGTTGGTCAAATGCGACCACACGGTCTTCGCCTAGCAAGCGGTTTACTAGGGTAGATTTACCCACGTTTGGACGACCAATGACAGCTAAACGTAAGCCTGTATCTTGGTCATGTAAATCTGGATTTTCATCTTCAGGGACATCAGCCAATACTTCTTCAAGCATTTGCTGTACACCACGACCATGACTTGCTGCAACTTGTAAAGGCTCGCCCATACCAAGTTTAAAGAATTCAACCAAAGCAGCTTCAGCGTGTACGCCATCTACTTTGTTGGCAACCAAAAATACTTTTTTACCTAAAGTACGTAAGTCACGCGCAATTTGTTCATCAGATGCTAAAAGACCTGCACGTGCATCGACAACAAAAACAATGATGTCTGCTTCATGGATTGCAGTTTTTGACTGTTCTGCCATGTATGAATCGATACCACCTTCAGCTTCACCAATACCACCAGTATCGACAACAATGAAGGATTTATTTTGATAGGTCGCATCACCATATTTACGGTCACGAGTCAGACCGGCAAAATCAGCAACGAGAGCATCACGGCTCTTGGTAATCTGGTTAAATAACGTTGATTTTCCGACGTTCGGACGACCAATGAGCGCAATTACGGGTTTCATAGATTAACCTTTATTCCAGATCAGCCAGTTAGGTCTGGTCTGAACATCAGAAAGCTTAGGAAGAATGGAATTAGGATAAATGCCTAAAATAAATAAAAAACACGGGGCATTGACTGTTCAATCCCCCGCGTTCAAAAATACGGTTTGGCTTATTTTAACATAAGCCGCAGAAAAATTAACGATTCTGCCAAATGCTTAATGCACCCTTACGTGTAGAGACATAAAGTTGATTGTCAACCACACGTAATGTACGAACTTCACCACTGGTTTTAGAGCGTCCAACCAACTCACCTGTCGCAGGATTTAATAAGTGCAAGACACCATCTAAATCGCCAACCACAAGGTCTTGACCAAGCATCACAGGGTTACTCAAATTACGATTAAGTAATTGGTCATTTTCCCACAATTTTTGACCCGATGTAATTTCGTAAGCCACAATTTTACCATCAGTCTGAGCAACGAACACGCCATTACCAACAACTTCTGGGCGTTGAATACTGCTTGCGTCATTACTCCAAATAACTTGCTGGGTTGCCAAGTCTAATGCAGTCACTTGACCTTGATAGCTTGTAGTAATTAAGAATTGACCAGCAACAGTCGGTTCACCATCAATATCAATTAGACGTTGAATATCAGAACGACCATCGGACACTGCAACACGACGTTGTAATTTTGGCACACCGCTAATTGCATCAATCACATAGATATATGCATTTGATGAAGCAATTAAAATATTACGTGCATCAAGTGCAACTGGTGCCGCCATGCCACGTAAGCTAAATTGCACGTTTGGCAAACTGTAAGTCCAAGTTTGGTGACCTGTCGCAACTTCATTCGCGTAAACAGTGCCATCATTGGTCACAGAAATAACACGACCCGCTTGAATAAGTGATGGTGAAAGTAGCGCACCTGTTAATTGTACAACCCACTTTTGCTCACCTGTTGCTTGATCTAAAGCGAACAGTTGACCTTTGGCATTCCCGACCACAACAATGCCATCAGCTGCTTCTACGCCAGCAGTTAAGCCAGATTTAGAAACTTTTTTCTGCCACAGACGCTGTTTGCCATTAAATGCTTCAACTTCACCGTTTGGATTTACGGTAAAAACGACACCTTGATCAACATCCATACGTAAACGCAGTGGATCTGCTTCATCAGTCGACGCAACACTGTTAGAAAATACAGGGACTAAAGTTTTTGCCTGCACTAATTTCGGTAGCGGATTTGGTTTTACTTTTTCTACTTTTCCTTTGCTGGCACAACCAGTCAAAGCAAGTGTTAAAACTGTCAGCGCACAGGTAATTTTGTATTTTCTATTCATTCAGTTGCTTCCACTTGTGTATCTATAATTGGACGTTCAATTTCAGGATCATCAACTAAAACGCCTACACTTTCGAGTTTAATTTGTAAAATTTGACGTTCTTCTTGACGTTCAACCAAAGCATCCCATGCACTTTGGTAAACTTTTTTTGCATTTTCGATATCATTTTTTGCAACATAAATGTCGCCGCGAGCTTCATCAGCTGTCGCTGTAAATGCAGGTTCTTTTACAGCCTCTAATGTTTTTAAAGCTTCATCATATTTCTTTTGAGCCAATTGCGCATAAGCTAAACGCAATTTAACCAATTGAATTAAGCCTGCATCATCAACTTTAGAGTTTTCAACTTTCTTCAAAGCTTTTTCAGCATTTGCATAATCAGCTTTATCATAAGCTAATTTCGCCATAAGCAATTGAGTTTGAATGGCTTGTGGCGAGTCAGGTGCTTCTTTCACAATTTTGTCTGCAGTAGCAGAAAGTTGTGTGAACGCATCACCTGTCGCCGTTTGCGCATCATCCATCAATTGTTGCACTTTGGCTGTTTGCATTTGCGATTCAGCCAAAGTTTTCTTCTGCCAGTATTCCCATCCGAAAAAGGCAATTAACGCAATTAAAATGCCGCTAACAATGGCAGAGCCATATTTTTTAGCAAACGATTTTAAACTATCAAGTTGTGCTTCATCACTCAATGCGCTCATGAAATTACCCTTTTCCTTATGTTATATGGCTTATTTTGAAGAAATTTTTTCGATGATGAATGTAACAAATTCTGCCACATTTACTTCATGCTGTTCAGCAATAGCAAGCTCTTTCACCAAAACTTGACTCGCTGCTTGTTCACGTTCACCAAAGATCACCGCAAATAAAGCACCCGCTTGGTCTGCTTTTTTCATTTGTGATTTCATTGAACCTTGCGAACCAACTTTGAGGCGAATATTACTACCAGCTGCTTCAAGCTGGTCACGGATCTGTTCTGCAAGCACTAATGCTTTACCTTGTGTTACAGGATCAGATACCAAGAACAATTCACAGTCACGTACTGGCGTATTGTCTTCAACTTGCTCTAAAAGTAAAAGTAATCGCTCCATACCCATCGCAAAGCCAACCGCAGGTACAGATTGATCTGCTTTACCTTTTAATTGCCCCACTAAACCGTCATAACGACCACCCGCACAGACTGTCCCTTGAGAACCTAAGTGTGTTGTCGTCCATTCAAAAACGGTTTTGTTGTAGTAATCGAGACCACGAACCAATTTTTGATTAATGACAAAACTTACACCCGCCTCAGTGAGGTACTGTTGCAATTGCGCAAAATGCGCCAACGTTTCTTCACCCATGAAGTCGTGAAGTTTTGGTGCATTTTCTAGAATGCTCTGAGTTTTCGCATCTTTCGAATCCAAAATACGCAGCGGGTTTGTAGTCAAACGGCGCTGAGAATCTTCATCTAAATCTGCTTTATGAGATTCTAAGAATTCAACCAATGTAGCACGGTAGTTAGCACGTTCTTCAGACTCACCCAAGGTATTGAGTTCAAGCTGAACTTTATCTGCCACACCCATGCGTTTCCACAAACGTGCTGTCATCAGAATCAATTCAGCATCTTGATCCGGAGTTGCCACACCAAAGGTTTCTACACCAAACTGATGGAACTGACGGTAACGGCCTTTTTGTGGTTTTTCATAACGGAACATTGGGCCAACATACCACACACGCGGTGTCGCGCCACGAAGCAAGTTATGCTCAAGCATTGCACGTACACAACCAGCAGTCCCTTCTGGACGCAGCGTTAACGATTCTGGAGGATTACCCTTATCCAAAAAGGTGTACATTTCTTTTTCAACGATGTCTGTTGCATCACCAATTGAACGTTTGAACAGATTTGTTTGCTCAACAATTGGCAAACGAATTTGTTGATAACCATAAGCATCCATTAAAGATGCTAAATGTTGTTCAAGACGTCTCCACGCAGGCGTTTGCGTCGGGAGAATATCGTTAAAACCTTTAATTGCGACAATTGAACTCATGATCTACTCAGAAAAACTTGTGCGAATAATCTCTTTTGCTTTAGCGTCTTCAATATCGCTAACACGTTGACGAACCATCGCTTCGATTTCGTCAACCAACTGATTTGTGTCAATTAAATGGCTCTTTTCACCATTACGATACACCAGTGAACGTGGACTTGCACCTACTACACCGATATCCGCTTCTTTGGCTTCACCTGGACCATTCACTTTACAGCCAATCACAGATACATCCATCGGAACACGAACATCTTCAAGACGCTCTTCCAATGTTTGCATCACTTTAATCACGTTAAATTCTTGACGTGAACAGCTCGGGCAAGCAATAAAATTGATGCCGTTTGAGCGTAGCCCCAATGATTTTAGAATATCAAAACCAATTTTAATTTCTTCTTCAGGCTCTGCTGCTAATGAAATACGCATGGTGTCACCAATGCCTTCCATCAACAAACCACCTAAAGCGATCGCAGACTTGACTGAACCTGTACGGTAAACACCCGCTTCTGTCACACCCAAATGTAATGGATTATCAATTTGTGCAGACAATAAACGATAGGCATCCATAGTTAAAAACACATTTGATGCTTTTACAGATACTTTAAATTCATGGAAATTTAAGCGATCTAAAATATCAATATGGCGCATTGCAGATTCAAGTAGCGCTTGACCTGTCGGCTCACCATATTTCTTTTGAATGTCTTTTTCTAAAGAACCGGCATTTACACCAATACGCATCGAAATGTCATTGTGTTTTGCAGCGGCAACCACTTCACGAATTTTTGCTTCAGAACCAATATTGCCGGGGTTGATACGTAAACAATCTGCACCTAGATCTGCAACACGTAATGCAATTTTATAATCAAAATGAATGTCCGCAACGAGTGGTACTTGCACACGCTTACGAATTTCACCAAATGCTTCGGCCGCTTCCATACTTGGCACAGAAACACGCATGATATCTGCACCCACGTCAACACAACGTTGAATCTGAGCAACAGTCGCATCTACATCACAGGTTTCTGTGTTGGTCATACTTTGAATGCTGATCGGCGCATCACCACCGACATAGACCGAGCCAACTTTTATTTTACGTGTTGGACGGCGTTTAATTGGATTTTCAATCATGATTCAGTCTGCTCTGCTGTCCCTTAACGTGATAAACGGAATTCTGCTTTGCCGTTTACAGTGTATGGTGACAATGAAATACTTTCATTATTTAAACTTAATGACACCGCTGTAGCGTCATCCAAACGGATTTGGAATGGTGTTTCACCATTTAAATTTAAAGTCGAAGCCTGACGACCTGTCGCAAGTACTTTACCTGTCGAATCTACAATATGAACCGAGGTAGGACGATTAAAAGTTAAAGTTAACTGATCGCCTGACACTGCAGAACCACCATCCATATTTAAGACTTGAACTTCTGAGCTTGCATCTTGCGCTACAGCATCATCATTACTGCTATCCGATGACATCCCTTGCACAGCAGCCACAATTAGTCCAATCACGACTAGCACTGCCAATGCAATTAAGCCGCGCTTTAACCATTTGCGGTTGCGGTCACGATTAGAACCCGGCAATTTACCCATAATTTTAATCGGTGAATTGTTGAGTGCATGGTTCGGCAATAAACCCGTATCGTTGGCATAAATATCATCAAAACGCTGAATGATATTGGTCGCATCTACTTTCAAATATTTTGCATAGGTCCGGTAGTAACCTTTGATAAAGGTTGCTTCTGGCAAAGACTTATAGTCGTCCTGCTCAAGTGCGGTCAACGTTTTAATTGGAATATTGAGTTCTGACGAAACAGCGTCAAGTTCCAGCTTTTGTGTAATACGTACTTGACGTAAATACTCACCCGGGCGCTGTACATTTCCTAATGCATTTGGAGCGACGCTCGAACCATTCGATTGCGGTGAATTAGGATTTACTTCCATACGGCCTCAGTACTGTACTGTAATTGCAAATAGCGTTGGTATTCAGGACTTTCTGGGAACAAAGCACGCATCTGGTTCACCAGTACCTGCATACCCAAATTGTCGCCATTGGCACGAGCTGTGCGAATGCCAATCCAAAGTGCGCGAGCACCTTGGTTTTTCTGACCCACTGCACGAACAAATTGTTCATACATTTGTGTTGCAGCAGGGAATTGCTGATTCAAATAAAAAATTTCAGACAACTCTAACATTGAAACATAAGAATCACGATTAGCCTGTAAAGCTTGTTTGAATGATTTTTCAGCATTCGCTACATCGCCCACTTTCAGGTAAATACGACCTAAATTTTCCAATGCTTTGAAGCGTTGCTCATAGCCAAGTGTAGACCCAGCAATCGACAACTGTTCAATCGCGTCATTATAGCGCTCAACTTGATATAAGTACGTACCGTAGTTGTTACGTGCTTGCGAATTTTTTGAGTCAGATGAGATCGCCCGCTTAAAATAACTGTCTGCTTTTTCTAGATTCTCTTTACTGCCTTCTTGTTGCAGCAAGACACCCATCATCATATTGGCCTGTGAATCACGTGAATTCACTTCTAATGCTTGGTCTAGGGCACGCTTTGCAGCATCCAAGTCACCAGATTTTAGATGTTCAACAGCCAATTGAGTTCGAATCTTTACAGCTTTTTCCGGGTCTTTCTTACCCACGTCAGGAGTTTGACACGCACTTAATGCTAAAACCGATGCACATAAAGATGAAACGAAAGCAAACTTATAGGTTAACTTCTTCAATTGGCTGCCTCTTTATTATCCTTGTGAGCGCAGAATCTCATTTTGCTGCGCAACTTTCTTTTTCCATTGCTCCGCACGACGTGTACGGTCAGCAACTTGCCCCACTAATTGTCCACACGCAGCATCAATATCATCACCACGTGTCTGACGAATCGTACACACAAAACCGGCATCAGACAAAGTTTTTTGGAAAGAAATAATACGGTTACGGCTTGAACGACCGTATGGTGCGTGCGGGAACGGGTTAAATGGAATTAAATTAATTTTGCTTGGTAAATTTTTCAACAGCTTTAACATTTGCTGAGCATGTTCAGGATGATCGTTCACACCATCCAACATAACATACTCAATGGTCACGTGTTTACGTGAACTTTCATTGCCGTCTTTGGCAATATAACGCTGACATGCCGCAATCAATTGCTCTAATGGATATTTCTTATTAATTGGAACAAGTTCGTTACGTAATTCGTCATTTGGTGCATGTAGGGAAATTGCCAAAGCCACATCAATATCTTGCGCCAATTGATCAATCTTAGGCACCACACCTGAAGTTGACAACGTTACACGACGTTTAGACATGCCGTATGCAAAATCATCCAACATGATGCGCATCGAGTTTAATACCGCATCATAGTTTAGCAATGGCTCACCCATGCCCATCATCACGACGTTGGTCACAGAACGTTCACGATCAGCTACAGGGACATCTTCCATATAAGAATAGTTTGCCATCCACAACTGACCAATGATTTCAGCTTGGCTTAAATCTCGTTGGAAACCTTGTTTACCTGTAGAGCAGAATGAACAATCCAGTGCACAACCGACTTGTGAAGAAATACACAAAGTTTTACGTGCCCCAGTTTTATCTTCAGCAGGAATAAGTACTGTTTCAACCAATGAGCCCGCGCCATCGCCAACGCGGAACACCCATTTACGGGTACCATCTTTAGAATAATTTTTATGCACCACTTCAGGCGCTTTAATTTCACAAATTTTTTCCAGTTTTTCACGTAGTTTGCCTGAGATATTGGTCATCTCAGCAAAATCGGTCACAAAAAATTGGTGAATCCATTTCATCACCTGTCCTGCACGGAACTTCTTCTCCCCCATTTCGTCGAAGAGTTTTTCCATTTGCGGACGTGACATGCCCAGTAAATTCACTTTCTCTACAGTATTTTGCTGCGTCGGAGCGGATGGAGATTGTTGCTGTGCATCAGAAACAGCTGATGTAGCGACTACTTCAGTACTCATGTGTAATTACCTAAACCATGTCTAAAGATAAAAAGGAGATGCTCAGTATTTGAGCGAAGGATTATTCAGGGAATAAAAAAACCAGACAAGCAGTATACCACTTATCTGGTTTGAATACTTCGAATTAACGAGTACGTGGAGCGATCTCAGTTTGAGCGAAGAAGTAGTTAACTTCACGATCAGCAGATGCTACAGAGTCAGAACCGTGAGCAGCATTTTCGTCGATGCTTACAGCGAAATCTGCACGAATTGTACCAGGAGCAGCTTCTTTAGGGTTAGTTGCGCCAAGGATTTCACGGTGAGCAAGAACTGCGTTTTCACCTTCAAGAACTGAAACAACAACTGGACCAGAAGTCATGAATGCAACTAGGTCACCAAAGAAACCACGTTCTTTGTGCTCAGCATAGAAGCCTTCAGCTTCAGCTTGAGTCAAATGTTTCATTTTAGTTGCAACGATTTGAAGACCAGCTTTTTCAAAACGAGCGAAGATTTCACCGATGTTGTTTTTAGCAACTGCGTCTGGTTTTACGATAGATAAAGTACGTTCAATAGCCATGATTGGCTCCTTAAGTCAATTTGACGTGAAAATTTTGCCGCATTATACCGAATAATGCGCTATTTTCTGCTTTTGCGTTGCAAAAAAATTGCTTTTTTCGATATAGGGATTAACTTGCTTCGTCAATCCAGGCCATCTGAATTCCTTCTAGCAGTCCTTCAGTCGACTTTTCTGGGTCATCGCTAAAGTTAGGCAAGGCACAAACCCATGCATGTAGGTCTGTAAAACGAATCCATTGTGGATCAACATCAGGATGAGCTTCGTATAACTCAATTGCGATATCAATAGTATCTGTCCAGCGTAAACCCATGGGTCTTCCTAACATCGTATAAAGAATGATGCGACATTTTATCAAATTTCAGCAATCTGCCGTAAAAACAGTTTTTATTTTTTATTACCATATTTAACACAGGTGCTGAAATGCCTTTTACAACATTAAGCCAAACCATGGAGCACATACAATGATACTACTCCCCACGCTCGCTCCGATAATTGCCCCGACTGCGACATCACTCGGATAATGTAAGCCCAAAATCATACGAGAAAGTGCCACCAACAATGTAAATGGCAACATCAAGATTAATAAAAGCGGTTGGATATAACCCAATACCGTCGTTGCCATCACCGCATGTAATGTATGACCGGAAGGAAAACTGAAATGGTCAAGTGGACGTTCCCCTAGTCGAATCACTTGATGTACTTGATATGGACGTGGTCGTACCGTTTTCTTTTTTAATAATTTATATAATGTGGTACCAATCGAACCACCCAGCACCACATACAATATATGTAGGCTATAGGCAAAACCTTGTAGCAACCAAACAGTAAATAACATCACATACCAAAACAGACCATCGCCCAATCGGCTAATCATTTTAAAAAATTGCGCTACAGCTTGTTGGTGGGAGAAATGATTAAGATACAAACAACCTTTTAAGTCTAGGGAGAGCATTCTTGTTTTTGCATTTTTTAAATTCATCGCTTTACTCCTATTTACAGTCTCATTCTCGACTGTGTTGAGGTCACGCTAGATGTCTCTTGTTATTTTCATCAGATTTTATTTAGCTTTGAATTTACTCTGCTCATTTGACATATAAATGATGCTTTCATGACATTTTGATGAATGCTCTATAGTAGTGGCTTTTTTCACATGATCATCACCATTAAGCCACTAAAGTCTGTTCAACAACGTGATATAGCGCCTGTTCAAATTGTTGTACAGGATGCTGCCAACCCACTTTAGCAGCATCCTGTGCGGCACACATTCCCATTTGTTGTAAGGTTTTTCGACTAGGTAAGCCTTGTATATGCCGTATAAAATCATCTGTGCGTCCCAGTTCACTCAGCCAACCTGTATTTGAACGCACATGCACGCTTGCACAGGCAGCATTATAGGCAACGACTGGTAAACCACTCGCCATTGCCTCAAGCACCACATTTCCAAAAGTTTCCACTTGACTGGCAAACACAAATACATCAGCACTTGCGTAAGCTTCTGACAATGCTTGCCCGCTTAAACTCCCCATAAAAATGACATCTAATCCCATCGCTAACTGTTCCAACCGTTCACGATCAGGGCCATCCCCCACAATAACCAATTGGGTTAATTTATTACTTTTAACTTGCATGGAACGATATGCACTAATAAGCACATCCACTTCTTTTTCAGGTGACAAGCGACCCACATAAAGCATGACACGTGTATCTTCATCAACTTTCCATTGTTGCCTTAATGCTGTACTCAAATGTTGCGGAGAAAATCGCGTGTGATCCACCCCACGACCCACCACGACTAAGGGACAATTAAAACCGAGTGAGCGTAATGCATTTGCCGTATCTTGACTCGGAACGCAGGTCAACTGGGTATTATTATGAAACCAACGTAAATAATGCTGTACTGGCTTCATTAAAAAAGCCAAATCAAAGAATCGACTAAAATCATGGAACGCAGAATGAAAACCGCTAGAGACAGGTATTTTTTGCGCTTGCGCTACATATTGAGCCGTTAATCCAAGCGGCCCTTCTGTCACGATATGCACAATATCAGGCTGAAAAGAGGCTATCGCTTTTTGTATTTTTTTATATTGCGGCATACCAAACTGCATATCTGCATATTTTGGAATACTTTTTGCCCAAACCAAGCATTCTTGATTCGCTTTAAACTCATCAGATATATTTTTTTGCTCGGGACGTATCAACTGAATTTGATGACCTAATCCCTGCAAACCTTTACATAGCTGTAAAAGTGAATGGGCGACTCCATTAATTTCAGGCGCCCAAGTTTCAGTGACCAAGGTGATTTTTAATTTTGATCGGTAAGAACGTTCCAATACCGCGAGGTCATTTACTCGATCTTGTTTGGCCTTAGGTTTAAAGTAAAATTTAAAGGTTTCAGAAAAATTATCTGGTTTTAATAATCTGCTTTTTGCTGAACTTACCATAACTCACCAAGCTTTTATTTTTTTCAAGCTTAGCTGAGGTTTTTGACAATTTAATGATAATGCTTAGTACAAATCCTTCATTCATAAAATCTTTGGACCTTAGAACACCATATTTACAAATACCGTATCTTTATACTTGCCTGCTGGCGTTGTCGACGTCACTCGCTCTACAAGGCGGACTGCAACCACATAATCATTACGCCCAGCACCTTGTTCCGTCGGTACATTCCAAATATTTTCCATTGCACCTGAAACAGTCATACGTGTTTTGAGTTTCACCATACCGTTATTCACAAAACTATTGCCTGATGAATCTTGCAAGTTACGACTATTAAAACGTATACGGTATTTATTTGAGCAATTTACACTAAAGCTACTCGCTGCCTGACTATTATAATAGTTAGCCAAACGCATATGTGACTCACTTACACGACCTAATTCACAGTAACTTGGTGCAGCAAATGACATCGTACTGAGACATACAGTCGAAACAAATATTAAACTTTTCATCCTAAAATCTCCTTATTTACACAGTAATGTCTTGAGTTCAGGCGTTTGGTTTTCTACTTTTTTAGGAACAACAAGGGTGGTCTGACAAGAGCGACCACCACTGGTTCTAACAGTCAATTTGTAGGTTCCGTCAACCAAGCCATATAACATCACTGTGCCATCTGTACCAATTGGATAAATATCTGCTTCCGGCGTATCAATTGAGACCTCACTGCCGGCAATAAAGGTATTGCCCTGTTCATCCAATATTTTGACTAAAACTTGTTGCGTATCGAAAATTGGGAAATTAATGGTATAGCCACGCTGCCTTAGTGCGACTAACCGGTGTGCTGCATTTGGAACTTTGCTTTCAATGGGTAATTGATTTTCATCAAATGAAATATCGTAATTAATATAAGGAACAATATCGTGAACAAAGGCATAACCATTTTTGTTGGTTTTCGCAACTGGCGACATAGAACGCATGACATCAATATCCTCACGCTCACCAACTTTCACAAGTGCAAATGCATTATCTACAAAACTAGTAAATGCATACTGCCCGCCAAGCCACACCAATGCACCGCGATAACCAGTCTGGAATGAATAATCACTATCACTCTTGATATAACTCATAATGAGGTCACCGACATCAGTCGACAAACCACCGTAAGTATTGAATGCAACCTCATCATTTCGATAATCTGCACCAATAGAATAGTTTGCACCATACTCACCAAAGGAATTTTGAATGTAACGTATACCACCCGATTTATTGGTTCCAACATCCGCTTGTACACGTTTACCGCCACCAAAATTATAAGACACAGAAAGAAAGGCACCCGAATCTTTAGAATCACCAAACTCTTGGAAATAGTTTGCGGTGTACATCAAATTTGAAGTGACTTCCTTACTCACACCAACGGTAAGCATTTTACGGTCATCATTACGAAGTAGCGGATCATCCGTTTCGTATTGGGTTTGTTCGATATAGTTAATATTTAAATTTTGAAAAAATGGAAAATTCGGGAAACTGACATACGCCATGTTTTCAAATTTAGGAAATATATGCTCATCCTCATACCCTAAAGCACGATAATTTTTAGTGGCATAACGCGAACTCAGGCCGAAATTAAATTTACCAAAATTACGACTGACCGAAAGTCCCGCAGAATAACCATCATGCTCATCAGTTTTGCTGCCTAAAAAAATACTATCGAGCACGAACCAACGATTCACCGCCTGAGTCCAAAGCAAGCCCGCATTTTTTATCTCATCACTATAGGTTCCACTTGCACCTAATGTTGTACGACTAGTCACACCACGACGCAGATAGGCTGAACTAAAAAATTCACGATAATCACTGTTTACTTCATCATAGCGATAACGCAATTTTCCAAGAGAAACGTTGTAATCGTTCAGACCTTCTTTCAATAATTTACTGCTAATCAAAACTGGAAAGCTTCTTACCGTCGTATTGCCCAACACATCTTGCACAACCATTTGCGCTGTTCCTGCGCTTTCAATGTTTGCCCCAGTCTGTAAGTTGTAATCCCCTGGTGAAATCTTTTTTTGATAGATATTCACCCCGTCAATATACAAATCGACAGTCGAAGGCAGTACTGCACTTCCTTTTAAACTTGGAATGTTCCAATAGACAAAGTCTGGACGTGAGGTATAGTCTGTACCAAAACTTAAACCACCAAATCGCACACCATGGATCAGCGCACTATAAGCAGAAGTGGTATCACCAATAATCAGTTTTGTAGCACTTTTGGCAAAATCGAGTTCAAAGCTACTGTTTAAACGAACAAAATTTTCTTCTTCATAATCATGCCCTTTATTATTACGATAAACGGCATTATTTCTTAAAATCCAATTATCTTTAAAAATGCCCAATTCTGGCAAAGTACCGAAATTACGATTTTCGCTTGTTTTATCGTAATGCATTTCATAGTTTAAGAAGGCACCAAAATTTGCTTTCATTGGCTGGGTGATTAACCCATCTGCTTCGACACCATAGAAATATTTGGAAGGTAAATTTAATTTCAATGCCTGTAAGCCTGTATCAAATTCGGCTTGCATATCCTGATCTGAAACGAGACAAAATGCGTTTTTAATGGGATGGCGTTTAATCCCTTCCATTTTGATTTGAAGTTTTTCTAAATCGCTACATTCAACATAAAATATTTTATTTTCAACGAACAACAGTACTTCGCTTCTACGATCTACCCCATTAATCCAAATGCTTGTTGGAAATAAATCATCCGGCATATCAACGGCTTCTGCATGAGCAGAACTGGCACATAAAATACAATACAAAAGCAATGTAATTTTTTTCATAGCCACTACTCAACTAAATTAAACTCCAAAGGGGTGTCGCCTTTGTCAGTTTCTACAACCACTTTGTAATTGCTTGCACCATTGAGCGTGACATTTCCAATATCGTAACGATTTTTACCGTGTGCCAAGAGATATTTCATATCTGAAGACTCAGCCACCACATTTTTATTTTTATCCATCACGTATAGTTTTTGGATTTGAATATGTGATTTTGCTAAATTTTCAACATTAATAACGGTACGGCCATTTTGTTTAGTAGAAATAAATTTTAAATACGCAGGTTCTTGTTTACCCACAAAAAAAGGCACATTTATGCTGAGTAAAAGTGCAATTTTTGAATCATCATTGGTGACTTGCGGCAATTCTGTATAAATGATTCGCCATGCTTCTTCTTGCGCTAAATTCATGCTTTCAACAGATTGTGTAAAGCCTACACGAACCATTTGTTTTGAATTCGGCTTTAAAATAAAGTTTTTAGGATTAATAATAATATTAGATACCGGAGAGTAAATATCTTCACCTGTCGGGCTTTGTGTCCATTTGACTGCTTGAGCTTCAAAAACGCGTGGAGACTCATCATCTCCTTTAGACTCTAGGGTAAACGTTGCACTTCTTTGCTTAGACTTATCCGTTAAATAAAGTTGCACAGGACTAATTGAAATACCTGCAAATGCTGCAGTATTCAGAAGACCTACAATAAGACTAAAAGAAAGCGCCTTGATTAAAAATTTCATACATCCCCCTTGAATCTTATTAATTTTTTTATATATAAAAACAAAAGAAGTTGACCCTCACATGTAGAATCAACTTCTTAGAAAACGATTAGTACGCTACTTTAATGAATAAAGTATCTTTGTAAATACCAGCACGTTGAGTAGCTGAAACAGCTGTTTTAGGCGCAACTGTCACTGCAAAGTTATCTACAGACATACCTGCTACAGGTGTAGAACCGATTGGATAATTCACACCACCTTTTGAGGTCGTGATTTTTGTAAATACTTTATCAGTAGTGGTTGCATGTTTAACAAAAGTATCTGCACTTGTACCAGCATTTAGTGTAGATAAATTTAGTGTGTATGGCGTATTCGTTGTTACTTGGAAAGAACTTGAGCCTGTGTAGCTAGTTTCAGCCAATTTAATGTCTTTACCTACCAATAACTCACACGCTTTTAAGATTTCCAATTCAATATCGATTTCACCTTCACACGGTGCACCGCCACATTGTTTAGATTCTTTTGGTTTACCTGCAAATGCAGCTGTTGCAGGAAGTGCTAATGCTGCTGCAGTGATAACTGCAGTTAAAATTTTAGATGTAGACATACCATTTCTCCGCATTCTTTTTTCAAAGAAAATTTATAATTTTTAATACCCTAACTTAGAGTTCCATTCCACTCGGTGTGCTTGAAACATCAACTCCACTTGAGTAAATCCATTCTTATGCATCTCAAAATAAAAAAAACCTATTAGTGAAAAATCACGTGAATTTATTAGTTTCTGAAAATTTCCTGCATCGTTATAAAAAAAGTATTGTTTTTATTAATGATTTAAAAAAATCTACAAAAAATTCAAAACTGTTAACCAACTCCCAATTTTTTGGTATTTTTTCGTTCTCCCTATTTTTTGGGATAATCTAAGTAACTGTTTTTAATCGTATTTAACAAAAAAATAAGTTTACAATATGTTACACATTCAACAAATTAATCGCAAAATAACTCAAAATCAGCTTTAATTAAAATTTAATTAAATGAATATTCACATATATTTTTTAAGTATACCGATTAAGAATGCAAATCCATCTCAAAATTCAAATCCTGAATCCCCTATTTCAGGTATGTCTTTTCTTAATTTTTTATAAACACTCGATCACCAAATATTACATTTATTGTCACAATTTCACTTTTTAATTAACCTTAATGACATCCAAATTACATAAAAAGCACACTTAACCCTAATCTTTATATTTTTTAAACTTGTGAAAGATTTTAATAATGTAAAAATCATGTTCATTGGTTCATAAATATTACTCCACTATTACTGTTTTTTTATCGATAACTCTTAATTTATTTAATCAATAAATCTGCTTCAACATCTCTCACTTAATTCATCATTTCATGTTTAACTACTTTCTACATTCACAGCATAAAAAAGCCCCATGCATTCACAAAGGGCTTTTATTTGGATTTATGTTATTCATCATTTAAGGGATATAACAATCCTTGATCAACACGATACTGACCACCTACACCAAAATCAATTTTTTGACTTTCTCCTTTCAACGTTGGAAAACCTACGATTTTTTCCAGTTGTGGTGAGCGTTGAAATGCTTTGAGTTGCGGGTTGTACATCCAGTATATAAAGCGTTTATCTTCAATTTTACGGGCTTCTGAAGTATCAGACAGTACAACATCGTAAAAGCCATCGAAATTCATATCAAGAAAACCAATACTATTTCCAAAGGCATTAAATCCTTCTAGCTTTTGAATCACTTGCCCATTATTTTTATTTATAACATCTACACGTTTTAGCGTTCGACCGTAAGGCTGATCTGCACCCTCCAAACCGTAGAATTTAAAAACCAATAATGGCTTATCTACTGCTTTAAATGCAGGTTCAAAGGTGACCGCTCTCTTTGTATTTGGATTTTTTAAATCACTAAGTTCAGCTTTAAATTGCCCCGAATTAGCATTCAAATTCCCCGTTAAAGTGTAGGGATTGGCTTCAGCTTGATCGGTGGACTGTAGTGAGATTAAATCGCCTTTTTGACTGCCTTTAAACATAGTCCTTGTTTGCTCTTGCAAATTACTCAAGGTTCCATGAGGATTCCAAATCCCTGCATATAAATCTAAAAAGTACGCCCCATCAGTTGACTTCAGCATTCGCTGCATTGAGATTCGAACATCTTTTAAAGTGACTAAATTTTCTGTTGAATTTGGTGTCGTTTCAGCAAAACTAGGGAGTGAGATAAATATAGATAAGAATAGGATGGATTTTATTGTTCTCACGGAAGTCACCACACGAGTAGCATCAATTATGTCAACTCTATCACAATCCAAATTCCACACACATGACACAAATATAGGAGATTTGAAACAAAAATAAATTACAGAATTACTTTTCATTCAAAGTTCACGTATTTCTAGCTTATATGTTTTTACTCACCATCAATCATTCTCTAAATAAACTTAGCTCCACATTCAATGATAAAAAACTTACTTAAGATATGTGAATTTTGCATTAATACAACTTGGTCAAGAAAATAGTGTTCACTTACTCAAAGCTTTTATTTAATTCAATCCAATATGTATAAAACACTGTTTTTTTAAGAAGTAAGAGGAGGAAAAGTACAGCCTTGAATGAAACACAAAGTACGCACCACTTTTCCATTTTTAAGGCATGAAGTTTCCAATATAAAAAACCCACTCAAAAAGAGTGGGTTTCCGCATTCAAATCAACTGATTCGAGAAATTAGTTTTTCTCTTTATCAACGATTTTGTTTGCTTGAATCCAAGGCATCATCGCACGTAACTTGTTACCAGTTACTTCAATACCATGCGCCGCGTTTTGACGACGACGAGCAGTCATAGAAGGATAGTTCAACGCACCTTCTTGGATGAACATCTTCGCGTATTCACCAGATTGAATACGTTTAAGCGCATTACGCATCGCTTCACGAGATTGTTCGTTAATTACTTCAGTACCAGTTACATATTCGCCGTATTCAGCGTTGTTAGATACAGAGTAGTTCATGTCCGCAATACCGCCTTCGAACATTAAGTCAACGATCAATTTAAGCTCGTGTAGACATTCGAAGTACGCCATTTCTGGAGCATAACCAGCTTCAACCAAAGTTTCGAAGCCCATTTTAACAAGTTCAACAGCACCACCACAAAGAACTGCTTGCTCACCAAAAAGGTCAGTTTCAGTTTCTTCACGGAATGAAGTTTCGATGATACCAGTACGACCACCGCCTACACCTGAAGCGTAAGAAAGCGCTACGTTACGTGCATTACCAGAAGCATCTTGGTGTACAGCGATTAGATCTGGAACACCTGAACCACGTTGGTATTCAGAACGTACTGTGTGACCAGGTGCTTTAGGTGCAACCATGATTACGTCCAAGTCAGCACGTGGAACAACTTGGTTATAAAGAATAGAGAAACCGTGAGCAAATGCTAAAGTCGCGCCTTGCTTGATGTTTGGCTCAATTACGTCGCGATAAAGTTGTGATTGGAACTCATCTGGAGTCAAAATCATCACTACGTCAGCTTGTGCTACAGCAGCAGGAACTTCAGCAACTTTAAGACCTGAATTTTCAGCTTTTTTCCAAGAAGTAGAGTTCGCACGTAGACCAACAGTTACGTCAACGCCAGAATCTTTAAGGTTAAGCGCATGCGCGTGACCTTGAGAACCGTAACCAATGATTGCTACTTTTTTGCCTTGGATGATAGATAAGTCGGTGTCTTTATCGTAAAAAATTTGCATTGCTGTCTCCGCTAAAATGCATTTGTTTCCTGTGACTTAACGCTGTGATTTTGTTGTTTGTTCACTTCGTTAAGCCCTCACCCTTCCGAGTGAGGATGAATTTATTTAAAAAATTAGATCGTTAAAACTTTTTCGCCACGTGCGATACCAGATACACCAGAACGGACAACTTCTAAAATTGTGTTCTCAGCCAAGGCATCAATAAAACCATCAATCTTTTCAGTTGTACCTGCAATTTGAATGGTATACGTGGTTGGCGTTACATCTACCACTTGTGCACGGAAAATGTCGGCAGTACGTTTAATTTCAGCGCGTGCTGCACCTAAAGCTTTCACTTTAATCAACATCAATTCACGCTCAATGTGTGCACCTTCAGACAAATCAACAACTTTCACAACTTCAACAAGTTTGTTCAGTTGCTTGGTGATTTGCTCAATCTTGTGATCATCACCATAAGTGGTCAATGTCAAACGAGAAAGCGTTGGATCTTCAGTTGGTGCAACGTTTAAAGTTTCGATGTTATAACCACGTTGAGAGAACAGGCCCACTAAACGTGAAAGCGCACCAGCTTCGTTTTCTACGAGTACAGAGATAATATGTCTCATTGTGTGCGCTCCCCTTTGTGTAGCCACATATCTTTCATTGATTGACCTGCAATCAACATTGGATATACATGCTCAGTGCGGTCAACCATCACGTTAATGAATACACATTTATCATTAATCGCCATCGCTTCAGCAAGTTTAGATTCAAGCTCATTTGCATGGTTAATTTCGATACCTACATGACCATACGCTTCCATTAATTTAGGGAAGTCAGGAAGTGACTCAACATAAGAGCTTGAGTGACGACCTTCATAGTTCATGTCTTGCCATTGCTTAACCATACCTAAAGCACGGTTATTCAAGCATAGAATTTTTACATTTAAGCCATATTGCTTACATGTAGAAAGCTCTTGGATACACATCTGAATAGATGCTTCACCAGTAATACACACAACGTCTTGCTCAGGGAATGCAAGTTTCGCCGCCATTGCGTATGGCAAACCAACTCCCATCGTACCCAAGCCGCCAGAGTTGATCCATTGGCGTGGACGTGTGTATTTATAGTAAAGCGCACCAAACATTTGGTGTTGACCAACGTCAGAAGTAATAATCGCTTGGCTATTGGTAATCTTGTCTAATGCTTCAACCACTTGTTGCGGTTTCATTGAACCATCAGTTGGCTTGTCATAGTTCAAACCATGAACTTGACGCCATTCATTGATTTGTTTCCACCAAGCTGAAATATCTTCTGGATTTGGCTTAGACACATTCAACTGTTTCAATTGTGACAACATTTCTGTCAATACAGGTTCTACTGCACCCACAATTGGAATGTGCGCCATAATCGTTTTCGAAATTGTCGCTGGGTCAATGTCAATATGAATAACTTTGGCATTTGGACAGAATTTCGCAGGATTATTGGTTACACGGTCATCAAAACGCGCACCTACACACAGAATTACATCTGCGTTGTGCATAGTCATGTTTGCTTCGTATGTACCATGCATACCCAACATACCGATGAACTGTTCATCGTTACCTGGATAAGCACCAAGACCCATCAATGTGCTAGTTACTGGGTAGCCCAATAAATGTGCAAGCTCAGTCAATTGCGCTGACGCATTACCTTGAACAACACCACCGCCTGAATAAATAATCGGGCGTTTCGCATGAATTAATTCATCAATTGCTTTACGAATTTGACCTGAGTGACCACGGTGTGGTGGTTGATACGAACGCATCTTCACTTTTTCAGGATATTCGTATGCAAATTTTTCTGCAGGGTTGGTCGCATCCTTAGGAATGTCGACAACTACAGGACCTGGACGGCCTGATGATGCAATATAAAATGCTTTTTTGATGATTGCAGGAATTTCACTTGCGTGACGCACTTGGAAGCTGTGCTTAACGATTGGACGCGAAATACCAACCATATCCGTTTCTTGGAACGCATCTTCACCGATTAAATGGCTTGCAACCTGACCAGACAAAATCACCATTGGGATTGAGTCCATATAAGCAGTAGCAATTGGCGTTACGGTATTTGTTGCGCCCGGACCAGATGTGACGAGAACCACACCTGTTTTACCCGTTACACGTGAGTAAGCATCAGCCATATGGCCCGCTGCTTGTTCATGACGTACGAGGTAATGATTTATTTTGTCTTGTTGAAATAGCGCGTCATAAATATGGAGTACTGCGCCGCCTGGGTATCCAAAAACATGTTCAACGCCTTCGTCCGCTAAAGCGCGAACAAGCATTTCACCACCAGATAAAAGTTCCAACGTGATTCACCCTAATCTTTTTTCACGCACAAATGGAGGGCATTTGTCGTGGTTAATTCATTAACTGTGTGCTCTGTTATAGCACACAAATTTCATAGTTTTCATAGCAATAAGAAAAAAATCTGACCTGCTTGCTGTTTGAGCAATATGGGGTCTAAAACATGTTGGGATAAACATATTTTGTTGGCTTTGTTCAACGTCTCGGCTAGAGAAGATGTCCATTGCTAAAATGCACTCATTCGAAGGGTGATCGATCTAAGGCATATAAAACTAAAGACAGCATTTTTGTGGTTTCGACCATTAAAGTCAAGTTTAAAGATTGGCTTTTTTCTGATTAATTACAGACCGACTGTTTTTTATTCAACAACCTGTTGCAGTTATTCTTAACAGTTGCTTCATTCATAACAATTTATTCAAACAACCATTAAAAACTTTTATAAATCTAATAAATAATTTAAATGAATTATTTCTATTCTTCTGCACTTTTTCAGTTATTACTCCTCTTAGCACTACTGATTTTTAGTGCTTAGGTCACAAAATTGCTCAAAATAAAACCATAACGACTTCCCCAAACTGCGATTACATCGCCCTGTTCGCCCACTTATCTATTCCACCTTAAAAAGGCATAGATTCCAGATTTAAATTAGCGCAAAATTTAGAAATATTCGCCTGCATCGCATTCAAAATCACGGAAAGAAATGTTATGAAAATTGCATTCACACCTATTGCGCTATTATGTTCATCATTGTGCTTAGGTTTAACAACTACACAGGTCTCAGCCAAAGAATATTACAAATGGGTGGATTCGAAAGGTTCAACACATTACACCACTACACCGCCACCTAAGAATGCTCAGCGTAAAGGTAAAGTAAATACTTATGGTGCAAGCCAATCTACTCAAGCCAATCCAACCCAAAATAATGAAAATGTTTCACGTGAAGCAGAGAAACAAGAACAGCAACAACAAGACCAACAACGAGAAGCCAATGACGCCCTTCGCCAAGGTCAAGCAGTTTCTGCCGCACCTCAATAAGATTGATCAAAACACTGCAGTTTAAATTCGATTATTTATCTTGCGAACGCATTGCAAAATTCACTCTAAGTGCTTTTTGCGCTATGCTGTAGCACAAACTTTTTAACCGTTATTTCTAATTTACGTTTATGACTACTCACATTGACCCTGAATATCAAGCCAGTGCGATTGAACCAAGCGTCCAACAGGACTGGGAAACTCGCAAAGCCTTTAAAGTTGCCGACCAAGTAGAAGGCCCACGTCGTTATATCCTTTCGATGTTCCCTTACCCGAGTGGCAAACTCCATATGGGTCATGTGCGTAACTACACTATTGGTGACGTAATTAGCCGTTTCCATCGCCTGCAAGGTGAAACTGTACTTCAACCTATGGGTTGGGACGCTTTCGGTCTTCCTGCAGAAAATGCTGCAATTGCGCATCAAGTTGCACCGGCAAAATGGACTTTTGAAAATATCGATTACATGCGTAATCAGCTTAAAAAGTTAGGTCTTTCTGTAGATTGGGATCGTGAATTTGCGACCTGTACACCAGAATACTATCGCTGGGAACAATGGTTATTTGTTCAACTTTATAAAAAAGGTCTGATCTACCGTAAACTTTCAACAGTAAACTGGGATCCAGTCGACCAAACTGTTCTTGCAAATGAACAAGTTGAAAATGGACGCGGTTGGCGTTCAGGTGCGTTGGTGGAAAAACGTGA
Source organism: Acinetobacter gandensis (assembly GCF_001678755.1). Lineage (GTDB taxonomy): Bacteria > Pseudomonadota > Gammaproteobacteria > Pseudomonadales > Moraxellaceae > Acinetobacter > Acinetobacter gandensis. The sequence continues at coordinate 77,567 of NZ_LZDS01000023.1, forward strand.
TATTCCAATGTACTACTTCCGCATCACTGACTATGCGCAAGAATTACTTGACGATTTAGACACGCTAAAAGACGGTTGGCCACAACAAGTGTTGACCATGCAACGTAACTGGATTGGTCGCTCACAAGGGATGGACATTACCTTCCCATCAGCAAATCCAGAAATTTATGCAGATGGTTTAACGGTATTTACGACTCGTGCTGATACCTTAATGGGCGTGACCTATGTTGCCGTTGCAGCAGAGCACCCAATGGCACTTAAAGCAGCTGAAAACAACCCGGATCTTGCAGCATTTATCGAAGAATGCCGTATGGGTTCAGTTGCAGAAGCAGATCTAGCAACTGCTGAGAAGAAAGGCATGGCAACAGGTCTTTCTGTGAAGCACCCTGTCACTGGCGAAGAAGTTCCGGTTTGGATCGCAAACTACGTATTAATGTCTTACGGTTCAGGCGCAGTGATGGCAGTCCCATCACACGATGAACGTGACTTTGAATTTGCCAACAAATACGGCTTAACCATTAAGCAAGTGATTGATGCCAAAGGCGCTGATGATGCAGACTTTGACGCAACTCAATGGCAAGAATGGTACGGCTCGAAAGAAGGTAAACTTGTTAATTCAGGCGAATTTGATGGTTTAGATTTCCAAGGCGCATACGATGCATTCCTTGCGAAATTAGAACCAACAGAGCTTGCGAATTCTAAAGTTCAATTCCGTTTACGTGACTGGGGTGTATCTCGTCAGCGTTATTGGGGTTGTCCAATTCCAATGATTAACTGTAATACATGTGGTCAAGTGCCAGTACCTGAAGAGCAGCTTCCTGTTGTACTTCCAACTGACGTTGTACCAGATGGTTCAGGTAATCCATTGAACAAAATGCCTGAATTCTACGAAACAACGTGCCCATGCTGTGGTGGGGACGCTCGTCGTGAAACAGATACGCTCGATACATTCGTAGAATCTTCTTGGTACTATGCACGTTATGCATCTCCAGACTTTACCGATGGCATGGTGAAACCTGAAGCAGGTCAAACTTGGCTTCCTGTAAACCAATATATCGGTGGTGTTGAACACGCGATTCTGCATTTACTTTATGCACGTTTCTTCCACAAACTCATGCGTGATGAAGGCGTGGTACAAGGCAACGAACCATTCACTAACTTGCTCACCCAAGGTATGGTATTGGCAGATACTTACTACCGCGAAGCTGAATCAGGTAAGAAAACGTGGTTTAACCCTGCTGACATCGAACTTGAAAAAGACGAAAAAGGTCGTATCACTTCTGCGAAATACAAAGAAGATGGTCAGGACGTGATCGTTGGTGGTCAAGAGAAAATGTCGAAGTCGAAAAATAACGGTATCGACCCACAAGCGATTATTGACCAATACGGCGCAGATACTGCGCGTGTGTTCATGATGTTTGCTGCGCCACCAGATCAATCACTTGAATGGTCTGATGCCGGTGTTGAAGGTGCAAACCGCTTCTTGAAACGTGTATGGCGTTTAACGACTGGCTTCCTTGAACAAGGCAAGCAAGCAACTGCGATTGATAAAGCTACGCTTTCAACTGCTGCACAAGACCTACGTCGTAAAACACATGAAACCATCCAAAAAGTGGGTGATGACATTTCACGTCGTCATGCATTTAACACTGCTATTGCAGCGATGATGGAACTTCTAAACGCAAACAATAAGTTTGAAGTAAAAGATGATAACGATGCCGCCGTTGCACGTGAATCTATTACCGCACTTTTAACTTTACTTGCACCATTTGCACCGCACTTGAGTCAAACATTATTGGCTGAGTTTGGTATCGAATTAACATCAGCACAATTCCCACAAGTGGATGAATCTGCATTGACTCGTAACACCCAAACCATTGTGGTTCAGGTGAACGGTAAACTTCGTGGCAAATTAGAAGTTTCTGTAGATGCGTCGAAAGATGACATCTTGGCACAAGCCAAAACACTTCCAGAAGTTCAGCAATTCTTGACTGGCCCGACGAAGAAAGAAATCGTTGTACCAGGTAAGTTAGTGAACTTGGTGGTTTAATATCCTTATGTTCCCTCTCCTGAAGAATTGTTTAAGCACTGCTTTAAACAATTCTGCAAGTGAGGGTTAGGGAGAGCTAAGTTGAAAAAATCACCCTCATCCTAGCCTTCCCCCAGAGGGAGAAGGAACTTTATGAAGGAATTCACAATTCCCAAACAAAGCCCGTTGCCAGTCAACGGGCTTTGACTTTACAATCCACACAGGATTTCAAAAATTATCCCTTTCGGGAAACAGAGGACACCACATGCATTTGGTTCAACGTGTTGCTGCAATTGTATTAACTTTGGGCCTAAGCGCAGGCATGGTCGGTTGTGGATTTCACTTAAAAGGTGCCAATCCTGCTTCTGTACCAGTTGCCTATTCTAAAATGCGTCTCGTCCTGCCTGAAGAGACCGATGACCTCCATGAAAAATTGGCTATCTATTTAGGTTCTGCCGGCGTACAACTAAGCAATAATCCTGATGCCTATGTCCTCCACGTACTCGATTACACCCCTCGTCGTTTAGAGTTAAATGGTAAGTTGGTAGAAACCTTACTGCGTCTAAACGTTACGTTCCGTATTGAAGATGCACAAGGTAATCCAGTCACTGAACCTCGTACATTAATGGCAACACGCAGTTACCAATATGACGTAGCAACGGTGAACACCGATGACCAAGAAGAAAAATATCTAAAACAAGTGATTATTGATGATATTGCACAACAGATTGTGCGTCAGATTTCTTCAAATCGCCTACCAAAAGCCAATCCATTAACTGCACCTAGCAAAGCTGAGTAAGAACCATCCATGAAACTTGACTACCTTCAGGCATTAAAACGTGTTGATGACGCTCAAGGTGCCTGGGTGTTGCATGGTCAAGAGCCCTTACTCGAACAAAATTTACTGGATGCATTTCGTAAGAGCTGGAATAGTCGAGAAGTTGAACGTCAACGTTATGACATCAGTTCAGCTTCCGATTGGAAAAATGTCTTTAATGCGCTCAATAGCCTGTCATTATTTTCTAATCAATTAGCCATTGAGGCGCATGGCAACATTAAACCCGATGCCAGTGCGTTAAAATTATTAAAAAGCTATTTGCAACATAACGAAAGTAATTTACTACTCATTGTTATGCCTAAGCAGGATAGCAGCAGCTTAAAAACCAGCTTTTTTCAAACCATCGATGCCAATGGTGTCAATGTTGCACTGACTGCCAATTATCCCAAAGACCGTCAACAAATTTTGGCCGTTGAAGCACAAAAACTCGGCATTCAACTCGCCAATGATGCATGGCAATGGTTAGAACAGCATCATGAACATAACTTACTTGCAGCCAAGAATAGTTTGATGCGAGTTGCGGATACCTATCCTGAAGCAGACATCATACAAATTGATCATTTGTATGCTTGCTTACAAGATCAGTCACGCTACACCACTTACGATTTAAATGATGCCATGCTGCAAGGCAATTTGGCTCAATCAATTAAAATTTTTCAATATTTGATTGCCTCTGGTGAGCCAATGTCACTCATTTTATGGAGTATCAGCAAGGAAATGCGCTTGCTGATGCAACTGTTTGAGCAACCACAAAATGCTTTACAGCTGGGTATTTGGAAAACGAAAATTGGATTATATCAACAAGCGCTACGCCGCTTGAATGCCAATGAATTTCTGACTTGGCCTGCTCTATTACTTCGTTTAGACGCGTCAATTAAAGGTTTAGGTCATGAAAATCCTGAGCACTTAGTACAACAAGCCATTGCCAGCTTGTGTGGGCGCAGACTCTTCTAGTCTAATGAAAAGGCTGTAATAACCTGCATTTCAGCATAAAAGAATAATTATAATTTCTATTTGTTCAAAAAGTTCACAATTTATCCGTATTTAAATCTTATAATTCAATCATCTTTCTAAACTTTTAACTGCCAACCATGCCAAAAATAAAACCAGCAAAATTGATCGTAGCCATCATCGTTGCTTTGGCAATCGCTGTCACTGCATGGCATTTCCTAAAACCTAAAGAAACTCAGCCGCAATATATTACTGCTGAAGTGAGTCGTGGTGACATTGAAAACTCTGTACTTGCAACAGGTGTACTTGAAGCAACCAAAATGGTGAGTGTTGGTGCACAGGTTTCTGGTCAGGTGAAAAAGATGTATGTGCAACTCGGTGATGAAGTGAAACAAGGTCAGCTGATTGCCCGTATTGACTCGGTACGTCAGGAAAATGATTTAAAAACTGCAGAAGCCAGCATCAAAAACCAACAAGCGCAATTGGCAGTTAAACAAGCAAATCTTGCAAAAGTCCAAGCTGAATATAATCGTCAACAAGCAATGTACGCTCAAGACGCGACTAGTCGTGCAGAACTTGAATCTGCGCTAGCAAGTTATAAAACTGCGCAAGCTGATATTGCAGCCATTAATGCACAAATCGAACAATCACGTTTAACTTTAGCGACTGCAAAAGAAGACTTAGGCTATACACAAATTGTTGCACCTATGGATGGAACCATCGTGGCGATTGTGACTGAAGAAGGTCAAACCGTAAATGCCAACCAAAGTGCGCCAACCATTGTGAAATTGGCAAAACTCGACACCATGACCATTAAAGCTGAAATTTCTGAAGCCGATGTGATGAAAGTCCAAGAAGGTCAAAACGTTTATTTTACAACCTTGGGCGACAGTGAAACAAAACACTATGCTACCCTGCGCCAAGTTGAACCTGCGCCAAACTCAATTAACACCGAAAGTAACAACAACACCTCTTCGTCTTCAAGTACTGCGGTTTACTACAATGCTTTATTTGATGTCCCAAATGAAGACGGCAAATTGCGTATCGATATGACTGCTCAAGTTTATATTATTTTAGATGAAGCCAAGAATGTCTTGACTGTACCTGCCGCAGCCGTTCAAACCTCGAACCGTCCACAACGTAGCCGTAATAATGCATCTGCAAATGGTGAATCTGTTGATAAAAAAGCCAGCGCAGAAGCTAGATCGAACAAAGACAATCCAAACCGTCCTAAACGTTTAGAACTGACTGAAGCTGAAAAAACATTGGTCAAACAAGGCAAAGCCAGCGTTGCGATGGTTCGTGTACTACAAGCCGATGGTTCAGCTCAACCACAACCGGTATTACTCGGTTTAAATAACCGTGTGACCGCACAAGTGATCCGTGGCTTAAAACAGGGTGACAAAGTCGTGATTGCCGACGGTTCTGATACTTCAAATGATTCAGCTAAACGCAGCAACCGTGGTGGTGCTGGCGGCCCAATGAGAATGTAATCATGAGTCAACATCAAACACCTCTACTCGAGGTCAAGAATCTGACGCGTGAATTCCCTGCCGGAGAAAACACCGTCCAGATTCTAAAAGGGGTGAATCTTGAGATTTACCCTGGTGAATTAGTTGCTATTGTCGGTCAATCTGGTTCAGGTAAATCAACCCTAATGAACATTTTAGGTTGCCTAGATAAACCCACAAATGGCAGCTACAAAGTCAAAGGGCGCGAAACGCGTGAACTTGAACCAGATGAACTGGCACAGTTACGCCGTGAATATTTTGGCTTTATTTTCCAGCGTTATCACTTACTCGGTGATTTGAATGCTGCAGGTAACGTTGAAGTCCCCGCAATCTATGCCGGTGCAGATGCAACCGAACGCAATGCACGTGCCAAGCAACTGCTGACTGACTTAGGACTGGGTGAAAAAACCCAAAACCGTCCGAGCCAACTTTCGGGTGGTCAGCAACAACGTGTGTCGATTGCGCGTGCCCTCATGAATGGTGGCGATGTTATTCTTGCCGATGAACCGACCGGTGCATTGGATAAGAATAGTGGTATTGAAGTGATGCGGATTTTGCGCGAACTCAATGCCAAAGGTCATACTATTATATTGGTCACTCACGATCATAATGTTGCGAAAAATGCGACGCGAATTATTGAAATTTCTGACGGTAATATCATCTCAGATCAGCCCAATGTGCCTGAAACAGATGATGAACCTTTAGAAAAACAACAACTCGTTCCAAACACACAGAAAAAAACCTCGAGCTGGCGCTCAGCCGTTGACCGTTTAGGTGAAGCCTTCCGTATGGCGATTTTAGCCATGAATGCTCACCGTATGCGTACATTTTTAACCATGCTCGGGATCATTATTGGTATCGCTTCTGTGGTTTCTGTTGTGGCTCTTGGGAATGGTTCACAAAAGCAAATTTTAGAAAATATCAGCAGTTTAGGTACCAATACCATCACGGTGTATCAAGGTCGAGGCTTTGGTGATAATTCCAGATCCTCCCAAGTAAAAACATTGGTTCCAGCCGATGCGACAGCCCTTGCTGAGCAGCCTTATGTCGATGGCGTTAGTCCTTCAGTCAATTCATCTGTTACAGCACGTTTTAAAGATACAGAGGCTTCAACCACAGTGAATGGTGTGAGTGAAGATTTCTTCTATGTCAAAGGAATGAACTTCGCTTCTGGTCAGCTTTTTGATAAAGAAAGTGTGAATGAGCAAGCGCAAGATGTGGTGATTGATAGTAATACTAAAAATACCTTCTTTGCCGATGGCACCAACCCTGTGGGTCAAGTGATTTTATTAGGCAGTGTGCCGAGCCGTATCATTGGCGTGATCGAAGAACAAAAAAGCATGATGGGCAACTCAGATAGCCTGAATGTGTATTTGCCTTATTCAACGGTCATGAGTCGTATGCTAGGTCAGTCGAATGTGCGCAGCATTATTGTCCGAGTGAAAGATGAATACCCAAGTGCTGCTGCTGAGAACGCCATATTAAACTTATTGGTGCAACGTCATGGCGCGCAAGATGTCTTTACACAGAACTCCGATAGTATCCGTGAAACCATTCAACAAACTACGCAAACGATGACCTTATTGGTGTCTGCGATTGCGGTAATTTCATTGATCGTCGGTGGTATTGGGGTCATGAACATTATGTTGGTTTCTGTGACGGAGCGTACTCAAGAAATTGGTGTACGTATGGCCGTGGGTGCCCGTCAAAGTGACATTCTGCAACAGTTCCTTATTGAGGCTGTATTGGTATGTATCTTAGGCGGTGTACTTGGAGTTTTATTATCTTTGGGTATTGGACAATTGATTAGTCATTTTGCCGGTGGAACATTCCAAATGGCCTATTCAACGACGTCTATCGTAGCTGCATTTGTCTGCTCAAGTATGATTGGTATTGTGTTTGGCTTTATTCCTGCACGTAATGCCGCACAGCTTAACCCTGTCGATGCGCTTTCTCGCGAATAAGGAAATAATGATGCAAATGATCTTAACTAAACTTGCAAGTGCCTTCATTCTCGGAACTAGCTTAGTCGGCTGTGCCGCTGTGGTTAAGACGCCGTATGAAGCTCCTGCAACACAAATCCCGACGCAATTTCAAAATGCGAAAGCCATGAGTCAGCAAGTTCATGCAGATACTTATGCTGACCAATGGTGGACATTGTTTAATGATGCTCAATTGAACCAGTTGGTGAATCAAGTTTTAGCTGCCAATACGGACCTTGCTGTTGCAGGTATTAATTTACAGCAAGCTCGACTACAAGCAGGTTTGGCTGAAAATAAACAAGGGCCACGCGTGAGTTCAAGTGTTTCAACTGGACATAACTTTGACCTTAACTCAGGTGATGACTCATCAAAAGGTGTATCACTCAGCGGTGGCGTTAGTTATGAAGTAGATTTATTTGGTCGCTTGGCCAGCCAGACTGAGGCAGCAAAGTGGGAAGCTTTAGCGACTGAACAAGACCTGCAAGCCACGGCCCAAAGCTTGATTGCAACAACAGCTAATCTATATTGGCAGCTTGGCTATTTAAATGAGCGCTACAGTATTGCGCAGCAAAACTTAGCCAGTACGCAAAAAACCTATGAATTGGTCAAAGTGCAATATAAAGCTGGCGCTGTGTCAGGTTTAGATCTAACCCAAGCGGAACAGTCGGTCCAAAGTCAAAAAGCGACCTTAAGCCAAATCGCCCAACAAAAAGTGGAGACACGTACTGCATTGGCTGTGTTATTGCATCAACCTGTGCAACAACTGAATATTTCAGAGCCGCAGCGTTTACCTCGAATTGCATTACCGACGATTGCAGCAGGTTTACCTGCCGAGTTGTTGTCTCGCCGTCCAGATTTACAAGCGAGCGAATTAAGATTACGTAAAGCTTTGGCAAATAAAGATGCAACGAAAGCGAGTTACTACCCTTCGATTAGTTTGACTGGTAGTTTAGGCTCGAGTAGTACCTCTTTGAGTAATTTATTGCAAAACCCCGCTTTGGCTTTGGGTGCGAGTTTGAGTTTACCTTTCTTGCAATATAACGATATGAAGAAAGACCTTGCGATTAGCGATTTAGATTATGAAAAATCTATTATTCAATATCGTCAGACCTTGTATCAGGCTTTTGCCGATGTGGAAAATGCGCTATCCAACCGTACTGAGTTAAGTCAACAAGTTGCTTTGCAAGAGCGTAATGTACAGCTTGCAGAAAAGACTGAGCGTTTGACTGAAGTACGCTATCGTAATGGTGCAATTGCGTTGAAAAACCTACTCGATGCACAGGAAACCACACGTAATGCGCGACTGTCTTTGGTTCAAACCAAGCAAAGTCAATATAATGCTTATGTAACTTTGATGCAAGCTTTGGGTGGAAGTCCGATTCAGCAATTTCCTTAAATAAAAAGCCCATAAGGGCTTTTTATTTATCTTTCATCTTAAACATTGTGAATTCAAAATTATCCTTAGCGCTAATTTCTTCAGGGCGCTCCTGATCCATCTTGTTTTTCTTAATTACATCTTCATGCCAAACAGGTAATGGTTTGATATGAAGTAAGATTCTTCTTGCGATGAAATTACACACATCAAATGGATAAGCAAATAAAGCTGGAACCCAATTATAATGATAAATGATTCGAAATGATTTCCATGTATCTCTCCAACTTTCTTTTGCACCCACGACCTTTTGACAATAGGTTAGTTGGGTAAACGGATCGATGGTACCGTACATAGGATGCGGTTTCGGATAAAGCTCTTCTGGTCCTTTCATCATAAAATGACAAATAAAAGCCCATAAACCTTGGGTGCGGAATATTCCAATCATTGGAAAGCCAATCACAAAGGTATGTTTTAGGATGCCGTCTTCGATGATATGTGCCCGAAGTTCTCGTAGAGGAATACCAGAAAGCCCAAAACTACTACCCATAATATAAACTACATCTGTCCATTTCTTTTCTATATATTCTTGATCATTAATATAGAAAAAAACTTTACCTGTTTTTCTATTAAAAAGAACAGGCTTACAAATAGGTTGTTTATGATCATATTTAAAGTAAGGACGTAGAAATGCAACACAAGGAAGTCCTATTACAAAAAGTACAGCTATAAGGAAAAAAAAAGCCTCTCCTACACTAGAATTATCAAGAAAAGAAAGAATACCAATGTAGTAAAATAAAAATAAAAATAATGGAAACATTGGAATTAATAAACTTATTCCTTTTCCTAACCTTGCATAAGATTGATCAATCAATTCGATATAATCATCATTCATGCTAATAAATGACCAATTATGATTACGTTTAGAATCATTTTCTGGTTTAAGTAGAACGTCTCCTTCATCTAACTGAGAAAAAGGAACATCCTGTTTAAATACATCATAACCAAAGTCATGATTTTTTATTTTACTTTTCATTTTAATGATATACCGACTTTAGTCCCAACATTTGTTGCTGAATAGTATCAAACCTTTTAATACTCTGATCCGTTGATAATAAACATTTTCGTATCCATAATTTGATATCATTTTCCTTAACAAAATATGCAACGAAAGCGAGTTACTACCCTTCAATCAGTTTAACTGGCAGTTTAGGTTCGAGTAGTACGTCTTTGAGTAATTTATTACAAAACCCTGCTTTGGCTTTGGGTGCAAGTTTGAGTTTACCTTTCTTGCAATATAATGATATGAAGAAAGACCTCGCGATTAGTGATTTAGATTAGATCTCTTTCATAAATCAAAAAACGATCAATCTTTTGCTGATTATCTGTACCAAATAATCTGAAATATTCATGCATAATCTGCGGATGAAATACATCGATTCAAAGAAGCTTTCTGAAACACAGTTTAAGCGATACACAGGCATCTCATGGTCAACCTTTGATTTAATGGTTGAACAACTGAAAATGCATGTTCCTGCTAAAGGTAGACCAACTAAATTGAGCATAGAAGATCAAATCCTTCTGTGCTTAAGTTATTGGCGTGAATACCGAACCTTATTCCATGTTGCAACAAGTTATGGTGTGTCAGAGCCTACTGCTTCAAGAATTGTCCGTCATGTAGAGGACTGCCTGATCAAGTCTAATCTATTTAATTTACCGAAGCATTTGCCTGAGGGCGAAGGTATCGACTGGAATGTGGTGATCGTAGATGCCACAGAAATTCCAATACAAAGACCTAAAAAAACAGAAGAAAAGCTATAGTGGCAAGAAGAAGGCACATACTTTTAAAGTTCAAGCCATTATCCATTATAGAACTCGGCAAGTTCTGAGTTTATGCACGAGTCGTGGTGCTGTACATGATTTCGAACTCTTCAAACGAAACTTGCATCAGATTCCAGCAGGTGCCTTTATCCTTGCAGATAAGGGTTATCAAGGGATGTATACAGTATATCCAAATAGCCTATTGCCATTAAAAGCAAAGAAGCGCTGTAAATTGAATCCTGAGCTAAAAACCTATAATCAAGAAATCAACAAAAGAAGAATTGGGATTGAGCATGTATTTGGCAGTTTAAAAACTTTCAAAATCCTTGCCGAGCGATATCGTAATCGAGGAAAAAGATTGGGTTTAAGATTCAATTTAATTGCTGGAATCTACAATATTGAAATGAGTAAAAAATGACTTATGAAAGAAGTCTATTATGAAAAATCTATTATTCAATATCGTCAGACCCTGTATCAGGCTTTTGCCGATGTGGAAAATGCACTGTCTAATCGTACTGAGTTAAGTCAGCAAGTTGCTTTGCAAGAGCGTAATGTACAGCTTGCAGAAAAGACTGAGCATTTGACTGAAGTTCGTTATCGTAATGGTGCAATTGCGTTGAAAAACTTGTTAGATGCACAGGAAACCACACGTAATGCGCGACTGTCTTTGGTTCAAACCAAACAGAGTCAATATAATGCTTATGTAACTTTAATGCAGGCGTTGGGTGGCAGTCCGATTAAGCAGTTACCTTAAATTCTTTATAAAAAGCCCGAAAGGGCTTTTTATTTCATTCTTTATCAAATTTGTAATTAAGACCACTAAAAAAATAAAATCTTTTCAATGTATACTCCCAAAATATTAAAATCATCAGAATAATTGCATAAATAGAAAGATTGGATTTTATACCTTCCATCATATCACCAGCATAAAAATTAAATGGAGGGTTAATTATAATAAAATAAGGACCAATAAAAAGCATATATATAAATAAAACTATTTGAAAAAAAAGACCATCCCCCCAAACCTTTCCGTTTTTAAGTTCAAAATCGTAAGAATACTTATCCAAATTTCCATCAGAAATAAAATTATTATGTTTATACTTATTTTGATTTTTTTTCATTTTGTTTAGTGTTAACAATAAATCCAAACCCAAAATAAAGAATAAAAATTTAAAAATAGTCAGCCAGCCATCATTTGAAGTTAAGTAAATAGCACCTAGTGAAATTATCAAAACCGTAGAAACATTTAAAAAAAGAAAAATAAAATATTTATTATTATAATTATATCGCTGAAAAAGCCTTTACAGATAGGTTTGTGCAACAAAGCCATACAAATGACATATTCATTTGCTGCTAACAATGCACGGTGAAACTGACCTACACAGACTTTGCCTTCTATGTTCATCACCACAGTTTGTATATGTAAACGACTCTGTGTGGCTAAAAAAACCGTTTGTGCACCCAATGAAACACTACCAGCCACTGTACTTAAAATCGCTGAAGACTTGATTAAGTTATCCCCTGCTCCCCCCAAAGTATTTAACACACCATTATGGATTTCTAGCGCTTCAATACGACCTTCAAATTTCACCAAATCATATAAATACATTAATTATTCTTTTCTTGTTCTGCTATATAAACTTCAGGATATGGGTCATCATCAATCGCTCTACGGTATTCATAAACCGATTCTAATATTAATTTTGCATTATCATCTTGATGTCGAGCCGTCAGCAAATAAATCTCTTCTGGATTTTTAAACCCATACATTTTAAAAACTTGTTCTGACTTTTGATTCATATGGCGTAATGAGTTAAATGCATTTTTAACAATAAACATAAAAATAAAATATGTGATAAAACAGACTATTGTTAAAATTAGAAACATCTCCTTAGTTAATTCACCAGTAAATATAAATAGTAAAAACATACAAACTATACTAATCATGTACCAGACTCTCCCACCCTTCATCATTGACTTATATGCAGGTTTATCGGCTGCACCCATTCCGACTTGCATATGCAATAACCCCGTTTTTGGACTAAGTACTGAAGATAACTCATATATATTCGGTGCAATTTGTCGAGCAATACAAATGACATATTCACCTGTTTCAAACAGACCGCGGTGAAACTGACCCACACAGGCTTTGCCCTCTATGCTCATCACCACGGTTTGGATATGTAAACGGCTCTGTGTGGCTAAAAAAACTGTTTGTGCACCCAATGAAACACTACCAGCCACTGTACTTAAAATCGCTGAAGACTTGATTAAGTTATCCCCAGCCCCCCCCAAAGTATTTAACACACCATTATGGATTTCTAGCGCTTCAATACGACCTTCAAATTTCACCAAATCATATAAATACATTAATTATTCTTTTCTTGTTCTGCTATATAAACTTCAGGATATGGATCATAATCAATCGCATTACGGTATTCATAAACTGATTCTAATATTAATTTTGCATTATCATCTTGATGTCGAGCCGTCAGTAAATAAATCTCTTCTGGATTTTTAAACCCGTACATCTTAAAAACTTGTTCTGACTTTTCATTCATATGGCGTAATGAGTTAAATGCATTTTTAACAATAAACATAAAAATAAAATAAAATAAAAATAAACAGCCTCCCCAAAGCAATAAATTGTCTATTGAATAATCATTAGGCACAATAATCCAAACAATAACTATTACTACAAAGCCAATTGCATACCAAACTCTCCCACCTTTCATCATTGACTTATATGCAGGTTTATCGGCTGCACCCATTCCGACTTGCATATGCAATAAACCTGTTTTTGGACTAAGTACTGAATATAATTCATATACATTGGGTTCAATTTGCTTAGCAATACAAATGACATATTCATTTGCTGCTAACAATGCACGGTGAAACTGCCCCACACAAACTTTGCCACCTATGTTCATCACCACAGTTTGGATATGTAAACGGCTTTGCGTGGCTAAAAAAACCGTTTGTGCCCCCAATGAAACACTACCCGCAACTGTACTTAAAATCGCTGAAGACTTAATGAGATGATCTCCTGCCCCTCCCAAAGTATTTAACACACCATTATGGATTTCCAACGCTTCAATACGACCTTCAAACTTCACCCAATCATACATATTCAAACACTCACTACCGCTTTTACAAACTCTTGATACTCTTCATCTTCATTTTTAAAAGGCGTCTCTTGACTATTTGCTTTCCTAAAAGGTGTTTTTTGACACCAATCTTCAAATGCATTATCTAGTACATAGTTTTTTAGACCATACTCTAAACCCACCAATAAAACTGAAAATACAGTCAAACTTGCTACTACACGTGCTCCAGCAAGCGCAGCAACAACAGCATTTGAAGAAAATCTTAGCGCTGCCCGATTCAATATACCCTTTCCAATATATGGAGCAACTGAGCTTACCAACACTCCAGCTTGCCCTACAGTTAAAAATAAGCTCGCAATCCAGCGTAAACTCATCAATATTATCAAGGTTTTCGAATTACTTTCTTTAATATTTTTTCCATCAACATACAAACCAATAGCTCCCCCTATTGTTCCCAACATCCCAGCAAAAATTCTAAAGGCTGTCGCAGAAGAGGCAACGGCTTTGCCTTGAGTATGGAAATTTTCACCCATAGCCTCAAATGCAACAGCAAGTAAAGACATCGAAGAACCAACCAATTGCGCTGCAATTTCTGGTTTATTTTCAACATCTTTTTGCCAAGCACCGTATTGAAAATAAAAATTCAACATCTCAAAAATACCGACAATTGCCAATATACGATTCTTCGTTATCTGTGATGAAGATTTCACCGCTAAATTGACTTTTGTTCGAATATCGACAGCAGCAGCCACTGAAAAATTCTGATTTCCAGCAACTACTGCTCTTGCCGCAGAGTTAAATTGAACATTATAAAACAACTGCGTAATTGGAATGTGTTTTGCAAGTGGACCTGACTTTAAATACAATAGTCGAGAAATATGTATTTGACTCCCTTGAATTGCTATTGCATTAATTTGATTGACCTGCACTGTTCTCATTTTCAAATCTGAGAATTGTTTTAATGCAGAGTTCAATGCTAAAGACATCCAATAAAAAAGTTTATCATTAACTTTAAAATCTCTTGCTTGAATATATTTCTTACTTTCAGCCTGACTCAACCATTCATCAAAACCTGCATCTGCAGCAACAAAAGCAGAAAATCCTTGTTTTGTATAGTCCATCATATTTTTTGCGGTATCGTCACTGCTAAAAATTTGATTATAATTCTGTATCAACTTCGCATTATTAAAACAATATGCACGAAGAAACAAATTACTCGTTTCTACTGTTTTCTTTAATAACCAAGAGTTTATAAGCTCTTTTCCCTTATCTAAAAAAGTAATCCCATACATTAGATCCATAACGACAGCATGAAAGATAAAACCATTGCTTCCTTCAGGCAACTTGCCACTTTCTAGTACTTCACTCGTATCAAAATATACCAATCCATTTAATAAATTTTGTGAAGTTAACCATTTATAATGATCATCAAAGTAGCTAATTGCATTGTTATATCCTTTTTTCGACTCACTATCGACTTGACTATTAAAATGATCAATTGCGGTTAAATCTAATTGATCTTGGCATTTCTTCCATGCTACTTCTCCCTTAGCAATACCTTTTTTAACAATAACACCTTGCTCACCTTCTTGATTTTTCTCAGAATTATCTGAAGTACCAAGATTTTCTTTTCTTTTTTGTTCTGTTTCTGCAATTTGTTTTTCTAAGAGCTTAACCGTTTCCCAATCTTTATTCCGTCTAGCCGCTTCTAATCGATCTTTTCTGCGCTTATCCAATGCGCTATATTTCTCAATATCCTGCGTTCTTTGAATAAATTCTTTTGTCCTTATACCAATATAGTTTTCTTGAACAGTCTTTTGAATATTTTCTATTAAATTAATAGTTTGCATTCTATGGTGGTTAGAAATACCATTTTTCTTTGTGTTAAGAAAAGTATTTAAATCTGCAAATGCTTTTCTATTTCTAGCTTCGTTAAGCTTAGCGGTAATTCCTATTGCATCATAAAGTGCAATTGCACAATATTCTTTAGGCTTCGCTTTAAATTCTCTATTAATTGCCGCCCATCTTCCAGCTCCAAAGCTGTTCTCACCAATATGTACTTTATTTAAAGTTTGTGAAGATAAACAATGTTGTTGTGTTAAATTACCTCCTTTCCAGCCTTTAATATCAATTTTTTGCCAATAACCCTTTCCTACATACGAGTCTGCATTATTCTCAAATTCTAAACGTTTTTTTGCGGTCAACGGAGCATGCGTGTAAATAATATAAGTACTATCCACATCATTAGGTGTAATCTCTGGAACAGTAATCAATGAAGCTTTAAATGAATGACCTGATTTTTGACAAGCAAAATTATTCGCTTCTAAGGGTGCTTTTTTTCCAATTATGAATTCTTGATTATAGCCATTTTTTGTAATATAACCCTTCCACTCAGGCTTACCTTTTCTTTTAAAATATAAATATATATAACCATTCTTAATAATAGAAACAGTATATTTGTGATTTGATAATTTTATTCCATCACTTACATTTTTACCTAAATTAGAAGGTAAAGTACTCACCCCCAGAGATGCTACAGAATACCTTAAAGGTAAAAAACTAAATCCACTTTCTCTACAAAAATTTGAACATTCTTTAGCATTTTGCTTAGCTGTAATATTCTGTTTATTACTATGAATTGATTGAATGGGAATCTTAGAGTTTTTACCAGCTTTTTCCACTTCACTTTTCATTTTTTGCGGATCTAATGAAATTTTTTTTGGTTCTAATGAATTTGGACTACCTAAGCCATATCCTTTTAAGTTTTTCTTCCATTCCTCACTCGTAGCTTTGTTAATTTGTGCTTGTGAACCTTTTAGCATAGGTAGCTTAGAATTTGTAATATTAACGGTTGAATTTTTTTTATCATTACCCATGAGTAATACTCTCTAAATCATTTAAATCATTTTTTATTAACACCCATTGATCTTTATGAAGAAAATTCATAGCTTCATTAAAATCGTATTCATTTTCTGTCTTATTCCAATATTGTTCTAGAATATTTTCAACTTGAGGGTGAATAAAAAAATGTCGACCTAATATTTCAGCGTATAAACCATAACTCAAAAGATCAGAATATTTATGAACTTCGTATTCTTCATGTGCGACAAATAAGTTTAATAATATATTCTTCGGATTTAATTTATCTCGATCTATTTCATCATATTCAAATGCCGATCTAAACACCAAATTACTAATTTCTATTAAATCTAAAGCTAGAGATTGATCATGTGATAATTTATTAATTTTTCGGGATATAAATTTTTTATCTTGTTTTTTTTCCCAGCTAAAATATCCAATAGGATGTACAAAATTCCATATCTCAAATAATCCTAGTAAACTATTCAATTCCATTTCATTAAATATTTGATCCAAATAGTTTAATACTCTAGGATCATACCAACGGAATAAGATTTTTGAATTTAGATCTTGAACAACTACACTACTTTTGAATTTTTCATTGATTATGTTATTTTCAAGTACACTTGTGCCAAATCCATGTACTAAATATTTATCATTTTGAACTTCAAAATTATTGGAAATTTTTTTAGCGATTTCTTTCCCAACTTTTTCTAGTACGTCTTTCTTTTTTATTTCCAAAAAAAATAAGTTAGTATTCTTTGGCTTATTGCCCTGAGCTAAAGGCAAATAAATGATATTCTCTTCTTTTAAACAGCTTTTTAACTCACTAAAGCTATCAGCCTCTAAAGTTTCATCAAGTAAAACCAATAATCGACCAGTTCGATCAAGAAGAGCACTCATATCTTCAAAGATTTTATCTGTAGAGTAATTTTTAATTTCATTGACCAAATAAAAACTACTCATAAAATCACCTTGGCAGAACCCAACTCTGCAGCTTGACCTTGCTTCGCTGAGCAATCTGGTAAATTTAAAGCTGGTGGATTTACTGATGTCGGCGAAGTAAACTTATGCTGTCCCGCTTTCGCCTCAAACTTCCCACCCGTAGTCGGAAACACGCCCGAACCATTCAGTTTGATCTGCGATCCCCCCGCAGTTAAATTAATCTCTTTAGGGCTGGTGATATAAACCGTATCTTCGGTTGAAATAATCTGAATGCCCTTACGTGCAATTAGATCGAGTCCATCACCTTGTGCCTGAATTTCAACTTTCCCTTTCCCAGCAAATGCTCTCAATCCTTCTTGCGCTGCAAATAAACTGATTTTTTTGCCTGCATGACCAACTAATGATTTTTGTGTTGAAATATTGATACTCTCTCCCGCAGTTTGGCTAATCTGGCCATTTGCGGAAATATGTACATCTTCATTGGAACTCATCGTAATCGAATTTGGCGCAGCTAATACCATTACGGCCGACTTAAACTCAGCAGCTTTTTGCTGATCATCCTGAGTTAATATCTCAATAAAGGCTTGAAGACTCTCCAATACTTCAAGTGGGTCGGTCTGTTGGTTTTTCGCTACATCACTCAGCCCTTTAGCATTATTCAATGCACTTTCGATTTGAGTATGGGCTTCATTGCTCGCTAAATGTACCCCACCTGCCTGTGCTTGCTGATGTGTCGACACCAATAAACCTTGTCCAGCTCGTACCGCCCCCCATTGATCGGTCCGCAGTTCAAAGCCTTCACCCCGACTTTCACTCTCGGCCTTTTCTTTAGGATGGCTTAAATTACCTAAGTTTAACTGTGTCACACCGTGACTGCTTTGCAGTTGGGTGGATATTTGTCCTGTAGTGTCATCAAAGCGTAATTGACCAAAGCCTTCACCCCCGACTTCTTTAGAACGAATCCCTGCTAGCTTTTTGGTATCTGGTAATTGTCCTTTATTATCAAATTTAGTAGGACTACGCTGCGCTTCATGAATACGACCCACGACAAAAGGTCGGTCAATGTTTCCATCAAAGAAATCAACGACAACTATTTCACCAATTCGAGGTAAGAAACGTGCGCCATAACCTTCGCCGGCCCAAGGCGTCAGCACATCAACCCAAGCCGAGTCTGTGTCATTATTATTCGCACCTGCACCGCCATCATGGCCATGATCATCGGAACGGGTAAATAGGAAACGGACTTTTATCCGCCCCCATTCATCAACATGAATTTCTTCACCAGCAGGACCCACAACTTTGGCACGCTGTGGATGTGTTACTGGTCTATGTGTAAGCGGATTAAATTCAGGGACGGTCGTAATATTGCGACGTTGTAAAGCTAAGGTATTGGCTTGGCGTTCATCCGCATCGCTTTGTTTGACTTGCCACTGACTTTGATGGATCAGTTGTGTAACTTGTTCGGTTAAGTCTTTGGGTAAATTATTTTGGTTATAAAAAGACTTGGATAAAATCAAAAATTCTTGATCGGCACCCCGATGCTGTTCAATCTCTGGATGCTCATCCAATTTGAACCAGTAACCAACCTGCGTATCACGTACAGTACTTTTGGCAATAAATTGTTTGGCTTGAGCCGCATAATAATCACTAAAATTTTGATTGAGACGTTCAACTTGAGCACTATTAGAGGCAGTTGCAGCATCTTCACCATTCAGATCTTGCATCCATGCGGGGCTCACATGCCATGCCTGCTCTAAGCTTAAGCTCGCATTATCTTGATTATTACTATGTAGATGTTTGCTTTGTACTGCACCACCACCCTCGTCCTGTTCAAGCACATCCGCTTGCCACCGCTGCACATGTACCGACGTCGGTTGCAGACTGCGCTGACCGATAAAACTGGTCATACTGTCATTTTTTTCAGTCGCACTACTGCGATGAAAACGGATATTACGTCGCTCCAAAGCTTGATATTGGCTATTTTCATCAATCAAACGTAGCTTTTGAGCTGCTATGGGTGTCGCAGACGATGTTACAAAAGATTGAGCTTCATCAACCAACCAATGAATGCCTTCACTGCGTAGTAAACGGGTAATAAAATCATAGTCGGTTTCATTACTTTGCATCATGAATGGTCGAACGTCATACTCTTTTTTTAAGCCACTTAAGTCCAAACTTAAGCTCGCTGCAAAAAGTGGGCTCTTTTTTTGCCATTCCTTAAAAATAATCTCGACCACATCTTTGACCGATTTATTCATAAACACACGGCTATTACGACGCTTATACCACAATGCCGTTGCATCTTCTAAGGTCAACTTATATAGCGTTAATGCACCATCACTTTGGCCTTGAAATGCTTCTGTAATGATCCCGGTAATACGAAAAAGTTGCCCCGCATCGGTCACCTGATCGATTGCGACTTGCGTGCCAATAAATTGTTTGAGTTCTAAGGTCGCAGAAGTCGATAGACAAATCAGTTGAACATTTAAACCCGTACTAAGCGCATGTTCCCCATCAATGCGTTGTAAAAAGACCTGCTGATTTAAATTAGTATTCGAAAATTGGATATGTAAGGCGCGTCTTTGTGGGTTAATACCCAACTTCTCAAGCGCTGAATAAATATTGCTAAGCATAGTTATTATCGAAAATCAATTTTATATAAAATATGCAGCACATTTAATCAAAAAAACCGATATATGCCTAGATTTCAAACGAAGCCTTTGTTTGGCTTTATGTAAACACTCAAGCCTTTTTTCAGCTAAATATCGTTATTTTTGAGAAACAAGTCTCAAAGTTTAGATCAAATATAGATACATAAAAAACCAATGCCTAAGCATTGGTTAATTAATTATGATACTGATGAATATTAATTATCGCCTAAAAATGCATGGATATTTTCAAGTTGCTCTATGGCATGCACATGTCTTTGTACAGCAGCTTTTTGTAAATATTGCTTTGCGGTATTTAGGTCACGTTCTACACCTTCACCATGTATATACAAACGGCCTAAATGGCTTAATGCATCGGCATTCATTTGTTCAGCAGCTTGTAGATAATAAGCCAGCGCTTTATTTATATCTTTCTTCACACCTAAACCATGCTCATACAGTTGTCCCAATTGAGTCATCGCATCTGCATTATTTTTGTCCACTGCAATATTGAGACATTTCAATGCCATCGATAAATCCTGTGGTATCTGCTTTGCGTCTAAACTTTTTTTCGCTAACGTCGTTAATGCTTGAGCATGTCCTAATTTTGCAGCCTTAGATACTGCAGCTAAGGCCAACCCTGCATCTGCTGTAATCTCATTTAAAGTATTTTCAGTGTATAAGCGATATAAATACCATGCAGCATGCGCTGAGCCCTGTTCAACAGATTTATTTAAATAACTCAAAGCCTTGTCACGGTTTGGCAAAGGATATTCTGCTGTACTGTACAAACGACCAATCACATAGTTTTGATCTGCGACACACTGCATCGGCGTATTCAAATATTCCTCTGCAGCTTGCCCCATTAACTTTTGCGCTTGCGACATATGTTGCGCATGGCCAATACCTTGCAAATAACACATTGCAAGCCCCATTTGATTAAAAAAATTAGGCTGTAGTTGATATGCCATTTTATATAATTCAAATGCTTTTGCAGGATCATCACTGACTAAATACTTTTCAAAATACAAAGCTGCAATCACCGTAATCGCCATCGCATCTTTTTGCCGCGCAGCTTCAGATAAAAAACTAAACCCCAATTTTTCCTGTTTTTCTAAATGCCATCCATGAAAATGGGCAAGACCCAAAACTCGGTTCGCTGCTGCAATTTTTTGCTCACGTGCTTGATTTAATAAATCATGATACACCCGCTGACGCTGATCAATATCAATTTTCCCCATCAATACGGCTTGGTAATATTCATACAAATCCTGCTTATCTCCCAACAATAAGCAGCGCTTAAGATAGTGCAGTGCTTTTTCTTGATTACTTGGAAAATATTGATCCGATTCGTAGATTTGTTTTAGCAATTGATTGGCAGCTAAATGATCTTGTGCAGCGGCCTCAAATAGATAACCTAAACCCAAACTCAAATTGGGTTCTGTCAAATTCAGATAGTACTGAGCCAATTGATACTGTGAATTGGCATGTCCTTGTGCTGCATTTTTTTCTAATAATTTAAATTGTTGTTGCTCTGTTTGGGTTTGATCGTCTGGGTTTAATTCTGCCAAACGATATTGCGCCTCGAGATGACCACGCGCCACCGCATGTCGATACCAATATACTGCCTTTTCAGCGTCAGCATTTGCACCAAATTTTGCTTCCGCCATTTGACCTAAATAATAAGCAGCTTCATCACTGCCTAATTGGAAGGCTTTTTCTAACAGGCTGGTTGCATGCTCAACACTCGCTTCCCGACCTAAGCCTTTTAATTGCATCAATCCCATGGCCACATAGGCTTGTGGTATTTCATGTTGCTTGGCCATGTTTTGATACAACTCATAGGCACGCAGATAATCAGGCTGTACATCTGTGGTTAAACGCTCAGCAAACTTCAGCTGCGCATCCAATTGTTCTAGCCACAAATCATGCCCAACTGCTTTGGCTTGATCACGTTTTACTGGATCTGGTCTTTTCCACATCCAAAACGCCAATGTCAATATCCCCAAAATTAGTATCAGTAAAAACCACATACTTGCCCCAAAAATAATATTTTTTAATTATTCCAACATTGTGTCTGATTTTAATTCTATATACAAAAAAAGCACCGCTTTCGGTGCTTTAATTTTTTTCAAAATGCGATAGCAGTCATGCTTTTACACGTTTTACGTCTAATTTTTTCAAAACCTCTGCCACAGCAACCATTGCAAAGCTCGATGTGACCACAACTGCCGAGCCATAACCACCACAGCGCAGTCCTGCACTTGGACATACATCAGCACTAGAAAATGGATTATCAATTGAATATACACAGGTAATGCCAAATTTTTCTTTGGGCTTTTTACAAATGCCTTTACCACGTAACTGTGTACGCAACTTTGCTAACATCGGGTCTTGCTCAGTTTTAGATAAATCCGCCACACGAATTTTTAATGGATCGAGTTTACCGCCTGCACCACCCGAGACAATCAACGGAATTTTATTAAAACGACAATGTAACATGAGGGCGAATTTCGCTTTCACGTCATCAATACAATCTAAAATTAAATCGGGATTGCCGGCTAATATTTCTTTCACATTTTCAGGTGTTAAGTAATCATCAATTAAATTGAGTTTAATCCGTGGGTTAATCGAACGACAGCGTTCAGCCATTACTTCAATTTTTTCATGCCCTAAGGTTGAACTCATAGCGGGTAATTGACGGTTAATATTTGATGCTGCGACCACATCCATATCGACCAAAGTCAGTTCACCAATACCTGTACGTGCCAAAGCCTCAACTGCCCAAGACCCAACACCACCGATCCCAATCACCATGACATGACTTTTTTCATAGTGATGAAAACTTTCATCACTATATATTTTGGCTACGCCAGTAAAACGGCGGTCATATTCATCATCTTGGAGCAGTTCAGTCATAGGTATGGAGGCAGTGTTAAATCAGCCGCCATTTTAGCAAATTCACTGCTATTTTTGTTTGATAAAACTCAATTCAGAATACACATAAATCGCGCGGCTGTTACATCTGTGCTAAATCCCAAAAATAAATATTTACAGCGAATGGAGATCTGCTTTAAAAATATAACCATAGATCAAAAGCTCAAGTGTGTATTGCCATGGACATCCATCCTCTGCCAAATAATTTAAAAATTACCGATGACAAAAATGAAATAGATTTAGATACAGTGCACCGCTTTTTAAGTGATACCTATTGGTCAAAAGATATTCCTAAACATGTGGTGAAAAAAGCGATTGAAAATTCTTTGGCTGTGGCTCTACTTCTCGATGATGAACTCATTGGTTTTGGTCGTGCCATAACGGATTATGCAACTTTTGCCTATTTAGCAGATATTTATGTAGCAGATAAGCATCGAGGCCAAGATTATTCAAAATTGATTGTGAGTACTCTATTTGAAAAATGTGGCTCTGCAAATTTGAGACGCATGCTGCTTGCAACGGCAGATGCACATGGTTTATATCGTCAATTTGGCTTTACTGATTTGGCTCAACCTGCGAATTTCCTTGAGATTCATCAAGCCAACGTCTATCAACGGTAGTGCAAACGCTTCGGATAAAAAAAAGAGGCTTTCACCTCTTTTTTATGTCACAACCTTAGTCTTTATTCATAATAAAGAAATACTCACGATAGTATTTGAGTTCTGCAATCGAGTCACGAATATCATCCATCGCCAAATGCGACGCATTTTTCTTTAAGCCACCCATGATCTCTGGGCGCCAGCGTTTCGCCAATTCTTTCACTGACGACACATCAAGGTTACGGTAGTGGAAGTATTGTTCCATTTCAGGCATTAAACGATGTAAGAAGCGGCGGTCTTGGCAAATCGAGTTACCACACATTGGTGAAGATTTTGGATTTACCCATTTTTTAAGGAATTCTAAAGTTTGTTGTTCAGCATCTTGTGCCGTCAATTTACTGCGACGAACACGCTCAATTAAGCCAGATTGACCATGTTGACGAGTATTCCACTCATCCATTGCATTGAGCACGCGATCTGATTGATGAACGGCTAACACAGGCCCTTCCGCCAGAATATTCAGGTTATCGTCCGTCACAATTGTAGCAACTTCAATAATCTGGTCGTTATCTGTATCGAGACCTGTCATTTCAAGGTCAATCCAAATCAGGCGAGTATCAGGTGTGCTGCTCATAAATGTGCAATCTTATTAGGCTATAAAAGTGAACATAGTAGCAAATTTATTGGGCTTGCGCTGTAATTAGACCCCGCTTCATGCTATTTTTGCCATCTAGTTTTCGTGGTTTTTTAGGATATGAATGGCTTTAATTCGTAAGCGTCGACTGACTGAACAACAGCAACGACGCATTCAGAAACAGCATAAATCCCGTCAAGAAGAAATTGACACGTCTTCCGATTTGGAAGGTTTAGTCGTACAACATTATGGACGACAACTTGAAGTCCAAGCCTTGTCTACGCCTGAAATTCATCCTGAAAAACCTGTGGTACAAGCTGGTGAACCTGAACCACATTGGAAACCAATCGAATTAGGCAGCATCTGGCGCTGTCATACCCGTACCAATCTAGAATTATTGGTTACAGGTGACCGTGTTAAATGGCAAGCAGATCCTATTACCGGCTTGGGTATTATTACCGCAATTCATCCGCGTCAATCTTTACTCACACGCCCTGACCGTTACCACAAAGTAAAACCTGTGGCGGCCAATGTCAGTTTAATTGTAATTGTCTTTGCGCCCTTGCCTGAACCAGCCCCAGGTTTAATTGATCGCTACTTGGTGGCATGTGCAGATGCAGATATTCCTGCTCTATTGGTCATGAATAAGTCAGACTTATTAAAAGACAACGATCCTATTCTAAGTTTGTTAGATGAATACCGAAATTTGGGTTATGAAGTTTTACAAACACAGTCGGATGGCGATTTAACGGAATTATCAAGCCGACTTTCTGGTGAAACTGTGGCTTTTGTTGGTCAATCCGGTGTCGGTAAAAGTACCCTGATCAATGCTATCGTGCCTGAAGCTGCACAAAAGACCAATATCATTTCTGAAAACTCAGCGCTTGGTCAACACACCACAACATCAACCCGTTTGATTGCATTTGGAGAAGGGTCTGCCTTAATTGACTCTCCAGGAATCCGTGAGTTTGGCTTATGGCATTTAGAACTCGACAAGGTTCAACAGGGTTTTCCAGAAATTGAATCGCATTTGGGCTATTGTCAGTTCCGTAACTGTACACATAAACATGAAAAACAATGTGCGCTTCGTATTGCTGCACAAAATGGTGAAATTTTGCCGCGTCGTTTAGAAAGTTATTTACGTCTAATTGACGAAATCACTGAAGCGCAG
Organism: Acinetobacter gandensis; assembly: GCF_001678755.1. Taxonomy (GTDB): domain Bacteria; phylum Pseudomonadota; class Gammaproteobacteria; order Pseudomonadales; family Moraxellaceae; genus Acinetobacter; species Acinetobacter gandensis. Next base: position 102,971 of record NZ_LZDS01000023.1, read on the forward strand.
CAAAAAAATTAATTTTTATTCTGCTATAGCCCTTGAAGGGGTGATTTTGATCACCATATTTATGAGCTATACTCTTGGCAATTTTTAAATTGTAATTAGGTGAATTGTGGAACGTTGGTTCGAGTTTATGGGGAATCACCCCTTCTTATTTGGAACATTGGCTGTCTTGGTCGTATTGTTCTTTATTCTGGAAGGCCAGCGTAATGGTCGCAAAATTTCACCACAGTCTTTGGGTATTTTAGTTAAAGCTAAAAATGCACAATTGATTGACTTGCGTGATGCGAAAGATTTCCGCGAAGGTCATATTAGCGGTAGCCGTAATATTCCATATAGCCAAATTACAAAAAATATTGAAGAGTTAAAGACTTCTGACCGTCCATTGGTGTTCATTTGTAACTTAGGTCAAGTTGCAGGTACTGCACTTCAACAAGTCGGTCATGCTGACGCTTACCGTCTTGACGGTGGTATTAGCAACTGGAAAGCTCAAGGCCTTCCATTGGTTAAAAGCAAATAATAACGCTTCTTAGGAGATTAACATGGCTGAAGTTACGATTTATTCAACAACTGTATGTCCTTACTGCATTCGTGCTAAACAGCTCCTAGAGCGTAAAGGCGTGGCTTATAAAGAAATTAATTTATCAAATGAAGCGCCTGAAGTACGAGTTGAATTGATGCAACGCACCAACCACCGTACAGTTCCACAAATTTTTATTAAAGATCAGTTTATTGGCGGTTTTGACCAACTTTATGCTTTAGAGCGTGAAGGCAAACTCGACGATATGCTGGCTTAATTAAAAACATAAATCGTCACCTCATATTAAGGAATAAACAATGAGTGAAGAACAACAAGCTCAACCACAATTGGCATTAGAGCGTATTTATACTAAAGATATTTCTTTCGAAGTACCTGGGGCTCAAGTATTTACTAAAGAATGGCAACCTGAGCTAAATATCAACCTTTCTTCTTCTGCAGAAAAAGTTGATCCAACACACTTTGAAGTTGCTTTAAAAGTTGTGGTACAAGCAAACAACGGTGGCGATACAGCATTTATCGTTGACGTAACTCAAGCAGGTATTTTCCTGATTGATAGCGTTGAAGAAGAACGCCTACCGTACATTCTTGGCGCTTACTGCCCGAACATTTTGTTCCCATTCCTTCGTGAAGCGGTGAACGACATGGTAACTAAAGGCAGCTTCCCTCAATTGTTGCTTACACCAATTAACTTCGATGCTGAATTCGAAGCAAATTTGCAACGTGCTCAAGCCGCTGCAGCTGAAGGTCAAGCTTAATCGCTTCACCTTAGATATAAAAAAGACCGCTTTTGCGGTCTTTTTTATGCTTTATTTATCCCCTCTCCTTCTTAGGAGATGAGAAACACTTTTTCGCAAGGGGTGAGGTTATTGTATGAGATAACTGAAAATCCCCCTAAATCCCCCTTTAAAAAAGGGGGGACTATAAATGCGTTACTCAGCGTCTGCCATTAGATCAGCGCTCATACCAACCGTATTGAAGCCGGCATCAACATACATGATTTCACCAGTAATACCATTTGCCCAAGGAGAGCATAAGAATAAAGCAGCATTACCTACATCTTCAATAGTCACATTACGTTTCAATGGTGCTACTTTCTCATTCAAGTCCAACATTTTACGGAAAGATTTGATCCCTGAAGCAGCTAAAGTACGAATTGGACCTGCAGAAATTGCATTTACACGGATACCTTCAGCGCCTAAGCTAGACGCTAAATAACGTACACCCGCTTCAAGAGAAGCTTTAGCCATGCCCATTACGTTGTAGTTCGGCATCACACGCTCAGAGCCTTGATAAGTCAATGTTAGTAAGCAACCTTGGCGAGCTTGCAATAAAGGCTTCGCTGCACGTGCCATCGCAATAAAGCTATATGCACTGATATCGTGAGCAATATTAAAGCCTTCACGATCTGTTACTTCTGTGAAGTCACCATCTAAAGTGTGAGCAGGTGCAAAACCAATTGAATGTACAACACCGTCTAAACCGTCCCAGTGTTTTGCCAATTCCACAAATGTATTTTCAATTTCAGCATCTACGGCAACATCACATGGAAGAACCAATGTAGAACCAAATTGTTCAGCAAAATCGTCAACGCGTTTTTTTAGTTTTTCATTCGGATAAGTAAATGCCAACTCTGCACCTTCGCGATGAAGTGCTTGAGCAATACCAAATGCAATAGATAATTTACTTGCAATACCCGCGATTAAAAAGCGTTTGCCTGCCAATAGTCCTTGTGCCATGTGAGTCTCACTCAAAATAATTTAACAGCATAATGCCAAGTCTAAAGCATTTTAGAAATTGCATAATGCATCTTTTTTTAGAAAATGCCTTATTCGGCTTCGCTTAGGCAGCAATACACATACTGAATAGGGCGCGCTTTAATTTAATTTGCTAAATGTAAGGCCTGTAAAGAATTTTGCCAAAGTATAGCAGCCAATTTTGATTCAGGCATTTGCAAACTCTGTGCTAAACCTTGTAATACATAAGGTAAATTGACTGGCGTATTACGGGTTCTGTGCTGCGTAGACAGCTGGCAACAGAGCGGCGTCATATCAGGACAATCTGTTTCTAAGACCAAATGTTCAGCACCGATGGCCTGAACCACTTGATGCAGCTTTTTGGCATTTGGATTGGTGATTTGACCTGTAACCCCTATTTTAAAACCCAGTTTAATAAATGCTTTGGCTTCCTCTACCCCACCACTAAAAGCATGGGCAATGCCACCTTGCTTAAATTGATGTTTCTTCAACAAAGCTAAAACCTCAGCATGTGACTTGCGAATATGTAAAAGAACCGGCTTATCAAATTGCTGTGCAAACGTAATTTGCACAGAAAAATACTCCTGCTGCTTTTGAACAATTGCTGGCTGCTTATGCTGCTTTAAAAAAGTATCTAAACCTATTTCCCCAATCGCAACACAATCCTCTGTACGAAGTAAGTGCTCTAAATCACTCAGATGTTCTAAACAATGCTGCTCGATATAAAATGGATGTAAGCCTGGTGCAAAATAACTGTGCGGCGCATCTTGTAACTGATTCAACATATGCTGTTTTTTCAATAAGTCAGCAAAACGCTTTTGCACAAAACCAATCAAAATCAAGCGTTCCACCCCAGCTTGCTTTGCAGCATAAGCCAGTTGCTCCCGATCTGGATCAAACTCGGGAACATCAAAATGCGTATGCGTATCAAACAGTGAATAGCTCATAAATACTTATTTCGAAGTAGCTGCTTCTGACGTCGCAACAGGTTCAGGCACAGGTAAATACTGTTTTTTCAGGACTGTTTTTAACTGGTCATATGGCACAGTTAAACGTGGTAGACCCACCACATAAGGCCCAATTTCATATTCGGCATATTGCAAAATTAAACCTTGCTGACTGAGATAAAAATTCTCAGACAAGCTAAATTTCCATGCTTGTTCATATTCTTCAACACTATTTGCAAGTTTTGAATCTTTAACCCAAGTTTTAAAAACTTCATGCGCGTGTTTTTCAAGTTGAGCTTTTTGCTTAGGTAGTAATATGTCATTCAATTGCACTTGTTTTTGTGTACTCAAATCAAAATTGTAATACTGCTGTGAGGATGCCCCATGTGCACCGCCCAAATATGAACTGGTATTTAATACCACTGTTGCCAAAGGCTTATCAGCATTTAATATTTTAGGTTTGATCATCAAACTAATTTGTTGATTGGCACTTAATTCTTTAAGCTCTTTATCTAAATTTAAAAAAGCCTGCATATAGGGTTGAGTGGCTTTTTCCAATTTTAATTTAGGCGTTTCAACATTGGCTAAAGCAGATTTTGCTTCAGATGCCGCTGACTCACTTACAGCACCTTCTGCTGCGATATCTTTTTCCTCCACAGGTGATACAGACAAAATTTGGCCCAACTGTTTAAGTATTTCCGTATCAATAAATTGATCAATAAATGCCTGATTACTATTCAGCCTTTCCACTGAAATTTCTGGACAGCCATTGCCATCACATTCAGGTAAATTTAGTTGTAATTTCTCAGAATCACCAATAAGTTTCAGACTTAAATCAGCTTGTTCATTCTTTTGGGTTTCTGGTTTTTTTTCAGGTTCAGCTTGTTGTGGCTGACATGCAGTCAAACCAATAGACACCGCAAGAACTGAACTGATCCATATACTTTTCTGTTGCAACATCGCGATAACCTGTATTTTTTCAATTTATTCACTGTAGTACGTCAACTTTGTCAACTAAAGTTAACCATCTAGATATTATTAAAACATATGCTGATAAACATCAGCTTTCAAGACTTGTTGTGTCTGTGCTTTGGTTAAATAGATATCCAGTTGTTTACCATCTTTCACGATTTCATCGGTTCTGTAATGTAAACCCACACCTTCTTGATCAAAGAACCAATCGGCTTGCCCCCAGTATAATTTTTTTGGCGCGGCTTTTTTTACTTCTGCCGTTTGCTCATCTAACCATTTGGCATAAGCATCTTGCACAAATTGATTCATATTTTGCTGCTGCTTGGCATCTACTATATCTAGTGGCGTGATATTTTTCTGATTGCGTCGATCTGCTACAAAAAAGTAATAACGCTCTTTCACCGTAATATTTTCTTGCTTGGTATCTACACCCACTTGTAACAATACATATTGATTCCGTTGATATGGCACACGGGTATATAGCGCCAGTTCATAGGGTTTATTGCTTTTTATTTCTGCTTGCCAAGCATCTGATTTTTTTACATAAGCTGCAACCGCTTGCTGCAAACTCATATTTTGTTTGGAGCCGACTTGATCTTGAATCACTGTGGCCTGATTTTTTTCAATCCATCCATTCAACCAAGTATCGACAGTATCGATGGTCTGTATATTGATATCGATACAACTCTTATTTTCACAAAATGGCAGTGCCACTTTGGCATCTTGTTCCTGAATATTTAAATAAGGCAAAACATCAGGGTTTGTCACCACAGCTTCTGATGCTGCATCGCTTTGCTGATCAGCTAATTTTTTTTCTTTTCCCGAATCACATGCACTTAAAAATAATGCACTCCCCATGAGGGCAATCGCCGCAGCGTCCTTGAAAATATTCATGCTGTCCTAGACATCAACATGTCAAATAAAAGTTAATTAAAAACTCTATCACAAAATAAAACAGCTTCACGAGGAAGCTGTTTTATTTCTGTAAAAGAAAGACTTAGTGTTCACGTGTATTACGGAATACGATGTCTGGATAACGCTCTTGCATTAACTGTAAATTAACACGGCTTGGTGCAAGATAAGTTAAGTGACCACCACCATCTACTGATAATTGGTCATGTGCTTTTTTCTTAAATTCATTGAATTTACGTTCATCATCACATGAAACCCAGCGTACCGTATTAATGCTGACTGGCTCGTAAATACAATCCACTTTGTATTCTTCTTTTAAGCGATACGCCACTACTTCAAACTGAAGTACACCCACAGCACCAACAATTAAATCATTGCTGTTTTGTGGCATAAATACCTGTGTCGCACCTTCTTCTGAAAGCTCTTTTAAACCTTTTTGTAACTGTTTAGATTTCAAAGGATCTTTGAGACGTACACGACGGAACATTTCCGGTGCGAAGTGTGGAATACCTGTGAACTGTAAGTTTTCACCTGAAGTAAAGGTATCACCAATTTGAATTGTACCGTGGTTATGTAAACCAATAATATCGCCCGGCCATGCTTCTTCTAAATGCTGACGGTCGCCTGCTAAGAACGTTAAAGCATCTGAAATACGTACGTCTTTACCAATTCGCACATGTTTCATTTTCAGACCTTTTTCATACTTTCCTGAACAGATACGCATGAATGCAATACGGTCACGGTGTTTTGGATCCATATTGGCCTGAATTTTAAATACAAAGCCAGTAAATCCTTCTTCGGTTGCTTCAACATTACGTACCGCTGTTGGATGGGCTTTTGGTTCAGGTGCATAGTTACTAAATGCATCTAATACATGGTCTACACCAAAGTTACCCAAAGCTGTACCAAACAATACAGGGGTTTGACGACCCGCTAAGAATTCCTCACGGTCTAATGGCTCATTTGCCATTTGCACCAATTCTAATGATTCTTCAAAAGCTGCCCAAGCCAACTCACCAACTTTTTCACGAAGGTCAGCATGGTCATAACCATCACGAATTTCGATGTCTGTAATGGTTGAACCAAAACCTGCTTTATAGACATAGAATTTTTCTTCGATCAGATTAAAAACACCCGCGAAGTCACGGCCTGTGCCTAAAGGCCAAGTTAAAGGTACGCATTTAATCTTAAGTACGTTTTCAATTTCATCGAGTAGTTCAAGTGGCTCGCGAATTTCACGGTCCATTTTGTTAACGAAAGAAATAATCGGTGTGTCACGCATACGACACACTTCCATCAATTTAATCGTACGATCTTCGACACCTTTTGCCCCATCAATTACCATTAACGCAGAGTCCACTGCGGTTAAAGTACGATAGGTATCTTCCGAGAAATCCTCATGTCCCGGGGTATCGAGTAAGTTGATCATTTTGTCTTTAAACGGGAACTGCATCACAGACGTAGTAATCGAGATACCACGTTCTTTTTCCATTTCCATCCAGTCTGATGTTGCTGCACGGTCAGATTTACGGCTTTTCACCATACCAGCAACCTGAATTGCTTGCCCCCACAACAACAGTTTTTCTGTCATTGTTGTCTTACCAGCATCGGGGTGGGAAATAATCGCGAATGTACGTCGCTGAGCGACCTGCGCCGCTAATTCTTCTTTAAAACTCATGAAGGGCACCTACTGCAAACTCGCAGTGCAAAAGATCAGATCTGATCAATACGGGAAATTGGCGATATTGTATCAGATTGACCATTAAAAATAATCAACCACAGTGGGTAGAAGTAAAATGTTAAACTTTTCTTGTTTTATACAATTACATTGGAGCAAACTTCTCTAAAAATGTGCTGATGAATCAATATATCTAAGCGGATCTTTTGTTTTCTACATAAAATATCTAATCTGACAAATTTAAAATTTTATGAGTTTCAAATTGCTGGTGCTTTGCTTTCGTGACTAAGATTTAAGACTCATACTTTCTTCAAGTCGTGCCACTTCCATGGGTAACCCTAACAAATAACCTTGAAGTTGTTGGCAGCCTAAACGCGTTAAAATATCGGCTTGTAATGGTGTTTCAATTCCTTCCGCTGTGACGTTTAATCCTAACTTCACTGCCAATTGAATAATACTTTCTAAAATCATTTCTTCTTTCGAATTTGGTGTTAAATCATGAATAAATTCACGGTCAATTTTTAATTCATCGACAGGTAAATTTTTCAGATATAAGAAACTCGAATGCCCTGTACCAAAATCATCAATGGCAACTTTAATGCCCATTTTACGTAAGCGTTCGAAGGTTGCAATACTGGCATCAATATGATGCATTGCCGTGGATTCTGTAATTTCAATAATTAAATGCGCAGGACTAATTTCATAACGATCAAATAGCATTTCTAAAGTATTAAATAAATGCTTATGCTCAAACTGAACCGCAGATAGATTGACCGCTATCGGGTAAAGCGGCATACCCAACTTTTCCCACAGTTGAATTTGTTTACATGCTTCTTCCAACGCCCAATAACCCATTGGAATAATCAAACCGGTTTTTTCAGCACCATTAATAAACATGTTAGGTGTCAACATACCCAGAGTTGGGTGCTTCCAGCGTATTAACGCTTCAACGCCACAAATTTCACGGTCTTTGGCATTAAATTTGGGTTGATAAAATAAGACAAACTGATGTTCTTCTACGGCTTTATACAGATCGTTGATCAGTTTAGTTTGACTCTTTTCTTCATGCTGATCGACGGTATAACTAAACACCGAGTAAGTATTTCGTCCTTGATACTTTGATGTGAGCATGGCTGCATCTGCATTAATCAGCAAGTCTTGTAGATTTGAGCCATGCTCAGGATACATCGCAATACCAATACTGCCTGAAATATTTATTTCTTTGCCCGCAATCAAGAAACTCTCTTGCATCAGCTCTAAAATTTTTTCAGACATTTCAGCAGCGGTTTCGACTGTAGCTGACTCTAATACCATCAAAAATTCATCGCCACCAATGCGTAATAATTTAGATTTTTCATCTAAAAGTCGATGAATTTTGGTCGCCATCTGAATCAGCAATTGATCTCCAACGTGGTGACCAAAAACATCATTCACCGCTTTAAAACGGTCAATATCTATATATAAAAAGGCGATTTCTTGTTGGTGAACTCGGTGCTCGGTAAATAAAAAGTGAGCATACTCAGCTAAAAACAATCGGTTTGGCAGTCGAGTTAAATTGTCTTGAACAGCTTGATTTGCCAATTCACGATTGGCGCGCATGAGCTGAATATTTCGCTGTTCCAAACGCTGTTCAAGCACTGCAACACTAAAAGCAGCAATAAGCACCAAGCAAGTGACAAACAGTACAGTGAACAATAATAAGTTCTGGTTCAAATGTGCAGCGACAACTGCATCCATCGAATTTAATGGATAGAAATTGACACCTGCCATCGCCATATAATGCATACCTACGATGCTAAATGTCAGCATCAAAGCTACAAATATGTTCATCGCTTGGCGTTTACGGCCTGCATATTTACTTTTAAATATCAGCCAAAAGGCTAAACCCGCCCCACTGACAGCAACCAGCACAGAACAAATCACAATGAGTGGAGAATAACGTTGCTCATAACCTTCGACCATTAACCCGAGCATACCGGTGTAATGCATGCCAGAAATACCCAGGCCCATGAGCACAGAACCAAGGATTAAACGCGGCAATGGAAGCGTTGGACGTGTGGTCAACCACACGGCAAAAGTTGAAGCAATGAACGCAATTAAATAAGAAGTAAAAGTTAAACCGGCATCAAAACTATGATTTGCAGGTAAATGACTCCCCATCATACCTACAAAATGCATGCACCAAATCGCAGCACCTAAAATCGCACCACTAATAATTAATATGATATTTTCATATCTAGGCCGAGTTCCACGAAACAGCATTTGCTCCAATGAAACTGCAAAGTAGCAGCTCAGTAACGCAACTACGATAGAACCGGCGACCAGACTGTAATCATAATGTATATGGGTCATATAGCGTTCCGCTTAGGTTCCCGTTGCTCATTTAACCACTATCGTCAATATTTTTCTCTTTTCTTACAACTTGTTAGCTTTTGAAAATCGGCTATTTCAGTCGTTATTTGCTTAGAATCCAATACTATAGAGTTTCGGTCAAGTGTTTCTTTCAAGTTTTCAGTTAACTGGTAAAATTTAAAAAAAATCTTTGACTTCAATCACTAAATTAAAAAATTATGCTGAAAAAGTACAACCTATCTTAAACACTTAACTTTACAAATTATATGGTCAAAACAATCATATCTTTATTTTCTAGCTATCTGACCCTTTTCAATATCAACCTGGTTTCATGAATAACAAAAAAAAATCGCCAAAAAAAAAAGCAGCAAATCGAAATTCGCTGCTTTTTTCAACCATAAATCTAAAAACTCGGCATTTAGTCACTGAGCACAATTAATTTAGCATTATTTAGTGGTTGGCTTTGCTGCTGTTCCTTGCAGTTTTGCATAGTCCAATAATACATTTGCCGCTTCAGAAACAAATACTTCTTCTTCAGGTAAAGCTGGACGTTGGTTAGCTTTCATTTTCGCACGAGCTTCTACCAAAGCATCCATCGATGCTTGGTAACTTTCCCAATTCGCATATGGTTTCTGACCAACCACTTTGCGGCGTTGATTTTCAGCATCTAAAGATTTTTGCTCTAGAGCTAACAGTTCTGCTTTGCGTTTGTTTAAATCAAGCACGATACGCTTTTGTTCATCGGTTTTCTTCGCAATAGCTGTACGTTGTTCCAAGTACTTAAATTGCGGATCAATGCTGACACGTTGTTGTGATGACTTAATCAAATCAGGTACATAAGCTTGGATCGAGCCTTCACGTTTAAAGGGTGCTGTTGGAATCGTATCCCACTGTAATGCATTTTTGGATTTGCGTTCACCGAATTCTTCGTTGTAGATATCAACCAGTTTAATATCAGGCACAACACCTTTATTTTGGGTACTGCCGCCAGTCACACGGTAAAACTTACGTTGGGTCAAGGTTGCCTGACCATAAGCCAAGGTATCCAATTGAACTTGAGCTGTACCCTTACCTGTCGTCGTGCTACCAATCACTACACCACGTTCATAGTCTTGGATTGCAGCAGAGTAAATTTCACTTGCTGAAGCAGAAGCCAAATTAATCAATACAGCTAACGGGCCTGCATAGCTTTGTGCACCACCATCGTCATCTTCAAATACGCTCACGTTACCATTACCATCACGAATTTGAACAACAGGACCCGATTTGATCACTTGACCCAACATACGCGCAACTTCTTCAAGAGAGCCACCCGGGTTGTTACGTAAATCAATGATGATCCCTTCGACATTTTGAGCATCTAAGGCTTTCAATGCTTTATTGGTATCTTCTGAAACAGAGCGATATTCAGTACCTGCACGACGTGCACGATAGTTTAAGTAGAATGATGGAATTTCAATCACACCAAACTTATGCTTTTTGCCCTCACGTTCGATTTCAACCGTGCGTGATCGCACACCAGCATCTTCTTCTTGAATCACATCACGAACAATCGTTACGTTACGCGCTTGGTTCATCGCAGCACCCGCGCCTAATAGGCGTAAAGTCACTTTGGTGCCACGTTTACCACGAATCAGCCCTACAATTTCATTGCTCGGCCAACCAATGACATCCACCATTTTGTCGCCATCTTGTGCCACAGCAATAATGCGATCACCTGATTTGACTTGGCCAGACTTACTGGCTGGGCCACCTTCTACGATGGTTTCAATTTTGGTGTAATCTTCATTTCCGCGTTCTGGACGAATCGATACCCCAATGCCTTCCAGCTGTAGTGTGGTTTGACGGTTCAACTCCATCGCATCTACAGGTGGGAAATAGTTACTATGCGGATCATAGGTTAACATCATCGCATTAAGGGTTTTATCAAGCACATCATCACTTTTCAAACGGCTAATACGTTCAAGTTGACGCGTATAACGTTTAGTCAAAGTCTGCGCTGGAGTTAGATCTTCAGGGCCAGTTAAATCCTGGCCATTGGCTAACTCAGGATTATCTTTTAACGCTTTCTGTTTGGCTTTTTCTTCTTCTTTACTGATGGTTAAGTTGATTAACTGTGAAACCAACATTTTATTCCAATGCGCGCGTTGTTCATCAGTCGTTTTAAAGAAGGCCGCTTTTTCACGATCAGTTTCAATATAAGTATTCGGTTGATTTAAATTTTGCGGCTTTTTCAGTTCTTCCAACATATAGGTATAGAACTGTTTTAAACGATCACGATATTGAGCGTGAATCTCATATGGGCCTGCTAAATTACCAGCTTTTAAGTTTGCACCAAAAGTCGAACCAAAGCGCTTTTTATAGCTTTCAATGTCTGGTGCCAAAAACAATGTATGTTCCGGATCAATACTATCGATATAAAAATCTAAAATACGATTAGAGGTATTGGCGTCTAAACGTTGATTTAAATAGTGTTGACGGTCTACCAAAGTCGCGAGTTGACGCGAGACTAATGCCTGCTCTTGAGTGGGTTGAATGCTGGTAGCTGCAACTGCTTCAGTATTATTGGCAGCAATTGCATCATTTACTACATGGGTAAAAAAGAATCCACCTGTCGCAATCGCAACGGCACAAGCTATTGTTTGAAGTTTCATAAATAATTCGTACTTCCTTGGTATTTAGACCAATATCACCGTGTTGGTTTTCGACTTGAATTGAATATATTCAAAATCTTAAACAACTTAATATGTTTATGTCGTGTAGTTTTATCATAATCTCTGCTGACAAAGTGTAGCAAATCATTGCAGAATTCAGGTATTGTTTTTCCTTAAAAATTCCAACACGGACCCCCGAATATGATTGGCGCATTAATGCTCGACATTGCTGGCACAGAACTCACTCAAGAAGATATTGAACTATTAAAGGCTCCGCAAGTCGGCGGCATGATTTTATTTGGCCGCAACATTGAATCTCCTGAACAAGTTCGTGCTTTAACCGATCATATGCGTCAGATTCGTCCTGATATATTAATCGCTGTCGATCAGGAAGGTGGTCGTGTACAACGCCTGAAACAAGGCTTCACCCTCCTCCCTGCGATGGGTAAGTTTGGCGAACTATACTTAAGTGAACCTGAAAAAGCCTTAGAACTTGCCGATCAATGTGGCTGGTTAATGGCGACGGAAGTGCTTGCGGTGGGTATTGATTTTAGTTTCGCACCGGTATTGGATCTTAATGATGTTAGCGATGTCATTGGTGATCGTGGCTTTGCAAAAAATATGCAAGACATTATTCCATTAGCAAGTGCCTTCTTAAAAGGCATGAAACGTGCGGGTATGGCCTCGACCGGAAAGCATTTCCCAGGCCACGGTTCGGTGAAAGCGGATTCTCATGTCGCAGCTGCAATTGACCATCGCAGCTATGATGAAATCTACCAAAAAGACATGCAAAGTTTTATTCAACTGCAACCACAACTTGATGCCTTAATGCCCGCGCATGTGATTTATGAACAAGTCGATCCAAATCCTGCTGGTTTCTCACCGTATTGGATTCAAAAAGTGTTACGTGAGCAATTACAATTTGATGGCGTGTTATTTTCTGACGATTTAAGTATGCAAGCCGCATGCGTGGCTGGTGACGCTGACGCTCGTATTCAAGCCGCTTTAAATGCAGGTTGTGACATGGGCTTAGTATGCAATAGCCGTGAATCTGCATGTGTTGCACTCGATGGCATTCAAAATCTAGCCTTGCCAAACCAAGAGCGTTTGGAACGCATGCGCGGTAAAATCCCTCAAATTGCGATGGGGCAAGCTATAGAACTTGGCACTGATTGGCAGACTGTTCGAAACCGCATTGTCGATTTTAAAAATCAATATTGCTAAGGTTTAAGCTGAATTGATCGATCACAAAAGGAACACGACAAGGTGTTCCTTTTTTTATATGATAAAAACAAACAAATACAGCTTGCCGCTATCAATTCGGTTAAGCCTAAACAATTAAAACAACATTAGGTCAGGATGACATGACAGACAGTTTATCGGAACATCGCCATATTTCATTTACCGCCCATTACACTGGATATATTTGGTATAGCATGGGCATTTCACATCCAGTCTTTGCCACCAGCAAAGGTAAATTTTTAGCACGCATGGTACACCCACTCGAAAGTTGGGCAGAAAAAAATGTTGGCGGCAGCATGCGTTCCACCTTAAAACAGCGTCATGCCATGATTGATCAACATCTTGATCAACTCATTGCAAAATTTCCAAATTTACAAGTACTTGAAATAGCCTGTGGACTATCGCCACGAGGCTGGAATTTCCGTAGTAAACATCCACAAATTGATTATCGTGAACTTGATTTGCCTGATATGGCAAAAATTAAGACCCAAGCCTTACAGAAAATTGATCAACAATCGCCTGAAGTTTTAACAGCAGATATTTTTAGTCAAGACTTTGAACGCGCCTTTAATGTTTTTGATCCCGAGCGTCCATTGGTAGTCATAAGTGAAGGTCTCATTAATTATTTTGATCAAAACTTATTAAACCAATTACTTGAAGGAATTTGCAAATATGGTGCTTCATTTCAAGAACTACATTACCTAACAGACATCTATCCTGAACCGGTTAAAAATCGTCTTGCACGCTTTATTTGGGGCAGCAGCAAACTGCTTAAAGTCATGTCACGTAGTGCATTTACCTTCCACTTTCAAAACCCAGAAGAATTGCAGCAGTTTTTTAGCAAGGCTGGATTTAGCGCAGTCGATGTCATTCAACCTACCTTCTATTTTTCACAAGAAACCGCCGAACAAGTGATCCCCTTTCAGAATGCAGATGAGCATTTGGGGGATTTGGTTTGGATGGTGCATACAAGCATAAAAAAACAGCGTTAATACGCTGTTTTTTTTCAAATATTCAAAGTTTTATCCTACTGCTTCTAACAACATCATCTCTTCTTTTTGACGTGCGACAAAACGCAATAAACGTTCTGCAATATCAAAACTGCCATGCTTAAACAGCGCGCGAATTTGTTGATTTTCAATTTCAAAGATGAGGCATTCAATTTTAAATTCGCCTTCATCATCCTCTAAATGCAAGGCTAAATCACGCGGGTACTGTGCTGCTACGTCAGCCATCCCCTCAGAAATATCGAGCAGTACACCAAAGTAATTCAAATCTACAATACCGACCTCCATACACAATTCTGAGTGTCGATACGATAGATGCGTAAATGGTTGATGAACCTGTATACGCTCCTCACCACGGCGCTCAATTTTTTGCATTTGCTCACGGCTCATTGGAATGATGCCATCTAAGTGCTGAATGGACTCACCTCTGAGATAAGTCGCAAATAAGTTCATGGTTTCTTTACGACGTTGTAATTGAGGTAAATGATCAGCATTGGCAATCATGGCAAATTGCATATTTGGGCATTGCAACGCAAACCCGGCATTTTCATGTGGCAAAGTAAAGCTGTCATACTGCCCACAGGACACTAAAACATCACATTGTGGAATGGGCACATCTTGCAAACGGAGTAAGCGATTACAGTTAATGTCGTAACGCTCTTGTTCAGTATTGGTAAATTCAGCCATTTGCCTAAAGAATAAACGCTTTGCTGTCGGTGACATACGCGTTACATCCAATTTGGCATGATTTACCAAGTACAAAATCACCGCTTGGCCAAACTCATCCATGCGCTGCTCTTTCATCAAATGCAGCGACTCTTCGAGTAACATACGCCAGCTTTTACGGGTTTTCTGCATCACACCCATTAAAATCATGCGATCGATCAGTTCAGGACGTTGATCCGCCAAACCCGCTGCCACGACAGAACCGAGCGACATTCCCATCACAGAGACTTTTTCTAGGCCAACAATATCCATCCACACACCGAGCATTTTGGCTAAATCACCGAGTTCCAATGTACCAGCTGAAATACCACTATCGACATTGGTAATCTGCTGATTTGAACCCATCGATGGCATATCAATTAGAATGATCGGCCCAGCTGCAAAGAGTTGTTCAACACAATATTTGTAGGAATTAAAGTTTTGAAATGCACCACCAATAATCACAATCGGCGTACGGTGAATGGTTTCAGGCTGTGCGATTGCCATATATTCAACTTTCCAGCCATCAATCCATGTTGTTCTGGCTGGCTGCTTAAAGCTTTGTTTGTCATAAAGATCAAAAAAACTGTAATGCGTACTTTCCTGTACTTCTGGATCCATTTGGATAATGGAATTCATATTCCTTTCCTCCATTCCTGCCTTATTTTTATTGTCAGGAATTCATTCAGAGAACTCTGCTCGACTCAGCATCCTGCTCTTTAATCATTATTTGTACGACTTCAATGTCGCTATTGTTTCATTCTATACAGAGGTTCATTTTACAAGCAACCAATATCCATGCCGCTTATCTACTTTTAACTATAAAATAATTTCAAAATGTTAATTCGCGCAGTGATCAATTACTTAAACTCAGTATTGGTGCTTCATTGTTCAGGCGCAGGCTGTTAATATCAAGATGAAATTTCTAAGTGATCAAACCGCTATGCAAGAGTCGATTGAACAATATATGCAAACGGTAGGACTACAAGCACGCAAAGCATCTCGTGTGCTTGCTGGCGCTTCTACCCAGACCAAAAACAATGCCTTATCAGCAATCTACACTGCGTTACAGAACAGTGAGACTGCGATTTTGGCCGCTAACCAAGTGGATATGACAAAAGCGCATAACAACAACTTGGATAGTGCTCTACTTGATCGCTTAGAACTTACCCCCACACGCTTTAAAGGCATGTTACAAGGCCTAAAAGATGTCATTGGTCTCACTGACCCGATTGGTGAAATTACAGATATGGCATTCCGCCCTTCTGGCATTCAACTGGGCAAAATGCGTGTTCCTTTAGGTGTCGTGGGCATGATTTACGAATCACGTCCAAACGTAACGCTTGAAGCTGCATCGTTGGCATTAAAATCAGGCAATGCGATTATTTTGCGTGGCGGTTCTGAAGCCTTGGAATCGAATCAAGCAATTGCTGAAGCGATTCAACATGGTTTAAAAGCTGCTGGTGTACCAGAACATGCTGTACAAGTGATTAATACGGCTGATCGTGCAGCTGTCGGTCAGTTAATTACCATGTCTGAATATGTCGATGTGATCGTTCCGCGTGGTGGTAAAGGCCTGATTGAACGTATTACCAATGATGCACGCGTTCCTGTGATTAAACATTTAGATGGTAATTGCCATGTTTTTGTTGAAGCACAAGCAGATCTACAAAAAGCATTACCGATTGCACTAAATGCGAAAACCCATCGTTATGGCGTATGTAATGCCATGGAAACCTTATTGGTTGACGACAATGTCGCGGAAGAGTTCTTACCGCGCATCGCAGAACTCTATGCAGAGAAAAAAGTGGAATTACGTGGCTGTGCAGTAACGCAACGCATTTTGGGTTCATCTGTGATTGCTGCAACTGAAGAAGATTGGTACACCGAGTATTTAGGTCCAATTTTGGCTGTGAAAGTCGTGTCTGGTCTAGATGAAGCCATTGAACATATCAACAAATATGGTTCACATCATACTGACTCCATTATTACCGAAAACTTCAGCCTTGCACGTCAGTTCTTAGCACGCGTAGATTCAAGCTCAGTGATGATTAATGCATCGACTCGTTTTGCTGATGGTTTTGAATATGGTCTAGGTGCGGAAATTGGAATTTCAACCGATAAAATTCATGCCCGCGGCCCAGTTGGACTTGAAGGCTTGACCTCTCAAAAATGGGTGGTTTTCGGTGATGGTCAAATTCGTCAATAAAACTTGGCTAGCTTGAACTATTCATACGTTCAAATAAAACTTCAAATTAAAGCTGTGCTATGACTTAAATAGCACAGCTTTTTTTTTTGGGGGGGGGATGGATCCATTCATTTAAGCCGTTCAAACAATATAGAACGGCTATTAAAAATAACTAGACTCTGCGTTCACAAGTCATAGCGATAAAAATTCAATAGGACTCAAATAAAAAATTAAACGATTCAGTAACCGTTAAAAGCTCGGTGAGTAGAAAGCCCTTACCGATTTATCTACAATTAAGTGAAAAATTAGAAATTTAGCTACAAATTAGCCAATACAAGATAGATTGGACATGTTATGTTCAAAAGAATGGAAATAAAGGATATGCGTTTTAAGTACTATTTTATTAATAAATGAAAACTATGAACTGATAAATTTTAATTATTATTGGTTTCATGGTCGATAGTGCTTAAGTCTAATCTCCTAAAGTCTATCTAGGACGATAAAAAAACCCATGTTAAAACATCATCACAGATCTAAATTGCACCAATATAAAACACTGCATTCAGATCAAAATTATGGATAAGTATTTCAATTAGAATCGGGTATTTAATCGTGTCTACATCAGTATTAGTAATTAACTGCGGATCTTCTTCTATCAAATATGCGTTAGTTTCTGAGCGCCGTGAAGATCGTATTTTTGGTCTTGCCGAAAATCTGGGCTCTGCTGATGCACGTATTAAAGGAGTCACTACCGGTGGTGAAGCACTTGAGCTTTCAATTCCACATGCTGACCATGAAAAAGCCCTTGAAACTATTCTTGAGCGTTTATCTCACCATAACCCTCAAGCAATTGGTCACCGTGTTGTACACGGCGGTACTTTGACTAAAGCCGAATTATTAACACCTGAAATTATTGAACGTATTCGTGAAGCAACCCCTCTTGCACCGCTTCACAACCCAGCACACTTGGTAGGTATCGACGCAACAATGCGTTTGTTCCCAGAACTTCCACAAGTGGCTGTATTTGATACGGCATTCCACCAAACTATGCCGTCTCACGCATACCGTTACGCATTACCAAAATTCTTATATACACACCACAACGTTCGCCGTTACGGTTTCCATGGTACAAGCCATGCTTATGTATCTGAACGTGGCTCAATGTTGGCAGGCAGCTTCAAACAAGGTGGCTGGCTAACAGCACATCTTGGTAATGGTAGTTCGACTTGTGCTATTTGGAATGGTCAATCTGTAGATACATCAATGGGTTTAACTCCACTTGAAGGTGTCGTGATGGGTACACGTAGTGGTGATGTTGACCCAAGTATCCATAGTTTCCTTGCTTCAAACTTAGGTTGGGATATCTACAAAATCGACAAAATGCTCAACAGCCAATCAGGCCTACTTGGTTTATCTGACTTGTCTAATGACATGCGTACGTTGATTGAAGCCTCAGAACAAGGCAATGAAGATGCAGCGCTTGCTATTGAAGTTTTCTGCTACCGTTTAGCAAAATCTTTAGCAGGTTTAAGCTGTGGTCTACCACGTATTGATGGTCTATTCTTCACTGGTGGTATCGGCGAAAACTCAGCTTACATTCGTGAAAAAACGGTTTCTTACTTACCGCATTTTGGCTTTAATTTAAGTAAAGACCTTAACAATAACTTAAAGCGTGGTACTGAAGGTCGTATTGACCACGGTACAGGTCCACAAATTTGGGTTGTACCGACTGATGAAGAAGGTCGTATCGCAAAAGAAACTGAACACGTTGTAGACGAGGTAAAAGCCGCTGCAAAAAAGTCTGATGCTTACGCTGCGATTGCATAAGCAATCGCATCAGCCCTAATGCCTTAAATATTTCATTTTTAGATTTGATTTAGACACTGTATGAAAACAATTTTGCTCGTGCCAACTGGGGAAGGTGTAGGTTTAACATCTGCATGCTTAGGCTTAATTTATGCATTGGAATGCCAAGGTGTCAAAGCTGGCTTTCTCAAACCATTTTCACAAGAAAGCGATGCAGGCTCACTCGATCGTACCACTGCCCTGTATCGTCATCTTTTTAACAGTGAAACTGTTGAACCAATACGCCATGCGACTGTTGTTCAACAACTCAATTTAGGTGAAAGTGATGAATTGCTTGAAGAAGCTGTTCGCTTACACCGTGAAATTGCCAAAAAGCACGACCTGATCATTGTTGAAGGTTTATTACCAAGCAGCCGTGATACTTTCGCTTCAGAGTTAAATGCAACACTCGCTAAAGCCCTTGATGCCAAAGTGATTATTGTTGGGACAGCAGACATTAATAATCCTGCAAAAACAGCCGATAAAATTGATAACTTAGTCCGTCAATTTGGTGGTGCTGCATCTGAACGTACCGCTGGTGTATTGTTTATGCGTACTCGTGGCCTACCAGAAGACTCTGCACAGATTCCTGTTACCATTGATCCAAGTTTACGTTTAATCAGTGATACAGAAAAATTTGTTGCGTCAATTCAAAGCACACATCCACAAATTGGTAGCATACAATTACCTGTAATTGGTTTAGTTCCGTTCAGCAATACACTGAGCGTGCCACGCATGTCAGATTTGGCTGTACACATTCAAGCAGATTGGATTAATCAAGGCGATGCGGCTCACCGTCGTGTATTGCATAGCAGTCTGATTGCATCAAATATTGAACATGAATTACATAAATTCGTCGCAGGTGAGCTCATCATCAGTGCATCTGATCGTATTGATGTATTGTTGGCGTCTAGCTTAGCAAGCAGCAACGGTATTCCTTTGGCTGGTTTAGTGTTAACTGAACATCATCAACCAAATCCACAAGTTTTGGACTTCTGCCAAACAGCAATCAAACAAGGGCTGCCAATTTTACACACGCCTTTAAGTACCTTTGAAACGGCGCAGCAGCTTTCAAACTTAGGCAATGAAATTCCAGTGGATGATGTTGAACGTGGCGAGCAAGTAACACGTTTTGTTTCAAGCCACATCAATGCAGATTGGATTACTGAAATACTCAATGGTTCTTATCAACCTCGTCTTTCTCCATCTGCATTCCGCCATGAATTGGTACAAAAATCGATTGCAGCGAAAAAGCGCATTGTACTGCCTGAAGGTGATGAGCCACGTACCATTCAAGCGGCTGCAATTTGCCAATCACGTGGTATTGCGCATTGTATTCTTTTGGCAAAACCAGAAGTTGTCGTTGAAGTTGCTAAAGCACGTAACATTGAATTGCCACATGATTTAGAAATTATTGATCCAGATCTAATTCGCGACAACTATGTTGAGAAAATGGTTGAGCTGCGTAAAGGCAAGTTAAACGAACTTCAAGCGAAGGATCAACTACAAGATACCGTCGTACTCGGCACCATGATGTTAGCGCTGGATCAAGTGGATGGTTTGGTGTCAGGTGCTGTTCATACCACAGCCAATACGGTTCGCCCTGCTTTCCAGCTGATTAAAACTGCACCAGATTATTCGTTGGTATCTTCAGTATTCTTCATGTTGTTACCTGATGAAGTATATGTCTATGGAGACTGTGCAATTAACCCAGATCCAGATGCAGAACAACTCGCGGAGATTGCGATTCAGTCTGCAGATTCAGCAAAAGCTTTTGGTATTGATCCACGCATCGCCATGATTTCCTACTCCACAGGAACATCAGGTGCAGGTGCCGAAGTGGAAAAAGTCGCTGAAGCAACACGTATTGCCAAAGAACGTCGTCCTGACTTATTAATTGATGGCCCACTTCAATACGATGCTGCATCGGTAGAAAGTGTCGGTCGTTCAAAAGCCCCTGATTCAGAGGTTGCAGGACGCGCCAATGTGTTTATTTTCCCTGATTTGAACACTGGTAATACGACCTATAAAGCCGTACAACGTGCAGCGAATGTCGTAAGTGTTGGTCCGATGCTGCAAGGTTTGAATAAACCTGTGAATGACTTATCTCGTGGTGCATTGGTTGATGATATTGTCTTTACTATTGCATTGACCGCAATTCAGGCAGAACAACAGTCGAGCTAATCAAATATCTGCCTGATATTCAAATCAGACCATTCAATGATGTAAAAATTGAATGGTCTATTTGTATCTGAACTATGTTTACTGTATCTTTTAGATTCGTTATTTTATGTATACGACTCATTGATATATAAAGTAATTTTTAACTAAAACTTTAAAAATAAAATAATTTCTAACTTATTTTTTAGAGGGAATAAAACATGATTCGTCAACTCATGCTACTTGGCTGTTTCACCTTGACTAGCACCTTTACTCAAGCTGGCTGGCTCACCAAAGCCATTGACAAATGGAACTCGTCAAGCGACCTAAATGAAAATATTTTCGTTCAATATCCAACAGTTCAAGAGTATTTTCACGATAAATTTAAAAGTCCACGTCAAATTGCATTGAATAATGTTTCATACAAGGCTGGTGTGGTGATGTATGAACGCGCTCAACAATATTGTGAAAAAGACTTAGGACAACTGGTTCAAATTGAACAACATCCTAAATCTTTATATCCATATCGTGGGGCAGAAATTTTAGATACACCAAACTTACAAAAATATTATGGTTTATTTGAATGTCAAAATATTGCCAACCCTTGGAAAGTCTATTTTGATCATCAAAATCAACGCATTATTCAAAGCCTAACGCCAATCTTGTCTGTCGATGTCAGTTATGTATTTGAGTAATTATCATGAATAAGAAAATTTTAATCTTCACATCAAGTCTGTTGTTACTCACAGGCTGCCAAGTGACAGGCGAACAAAATAATCTTTATCAAAAAGTTTTAAGCTATTCAGGTCAATCTACCAAAAGCGAACCCTTAAATGGCGCACAAAATCGTTTTAGTATTATTGTGCCAAAAAGTAGTGTCAATGAAACCACACGTTTTAAGGGATTGGTGTCAAACCAAAACTACTTCTCTAGTTTAGCGCGTAGTCAATATTTTGATCATATTTGGAAACGTTATTATTCAACTTTAAGATCACTCTCTGATACCACGACAAAGCTTCGTATTTGTAACAGTACTTTTGCTGAAGATCGAAGACAGCCTTCTTCTGTCTCTAACTCATGCAGTGAAGTCACTTTAAAAACCCATGTCAAAGACATTGGTTCAGCCTATCAGATTAATTTTGAGGGTATTAACGTCGACCAGCATCAGCAAAGTTTTGCACTCTCAAAAATTGAGGTTCCCAATGTCTATAGCTCCGTTGGCGTGCTAGATCAAAACCTTTTGAAATCCACCTTCGGATATTATGATCGTATTGAATTTAAGTCGAAACTCAAAACTGAACAATTAGCACAAAAACTTGGGCATCAATTTGGTTCAGTCCAAATCTATAAAGATAATGGTGAAATATATCTTCAAGTCAATTTTGACCATGAATATAGAGTCGATCAAGCTGTCTCACCGATTAACTGCAAAACCAACCCTACAAAGCCAAATGTTGCACCGATAATCAGATGTGATTATGCAATTTTTTCTGCCAAAGGGATTTCAGACTACCGTCAAAATAAAATACAAACAGAAAATTTTATCAAAAAAGTCTTTTTAAATTAGGATGAAAATAAAAATGAAAAAACTACTTCTTATACTAATGAGTATCATCGCGATCCAAAGTGTATATGCTGAAAACTTTAAAACCATGCTGAGAAATAATGGAATTACTTTCCAGATTGATTTAGATAGCATTAAGAAACAAGGGCAATATCACCATGTCGTTGTGGCGCAAAAATTTAATAACACCAAAACAGAAGGCGCTCTCAAATATAATGAATTACGCTCAGATTTCATTTTGGACTGCGCTTCAAACCGTGAATACATTTCACGCTTAAGCCGTTACCAAAATGGCACCATGGTCTGGGAAATGGCCAATCCAGAAAGCTTTAAATTGGAGAAAAATGACTCAGGAATGATTGAATATATTTGTGAAAATGAAATTAAATCTTAAAAATTAATTTTTTGTGATTTTAAATATTCGATTATTTTTATGATCAATACTAAAGACATAAAAAAGAAGATGAAGCTTAGGCTTGATCTTCTTGTTGACCGTAGAACCAAGTAGCTGCGATAAACACAGAAAAACCAATAACTGATGCAACGACTGTAATCATAAAAACATACTCAAGTTTCGATGAGTGCATTATGCGAAAGTTTTATGACAGTTATATGACAATATAAAATTCATTGTAATATTTAATATAAATATAATTTTCAATAACTTAATGATAATTTAAATGAAAAATCAACCTGTAATAAATGAAATATGACAGCGAAGATGACGCTTTTCTTGTCATATATGACAGTTTTTAACATAAATATGACACATAGATGGCCTATTAAACTTTCGCCCAAAGATTAAGCGAAATACCCACAAAAGCGCCTTTTTGTCTTATAATTTAGCCCGCTAGCTATCAGCCCGCTCAAGAGATATTTGTATGACAACTATTATCAAGCAAGATGACTTGATCACATCGGTAAAAGATGCGCTTCAGTTTATTTCTTACTATCACCCGCAAGACTTCATCCAAGCGATGAGCCGTGCATATGACCGTGAAGAAAACAAAGCCGCTAAAGACGCAATTGCACAAATTTTAATTAACTCTCGTATGTGTGCAGAAGGCCACCGTCCTATCTGTCAAGATACGGGTATTGTGAACGTATTTCTTGAAGTGGGCTTAGACGTTAAATTTGATTTAACCATGAGCCTAGACGATGCGATCAACGAAGGTGTACGTCAAGGTTATCTTGAAAACTCAAACATTCTTCGTGCATCAGTTTTAGCTGATCCTGCTTTCGGTCGTAAAAATACCAAAGACAACACTCCTGCAGTAATCCACTACAAACTTGTTCCAGGTAACAAAGTCGATATCACTGTTGCTGCGAAGGGTGGTGGTTCAGAAAACAAGTCTAAACTTGCGATGTTGAATCCATCTGACTCGATCGTAGATTGGGTACTTAAAACTGTTCCAACAATGGGTGCAGGTTGGTGTCCTCCTGGCATGCTCGGTATTGGTATTGGTGGTACTGCTGAAAAAGCCATGATGCTTGCAAAAGAAGCATTAATGGAAGAAATCAACATGGACGAACTCCTTCGTCGTGGCCCACAAAACAAAATGGAAGAACTCCGTATTGAGATCTTCGAAAAAGTTAATGCTTTAGGTATTGGTGCGCAAGGTCTTGGTGGTTTAACCACTGTTCTTGATATCAAAATCAAAGATTACCCATGTCATGCTGCGGGTAAACCAGTGGGTATGATCCCGAACTGTGCAGCGACTCGTCACGCACACTTCCAATTAGATGGCTCAGGCGTTGCGCACATTCAAGCGCCAAGCCTTGAAGACTACCCTGCGGTAACTTGGGATTCATCAACATCTAAACGTGTTGACCTAGACAACATCACACAAGAAGAAATGAACGCTTGGCAACCAGGTGATACATTGCTTCTTAACGGTACAATCTATACAGGTCGTGATGCTGCGCACAAACGCATGGTTGACATGCTCAACAATGGTGAAGAACTTCCTGTTGATTTGAAAGGCAAGTTCATCTACTACGTAGGTCCTGTAGATCCAGTTGGTGATGAAGTAGTTGGTCCTGCAGGCCCAACAACTGCAACACGTATGGATAAATTTACACGTCAAGTACTTGAAGCAACTGGCTTGTACGGCATGATCGGTAAAGCTGACCGTGGTCCTGCTGCTGTTGAAGCAATTAAAGACAACAAAGCGACTTACTTAATGGCTGTGGGCGGTGCTGCTTACTTAGTATCTAAAGCAATTCGTGAAGCTGAAGTTGTTGCTTTTGCTGACCTAGGTATGGAAGCAATCTACAAATTTGTCGTGAAAGATATGCCTGTATCTGTTGCTGTAGACGTAAATGGTACATCTGTACATGCGACTGCACCAAAAATCTGGCAAGCAAAAATTGGTAAAATTCCGGTAGTTGATGCTGCTGCAAACTAATTTGCCAAAATAAAAAAAGCACCCTCAATGGGTGCTTTTTTTATGCTCAGGATTTAGTTCATGCTAATTAAAACGAATTGATCTTAATCACTTAAAATCACAGAACTACCAAGTACGTGGATCCCAAATTTTAAACGGCTTTGTCAACTGTACGTCTTCCGCTGGATCATAATGAGGTGCTTTAATTTTTTGTGCACTACGGCGAACTTTTCCTGAATTTTGATCTTCAGCCACAAAGTTAAAACTGTTTGATTTTAATTCGGTATAAGCAATTTCATTACGCCCAACTTTTTCAGGCATTAATAAAATTGGGCCTGATACCGTTCGCTTTGAAGATAAATTTTCTTCATCGTATTTAATAAAATAAGATTGCCCTGCTTCAACTGTAAAGTCTAAATATTTAGGTTTCTGAAAATGGTTAATCCCTAAAGGACGGCTTGAAGACAGTCGATAATTTCCTGCTGGCAATTCCACCCAGTAGTAATGATTATTCAATAAACTTGGAATGCGTTCACTATTTAGAAATAAGCTTGTCGCGACAATTTCTTGACGATTCCACTTCGTATCTGGACGGTACAAATATACTACCGCAGCTTGATCATGCTGTGGTTTTACGTCCTGAAAATGTCTACCTTGCTTCTGATTGACCCAACCGCCAATCGTGAACATCCCCAGACGATATTGTTCAATATGGCCTATTGCTTGGTCTGGATTTACAGGTTTAAGGGTTGAGGCTAAAGCTGTGTTTTGTTCGACAGCAGATTTTCCATGACAACCTAACAAAGCTAGGCTGCTTAAAAGAATAATGGTTACAATACGCATGATTATCCCTCACTGCGTGCTTTTTATTTTACATATCTTGTTTTAAATTTTGATAGTCAGGCATCCACGCCTTCTCGCTGAGATTAACATTGCCCTTTTATTTTTGGAAATAAAAAACGTGTGCAAATCTGAGATTTACACACGTTTCAGACGAATAGCGATTAAGCTGATTTAGTATTTACAACTTTTAAATCTGACTTCGGTGCTACTTCTTCGGTTTTCTTAGGTTGACGCTCTGCTTTAAATTCAGGCGCAGCCTCACCATTAATTACCGCTTCATTAACAACAACAGTGCCTACATCACTACGGCTTGGTAAATCATACATGGTTTCAAGCAATGAATTTTCCAAGATAGAACGTAGACCACGTGCACCTGTATTACGATCCAATGCTTTTTTCGCCACAGCACGAAGTGCTGAATCCTCAAAAACCAAATCTACATTTTCCATGTCGAATAGGTATTGATATTGACGAGTTAAAGCATTTTTTGGCTCTGTTAGAATTTGCATCAATGCGTCTTCATCTAACTCATCCAAAGTTGCAATGACAGGCAAACGACCAATAAATTCTGGAATTAAACCAAATTTTACCAAGTCAGTCGCTTCAACTTGACGGAACAAATCAGATAACTTCTTCGTTTCATCTTTTTTACGCACTTCAGCAGTAAAGCCGATACCACCTTTTTCTTGACGCTGTTGCACAATTTTCTCAAGACCTGAGAATGCACCACCACAAATAAACAAGATGTTCGAGGTATCAATCTGAATGAATTCTTGCTGCGGATGCTTACGACCACCTTGAGGAGGAATTGAGGCAACCGTGCCTTCAATCATTTTCAGCAATGCTTGCTGTACGCCTTCACCTGACACATCACGTGTGATCGATGGGTTTTCAGACTTACGGGTAATTTTGTCGATTTCATCGATATAGATGATGCCTTTTTGGGCTTTTTCTACATCGTAATCAGCTTTTTGGAGAAGCTTTTGAACAATGTTCTCAACATCTTCACCCACATAACCTGCTTCAGTTAATGTTGTTGCATCTGCCATAGCAAATGGAACATCAAGAAGACGCGCAAGCGTTTGAGCAAGTAATGTCTTCCCTGAACCTGTCGGTCCAACCAACATGATGTTACTTTTTGAAATCTCAACACCATCTTCTGGTTTCTTGCCACTTGTACCGACTTTGAGACGTTTATAGTGGTTATAAACCGCAACAGACAAAGTCTTTTTCGCAACATCTTGACCAATCACATATTGATCGAGCGCAGCACGAATCTCATGCGGCTTTGGAAGCGGTCGAGTCGCCCAGTCATTGGTTTCAACTTGTTGACTGGTTTGAACCAGGTCAAGACATACGTCCACACACTCATTACAGATGTACGCGTCCTCACCTGCAATCAGTTTCCCGACTTCAGACTGCGTTTTACCGCAAAATGAACAATGTTTTTGTCCTTGAGGATGTTCGGACATATTCACTCCAATAATTAATTCTTTAAAACTTATGGACGTTTAGATAAAACTTCATCCACTAGACCATATTCTTTAGCAGCTTGTGCTGTCATAAAGTTGTCACGGTCAGTATCGCGAGCAACAGTTTCATAGTCTTGACCACTGTGCTCAGCCATTAAACGATTTAAACGTTCTTTAATAAATAGAATTTCACGTGCGTGAATTTCAATATCCGATGCCTGACCACGGAAACCACCGAGCGGTTGGTGAATCATGACACGGGCATTTTCAAGACAGTAACGCTTACCTTTGGTTCCAGCATTCAGCAGGAAAGCACCCATTGATGCAGCTTGACCCATACAGTAAGTCACAACATCCGGTTTAATAAATTGCATAGTATCGTAAATTGCCATACCTGCAGTCACCGAACCACCTGGTGAATTGATATATAAATGAATATCTTTGTCTGGGTTTTCAGCTTCTAAAAACAACATTTGCGCAACAATTAAGTTCGCCATGTTATCTTCTACTTCACCGGTTAAAAAAATCACACGTTCACGCAAAAGGCGTGAGTAAATATCAAAAGAACGCTCACCACGAGAAGATTGCTCAACTACCATTGGCACTAGTGCGTTTTCAATTGTTGGAACATACATACGTTATTTATTCCTAAATTTTTCTGACTCAACCCATAAATCACAATATGAGGGATATTTGTCGAAATTGCAAAAGATTCCCAATTAAATAACAGATATTTTTTTCATATGCATTGTGAAATTAGGACAACTTATGTAAGGGCTTGCAGCGATAAAAAAAGGCGCATAATGCGCCTTTTTTTACAGAGCTAGTAATTAGCCTTGTTGACGAGCTTGTTGCTCTTTCAATAAGTCTTCATAGCTAACTTTAGTGTCAGTTACTTTAGCAGAAGCTAAGATGTAATCTACAACTTGGTCTTCTAAAATTACTGATTCGATTTGAGCGCGTTGCTGTTTATCGTTGTTGAAGTATTCGATTACTTCTTTAGGATCTTCATAAGAAGAAGCCATATCTTCGATATAAGCATCAACACGTGCAGCATCTACTTCAAGTTTAGCATCAGCCAATACTTTGCTTACTAATACGCCAAGTTTTACTGCTTTTTCAGCTTGTTCTTTGAACAATTCATCTGGAAGCATGCTTGAGTCAAATGCTTTCGCACCTTGAGCACCAAACTGTTGAGTGAATTGCTGGATCATTTGTTGACGTTGACGGTCAATTTCTTGAGCAAGCATAGATTCTGGAATTTCAACTTCGTTCGCAGCTACAAGCGCATCAAAAGTTGCACCTTTCACTTGGTTACGAAGACCATTTTTCACTTCACGTTCCATGTTTTTACGAACGTCAGCTTTAAGTTTTTCAACGCCTTCTTCTTCAGTTAAACCGAAGATTTTAAGGAATTCAGCATCAATTTCTGGAAGTTTTTGTTTTTCAACAAGCTTAACAGTGATTTTGAATTGAGCAGCTTTACCAGCAAGATTTTCAGCTTGGTAATCTTCTGGGAAAGTTACGTCGATAACTTTCTCTTCGCCTTTCTTCATACCAACGATGCCGTCTTCGAAGCCAGGGATCATACGACCTGAACCCAATACAAGTTTAAAGTCTTCAGCAGCGCCGCCTTCAAACTTCTCACCATCAACAGTACCTTCAAAGTCGAAAGTTACTTGCATGTCTTTCTTAGCCATGCCTTTAGTTTCAGCCCATGAAGCACGTTGCTTTTGAAGATTTTCAAGCATTGTGTCAACGTCTTTGTCGCTTACGTCAGTTGCTTTACGTTCAACTTCAAGACCTTCGAATTTCACTTCAACTTCTGGATAAACTTCAACAGTTGCTTCAAAAACTAAAGCGTCGTCTTTCATTTCAGTTTTGTCGATGTTTGGCATACCAACAGCGTTGATTTTTTCTTGTTGGATTGCTTCAAAAACTGTGTCACGAATAACGTCGTTCACAACTTCTTGATAGATACCAGCACCGTATTCACGACGTACAACGTTTACAGGCACTTTACCTGGACGGAAGCCGTTGATCTTCACAGTTTTGGCAGTGCGTTTCAAGCGAGCTTCAAATTGCTCGTTAACACGGCTCGTCGGTACAGATACAGTTAAACGACGGGCAACGCCCGAAACCGCTTCAGAAGTTACTTGCATGGCTTCCTCGATATTTTGTTAATTAACAGTTTAAAAAAAAGTGCCACATTATATGACAACATTTAAATATATACAAAAATCGATTATAGCACTATATACCCTATCGATGCGCTCCCTTCTTTTCGTACGTCTGATAGCTTTTTAAAGAATAATATTGATGTTTTTTTGATTAATTATTGAAAATGAGAAACTTTCTCACTATTATTCTTGATGTTTGATTTATATTCATTTTCATATTTTTATCTCGTCCATTTTTGGAATTCTATTATGAGTAACTTTAATCTCAATCCTATTTCAGCGGCTTTACTTGGGGTAGTGGCTGCGACATCCGCACTTAGTCATGCTCAAAACACCGAAACAACAACACAGCAAATGGAAACAATTGTCGTGTCTGCAGCAGGTTTTGAGCAAAAAATTAAGAATGCACCTGCTTCTATAAGTGTTGTAACTAAAGAAGATATTGAGAAGAAAAATGCGTCTAGTATTGCCGATTTATTGGCTGATGTTCCCGGTATAGACATTCGCGATGGCATAGGTAAAACATCAGGGCTAAACGTAAAAATGCGTGGTCTAGGTAATGACTATAGCTTAGTTTTAATTGATGGACGTCGCCAAACAACGTCATCAGACGTAACACCAAACGGTTTTGGTGAATCATCAAATGGTTATTTACCACCACTTGCTGCAATTGAGCGTATTGAAGTGATTCGTGGTCCAATGGCTACTCGCTATGGTTCAGAGGCAATGGGTGGTGTAATCAATATCATTACCAAAAAAGTTTCTGACACATGGTCAGGTAACGTTACAGTAAGTGGTAATGTTATGGAAAATAGTGAAGAAGCTGATTCTGCAAAAACTAGTTTTGTATTGAATGGCCCATTAATTAATGAACGATTAGGTTTACAAATTCGTGGTTCTTACTTAGATCGTCAAAAGTCAGAACGTATTCCTGGGACTTCTGGCCGTGACCCACGTCCAAGCGAATCAGATATTTATGACTTTGGCGGTAAATTATCATTTAACTTAAATGATAGTAATAGTTTTTGGATTGATGGTTTCCACTCAAGCCAAAATTATAAAAATGATGATAACCGTTTAGGTACACAAGATATTCCTGGCCGTGCCAATGGTTATAAAGATGAATTAGAGTTTAACCGTGACCAAATTTCTGCTGGCCATGAAGGCAACTACGAGTTTGGCAAATGGTCTTCGTATGTTAGCCACACAACTACAGAAACTGTAGGTCGTACTATTCCACGTAATACCTTCCCTTCTAATGCAAATGGTGGCGCAGATCGTACTTTAGAAAATACTGATTTTGTTGCTGATACACATATTGTCATGCCTATTGCTGATCATAAAATCACTGTAGGTGCCGAATATAAAGAAGCAGAAATTGCTGATGATATTGCTGGAATGGGTTCAAAATTCAAAAAGGATTCTTTGTCATTTTATGCTGAAGATGAATGGCGCCTACTGGACAGCCTTGCTTTAACCTTGGGTGGCCGTTTTGAAGATCACTCTGGTTTTGGTGGTCAATTTAGCCCCCGTGCATATTTAGTATGGAACACCAATGAAAATCTAACCCTGAAAGGTGGTGTGAGTACAGGTTACAAAGCCCCATCAGCTAAAGCCTTACATGATGGAGTAATAAGTGTGAGCGGGCAAGGCGCTATCTTTGGTGTAGGCTCTCCTAATCTCAAACCTGAAGAATCAACCAACTATGAATTAGGTTTTAATTTTAACAAAGGCAGTTTTGATCTAACAACAACAGCTTTCTACAATAAAATTGAAAACCTAATTACTGATGGCCCAGATATTTGGAACTGCTTCTCTGAAAATAATCCAAACCAAGCAGGTTGTGTTAGCTACGGTTCTCACATCACACAAGATAGCTTTTCTCAAAGTATCAATGCAAATGAAGCTGAAACAAAGGGAATTGAGCTAAGTTTGAAATACAGTATAATTCCAGAATGGGATATTAAAGCCGCATATACCTATATGGAAAGTGAAATTACTAAAGGTGAAAATAAAGGCTCGTACCTAAATAACGTACCCAAAAATGCTTTTAATATGACATCTACTTGGCATATTAATCCTTCACTCGATGTTTGGTTACAGCATGAGTATAAATCAGATCGTAAACGTTATAGTACAGTCCAAACTGCTGGTGATGCTGGTATCATTTACGCTGCAACTGGCAATAAGTTGAAGGGGTATAATTTATTTAACCTCGGTACAAGTTATAGCCTTAATGACAACATTCGTATCAATGGTTCTGTAAATAACTTATTAGATAAAGACTTCACAAGCAATGGAACTTATATCAATAGCCAAAATGTAGAGACGTCGTACTATGACTACATGACTATAGGTTCTTCAATGGCTGGAACTTACTTAGCTGGTCGTAACTACTGGCTATCAATTTCTTACGATTTCTAACTTTCAGTACTGATAAAAAATGAAACTAAAAAACCTGCTTCGGCAGGTTTTTTTTATTTATAAATAAAAATACAAATTATTCATATTTAATTCACGAAGTAGCGCTTTTTTTAGAAAATTTAAAATCTCAATAAAAAAGCAACGCAATCATTATTTTATCAATATCAAATAAAAACATAACCTTAATATGTACTTGTTATATCATTACATTAAGTAGGACTATCACAATATGATTATCTATCGTGATTTACAATTACATAAAGATGTAAGACAAAATAAGAATCATTATTATTCGCATACAAATTCACTATTCGAAATTGGGTTCGAAATGGCCTTCATTAAAACACGTAAGAAAATTGTTTCTTCAGCAATTGCATCTTCTTTATCTGCAATTGCAGCAAATGCAATTGCACAAGAACAAACAACTCAACTTCCAACCATTAACCAAGAAGTTGTCGCTGAAAAAGCACCGAGCTTAAAAGTTGATAAATCAGCGAATACTAAATTTGTTGCTCCTCTACTTGATACACCAAAATCAGTTTCTGTTATTTCTAAGCAATTGATGGAAGATACTCAAGTTACAACTTTAAGCGATGCTTTACGTAATGTACCTGGTATTACCCTAGGTGCTGGTGAAGGTGGCAACCCAAATGGAGACCGTCCATTTATTCGTGGTTATACCTCTGAAAACTCTATTTACGTAGATGGCGTACGTGGTGGAACATCACAGAACCGAGAAATGTTTGCAATCGAACAAGTTGAAGTCACTAAAGGTTCCGCTTCTACTCTTGGCGGTGGCGGTTCAGTTGGTGGTAGCATTAACATGATCTCTAAAGTCGCTAAAAAAGGTGATTCTTTAGAAGGTTCTGTTGGTGCAGGTACTGATGATTATCAACGTATTACTTTAGACGGAAATAAAGATTTTGGTAATGGCATTGCTGCTCGCGTTGCAGTAATGGGTCACCACAACAATAAAGCTGGGCAAGGTGATGACGGCGCAGAATATAAGCGTGCAGGTATCGCACCAAGTATTACTTTTGGCCTAGATACACCAACACGTGCAACTTTAAGCTATTACTATTTAAAAACTGATGATCTTCCTGACTCAGGTGTTCCATATAACAATCCATTTGGATCTACTAATCCGAACTTTAATTTAAATGGCAATGGAAAACCAATTGATGTACCTCAAGGTGTTTATTACGGTTGGAAAGACCGCGATTTTCAAAAGCAAGAAAACCAAATTGGTACAATTAAACTAGAGCATGATCTAACTGATGATCTAACAATTTCAAATGTAACGACGTATTCAAAATCTAAAAATGATTATCTCTGGACTCAACCAGATGACTCTCAAGGTAACTTCATTGATACAACTACTGGTCAGCTGAAAGATAAAGGCATTTGGCGTCGTGCGAACTCACGTATTACCGATAGTAATACATGGGGCGATCAACTGTACTTGGCAGGCAAATTCAACACTGGATCTTTGAGTCATCGTTTTAATTTAGGTGCAGAATATAGCAACCAAGAAACAGATGTTGGCGGCTATGATATAACTGATCCGAATACCGCACAAATTGGCGGAAGTATCGCTTCAGGTGCTTGTACAATTACCAACCCAAACGGCTGGTGCACTTCAACCAACAATCCAAACTCTAAAGATGCTTGGTTAGGTTCAATTGCTGCGAATAAAGCAAAAACGACTCAAACGACAAAAACTACAGGTATTTACTTTATAGATAACATTGAAATTAACCCTCAATGGTTATTAGATCTTGGCGCTCGTTGGGATAAATTTGATACTGAGCTACTGTATAATAAAGAAGGCACCTCAGGCCGTGGTGCTTCTGCAGTTAAAATTCCTGCAGGCACTAAATATGAAAGCAACACCGATTTCTGGAGTTGGAATGCAGGTCTGACCTTCAAACCAACTGAAAATGGTGCAATTTATGCAAGTTATGCGACTTCAGCAAGCCCAGTCGGGATCAATGCAGGCGATGGCGACGGTAATGATTCTATTGGTTCTGGTAACTCAGCATCAATCAATGATCTAGACCCAGAAAAAGCACGTACTTATGAGATTGGCACAAAATGGGACATTTTTAATAAACGTGCAAATGTGACTGCGGCAATTTTCCGTACTGAAAAACAAAATACACGTGTTGCAATTGATGCAAATACTTCTGCCAATGTCGGTGAAAGTAAAGTTGATGGTTTTGAATTGGGCTTAAACGGTAATATTACGGATAAATGGGCTGTAGCGGCAGGCTATAGCTATTTAGATAGTGAGTTAACAGAAGTTGCTTACAACAGCAGCGATAAAGGCAATAAGTTACCGCAAATGGCTAAAAACAGTGCGACATTGTGGACTACTTATAAAGTATTACCACAGTTGACGATTGGTGGTGGCGCTATAGCTTCTGATAAAGTCTATGGCAATACTGCTAATACTAAGTTTGTACCCGGCTATGTACGCTATGATGCTATGGCTCGCTATGAAATCGACAAAAATGTTAACTTACAGTTGAATGTAAATAACCTTTCTGACAAACGTTATTTCAGCAAAGCATATTCTTCTCACTATGCTGCAGAAGCTGAAGGCCGTAGTGCAGTACTTTCTTTAAACTTTAAATACTAAGTTTAAATACTGGTTTTAAAATAAAATCCCATAAATATTTTATGGGATTTATCCTAAATAGCCTCTTCATAGAGGCTATTTTTGTATATGATCAAAGCATAAAAACATTACATTTTCAAAAGGTCAGGCTGTGATTCACCATATCCCAAATGTATTGAGCAAAGAACAAGTCACATACTTCCGCACTGAAATGGCAAAGGTGGAATGGATTGATGGGCAAAATACCACCGGTTCGCTCTCAAAAAATGTAAAAAATAATCAGCAACTCGATGTTGAACATCCGCTCACCCAGCATTTGGGCGATATCATTTTGCATGAACTATCACACCATGCCCTGTTCACTTCGGCGGCCCTCCCTTTAAACATTTTATCTCCCTATTTTAATCGTTATGAAAATGGCGAGACTTTTGGTTTTCATGTCGATAACGCAATTCGCTGGATACACGGCAGCAATAAACGCATTCGCACTGATCTATCTTGCACGATTTTTTTAAGTGAACCTGAGGAATATGAAGGCGGTGAACTCGTCGTTGAGGATACCTATGGTTATCACGAAGTTAAACTGCCTGCAGGCGATATGATTTTATATCCATCGACCAGTGTGCATGAAGTGACACCTGTGACTGCGGGTTGCCGCATCGCTTCATTTTTTTGGCTACAAAGTATGATTCGAGATGATGCAGATCGCCATATGCTGTTCAATCTTGACCAAAGCATTCAAAATTTGCGTATGGAGTTGGGAGATGCACATGCAGAAGTGGTCAAACTAACCAGTCTGTATCACAACCTACTTCGTAAATGGGCTGAAATTTAAATTAGCATTTTCATAAATTTACCTTTAAGACTTCTTAACTTTTAAGACATTTTGCTATTAAGAATAGAAAAACTATGCACACTGAAACCGTTCTAGCTCCATTGACTCAAATTCCAGCGCATTTGCAAACGATTGCAGATTATGAAGTCGAGGCTGAAAAACACCTTTCCAACATGGTGTGGCAGTACTTGCAAGGCGGTTCGATGGATGAACATAGTGTGCTTGGAAATTTGTCTCAATTTGAACACATTCAACTACTGCCGCGCATGCTTAAGGACTTAACCCAAGGCCATACAGCGTGTGAAATTTTAGGGCAACAGTTTCCGCATCCAATTTTTGTCGCACCCATCGGACACCAGCAACAATTCCACCCGGAAGCAGAGGCAGCAACTGCACTCGCCGCAGAGGTTTTGGGGAGCAATATGATTC
Organism: Acinetobacter gandensis; assembly: GCF_001678755.1. Taxonomy (GTDB): domain Bacteria; phylum Pseudomonadota; class Gammaproteobacteria; order Pseudomonadales; family Moraxellaceae; genus Acinetobacter; species Acinetobacter gandensis. The sequence continues at coordinate 138,676 of NZ_LZDS01000023.1, forward strand.
TCAGTACTTTCACCAATACTGATATGCGGACTTTAAAACAAGACAATCCGTACAAATGGTTTCAGTTGTATTGGCAAGGTGAACGTGAAAAATCCTTAGTCCTCGTTAAAATGGCTGAAGCTCAGCAGTTTAAAGCCATCGTGGTGACGGTAGACTCTCCACATACCGGTATTCGCGATCGTGAACGCCGCGTTTTTTTCCATTTGCCTGAAGGTATGCAGCATCCGCATACGCCTGCCCATATTCCCCTACCCGAATTAAAAGACGGTGATCATCCCGTTTTTAATGGCTTGATGAAAATCGCACCAACATGGGCGGATATCCTTTGGCTCAGTCAAAACACCTCATTACCAATTATTTTAAAAGGCATTGTTAGTCCTCACGATGCCAAGTTAGCACTACAACATGGCGTGCAAGGGATTATTGTGTCGAATCATGGTGGTCGCGTTTTAGATGGCTGTATTGCTCCACTCACGGCCTTACAACTCATTAAAAAAGTCGTGCCTGCCGATTTTCCAGTTTTATATGATGGCGGTATTCGCCGTGGTTCTGATGTATTTAAAGCCATTGCTTTAGGTGCAGCTGCAGTATTGGTGGGGCGCCCATGCATTTACGGTTTGGCTACGGCCGGTGCTTTAGGCGTGGCGCATGTGCTGAAAATATTAAAAGAAGAATTTGAAATTACCATGGCGTTGATGGGAACAGCTACCATCGATGAGATCAATGAAGATTATATTTTTCAAAAATAGTGTTTTTATAGAAAAATATTTTCCCGTTATGCGTGACTGACGCAAATTTAGGAAATTATTTCCGGAATATATAGACTAATATTTAGTTATACATTTACAAGCTCTGCGGTAAAGCTAAGTCATGCGAATCCTAAAGGATTTTTCAGACTTTCGACTAATGACTCCGAAATTAAACTTGTAAATTGCTAGAATAGACACAATCTATATAAGTAGTACCTGCCGTTTATCCACGACATTTTGCTCACGGTACTATCTAAGGAGTTTTCACATGATGTTGGCAGATCCAAGCAAAAAATACCGTCGCATGTACCAACGTGTTGACTTACCAGACCGTCAATGGCCAAACAACGAAATCAATAAAGCGCCGATCTGGATGAGTACCGACCTACGTGACGGTAATCAAGCGATCTTTGAGCCAATGAACATTGAACAAAAGTTCAAAATGTTCCAAATGCTTGTGAAAATTGGTTTCAAACATATTGAAATCGGCTTCCCTTCTGCATCTCAAATCGACTTCGATTTTACCCGTTTGTTGATTGAAGGTGGTCATATTCCTGATGATGTTTACATCGAAGTATTGGTTCAAGCACGTGATCATTTGATTCAACGTACTTTTGAATCGCTACAAGGTGCAAAACGTGCAATCGTGCATATATATAACTCAAACTCGCCAACATTCCGCAATAAAGTGTTGAATGTGGACGTTGAGGGCGCTAAACAATTGGCGATCAATGCTGCAACTAAAGTCAAAGAATATGCAGCAAAACAGCCTGAAACTGAATTTGTATTCCAATACAGTCCAGAGTGTTTTACTGCAACAGAATTAGAAGTTGCGAAAGATGTCTGTGATGCTGTCACTGAAATTTGGGAAGCATCTCCTGAGAACAAAGTGATCTTGAATTTACCAGCAACCGTTGAAGTGTCAGGTCCAAATGTCTATGCCGACCAAGTCGAATGGATGCACCGTAATTTACAACGTCGTGACGGGGTAATTATTTCTGTGCACTGTCATAATGACCGAGGCTGTGGTATTGCAGCATCTGAATTGGCGATCATGGCAGGTGCTGACCGTGTTGAAGGTTGTGTCTTCGGTAACGGTGAGCGTACAGGTAACGTAGACGTCGCAGCAATTGCATTAAACATGTATACCCAAGGCGTTGCACCTAACTTAGATTTTTCTAACATTAACGAAATTATCTCAACAATTGAAGAATGCACAGGTTTGCCTGTACACCCTCGCCACCCATATGCTGGTGACTTGGTCTTCACCGCATTCTCTGGTTCGCATCAAGATGCCATCAAAAAAGGTTTCGAGTTCCAAAAGAACGAAGAAATGTGGGATATGCCTTACTTACCAATCGACCCTAAAGACTTGGGCCGCGATTATGACGCTGTAATTCGTGTCAATTCACAATCTGGTAAAGGTGGTATTGCGTATTTGTTAGAATCGAATTACAACGTTGTGTTGCCACGCCGTATTCAAATTGAATTCTCGCAAATTGTGCAACAAAAAACGGATGAACAAGGTACTGAGATTTCAGCGCAAGCAATTTGGTCTTTATTCAAAGAAACCTATGTTGCTGCAAAAGACTCACATTACGCAGCGAAAAATTATCGTTTACACGATGAAAATGGCAAACAAGTCATTGAATTAGACATCGAAGTAAATGGTGAAACGCAACAATTGCGCGGTGAAGGCAATGGTCCAATCTCTGCTATTTTGAATGCACTTCAGTTACCAATTGATGTTTTAAGCTATGAAGAACGTAGCATTAGCTCTGGTGCACATGCAAAAGCATTGGCATTGGTTGAGATTCAAGTGAAAGGCACTGGTAAATCAGCATTTGGTGCTGGGGTACATGACAACATTGTCACTGCATCGATTGAAGCAATTATTGCTAGTACTAACCGTTTGATCGAGCAAGGTGTTTTGAGCACTGAGCAAGTGATGGCTGCTGCGGTATAAGCAATAGCAATAATAAATAGCACTAAAATGACTTTAGAAGGATACCCTCAAGTGGTATCCTTTTATTATTCATACTAAAGATTTAAGGCGAATATTTCCTGTGTCTTTTCCAAACGACTCAGTGGGCTTAGTTACCCCACAAAAGTTCATTTTCGAAGAGCCGTTAGAGCTCGAATGTGATCGCATTCTCCCGCGTTTTGAACTCATGGTTGAAACTTATGGCGAACTCAATGCAGATAAATCCAACGCGATTTTGATTTGTCATGCGCTTTCAGGCCATCACCATGCCGCAGGTTATCATCATGAAGATGATAAAAAACCAGGTTGGTGGGATTCATGTATTGGCCCAGGCAAAGCCATTGATACTTCAAAATTCTTTGTGGTTGCGCTAAATAATATTGGTGGCTGTAGCGGTTCTACAGGTCCAACATCACCAAACCCTGAAAATGACAACCGCCCTTATGGCCCTGATTTTCCACTGGTGACAGTTCGTGACTGGGTCAAAACCCAAGCCATGTTGTCTGACCGTTTAGGAATTGATGTTTGGTATTCGATTATTGGTGGCTCACTGGGTGGCATGCAAGCGTTACAATGGTCTGTGGACTACCCAGAGCGCTTGCATAAATGTGTAATCATTGCCAGTGCCCCAAAATTATCTGCACAGAACATTGCCTTCAACGAAGTGGCGCGTCAGTCAATTTTATCTGATCCAGATTTCCATGATGGTCGCTATTTAGAAAATGATAGCTATCCAAAACGTGGGTTGATTTTGGCACGTATGGTCGGTCATATCACCTACCTGTCTGAAGAAGCGATGAAACAAAAATTTGGTCGTGACTTAAAGTCGGGCAAATTTATGTATGGTTTCGATGTTGAGTTCCAAGTTGAAAGCTATTTGCGTTATCAAGGTGAACAATTTAGCCGTAACTTTGATGCCAACACCTATCTCATTATGACCAAAGCATTGGATTACTTTGATCCATCTCGTGAATACGAACAGTCTTTGAAAAAGGCCATGGCCAATACCAAATGTAAATTCCTGTTGGTGTCTTTTACAACAGACTGGCGCTTTACTCCGCAACGTTCGCAAGAAATTGTGGATGCATTAATCAGCAATCATAAACCTGTAAGTTATGTGGATATTGAAGCAGAACAAGGTCATGACTCTTTCTTATTCCCTATTCCTTTGTATGTGAAAACTTTACGTGCCTTCCTGGGCGGTGAAGAACATCTCAAAACAACTGCGAAGGAGAGCAACTAATGCGTATTGATCATCAACTTGCTGAACGTTGGATTAAGCCGGATTCAAGCGTCCTCGACTTGGGTTGTGGTGATGGTGAACTGCTTGCTCATATGAGTAAAAAGCACAATATTCGTGCATATGGATTAGAAATTGATCAAGAAAAGATTGCAATTGCGGTCAGTCGCGGGTTAAATATCATCCAGCAGGACTTAAATTTAGGTTTAAGTCGTTTTGCCGACCAGTCTTTCGACTATGTGGTTATGGCACAAGCCTTGCAAGCTGTAGATGCACCTGACGTTCTTTTACGTGATATGGTGCGTGTGGGGAAACAAGCGATCATTACTTTTCCGAACTTTGCGCATTGGAAGACGCGATCTTTCCTTGCTTTGAAAGGAATGATGCCGGTTTCGGACGCGTTACCTTATATGTGGTATAACACGCCCAACATTCATTTATGTACTTTCCGCGATTTTGAAGCGCTGTGTGCTGAAAATAACATCCGGATTATTAACCGACTTGCCGTGAATGGGGATCAACAAGACAGTTTACTGAGTAAACGTCTCCCAAATCTATTTGGTGAAGTCGCAATTTATCGAGTGAGCGCTCTATGAAAAAATTATTATTAAGCACGACACTACTGATTGGACTTTTTAGCATACAAGCCCATGCGGATTATGTTGCTCCATCATCTTCAGTTTCTAGCCAAGCTGCACAATATTCAATTATGGATATCAATAGCCTAACTAAAGCTGCGAAATCAGGCCAAGCAGGTGCACAGTTTTACTTAGGCACCAAGTACCAACAAGGTAAAGACGTTAGCAAAGATGAGCGCCAAGCATTTGCTTGGTACAAAGCTGCTGCGGACCAAGGCCTTTCTGCGGCTCAATTAAATGTTGGCCGTATGTTGGCGGATGGTATTGGCACAAAAAAAGATGAAACTTTGGCGCGTCAATACTTTGAAAAAGCGGCTAGCCGTGGTGATAACCGTGCGAGCTTCAACTTAGCCATGATGGAAGAGCAAAAGAAAAACTATATGGGTGCGTACCAATGGTATGAGCTATCTACCCGTGATGGCATGCTCGACAACAAAGTAATTAGCTTATCGGAAGGTAAGAAAACCGCTTTGGCTGCCAACTTAAGCCAAGACCAAATTCGTCAAGCACGTGACCGTGCCGACAAATGGATTCAAGCTCAATAAGTTTTGAATCTATAAAAAGCACCTTCGGGTGCTTTTTTATTGCCTGCCTGAATCTACATCTTGCTAAAATAGTCCTAAATTTCGTTTTAAGGTACATTTTCACATGGCTTCAACTGATTGGTTATCACAAGGAACTTTGGTTCTGGCGAGCAACAACAAAGGCAAAATCGCAGAATTCGAAAAAATGTTTGCGGAACTGAATCTGCCTGTTGAAGTCGTGCCACAAGGCAAACTTAATATTGAAGATGCCATTGAAGACGGTTTAAGCTTTGTCGAAAATGCCATTATTAAAGCCCGTCATGCTTCTAAAATTTCGGGTAAACCTGCGATTGCTGATGATTCAGGGATTTGCGTACCAGTATTGGGCGGTGCACCAGGCATATACTCTGCACGCTATGCAGGTGAACATGGCAATGATGCAGCCAATAACAGTAAATTACTCGCAGACCTCAAACCACTTCGTAAAGAAGGCGAAGTCATCGAAGGCATGTTCGTTTGTGTTTTAGCATTGGTACAACATGCAGAAGACCCACTCCCACAAATTTTCCAAGGTATTTGGACTGGTGAAGTGATGGAGGCAGCACGTGGTGAAAATGGTTTTGGCTATGACCCGCTGTTTTGGTTACCAGAACTCAATGTATCAAGTGCTGAATTATCGAAAGAACAAAAAAATAAAATTAGTCACCGTGGTCAAGCAATGAAACTGTTCAAAGACAGCTTGAAATAATTTAATTTGGAGGTAATCTATTGCTCAATAATTACCTCCATTTATATAAAAATAATAGGTCTTTCATGGCACTTCAAGCAATACATGTTCAATGCACACATTGTCAGCATCAATTTAAAGAAATCCCTGAGCGCTCTTTTTTAGGTTTTCAAAAACTTGATTTTCCCCATTGCCATGAAAAAGTTATATACCCTTTAACTTCAGGCTTTCGTACCACATATTTCATTATTGCCGCTGTGATTGCCCTCTCAATTATCGTCAATTTGTCACAGGGACAAATTGGCTTTCCAGGCCTGATCGGACTTGCCATCATTTATGCGCTCATTCGTGATTGGCAAATTCGTAAAAGCATCAATTCAATCTAATTCTGAAAAGATTGAAATTCGCATGACCAAAACGCAATCCATTGCAAAAGCTTTAGCTAAACTATTATTTTAGTAGATGTAAGATCAATCCATAAATGCTAATCAGACAGACACTTAGAATTGTCCCTGAAGCAATATATCGTGCCGAAACACCCGTGCCTTGGTAATGTGTCTCTAAAGCTACGATGTTTGCCGCAGGTGGTAAACAGAACAGCATAAACATCACACCAATGTTTTGCTCAATATTGGGTATAGGAAGATAAAAATAGCTGATACTGCAAATCACAATTCCAACAAAGATTTTCATCAAATAAATTTGGCTACTATGTTTTAAGTCGATCCATTGCACACGTGTAATTCGAAGCCACATACCCAAGACACACATTCCCGTGAAGCTCATCCCCACTTTAGCAATTTGATGAATCACATCTAGAAATTGATGTTCTGATACATGTTGTAAGCCTGCTAAACGACAAAGCCCAGCGATGATCAACGCAAAAACGGGTGGCGACATCGCAACTTTTTTTACAATATTTTGCCAAGGCAACTGTGCTGAACTCACAGCAGTCACTGCCCACATATTGCCAAAGATTGAACCACCGACATAAAGTGCAACCATCGCTGCACTAATTTCTGGACCAAACAATGCCAGTGCAAAAGGAAACCCTAGCCAAGCTAAGTTTAAGTAACTGACACATAATGCACGCAAACTGTCTTTGAGTAACCATCGAAATAAATAAAACATAATGATGGCAACACTAAAACTAAAGAGCATTAATGCCAAACTACCGGCCTGATAAAACACCATGTTGTAAATAATAACGATTGGAATAAAACAGCGTGCTAATACACTTGAAAATATCGTTTTAAGAGAAGATGTTCCAGAGATTGAGGCTAATCCTAGTCCGCATAAAAAACCAAATATCGGGAGTAGAAATGCCACCGCACCAACCTCATGCTTTATCAATGATTCAAAGCATCTTAACACTGAATGCCAAACCGTGCCGCCTGTCTTTAAACTGCAATATTCTAGTCACAGCCCTGTCACATCAAACTGCTGAAATGTGCTGAAGATGAATAAGAGGATAATAAGATGGCTGGATTATCAATTTGGCATGTACTGATTTTCGCGATTGTAGTGATTTTATTATTTGGTACATCAAAACTCAAAAACCTAGGTAAAGATGTTGGCGGGGCAGTGAAAGATTTTAAAAAATCTGTACGCGATGATGAAACAGAAACCGCTTTAAAAGAACCGCGTACCATTGATGCCCAAGTTAAAACTGAAAGCTCGGTTAAAAGCTAACTGTCGAGAGCTGACACATGCTAAATATTGGAATGACCGAGCTGCTGTGTTTTGCCATTATTGCATTACTGGTACTCGGTCCGGAAAAACTGCCTGAAGGTGCGCGTTTTGCAGCCAAATGGTATGGCAAAATCAAACGCTTGATTAGTAATGTACAAACCGATATCGATCGCGAATTACGCATGTCGGAATTGCGAGAAGAAATGCAAAAAGAAATGCAGCGTATTCAGCAACTTGAAGCACGTATGCAAGCGCAAATGAATGAGTTTCAACAATCGCAACACCCCATAGAACTGACTGCAGTAAAACAACAAGTAGCAGTCGCACCTGAGAATAAAAATACATCCCCTCGTTATCATTATATTGAGCAGGTTCAAGGGCATCATTTAATGATACGCCAAGCACAGTTTCAATATTCTTATGTGGATTCACGTTCTAGATTAACGACACGCAATACAATACAAGACTTTAAGGTGGCAGTATGACGGATCTATCGCTGAATAACTCGGGCAACAATCACAGCAATAGCATTCCTGATTTAGAAGAAATGCCGATCACGCGTCATTTGGTCATTTTACGTCGTCATTTGATGAAAATTACTGCCCTGATCTTATTGCTCTTCTTTTGCCTTTTACCCTTTGCAAATCAAACTTATCAATGGATGTCAGCGCCACTACGTGCGCAACTTCCTGTCAGTTCATCCATGATTGCAACGGATGTCACAGCAACATTTATGGCGCCATTTAAGCTAAATTTTTTCGTCGCTTTAATGCTAGCCATGCCTTTTGTGATTTATCAGCTGTGGGCCTTTGTAAAGCCTGCGCTATACGAAAAAGAACAACATCTCGCCATACCCTTGTTGGTTGGCAGCATTAGTCTATTTTATTTAGGCATTAGCTTTGCTTATCTCGTCGCGCTGCCATCCATCTTACATTTCTTTATAAGTGTTTCGCCTGATACCGTCGCGCCCATGACAGACATCAACAGTTACCTGAGTTTCTGCTTAAAGCTGTTTTTAGTTTTTGGCCTGACTTTTGAGATTCCAATAATTACCTTAATTTTAATTTTAATAGGTGTGGTCTCAACACAAACCTTAGTCGAAAAACGCCGTTTTATTATTGTGGGCTGCTTTTTTGTTGCAATGTTCGCTACCCCACCCGATGCACTTTCAATGATTATGTTGGCTGTGCCCATGTGGATGCTATTTGAACTAGGGCTATTTTTTGGAAAAATTTTAGAAAAGCGCCGAAGCAATACGACGAGTACTTAATAATCACTATCGTATTTTAATCGATTACAACTCAAGGCAGCTGACACTGCCTTTTTCTTTTTAAACCATAAATCAGCTTTGCTCTGTAAGCGAGTTTCATCTGTTTGCAATATAAACTTCAAGACCCTGTCATATTTGCTCGATAGTTTGTTTAGAACTTCTATTCACCCAGCAAAATTTTGCCAGGATTTTTTCATGACAAACATGCCTTATAACGAAGATCAAGAACTTGATAACAACACGTCGAACAATATTCATTTCCGTGACATTTTAGAACAACGTATTAGCCGCCGTAGCCTAATTGCAAAAACTGCAAGCGGCGCAGTTGCCTTAGCGCTTGCTTCGTCACTCAGCGGCTGTAATGATGACAATGACTCAAACAATAACAACACGACCCCGCCTACCGTCGATCCAAATCAAAAGCCAAGCACATTTAACTTTAAACCAGTGAATAAAAATTTAGACGACATTGTGACTGTGCCAGAAGGTTATCAGGCCAATGTACTGTATGCTTTGGGGGATTCAATTAATCCAGCCTATCCAGCTTGGGATGACAATAACATTCCTTCAGGTCCAAGTTTTCAGTTCCGTTCGGGCGACTGTCATGATGGTATGAGTTTTTTTGGACTCAACACCAGCTCTGGACGTTATGATCCAAAGCAATCTGAACATGGCTTATTGGTCATGAACCATGAGTACATCAACCCAACGTTCCTACACCCACAAGGTCCAACAAAGCCTGAAGGCCGACGCCCTGAAGACGAAGTAATCCGTGAAATGAATGCACACGGTGTATCCATCATTCAACTAAAAAAAGATAAAACATCACAAGCTGTTGCATTGGTACAAAATTCGGTCTTTAACCGTCGTATCACAGCATCAACACTCATGGATTTTAAAGGTCCTGTTGCAGGTTCAACATTAGTCAGCACCAAGTTTTCAAGTAATGGACTACAGACACGTGGCACACATAACAACTGTGGTAATGGCTACACTCCTTGGGGCACGTACTTAACGACCGAGGAAAACTTTATTGGTTACTTTGCTCGAAGCAAAGAAGATGATGCAAAACGTAAGCCTGAGGAAATCATCGCTTTGAACCGTTATGGTTTAAAAGCAGGTGCAAATTCACGCTACGGTTGGGAAACAGCGATTGCAAATACTGAATCACAGGATTTATTTGACCGTTGGTCTGCCAATGCTCTTGCTACACAAAGCAGCGAAGATTACCGAAATGGGCCAAATACCTTTGGCTGGATTGTAGAAATCGACCCATTTGACCGTCGTGAAAATCCAGTAAAACGTACAGCACTTGGACGTTTTGCCCACGAAGATTGCCGTGCAAGCCGTTTACGTGAAGATGACAACCTCGCTTTTTACATGGGCGATGATTCACGTGGTGAATACATCTACAAATTTGTATCAGATCAAAAGTGGAGCAATAAAGACATCAATGGCGGTTACACCGCTGGTGATAAATACATGAACAATGGCAAGCTTTATGTTGCCAAGTTCAGCAATGATGGTAAGGGTCAATGGATCGAGTTAAGCTACAACGTGAATGGGTTGAATCAAACTAATTCTGTATATCCATTTAGCTCACAAGCTGATGTACTAACATTTGCTCGCTTAGCTGCTGATGCTGTTGGTGCAACAAAAATGGATCGTCCAGAATGGGTAGCCGTTAACCCTGAAAATGGCGAAGTCTATGTGACCTTAACCAATAACTCGAATCGCGGCACGACTCATGCGCTAGATGCTGCCAATCCACGAAACTATACCGACCCAGAAGGTGGTAAAGGTAATGTCAATGGGCATATTATCCGTTTCCGTGAAGATGGTGATACCACCACTGCAAGCAGCTTCACTTGGGATATCTACCTATTTGGTGCTGAAGCAAAAATGGCCAGCAACATTAACCTGTCTGGTCTGAATGATAACAATGATCTATCTTCACCTGATGGCATGTGGTTCGACCCTCGTGGCGTACTTTGGATTCAAACGGATGACGGTGCTTACACCGATACCACCAACTGCATGATGCTAGCTGCACTTCCTGGTCAAGTTGGTGATGGTGCGAAAGCAACAACTTCGTCTGGCCAAGAAACCATTGTGGGTGCTCAAATCAATGATGAAAAATTACGCCGCTTCCTTACAGGTCCAAAGGAATGTGAAATCACAGGTGTAACCATGACACCCGATTACAAGGCGATTTTCATTAATGTACAGCATCCTGGTGAGGATTCAGTATCTTATGCCGAGCCAAGCAGCCATTGGCCTGCTTCACAGACGAATCCATCTGCGAAGTCGCGTCCACGTTCTGCAACAGTGGTTATTACACGTAAGGATGGTGGCGTGATTGTAGGTGAAACCGTTCAAGAAAAACCAAAAGCCAGCTAAATAGACCTAAAGCCTAACAACCAATGCCGACAAATTGTTGGCATTTTTTTATGGCTGTAGCTCTAGTCCAATTTGAGTAATCTGTCCTTGTTGTACGCCTTGCTGCTGCTTTTCCTGCCAGTGCCACTGTGAAGTTCCCATACAGAGTAAATTGGAGCAACGCGTACCGTACACTGGACTTTGTATAAAGGTAGACGATAGCAAATGTTCCATTTCCGGCTGAATGCCCGTATTAGGTAAAAGCTCAGGAATGATTTTTCGCTCATCTTCCAAAATATCCCAAGCTGCCGCATCGATATCGTACTTCGGTTGCTGACTTTGCAGCATCGGCAATAATTCTTGCGTAAAGCGCTTACGCAAATGGCGGGTCTTTTCCCAATGTTCGGTCATTAATCCATTGGAAGTGACATAGACCCCTTTAGCCAACACTTGCGGTGCTTCTCCGCGGTTGCTCATATACACCGCTTGCTGACGATCACCGACAAATAAATTGAAGCCGGCATAGTCACATTGCTTTTTTTCTAAGTCTTGGGCAAAACGAATCGGTGTTTGTGTAGATTCTAAATACTGTTGAATCAGCTCGCCACGCGAAGTCGGATACGTCTTCTTATCCTGTCCATCTCGAAAATTAGTTACGATGGCCCACCGACCGCTTGCCGTAATCCCCATCCAAGTACCACCTGACTGCAAATCTTGTCCCGCAATAATTGGACTATCCGCCCATTGTTGCAAACTTGCAGTGGGGCGCTGGTAAAACTCATCTCGGTTTGAAATCAGACAAAGTGGTGTGTCATCCAACACCTGCCAAGCAAAAGCCACGATGCACATAATAGACTCTCAAAATCTTTACACATTGAATGTACAACATTTTTCCAAGCTTTCAGCTAAAATCTGTGCAAAACATAATGACAAGGAACAGCAATGCTGACTTATCCAAATATCGACCCTGTGGCGATATCACTGGGCCCTTTACAGGTGCACTGGTATGGCCTGATGTACTTATTGGCATTTTTATTTGCTTGGGGGCTTGCGACTTACCGCGCTAAACAGCGTGGTTGGACAGCAGAAATGGTCTCTGATCTGATTTTTTACGGTGCTTTGGGTGTGGTTGTTGGTGGTCGTATTGGCTATGTATTCTTTTACGGCTTTGAGCAATTCCTTGCCAATCCCCTCTGGCTCTTCCAAGTCTGGACTGGTGGTATGAGTTTCCATGGTGGTTTCTTGGGTGTGATGATCGCCATGCTGCTGTGGTGTAAGAAATACAAAATGACGTGGTTTCAAACCCTCGATTTTATTGCACCCTGTGTCCCTACAGGCTTAATGTTTGGTCGAATTGGTAACTTTATTGGTGGTGAACTCTATGGCCGTGCGGTAAGCGACCCAAACTTTGCATTCGGCATGATATTTCCGACAGATCCGCTGCAATTGGTACGCCACCCCTCTCAACTTTACCAAGCGTTGTGTGAAGGCTTAATTCTATTTATTGTGTTGTGGTGGTTTAGTTCTAAACCGCGCCCACGCTTTGCGGTTTCAGCATTGTTCCTGATTGGTTATGGTATTGCACGCTTTACCGTGGAATTCTTCCGTGAACCGGACAATGGTCAACTATTCATTGGTTGGATGAGTAAGGGACAATTCTTAACAATTCCAATGATTCTGATTGGTCTATGGATGATGTGGTATGCCTACCAGAAAAAAATATATGACTGGGGCCCACAAAAAAATAGTTAATTAAAAGCAAATTTAGCGAGGCAATGCCTCGCTTTTTTATGTGCTGTATTTTCTCTTCAATACAGTCACTGAACTCAATGCTCGAACTATGCTAAAGTTTAGTTTGCTTATTTCAATAAACATACACTTATGCTTGAATTTTGGTTCGATCCGACGGTTGCTGTAGTAAAGAAAGTCTTATTTTTTATTGCAATGGTGGTACTTACAGGTGTGCTGTATTGGATGGAGCCATTAAAACTCGATGCCATACTTATGTTCTTAGGCACTGGTGTGATTTTTTTGATTTGCCGTTATTGCAAAATTCATTTTGCCTCAAAAAATCCGACTGGCTTACTCTACCGCCTACTCACTTGGATTCCGATTGCGCTGTTACTTGCCTTGGTCTTTATCAACATGAATAATGGTGAAATTCTAATTCCAGGTGCACAAGGTATTGGCTTTATGGCATTGGCAATTTGCTTACTTTCCCCCATTGCCCTGCTCAATAAAAATAATCTAACGCATGACGACGGAAAGGCATAAATGCTAGATTTTTGGTATTCCGAACGTTGCACACGCCAAATTAAACTCATATTGTGCATAGGCACGTGTATTCTCATTTTTATCTGCTCAGAACAAGCACAATTAGCGCCCATTTTTGTGGGACTCTGCCTCGTCATTGGTTTAATGATTGATGTGCTTTATACACTAAGAATAAATCAACTCAAAGCGCTTCCACAGGCATTGAAATGGTGTTTGGCTATTCTGCCTATTCTATGTTTATTGTGCTTAATCTATTTTTTACCCAATGAAATGCACGGCCTATTGGTACTGCAATGTATCAGTTTTACTTTAATTGGATTTTTTCTTGTCTCGATATATAGCCATCGTGCGAAACGTTTTGATTAAAATCTTGATTCGCATACCACTTCGCATTGAATATTAATCTCATGAAGTGAAAGCAATTGAAACTGAAATTGGGGGGATTACTGCTGCAAACGGTAATAGGTATATTTGACATTTGGATTACGGTAAACCGCATAACCAGACTGACGATAATCTGACACCCAGCCATTGCCTGAATATGCTGCAATGTGCCCATAACGGCTGCTTTGATTACGGTCAATAATATAAATGTCGCCTTTCTTTGGACGATCAAAAGACAAGTTAATTTTCTGATAACCAATTTTTTGAAGTGTACTACCCCAATCTGCTGCAGCAACAGGATGCCCATTAAAACGAGCACCCGCAGACTCTAATGCCAAACGCACACTGCGTGCACATTTTTGCGTACTCGATTGGCGGGTAATGCCCTGTAAAAATCCTGTAAGACGATCGATATCGATACGCTGACCATTTTTAGAAATCACATTGGAGGATGATTTTTGTTCAGCTTTTGTGCTGTTCGGTCTTCCCGCATTTTTGCCAGACTGAGAACGAATTATGATGTTTGCTTGAACTGGAGCATGCACTTCACTCAAGTTTACGTTGTGATCATAAGCCATTCTAAAACCCACACTCCTGCCTTATTTTGAGGCACTTCAAATTTGATAACGGCAGTGATAGTAACCCCTAAAGAATGTTTTTTCATGTAAAAAATGTAAGATTTCTTAAACAAATAGCTTAAAAGTGCCTTAATTGCTTACTAAGCCAACAAGGTCAAACATTAGTTAAATTCTTAATTTATAAATCTTATTTTCAATCTTAAAATTGTCATTACAAAAAATAAAACATGTTTAATTTTTAATCAAATCTACATAGCATTTGCAGTAATTCTTTGCTGATAAAATGCAAAATCCATCACAATGTTATTCTTTGTACAGCATCATTAATGCCATCAAAAGTCGTCTTCCGCTCTCATTTAAATGATCAACTTTATAATGCACCATTAGAAAAAAACAGCCTGATCGAGCATCAATTTAAAGTCATCACTTTAGACTTATTTGAGAACGACCTATCAAAGATCTGTCATTTTTGCATGCTTGCGAGTTGTTTCATCAACATCAAAAACACGCTAATATGTGCCTCAAGAAATTCACCCACTATGAGAGAGACATGCGCCAATATTTAGACCTTTTACAACACATTCTCGACAACGGCGGCGATAAAGGCGACCGTACAGGTACGGGGACTCGTTCTGTATTTGGTCATCAAATGCGTTTTGATCTTTCTAAAGGTTTCCCTTTACTGACCACTAAAAAGGTTCATTTCCGCTCAATTGTGATTGAACTGTTGTGGTTTTTAAAAGGTGACACTAACGTTAAATACCTACAGGACAACAAAGTTTCAATCTGGGATGAATGGTCAACGGCGGAACAAACTGCACGTTTTGGTCGTCCTGAAGGCGAACTGGGTCCTGTCTATGGTCATCAATGGCGTAATTTTGGCGCAACCAAAAAAGTGGATGGTTTATACGAGCAAGATGGGTTTGACCAAATTAAATGGCTTGTGAATGAAATTAAAACCAATCCAAACTCACGCCGCTTAATTGTGTCGGGTTGGAATCCAAATGAAGCGGGCAATGTTGCCTTACCGCCATGCCATACATTGTTCCAATTCTTTGTACAAAATGGAAAACTGTCTTGTCAGCTTTACCAACGCAGTGCAGATGTATTTTTAGGCGTACCATTTAACATTGCAAGCTATGCGTTATTAACCCATATGATTGCACAAGTTTGTGGTCTAGGTGTCGGTGACTTCGTGTGGACAGGTGGCGATACCCATTTATATGCCAACCACTTCGAACAAGCGCAACTCCAATTAAGTCGTGACCCGTTAGAACTGTGCCAATTAAAATTAAATCCTGAAATTACAGATCTCTTTGATTTCAAATTTGAAGACATTGAAATTGTAGACTATGAATCACATCCTGCGATTAAGGCACCAGTTGCGGTTTAAAACATAATTTCAGAATGAAAAATGAAATCCCGCTTTGCGAAAAGCGGGATTTTGCATTTTAATAGAGACACTTTTTATGTGTGTTTGAGTTTAGGTATGTCATTCCAAAATTTAGAAGTGGTTCATGTGGTTGCAATGGATCAACAACACTGTATCGGCAAGGGTAATGACTTACCTTGGCACATCTCCGCTGACTTAAAACATTTTAAAGAAATCACCCAAGGTGGCGTTGTAGTGATGGGACGCAAGACTTTAGAGTCGATGGGACGTACCTTACCAAAACGTGTCAATTGGGTGATTACCCGTGATACATCTTGGTCTTTTGAGGGCACTAAAGTTGCTTACAGTATTGAAGATGCCTTAACTCAGGCCGTTGCTGATGTAGCCACATCTGACAAACCAACCAGTATTTTCATTATCGGTGGTGGTGAAATTTTTAAACAAACGTTGGATATTGCCGACCGTCTTGAACTGACGCATGTTGAATTGGATGTGCAAGGCGATGCACACTATCCAGAAATACCTTCAAACTTTAAAAAAGTCGCTTCAGAACAACATATTGACGACAAAACCAATATTGCTTTTGAGTTCGCAACTTACCGAAAATAAAGCAAAATCCCAAGAAAAAATAACTATGCAGCAGTATGACAAAAGCTACATTTTAAAAAGAATAGGCAGCAGTACCCTGCATGCTTTATTTAGTTTGTTTGTCATCTGCTCATCCATTTGGCTGTGCTTGGCCTTATGGATTCAACTACCTGCTGGCTGGCTCGGTAGTCGTATCATTATTGGTATTTGGATTGCCTTCGCATTAAGTATTCTTGGCATTTATATCACCCAACATTTCTTTAGTCGCCGTAAAGACGTTCTGATTTATATTATTGGCTTTGTTTGTAGCTTATTTTGGTATTTTGGCATGGCACCACGCCAAGACCGTGACTGGAATCCAGAAGTTGCTGAAATACTACATTATGAAAAGCAAGGCGACCTGATCACCTTACACAATGTACGAAACTTTGATTGGCACGCCGATGGCTCCTATAGTGCACGTTGGGAAACACGACAGTTTGATCTCAGTAAAATCAATGGGGTCAATATTGTGACTTCTTACTGGATGGGGCCTCAAATTGCCCACACTTTGGTGAGTTTTGATTTTAGTGACCGTAAACCACTGACCTTTTCGATTGAAATTCGTAAAGAAAAGAATGAAGAATTTTCAGCGATTGGCGGTTTCTTTCGCAAATATGAACTTAGCCTGATTGCATCGGATGAAAAAGATTTAATTTATACGCGGAGCAACACTCGTGGTGAACAAGTTTATTTCTTTCCCGTTGATATGCCTAAAGCTGAAATGCAGGCTTTATTTGTTGAATATTTACATAAAGCTGATGAGCTACAAAAGCAACCTAAATGGTATAACACCCTAACTTCGAACTGCACCACATTGGTTTTTGACATGGTGCAAGCCGTTTCAAAGCACGAATTACCAACCGATTATCGCTTATTTGCTTCAGGTTATTTACCTAATTATTTACATGACTTACAAGCGATCAATCCGCAATGGGATATGAAAACTTGGTACCAAAAAGCCCACGTCAATCCACGCGTATCTCAACTCAAGCATTTAAGTAGCCAAGAATATTCCGAAAAAATTCGGATGGGATTGCCACATAGTAATAGTGAAAATAACGTCAATCATTTTTAAATTTTTAAAATTGATACAATTTTTACTGGCTGTCATGCACATTATTTGTTTATATAGAACAAGTGCATTCTAAAGAGAATTTCCATGTTAAAACAATTATTTGTCATTGCAGCACTGTCTTCTTCTCTTGTTATTTCAGGCTGTGAAACTGTTCCGCCACAAGACAATGTCACCACCAATCTTAACCAACTCCAAAACCGCACATGGATTGCGACTTACATCGGCAATCAAGAAATCAAAACTGCACCAAGTGCCCACAATATTCCAAGCCTTCAATTTGATGCCGCAACAAAACGGGTATCAGGTGCGGATGGTTGTAATCGCATCATGGGTAGTTATAACGCAGGTAAAGATACTTTAACTTTCGGCCCACTTGCAGGTACACAAATGGCATGCCTCAATAATAATGGGCTAGATCGAAAGTACAATGAAGCACTTGCCAAAGTGACGCACTATCAAGTGTTTGGTAAAACACTCAAATTGTTAGATCGTTATGGTAACCCACTGATTCAATATGAAAGCGCAGTACAACCACGCTAAACTCATTTATAAAAAGCCTGCATTTGCAGGCTTTTTTATTACTGATCCGTCAATAAAAGTGCTTTTTTGACACAGAAATTTGCTTTAAATATACAGACGTATATTGCAGTAATTGGTTATAACCCCCATATAAAATTCAGAAATGAATAATAGGTATAGATATGCAACAGGCTGTTTTTGGTGGTGGCTGCTTTTGGTGTGTAGAGGCAGTCTTTCTACAACTCCTTGGTGTGGAAAAAGTCGTGAGTGGTTATGCCGGTGGTCTCACTGTTAACCCGACCTATGAGCAAATTTGCGATGGCGACACACAACATGCAGAAGTAATTCAAATACATTTTAATGAGAGTCAGATTAGCTTTAGTCAATTGCTTGATGTTTTTTTTGCGACGCATGATCCAACGACACTGAACCGCCAAGGCAATGATGTTGGCACACAATATCGCTCAGTAATTTATTATCAAAATGAATTACAACAGCAAGAAGCACAACAACGTATAGATGAACTCAAGGCTGAAGGACTCAACATTGTGACTGAACTCAGTCCAATGCCAAGCTTCTATCCTGCCGAAGACTATCATCAGAACTTCTTCGCACGTAATCCGAATCAGGGTTACTGCAATTTCTCAATTCCACCCAAACTAATGAAGCTCCGTAGTAAATTCCAAGATTTACTCAAGTCAGAGTAATTATTTTATAAAAAAAAGCGACCTTTTAAGGTCGCTTTTTTTTTATTAGAAACTTAGTTATCACTGGCAAATGCAATATCGCTGAGTCCGGCTCCACTCGCACGAGACATCACTTGCGCTACAGTGTCATAACGTGATTCTTTATCTGCTTTTAGCACTAACGCAGGTTTACGCTCTTGTTGACCCGCTGCATTTAAGCGGCTTTCTAGGTCTTGAAGGCTGACGATATCGCCATTCCAAGCAATATCCCCTGCTGAGTTAATGCTGATCGTCACACTTTCAGGTGGCAGATCAATCACTTCCGCAGTCGTTTGTGGCAAGGTTAATGGAATTGATGGGTTAGCAACAGTTGCTGTCACCAAAAAGATGATCATCAATACCAACATAATATCGATGAGCGGAATGAGGTTCATCTCATTCATGCCAGCATCGTTGTCTTCACCCAATTGAAAAGCCATTAAGCTTGACCTCCAGCTAAACTTTGCTGAGTTGCTTTAACGTCATCTTTCTTTACAGCAGATTCTTGTTGCAACATGGTGTCAATTAATAGGCCATGTGCTTGATCTTGCAATTCATTTGAAAGTGTACGGTTAAAACGAACACAGATGTTATATGCCAATACAGCAGGAATTGCGACAGCTAGACCTAAGCCCGTCATGATCAGTGCTTCACCTACAGGTGTTGCCACTTGCGCTAAGCCCGCTTGACCACTTTTACCTACTGCAACAAGTGCATGGAAAATACCCCAAACTGTACCAAACAAACCTACGAATGGTGCAATTGAAGCAATCGTACCTAAGACTGAAACGCCCTTTTCTGCATTGGCTTTTTCAACTGAGATTTGACGTAACAATGCTTGTTCAGCTACAGCTTTGCGTTGCTCAAAACCAAGAGGAGTAAGTTTTGCTTTCAGTTTAGTTAGTGCATCTGCAAGGTGATCATACGCTACTTGCTTTAACTGACGAGTGCCCATAATGCGCAGGACAAAAACGGTCCAAGTCGCAATCGACATTGCGAGTAACACGAAATACAGTGTTTTGCTGACTGCATCTGCATGTTGCCAATAAACTGAAAAGTTCATATTCGAACTCCTAATGGGTTAGCCGGAATCTTATTTAAGTTTAAAGTTAAATGGTTGATCTACACGCGTCGGCGTAGCCACACCATTATCTATATATTTGGACAAACGTGCACGCTTCACGGCAGCCGTTACTTTACGGTTTACCGCAGCGCCACAAGTTGAGTTTTTCACTGTTGCAGATTCAATCTTACCTTCTGCACTCGCTGAAATTGCCACTTCAACAGAGCAAGATGCTTTCAACTCACCATCTTCAAATTGTACATTTGGCGATTTGATCCAACTTACCCCATTACCAATACTCACTGTCTTAGGCGTTGGTGGCGCAGGCGGTGCTGGAGGTGCAGGTGGTGGTGAAACAGGTGCAGGCGGTTTTGGTTCAACACGCACGACTTTAGTTTCAGACACTACAGTTGAAACAACCGGTGTTGGAGGAACATTTTTGACCGCTTCAACTGTTGGTTTTGGCGCATCTTTCTTTTTCACCTGTTCTACTTTTTCCACTTTTTTCGGTGGAGGTGGTAGCGGTTTATCTACAATTTTGACTTCTTTTGGCTTCGGTGGCTCTTTCTTCGGTTCTGGTTTTGGTTTCGGAGGTTCAGGTTTCTTCTCCTCCTTAATTTTCACAAAACGCACCTTAATCGGGTCTTTATCAACCGGTTTCAGTTCAGGTGTTTTCATGTTGCCAACAGCCCACAATACCCCCACATGCCCAACCACAACGGCAACGAGTGCAGTAATGATTTTCTTTTTCATTGGGTTTGAAGATTGCATCATTGGAGCGGGAGATTGACTCATTAAAATCAGTTACCTTGAAGAAGCGACTACAGTTCAATTTTTGAAAATGCAATCATGCTCATCGGTTAGCACAATTAAAGTACCGCAATAATAAATGAGAAGTGTTTTCATTTGCAACTATTAATTCGGTCGTTTTTATGACTTTTTTTAATCACAAATAAAAAAAGGCATACCTATTGTATGCCTTTTTTTTGTTCGATGTGTATCCGAATTATTGGAATACCACCGTTTTATTACCATCTACAATGATACGGTCTTCTAGGTGCCACTTTACTGCACGTGCGAGTACATTACGTTCGACGTCTTGACCTAATTCACGTAATTGCTCAACCGTAAAGTCATGACTCACACGCTCTACGTCTTGTTCAATAATCGGACCTTGGTCTAGGTCAGCAGTCACATAATGCGCTGTTGCACCAATCAGTTTCACACCTTTTTCATGCGCTTGCTTATATGGATTTGCACCAACAAATGCAGGTAAGAAAGAATGGTGAATGTTGATGACTTTCATTTCCCATTTTTGAACGAATTCTTCATCCAAAATCTGCATATAACGTGCAAGTACAAGTAAATCATTACCTTGCATCAACTGATCAATTTGCTCATACGCTTCACGTTTGTTTTCTTTGCTCACAGGAACAACTTCAAACGGAATACCAAAGTTTTCTACCGACTCACGTAATGTTTCGTGATTTGAAACAACTTTGGTAATTTCACATGCCAAACCGCCACGTGCATGACGCCAAAGTAGCTCTAGCAAAGCATGGTCAACTTTAGATACTAAAATACCGACTTTCTTAACATCACTCACCAAAGCCAAACGCCAATGCATGCTGTAACGCTCTGCCACGTTTGATGCGAAGGTTTGGGTTAAGTTTTCTTTACGGCTTTGTAAGTTATCTAGCTCAAACTCAACACGCATGAAGTAACGCCCGCCCTGAGCTTCAGTGGCATATTGATCAAGTGCAGTAATATTTGCACCTTGATGATACAAAAAGCTCGATACAGCTTGCACAATACCCGGTTTATCTTCACAAGTAATGAGTAAGCGTGCTGTGTTAGCGGTCGACATATTCATGTTGGTTTATATCACTAATCAGTTAAATTGAAAAAAGAGCCGAGTATTCTAACCCTTTTTAAAGCCAGACTAAATAGTCTTATTCAGCTTCCGATTTTTTTGCACTAGAAAGACTGGCAAATAAATCTGATGGCCCTAGGGTTTCTAGCAGACGCTCATAGGTTTCACGGCTTTCACCACGTAAATACGCACCTTCCAAAAACACCATTTGACGCAATGCCTGCCAGACCCACTTTTCTTCTAAAGTATTTGAGTCGGTAATATGGCCAGACATATAAAGGAAGTTGGTCCAGTTGGTCAGTACAATCCATAAATTGATGGTCAAAGCCTCAATTTCAGATTCAGTCATTTGCATTAAACCAGCATCAACGAAGGCACGATAAATTTTTTGACCTTGCTGCATGACTTGGCCTGCAAAACGTGGGTACATTTTGCGGAAGTCTTCGTTATTTTCCACCAAATGATAAACATCACGGTGTAGGAAACGATAAGCCCATAATTGACTACTTAACACCTGAAAGTAACGAATCTTGTCATTGGCATCCAATGCACGATCGTCAGGTAAAGCTAACATTTCCAAGGTTTCTTGCTGATATTGCTCCATCAACTCCTTAATAATTTCACTTTTATTACGGAAGTGATAATACAAATTACCCGGGCTCATACCGAGTTCAGCTGCAATGTGATTGGTTGTGACTGAACGCTCTCCACGCTCATTAAACAACTGCAAACTCAGCTGCAAAATACGTTCTTTCGTTTTTAAAGTTTTGGTGTGAGACATCCTAAAACAACCATTTTTTCAATGTATTAGAACCCTAACACATAAAGTAACTTGACTATTTAGAGTATTTGCTCTAAAAATTTAATTAATCGCTAAATTTCGATATGGTCGTGCGACATGAACAGTCAGACAAAAACAACTTCAATGACACCACATTCTTTTGATAACCAACACTTAAATGACATGTTGGAACAGCAAAAACAGGCTTACTTACGTTACCCATTGCCAACGGCAAAAGAGCGTATTGACCGTTTGGCTCGGCTTAAGCGTATCTTAGTTAAGTATCAAGATCAATTTGCTGATGCAATTAATCAAGACTATGGTAATCGTTCTGTCGGTGAAACCAAGATTGGTGAGCTGCTCACCTGCCTTGAACACATCAAATATTATAGCAAGCATTTGACTGACTGGATGAAACCATCCAAACGTCATGTCGGCATTATTCATCAGCCAGCAAAAGCATGGGTACAATATCAACCACTTGGCGTGGTCGGTATCATTACTCCATGGAACTACCCACTGCTTTTGTCTATTGGGCCACTGATTTGTGCCTTGGCAGCGGGTAACCATGCCATGATTAAAATTTCAAGCTCATCTGCAGCATTTGGTGCCGTGCTTGAAAAAGCCTTAGCTGAAGCATTTCCACAAGAGCTGGTGGCTGTTGTAAATGGCGGCGGTAAAATTTCAGATGATTTTAGCCATTTGGCTTTCGACAAGATGATTTTTACGGGCTCAACTAACGTCGGTAAAACCGTGATGGCAGCAGCTGCAGAAAATCTCGTCCCTGTCATTTTAGAGCTTGGTGGTAAATCACCTGTACTGGTACATCCGTCTATTGATTTAGCAGATGTTGCCCAACGTCTTGCGGTTGGTAAATTATGGAATGCCGGTCAAACTTGTGTTGCACCTGACTACGTGTTCTTACCACGTGGTAAAACTGCTGACTTTTTAGATCACTACAAAGTTTGCGTTGAAGCGATGTATCCAAGTATTGCTCATAATCAGGACTATACTTCGATTATTAACGACAAGCAGTACAATCGCCTACAAGGCTATTTAGAAGATGCGCGTGATCAAGGTGCACAAATCATTAGTTTCAACCCGCAACAAGAAGATGTCGATGTTGTGCGCAAAATTGCACCAACTGTTTTGACGGGTGTCACACCAAATATGCAAATTATGCAACACGAAATCTTTGGTCCAATTCTTCCAATCATGGAATATGATCAAATAGATGAGGTTATTGCTTTTATTAATAGCCGTCCTCGTCCACTTGCATTATACTACTTCGACTTTGATCAGGCGCGTGCCGACTATGTCGCGCAACGTACCCATTCAGGACATTTCGGACAAAACACGGTATTGACTCATGTTGCTCAGGATGACCTACCATTTGGTGGGGTTGGTGCCTCGGGTATGGGTAAATATCATGGTCCAGAAGGTTTCTTCAGTTTGTCGCATGAACGCTCGGTAATGTCGAATCCAAAACTCTATAGTTTGAAATTCATTCTGCCACCGTTTAATAAGCCGATTCACAAACTGATTTCGAAGACACTTCTTCGATAAACGATCAAGGCATGAACGATCACACCAGTTGATGCTTCGTTTTGTGGAAAATCGCTTGTCTTTTAAGCGCATTTTTGGTATAAAACGCCCCTTGAATGAATTCAATGTTTTTTTTGACTGGCCATACAGATTTGCTGTTGGCTAAATCAATGGAGTTACACCATGTCTAAGGTTTGCCAAGTTACCGGCAAGCGTCCAGTCGTTGGTAACAACGTCTCACACGCCAACAACAAAACTAAACGCCGGTTCGAGCCGAACCTGCATCACCACCGTTTCTGGTTAGAAAGCGAAAAACGTTTTGTACGTCTTCGTCTAACTACAAAAGGTATGCGTATTATCGACAAATTGGGTATCGAAAAGGTTGTTGCTGACCTTCGTGCTCAAGGTCAAAAGATCTAAGGAGCTACGAACATGCGTGATAAAATTCGCCTAGTTTCTTCTGCTGGTACAGGTTATTTCTACACTACCACTAAGAACAAACGTACTATGCCGGAAAAAATGGAAATCAAAAAATTTGATCCAAAAATCCGTCAACACGTAATCTTCAAAGAAGCTAAAATCAAATAATTTTAGTTTTTTGAAAAAAACGGCCTTTCTGGGTCGTTTTTTTTTGCATTTTTTTTATTCGAATTGTTAAACTTTCAAGGTATTTTTTGGCATTTTTCGTGCTTGTAATTTTTACCCTTAACCTTGGCTTAAGGAGTTTTTAGTGCCTCATGATGTAGAACTCATAATATTACTCGCTGTAGGCTTTGGCTTTGCCCTCATTTTTGGCTATGTCGCCGCACGCCTACGACTTCCTCCCCTTATTGGCTACCTCATAGCCGGTATCATTATTAGCCCAAACACCCCGGGCGTCGTCGGTGACATTCACCTCGCCAATCAGCTTGCAGAACTTGGTGTTATGTTCCTGATGTTCGGCGTGGGTATGCATTTTTCACTGAATGACTTGATGCAGGTCCGACGGGTTGCATTACCTGGTGCCATATTACAAATTACCGTTGCAACCCTTTTAGGTATGGGTATTTCAATGCTTTGGGGCTGGAGTATGGGGTCAGCATTGGTCTTCGGCTTAAGCCTGTCCTGTGCGAGTACTGTAGTTCTACTCAAAGCCCTAGGCGACCGTGGTTTACTCAACTCAGTAAACGGTAAAATTGCCGTAGGTTGGCTCTTGGTCGAAGACCTTGTAATGGTTCTCGTATTGGTTTTATTGCCAGCAACAGCCGTTCTGTTAGGTGGCCAGCCACTAACTGAAGGCGGCTCAGATGAAAATATTTGGCTCACCCTAGGCATTACATTACTTAAAGTCGCAGGCTTTATTGCCTTCATGCTCATTATTGGCAAACGCCTCGTCCCAATGATTATGCAAGTCGTGGCGCGTTTAGGTTCTCGCGAATTATTCACGCTTACTGTTGTTGCGGCGGCTGTATCAATCGCATTTGGTGCTTACAAAGTTTTTGGCGTATCCATGGCGCTAGGCGCATTCTTCGCAGGTATGGTGGTAAAAGAGTCTGATTTCAGCCACCGCGCTGAAGAAGAAACCCTACCTTTGCGTGAAATTTTCTCCATCTTGTTTTTTGTTTCGGTGGGTATGCTCTTTGACCCACGAATCTTAGTTGAACAGCCCTTACACGTATTGGCAGTTGTTGCCATCATCATGATTGGTAAGACTATTGCTGCAATGGCGTTGGTATTGTTCTTCCGCTATCCAATCAATACTGCCCTAACCGTAGGCGCAAGTTTGGCGCAAATTGGGGAATTCTCTTTTATTCTAGCAACACTCGGTGTTTCGTTAAATTTACTGTCACTTGAAGGACAAAATTTAATTTTAGCCGGTGCATTAATTTCAATTACCCTAAACTCGTTTATATTTTCTGCTATTGAGCCTGTGCAAAAACTGATTCGTGAGCGCTCGAATTTGGCTCGTTTACTGGAACGTAGTGGTGACCCATTAGCGATGCTGCCAGATGAGGTTTCACAAGACTACCTACGCGATCAAGTGGTGTTGATTGGTCATGGTGAAGTCGGTCGTCGTATCACACGTGCACTCATGAATGAAGACATTAAAGTAGTCATAGCCGAAGAGAACCGTGAAATCGTTGAAAATCTGCGTGAAAAAGGTATTGCAGCTGTTTCAGGTGTAGCAACGGAACCTGGTGTATTGATCCAAGCTCATATCCAACATGCTCGCCTGTTGGTCATTTCACCGATGGATATTTTAGATATTCATAAAATTGTGGATATTGCGAAAACACTTAACCCTTCGATTCAAGTACTCGTTTGTGCAGAAAGTAAAGAAGAAGCCGAAGTGATTCGCCGTGAAAATATTGGTGAGGTGTACTACGCCAAAGAAGAAATGGCCAAAAATATGAGCAATCATATTTTGAACCAAATTCAAATTGCACACCATCAAACACCAACACATTAACATTCAATAATTTTGCATATTCGTGCATGAATGTTCGAAACATAAAAACCTGAGAAGGCGATACAGCATTGTGTCCCCTTCTTCATTTTTATCAACATTGAACAAAGATAAACTTCTTAAACAGATATAACGATTTGAATTTTAATAGTAGTTTTAATTTTATACAGGATAAAAATACGATAAGATGATGACTAAATAAGCTGCCTCAAGCAGTGTTATAGCATCTCTAAAACTGAACTTAAAAAATCAAATTGAGTAAATAAGATGTTCCTGATGTATTTAGGCTTTGCCATTATTTTTATCGGTGCCATTGGATTTTTAATTGCCGCATTTAGAACAAGTATTTTATGGGGAATAGGCTGTTTACTCTTTTATCCAATATCAATTGTATTTCTTATCCTGTATTGGTCTGATGCAAAAAATCCATTCTTCTTACAGCTGATCGGTATTTTTATCGTATTTTTAGGTTCAATGACGATTTCACCGACTTAAATCCATGACTTACTTAGGGTTAAATAAACAATAAAAAACGCACCGATGGGTGCGTTTCTTTATATACATTCAGCTCATATATTTAGGCTTTTCATCCACCACTTCAGCATGCCATTCATCAACTTGCTTTTCCAGCAAGCCATAAAGCGCGGCCTGAATCATTTGCTGGGCGATCACATTCATTTGCTCACCCAAAATCGAGCGTAATTCTTCATTAAACTGAATAGTTACCAAAGGTTCACTTTCAGAGCCTGCATTACGTAATGCCAGCTCACCACCTTCTAATTGGACCAATTCAAGAATCGCTTCCTGATTTCCAAATAACTCTTTCAATTGTTCTATCGACATACATCCTCCATGTACCACATGGTGACAAAGGCATGAGCGCTTTGCATTACCTAGATCATCTTATATCGGGTTGAATTTTATAAATTCAAGCGTCAATGGTCAGATTAAAACTCCACCATTTCATTACGAAAGCCATCAATCAGCTGTGTCAGATCACGATGCCATTCACGCAAAATTGCTGTATCTGGTAACCAAGCCTGTGGTGTTTGAGTCACTTTGATAATCAAATTAGATGAAGTCTCATCTTCTGGTTCAGGCGCTGTCGGCTCTGGTGCATACTGACAAAAACGATAGGCACGTTTTAATTCAGCAATAAAGCCCTGCTTAGCCAATTGCTGCATGACAGTAACTTCAGGTGAAACCTGTCCTTTATCTGCCATCAGGTTCTCAATGGACTTCAAGGTTGGTGCTAGATCATTTAAACGATAGTAACGAACCAGTTCTTGTAAGAAGGCTAAAACGGCGCCATGCAGATGAAATACAGCAGCCTCTCGATGTGCTTGTGCTTGTTGAACATGATCGGTCTGCTCTGCCTGTTGACACGATAAACGCGCAAAATAGAGTTTTTGATTGGTACGATCGGCATGAAAGCGAGCAACACGAGACATGAGGAAATATTCCTTAGTATTTAAAAAAATTTTGGCTTATATAACTTAAATGGCATATGCCATTTTCACAATCAAAATCATCAATTTTTACGCATAAAAAAAGGAGCGACTTGCTCCCTTTTTTTATTTTGCTTCAGGCTTATCTTCAGCTGCCTTAACGCGAATGCCCATACCTTTCACTTTTAAGGTATTCAGACCTTTGATCGCTTTAATCGCTTCACGGCCATTCGGCATATCTACAAAGCCAAAACCTTTAGACTTATTTGTGCCTGCATCCATAACAACTACAGCAGACTTTACAGTACCAAATGGTTTAAACAGTTCAACCAATTCAGCCTCAGTAATTGAACGCTCTAAGTTACGTACTAAAATATTCATTAAATTTCCCAAATAGACAGCATCATCAAAAAGCATGGTCTATTTTGCTTTTTAACTTGCGTGTAAATCACGACAAAGATCTATTTTAATCGAGATCGATGCCAAAATCTAAATTAATCGATTTTCTTTCGATTAACGCACTTTTTACCGTTTGTTGACGAGTTTTATAATGGGTTTCTAAGCTACATAAATTTCGGGTTAAATCATTTAAGAAATAACTTTCTACTTTCCGCCCTTGCTCATCTACAGTTTCACGTGCCCAATGATTTAAGTTTTGCTTGGTCAGAATCAATTCATTCTGCGCACGTGTGAGGGCCACGTATAACACACGACGCTCTTCTTCGACTTCATCAAAATTACCTTGCGCGCGCGCATGTGGATATTGCCCCGGCGTCACATTTGCCACATAGCAAACCTTTTGTTCTGTCCCTTTAGCAGAGTGAATGGTAATCAAAGTGACCACATCACTATCTGATTGCCGTTCAATTTCAGAAATAGACACAGGATCGAGCACATACTCTTCCAGAAACTCACTGAGCTGTGTATGCTTTGATGCCAGTTGCTTAACCAAATCAAAATCACCCTGACGGCGGTTCCAATCTTTTTTATAGTTTTCTGCCAATTGATCAGAAATCGCTTGAACAGCCAAGCTTACACATTCTTTGACCTGATCTTTCAACACCGACATTTGCTTCATCATCAAAATGGCTTGATCTGGGACTTTGCCAAATTTTTCTAGCTTTTCACTAATCGCCTGCGTTTCGGGATCAAGTAATATTTGCTGTGACAGTTTGCTCGCGCCGACATCACCCACGCCATTCCACAGCGTCAGAAAACGCATCCATGCAATATCATCTAATGGATTCGCCACCACACGCAGTACACTCAGTAAGTCTTTTACATGGGCTGTTTCTAGTAGTTTCATACCACCAATAAAGCGATATGGCACATTTGCAGCGATACACGCCGCTTCAATATGTCGTGCAGCAAAACTAGAGCGCACTAAGACCATGTGATCTGACCATTTACTACCTTCAAGGTAGTGTCGCTCTTTAATATCAATGGCAATCCATTTGGCTTCATCAAATTCATTTGGGAAAATGTGCATTTTCGGCTTCACACCCTCCCCTCGATAAGCATCGAGTCTTTTGTCGTATTTGATTTCGCTTTCATCTAGCAACCAATTGGACAGGTCTAAAATTCCTTGGGTTGAACGATAATTTTTTTCGAGTTTGAAAATCTGTGCGTCGGGTACACGCTCTTTGAAATGATGAATATTTTCAAAATCTGCACCACGGAAACCGTAAATGGACTGTGCATCATCGCCAACACAGAACAAACTGACACGTTCCTTTAATGGCTCAAGTAATGCCCATTGCAGTGGATTGGTATCCTGCATTTCATCGACCAACATGTGGCGACAAATCGAAGCCACATAATCCACCAAACCATCTGACTCAGCTAAGGCTTTCGCGACAATCGCCAAGATATCGTCATAATCTAAAAAACTACGCGCACGTTTACGGGCTTCGTATTCTTTCATGATATCCGCGATTTGATCTTTTAACGCAAAGTACTCAGGCATTTGCTTTTCCATGGCAATGCTGAGTTTCTGACGTGTATTCCGCGCAAAGGAATACAGATCACAAAGTTCTTTCGGCTTGGGCAAGTGATTGGGGTTTTTCTTATCATCACGACCACGAATCAGGCGGAACATCATGAGTTGATCATCACGATCAATAATCGAAAACTGTTCTAGACCAAAGGCTTTGGGAATGCGGCGTAATAGGTACATACAAAAGGTATGAAAAGTCGATGCTCTTAAACCTTTGGCCTGCTCACCAAGCGCAAGTTCAACACGCGCGACAATTTCACTGGCCGCACGGCGGGTAAAAGTCAAAATTTGAATTTGATTGGCAGGCATGCCTTGATCAATTAAATAGGCAGCACGCGCCACGATGGTTTTGGTTTTACCACAACCTGCTCCTGCCAAAACCAAGCTATGCTGTGCTTCTGTTGTTGCGGCTTGTTTTTGTTGAGGATTTAATTCATCAATCAGGTTGGCTAAACTCATATGTACTCATCATTTCATGGATAGGTATAGTTTAGCAGATTGAAAAAAAATACATGCTAATGTAGGATCAAAATTAAAACTAGAAAACGATAAGTTTATGAAAAATTTTAAGCTAATTAACCATTTCCTTCAGCCAGTTTTATTACTCATAATATTTACAAATCATCCATCTTATGCAAAAAAATTGACTCAAACTGAATTTGATCACTTGATAAGTAAAAATAATCAGAAAGGAATTCAACTCCATGATGATCTAGCTGTAGCTCTAATTTCTGGCAATCATAAGCTTATATCCGATAATTTATGTGCAGCTTATAAAATGAGTAAAGCACAATATGAAATTGCTTCAGAGAATTCTGAATTATTAAAAGCGAAACGGGCAAAAGAAAATGCAATAGAAAATATAAAAAACATTGAAAATATAATTCCAAAAAATCAAAAACCAATGGAAAAATATTGCAAAGATTTTCAACAAAATTAATCATATTTTCTAACTATGATTATCTTAAAACTCACTAGATGCATGCATAAATTTTACCTTGATTTTTATTTCAAACATCTCATCACATTTCTACAGCAATGTTCCAAATTTAGTTCCGCATATTTTAATGCATCCTCCAGCTTACAATCTGGTGGATTAATCCCAACAATCTGTGTGAAACCTAAATCATAGAGTTCTGCTATTTCCTCACCCACTAGACCAGTAAAGGCGATCACAGATTTATTATACTTTTTTGCAACTTGCGCCACACCAAATGGTGTTTTACCGAACTTGGTTTGATAATCAATTTTCCCTTCACCAGTGAGCACAAAATCTGCCTGTGCTATTTTTTCCTTCAACTGACTTTGTTCAATGACCAATTCCACACCTGATCGCATCGATGCACCTGCAAAAGCCATCAACCCAAAACCTAGTCCACCTGCAGCACCTGCACCTGCTGCATCACGTAAAGCACAATCCAGAGTCGCTTCAACGACATCGGCATAATGACTGAGCTTCTGATCTAACTGACACACCATCTCCTGCGTTGCGCCTTTTTGCGGGCCAAAGATATAGGATGCACCATTTTCACCACATAATGGATTAATGACGTCGCTGGCAATGATGATCTCTGTATGCGTTAAACGTGAGTCGAGCTGCGTCAAATCAAGACTTTTAATTTGATCTAGACAACCACCACAAACTGCTACTTCCAAGCCATTTTCATCTAAAAATTGTGCCCCCAAGGCCTGCGCCATACCTGCACCGCCATCATTGGTCATACTCCCGCCCAAGCCAATGATAATTTTACTTACTCCGACGTCTAGAGCAGCCAGGATCATTTCGCCCGTACCATAAGTGGACGTCAATAAAGGATTCCGCTGAGCAATATCCACAAGATGAATACCATTGGCTTTTGCCATTTCAATTACCGCAGTTTGCCCACCGTCAATCAAACCGAAATACGTCGTCACACGTTGATTGGGCAAAGGACCTGTAAGCGCTATCGCCACTTTTTCACCGTGGCAAGCACTGAGTAACGCATCTACAGTTCCCTCACCACCATCTGCCATTGGCACAGCGATGACATTTGCATCTGGTATGAGCTTTAAAATTGCACGCTGCATCGCGTCACAGGCTTGTTGAGCACTCATACTTTCTTTAAATGAATCGGGCGCAAGAACAAAAGTGGTCATCTAAATGCTCAAAATAAAACTTGTCCTCAACCATAACGGTTTTAAAATAGCAGGTATATCTAAAAACATCAGAAAGGCTCGAAATGTCACGAATCAATCTAGGTCAGTCTGCACCTGAGCTATATAAAAAAGTCGCAGAACTTGATGCACTGGCAATGCAAAAAATAAATGAAGCAGGCCTAAGTGAAGGACTAGCTCATTTACTCAAATTACGTGCATCCCAAATCAACGAATGTGCATTCTGTATTCGCATGCATGCGCAAGATGCACTTAAAACAGGTGAAAGCATTGAACGTATTAGCCTACTGAATGCATGGCGTGAAACAGCGTACTACGATGAAAAAGAACGTGCGGCTTTAAGCTTGATCGAAGCGATTACATTGATTGCCGAAGGCCAAGTTCCTGATGCAGTTTATGAAGATGCCTTGCCATTTTTAACGGATGATCAAATCAGTGCGATTGAATGGCTCGCAATTGTCATTAACACATGGAATCGTATCGCCATTAGTAGCCGCTATAGCGTGAAACCTTAACGGGTTGCACATTTCAAGTGAATAAAAAAAGAGTGCTGAGGCACTCTTTTTTATTTATAGGATCCGCAAGTAGTTTACTGCTCTGCCGAGCTTTTCGGTACTTCACGTCGAATATAAGAAGCCAAAGTAAGGTAGTTGACCCCTTGGAATAAAATATCAACCGCCAAGAATAATCCTAATACCCAAAATGGCGCATCAGGTGACATCAAAATAATAACACCTGTCACCAAAGTTAAAATGCCTGAAAAGAGTGTCCAACCCCAACCTTGAAAGGCACGGAATAACAGCGCATTAAAAATACGAATCACACCAGCGATGATTAATATAATGGCCAATATATTGGTGAGGACAATCGCTGTTTTAACCGGTGTACTAAAAGCATAATAGCCTGCAATGAGGTACAACACCCCAAACAAAGCCCAAAACCAACGATAACCACCTTCAAATATTTTAAATGCAGCTATGAAATGGATAATCCCACCAAGCATCATTAATGCACCGAAAATATAAATCACGGTGAGTGTCGCAAATGGCAAAGCTGCCAAAAGTACAATACCGAAAACCACCAACAAAGCTCCTAAACCGAGATACCACTTACGGTTTTCATGGAGCTGACTGCGAACTAAATCGTTGCCTACTGTTCTCATATTTATTCTCAAGTTGATTGTTATTCATTTGATTATGCAGACAAATGATGAAGAGAAATGTAAGAAAAGTGCAAATCTTATCCACATAAACACCCTCATCTGTGGATAAAATCGACGTTATCCACATTATTTTAGCCATCCCACCTCGAGCGCCGTCGCTTCATTAATAACGGTTTGCTTCAAAGAATCAGGCATCTTACTTTGTATTTTGGATGTCGGAATATGCCCTGCCATTAACTCTGCTTGTGCCTGAGGAAATAGGGGTTGTTGATTGGGTGCAGCATAACCAAGCGGAAAAATTGGTTGACCTGTCGCCAAATCATATTTATCCGTCGCACCGAAGGCATGCAGTAATTCATGCACCAATACAATTTTATTTTGCTCCGACTGCTTCGCTGAAGCAAACAAATTCACCGAGCCGATGCGACCATTTTCCAAAGCAGTTGAGTGCTTTAATTCTCTGGTTGATTTCGGATCGTAATAATTTAAAAACAATGTGACACTGGGTGCGCCATCGCCACTTTCATGCTGTTTCCACGCATAATAGCGAAACTTTAGACTCCATAAAATGACATCAAACATTCCAGCATGATCTGGAACTTTAGGCGCTAATGAGTAAATTTCACGGCCTAACTTGAAATAAAAATAGGTAGGTTTCCCACGGTATTGTTGTGCAGCTTGTTGCAAAAATTGTTGTGCTGAAAGTAGATCGCTTTCTTTTAAATTTCTAATATAGGTTTGGGTACTTTCCAATCCATCTGCATTGATCGGATGTAAAAGCACAAAGACTGGTTTGCTCCAATCTTGATTTTTATCACGATAGGCATTCACTGCTACAATCAATAAGATGATGAGTAAGCACAATACTCGAATTTTTTTCCACATAATTTAATTACTTTGTTTTTTGATTTTTCTTAAATACATTTGGCTAAATTCTATTTTTGTCTCAAATAAATTAAGCGTTTTGATTAAACCTGAAAGCTTAGCACGTCCATAGTTACGTGAATCAAAATCAGGTTTTACTGCACTAATATACTGCCCAACCATGCTCAAATTCGCCCAGCCATTTTCATCTGCATTATCTTTCACTGCTTTATAAATTAAATTTAAAGTCGCTCTATCAATAGTATCAGCAACTGTATTTTCTTTAGTTTGTGCAGATATTTTAGACTCAATATTGTTGACATCTTTCTTCATTGCAACAGATAGTAATTCATCCTCATCTATGCTTTTTACATCAATATCACTTGTTAAATTTTCGACATAGATAAATTTGTCACAGGCTTTTTTAAATGCTTCTGGTGTTGTCTTTTTCCCAAAACCATAAACACTCAAACCATTCTCACGAATTCGAGATGCCAAAGGCGTAAAATCACTATCACTGGACACAATACAGAAACCATCTAAAGCTCCTGCATATAACAAATCCATCGCATCAATAATCAAAATCATATCGGTTGCGTCTTTACCTTTGGTATAGGCAAATTGCTGTACGGGTGTGATCGCATGCGGAAGTAAAACATCACGCCAATTTTTTAGCGTTTCGCTGCTCCAATCCCCATAAACTCGTTTAACACTGGCAATTCCATATTTTGCAACCTCTTCTAATACGGAAGGAATAGCATTTATTGAAGAGTTATCCGCATCTATGAGTACAGCAAACTTTTTTGTTTGAATTTCCACTATTTCCCCAATCATTTTTATCATTTAAATTTTGATTAATTCTGACATAAAAAATGCCGACCGAAGTCAGCATTTTATTGATTTTAAAGCTTAAGCCTCAACCCACTTACCATCTTGGTACACCAAAGACCATTTGGTTTGTTTGCCTTCCGCATTTTCAGAACCAATATATTGCGCTTGATTCTTACGGCTAAACTTCACCAAGGTTGGGTTGCCTTCAGGGTCGACATCTGGCGCTTGTAAAATAAATTGATATTTCGGATCAAGCTGCTCAGCTACACTACGGAGTTCCGACACTTTCGGCGCACGTGTTTCACGTACTTTCGGGAACTTACTTGCCGCTAAGAATAAGCCTGCAGCACCATCACGAAGTACAAAGAAGTCATCATGTTTGGTTGAACGTAGATGTTCCATTTTGATTGGGTCGACACGTGGAGGCGCTGGTTGGCCACTTTTCAATACTTTGCGGGTGTTATCACAGCTATTGCAGGCAAAGTAAGGACCAAAACGGCCCGTTTTGAGCTGCATTTCGCCATCACACTTATCACATGGAATGGTTGGGCCATCGTAGCCTTTAATTTTGAACTCACCTTCTTCGAGTTCAAAACCAGCACAATCTGGGTTATTACCACAGACATGTAACTTACGACCACCATCAATCACATAGCTATCCATGGCTGTTTCACAGATTGGACAACGCTTTTTCGACATCAAGTCAGCCGTTTCCGCAGCATCATCATCAGACAGTGCTGCTAAAGATTCGACAGGTGTTAAGTTCAATGTGCCCTTACAACGCTCTTTAGGAGGTAAGTTATAACCCGAACAACCTAAGAATACGCCTGTTGTACCTGTACGAATCTGCATTGGACGGTCACATTCTTTACAGTGTACTGCATCTACTTCTACAGGCTGATTACGGCGCATGCCATTTTCACCTTGTGCTGTAGTCAAACGTGTTTTGAAATCCCCATAGAAACTATTGAGCAGCTCTTTCCAATTACGATCACCATCCGCGACTTTATCCAACTGACCTTCTAAATCGGCGGTAAAGGCATAGTTCATCAAGTTATTGAAGTTTTCATCGAGACGGTCTGTCACGATTTCACCCATTTTCTCGGCAAACAAACGACGGTTATCAAGTTTTACATAACCACGGTCTTGAATGGTTGAGATAATCGCTGCATAGGTCGATGGACGACCGATGCCTTTTTTCTCAAGTTCTTTAACCAATGACGCTTCGGTAAAGCGTGCAGGTGGTTTTGTGAAATGTTGCGATGGATCTAATTTTTCAAGTTTCAGTACTTCACCCACTTTCACCGCAGGCAAGAGTACATCATCATCCGATTTATTTTGACCACGAACTTTGGTGAAACCATCGAATACCAAGGTACGACCTTTGGCTTTGAGTTCTACACCATTGGCATCTACTAAAATGGTCGATGATAAATATTCCGCTGGTGTCATCTGACATGCCACAAACTGACGCCAAATCAAGTCATACAAGCGCTGTGCATCACGTTCAGCACCTGCCAATTGGTCGCCTTTTAGCGCCACATTTGACGGACGAATCGCTTCATGGGCTTCTTGGGCACCCGCTTTGTTGCCATAACGGTTTGGC
This sequence comes from Acinetobacter gandensis, assembly GCF_001678755.1. GTDB lineage: Bacteria > Pseudomonadota > Gammaproteobacteria > Pseudomonadales > Moraxellaceae > Acinetobacter > Acinetobacter gandensis. The sequence continues at coordinate 175,226 of NZ_LZDS01000023.1, forward strand.
TTCGCCGGCAGATATTTTTGACCAAATTCAGACTCAATATGACCACGTACCATATTGACTGCATCATCACTCAAGAAAGTTGAGTCTGTACGCATATAGGTAATGAAACCCGCTTCATACAAGCGCTGTGCCAACATCATGGTTTTCTTCACAGAAAAACCAAGACGGGTACTTGCAGCCTGTTGTAAAGTCGACGTGATGTAAGGCGCACTCGGATTAACCTTAGTTGGCTTATCTTCACGAGTCGTTACCGTATAATCAGCATCTTTAATCAGATTTAGAAGCGCATCTGTTTCAGCTTTATTGTGTAATTTTAAAGTCTTGCCGTTTTGCTTCACCGCTTCAAGACGAATATCATCTTTCTTAGCTTTGGTATCTGCAAAAACTTGCCAAAATTCTTCAGGAATGAAAGCACGAATTTCACGTTCACGCTCAACTACCAGCTTCACCGCAACGGACTGTACACGACCAGCTGAAAGACCACGGGCAATTTTTTCCCACAACAATGGTGAGATCATAAAGCCCACAATACGGTCTAAGAAGCGACGTGCTTGCTGTGCATTGACTTTATCTGTATCGAGGCGAGAAGGATGTTTAAAGGCTTCTTGGATCGCATTTTTAGTGATTTCGTTGAACACCACACGTTGATAACGTGAGTCATCCCCGCCAATCACTTCTTTTAAATGCCATGCAATCGCTTCCCCTTCTCTATCCATATCCGTTGCGAGATAGACTTCATCGACTTGCGATGCCAATTTTTTCAGTTCTGCAACTACATGTTCTTTGCCTGGAAGCACTTCGTATTGAGCTTTCCAGTCGTTTTCAGGGTCGACGCCCATACGGTTGACCAAAGCTTTTTGTGCTTTTTTTGCTTTTTCAGCTTCAGTCAATTTGGTACGCGTCGCTGGTTTTTTCTCTGCTGTTTTTGCAGAGCCACCAGTTGGTAAATCACGGACATGACCCACCGAAGATTTTACGATGTAGTCAGAACCCAAATATTTATTGATTGTTTTCGCTTTAGCAGGCGATTCCACAATCACTAACGCACGCTTTTTCCCAGCATCGGAAGATTTTGCTGTGGTACTTTTAGATGTAGACCGAGGAGCGTTCGCCATAGTTAACCATCATTCCTGTTTAATAGGTATTTTAAAATTTAAAGTTCAGCCAATGAATGTAGAAATGCTTTCATATCATCAAGCTGGGTAGCTCTTAAGTCAGATTCTTCGTTCCAATAGAGTCCTACACAGTTTGCCTGCATATCAATAGCATAAATGCCCTTTAATGTAATGGGTAAGTCTTTAAACTTATCATCACCATAGACAAGTTCAAGTTTGTCATCCACCACCAAAGCTCGCATTAAAGGCAAGCGCGCATCTGGAATAAGCACACTATAATATGCCACCATACTGGCACGATTTTCCGATGCCTTTGGAATCTTGGTCCAATCAGGAGCAGCCACTAGACGCGGATGTAAACTCATTTTTCGAGCTTTTTCACGCATGATGCCTAAAGCTTTTTCTCTTGGATTTACTCGTAGCCCAAAAATTGACCCAAGTACAAAGACTACAATAAAAACGGTAACCCAGATTCCAGTATTTTCCATAGCACAACCTTTATATTCCTTTATTAGAGTTGCATAAGCACAATATAAAACGCAAGTTCACTCGATAAAATTAATTCAGGAACATCTCGTGGCTATAAAGCACTTCATGTCCATTCCAATAGATATATCCCTTTTCGATCAATTCTTTAAGTAATAATCGGACATCGGATTGTGGGAACATTTGCTCTAATAAATCACGTAATGCGTAGATATCTTTTGGTTTATCTGATTTTAATTCGTGCAATTTACGAATGACTTCCATCTGCACTGGATCGATTTTGTTAAAGTTTTTAAATAAGCCTTGCTGTGCTGCTTGAATAACTGATGCAGTATCTTCGTTATAAAGTTCGTGACTCTCTAACTGTGCAGAAAATTGTTCTAAATTAGCTATTGGAGCTGTTTGCTTCGGTTCAACCGACGCAGTTAAATCCAGTTGTACCCATTGCTTCAGTACTTTTTTACGAATGGAGATTTGCTCATCAAAGCGTTTCACAATTTTTAAATTGATCAACATCCCCAATAGATGTTGGGCTTTTTCAGCTGAAATCTGCAAAACGTTGATTAATGAATTTTTTAATTTTTCCAAACTGTTGGGTTTGCCATTCAGTTTATCCAGGCCATCGCAGTACTGTTTAACCAACAATAAATCTGGCTTGTTACGAATCGCTGCGATGTCTGGAATTTTATATTTAACTTTGCCGACATTTTCTACCGGTTGAATTTGAATGAGGCTTGCACTGAGATCAGAGCCATGTAGCAATTGCATTAATAAATCAATTTCTGGCATACCTGAAATCACTTCAATATGTGTTTCAGGGTCAATCAATGCCATCAATTGTCCCACAATCACCGCATATTCAAATTCTTTTTCTGGCGTTTCAGGGATATCAAGTATCACCACCTGACCACTTCCAATCCAGCCTGCAATTTCGGTTAAATCTTCAAGGGCATACTCAAATTTGCCACTACAACTAAATAGATAGAGCGTGCTGTAATGCTCAACAATATTGCGTAATAGGTTTGCCGTTGGTGGGCTATTTTCCAAATCCAGCAGGACAACTTTTTGAGTCATGAGAGTGAATTATCAGTTCTGATCAGCAGATGCGGTGCATTAGACCTGTCAGCGTGCAAAAGGTCAAATAATTTTACAGAACTTATGACAGAACAGACTGAATCTGCCGATAGAATGGAGTTGCACGTAGCGACCACATTTTAATAATGTGGCGGACGATTGGTCATTGGATCAAATGCAGCAATGCCTTCAGATAAATCTGCAGACTCTATACGTTGATAAATCAACTGCATTTGCGCCTTTAAATCTGTAATTTCAGCACTTTGACGGGCAACTTGGTCATTTAGTTGCTCAACTAAATCATCTAAAAATGCAATTCGCACTTGCAAATCTTCAATGGGTGCGGACAATGGCGCTTGATTATCAGTATTTTGTTGTTTAGACACTTCAAGTCCTCATTTGAGATTTTTCAGGAAATATTATGGCCTATATTACTTTAAGGGATGTCCAACTTGCGTTTGGTGGACCTGCCCTACTCGACGGCGCGAATTTTAGTTTAGAACGCGGCGAACGGGTGTGTTTAATTGGCCGTAATGGTGAGGGTAAGTCTACTTTACTTAAACTGATTGAGGGAAGTTTATTACCCGATGGTGGTGAAGTTTCTCTACAAAACGGCATTACCATTTCAATGTTGGCCCAAGATGTACCGATGGATTCGGGTAAGGTTGCTGATATTGTTGCCGATGGCGCTGGTGAAGCTGCAAGCGTGTTACGTGCGTATCATGAAGCAAGTGATGCATGCGTATTAGGCGACATGGAAGCATGCGAACGTATGGGTAACCTACAGCACAAGATGGATATGCTCGATGGTTGGGCACTTGAAACTAAAGTAAATTCAATTTTGAGCAAAATGGGCTTAGACCCAGAAGCAGATTTGGCAGATTTATCGGGTGGTCGTAAACGTCGTGTATTGCTTGCACGTGCACTACTGACTCAACCTGATGTGCTTTTACTCGACGAACCAACTAACCATTTGGATGTTGAAAGTATCGAATGGTTAGAAAAATTCTTGCTGGATCAAAACAATTTAACCTTATTGTTTATTTCGCATGACCGTTCATTTGTCGACAATATTGCAACTCGTATTGTGGAACTCGATCGTGGCGTATTGCGCAGTTATGAAGGCAACTATTCACGCTACCTAGAATTGAAAGCTCAGCAAATGGAAGCTGAAGAAAAGCAAAATGCTTTATTTGATAAAAAGTTAGCAGAAGAAGAAGTTTGGATTCGCCAAGGGATTAAAGCTCGCCGTACCCGTAATGAAGGCCGTGTCCGTGCATTAAAAGCCCTACGCGAAGAATCTCGTGCACGTCGCTCACAACAAGGTAAAGTGAGCATGTCAACGCAAGAAGCTAACCGTTCAGGCAAAGTGGTCTTCGAGATTGAAAATCTACGGGTGAAATTTGGCAACAATGATCCAATCATTAAAGATTTCTCTGCATTGGTACTTCGTGGTGACCGAATTGGTTTGGTCGGCGATAACGGTGTTGGTAAGACCACACTGATCAAAGCCATTTTAGGTGAACAAGAACATGACGGCTTGGTTAAAACAGGTACACAACTTGAAGTCGCTTACTTTGACCAATTACGTAATGCACTCGATTTAGAAAAATCAGTTAAGGATAACGTGTCTGAAGGTTCAGACCATGTCGATGTGAATGGTAGCCGTCGTCATATTTATAGCTACTTACAAGATTTCTTATTCTCTCCTGAACGTGCACGCACACCTGTAAAAGCATTATCGGGTGGTGAACGTAACCGTATTTTGCTGGCTAAATTATTGCTCAAACCATCAAACCTGATTGTGATGGACGAACCAACCAATGACTTGGATATGGTGACGTTGGAACTACTTGAGGAAATGTTAGGGGGTTATAAAGGCACATTATTATTGATCTCGCATGACCGTGCCTTTATGGACAACGTCGTGACTTCAACTTGGGTCTTCGATGGTAAAGGCAACATTGATGAATACATCGGTGGTTATCAAGACTATCTAGAACAGCGTCCAGACCAAACTGCAGTCGATCAAAAAAGTGATGTGAAAAAAGCCTTAGCCAAAGCTGAAGCGGCAGCTGCTGCGGCTGTACCGAAAAAGGTCAAACTGAGCTATAAAGATCAACGTGCACTTGACCAATTACCAACCGAAATTGCGGCATTGGAAAAAGAGCAAGCAGAACTTACTGATAAGTTGGCAGATGGTTCATGGTTTGTGACCGATGCTGATGCTGCGACCAAAGCCTCACAACGTCTTGCGGCTATTGATGACGAAATGCTTGAAAAAATGGAACGCTTAGAAGAACTTGAAAATATGAGTAATGGTTAATTATTTAGTTACTGTCTTATTCTCTTAATGCATTTAAGAAGCCGTATTTCGATACGGCTTTTTTTAAATCTCAGACTTAAAAAACTGAAAACAAAAACGTTTGGAATATTCTTAACCCTACACCTTCAATTCGATTTGGGCTTTGAGTCAAAGCTTGCTATGGTTTGCTCATATCAAATAAGGACTTGTGTATGCAAATTTCAGAGCAGATTGTATTAGTGACCGGTGGCGCTCGTGGACTCGGCTTAGCCATTAGTCAGGCATTAATTGCCGAAGGCGCTCAAGTCGTAGTGAACTATTTTTCAAGTCAAACCGCAGCTCAGCAATTGGCTCTAGATTTTCCACAGCAAGTTTTTGCTTATCAAGCCGATGTCACTGATAAATCACAAGTTGAGCAATTATTCACTGCTGCCAAAGCACATTTCGGTGCGTCAATAACGTCAGTCGTGAATAATGCGCTGATTGATTTTCAATTTAATGGCGATGCCCGTCCGAAAATTGCGGAATTAACAGCACAAACCTTACAACAACAATTCAATGGTGCTGTGGTTGCGGCACTTAATACGACTCAAGCAGCCTTAGAGGATATGCAAAATGTCCACTTTGGACGTATTGTTAATATTGGGACTAACCTCGTGCAAAATCCTGTCGTACCTTACCATGACTATACTGCTGCAAAGGCTGCTCTATTGGCTTTCACACGTACAGCAGCACATGAACTTGGTGAGTATGGCATTAATGTCAATATGTTGTCAGGCGGTCTGTTACAAAGTACGGATGCCAGTAAAGCTACGCCTGATGCTGTATTTGATTTGATTGCAGCTTCAACACCACTACGAACAGTCACGACACCAGACGAGTTTGCTGCAGCGATTATGATATTTTTATCACCTTATTCACGAGCAGTGACAGGACAAAACCTCATTGTCGATGGTGGTTTAGTTAAAGGTTAAAAATGTAAATGCCATGAAGCTGAACTTTCTCTTTCAATTCAGCTTCATGTTAAACTGATTCCTATTTTTTAGCATTTTCATTTTGCCCTATGAGTCAAAAGCCTGAATATCAACCTGGTCAGTTTCAATGGTCATTCTTACTCCCACAGTATTGGGGAATTTGGATTGGCATTGTCTTCCTGATGATTTTGGCAATACTCCCTTGGGCAATTCAACATCGTCTTGGGCATTTTTTAGGTTCTGTTGCTTTTAACAATTTGAAATCACGCCGTAAAACCACCATCCGCAATTTGGAAGTCTGCTTTCCTGAATGGACGCCCGAACAACTCCAAACCAATGCTCGCCAAGTGTTCATTGACCAAATGATCGGAATCTTTGAAACCTTAAATGCATGGTATAGCCCACAGTGGTTTAAAGGCCGTGTCCAAATTGAAGGTCTAGAGCATCTCCAAAATGCGCAAGCTGAGGGCAAAGGTGTCTTGCTACTCGGTACGCATTCAACTTTGCTTGATGCAGGGGGGTATTTATGTGCGCAGTACTTCGACCCAGACGTGGTGTATCGCCCGCAGAATAATCCACTTTTGGACATGTTGATTGTACGCTGCCGAGCAACGATCTATGCCAACCAAATTGACCATGATGATATGCGTGGTCTAATTCGAAATCTTAAAAATGGACATGCCATTTGGTATAGTCCCGACCAAGATTTTGGTTTAAAACAAGGTGTTATGGCTCCTTTTTTTGGTACGCCTGCTGCTACAGTGACGGCACATCGCCGTCTCATGAAAATCTCGAAAGCCGCTGCAATTCCACTGTATTTTTACCGTGAAGGTGATATTTCAAATCCACGCTATCGTGTCCTGATCTCACCTGCTTTAGAGCATTTCCCAAGTGAAGATGAAGTTGCCGATGCGACTCGGGTCAATCAAATTATTGAAAGCCAACTCCGTATTGCTCCGACTCAATATATGTGGTTCCACCGCCGTTTTAAAACTCGCCCACAAGGCTTCGATAAAATTTACTGAGTTCAACTCACCAAATAATTAAAAGAGAAAGACTATGAAAGTGATGCAACTCTTACCTGAACTCAATAGCGGTGGTGTTGAACGTGGGACTCTAGAAATCGCTCGTGCCCTTGTAGCTGCAGGACATGAATCATTGGTCGTATCCAATGGTGGGCGTATGGTTTCGCAGCTTGAAGCAGAAGGTTCTACACACTTAACCTTAGCCGTGCATAAAAAAGCATTATCGAGTTTATGGCAAATTCGCCCGCTACGAAAACTGATCTTGCAACATCAGCCAGATATTGTTCACGTACGGTCTCGTGTACCTGCATGGCTTACTCATTTTGCCCTAAAAGGAATTGCAAAAGATAAACGTCCACATCTTATTTCTACAGTACATGGTTTTTATTCGATTAATCGCTACAGCCAAATTATGACCCAAGCTGAAAAAGTCATCGCTGTATCGGATAGCGTGGTTCAATATATTACGGATCATTATAAAAACTGCCCGCCTGAAGATATTGTTCGAATTTATCGGGGAATTGACCCTGCTGCCTTTCCACATGGCTATCAACCATCAGCACAATGGTTCAACCAAACGCTTAAAGACTTTCCGGAACTAGAAAATAAGCAACTGATTTGCTTGCCAGGCCGTATTACACGTTTAAAAGGTCATGAAACCTTAATTGATTTGATCGAAAAGTTACAAACACAATATCCAAACCTTCATGCCATTGTGGTCGGTGGTGCAGATCCTAAAAAAGAAGCTTATTTGAAAGAGATGCATTCAACCATCCAATCAAAAGGATTGAGTGAGCGCATTACGTTTGTGGGACATCGTTCGGATATCCGTGAATGGTTAGCTTTCAGTGATTTAGTATTGTCATTGTCTAGTCAAGCTGAAACTTTCGGTCGAACTGCGCTTGAAGCACTATCTGTGGGAACACCAGTCATTGGCTGGAACCGAGGTGGTGTCGCTGAAATATTATCGAATGTTTATCCGCAAGGTTTAGTGCCGGTTGATGATGAAACCGCTTTGCTCGAAGCTCTAAAGTTACATTTAGACCTACCTCAACAAGTGGAACCAATCACAATGTTTAGCTTAAAAGATATGTGTGATCAGACGCTAGCTTTATATGAGCAAGTGAATCAATAATCTTATAGCGTTCATCCTGAGCTTTAATTTGAAATAAGACATCTATTATTTTCTGATATTTAAGATGTCTTTTTTTTATCAAGCACTATCACCCCTTCCATACACGATATCGTGCCATGAACCACAGCGTCAGTGGCAACAACAGCACATTGATTATATGTTGCAGACTTTGCCCAATCCGCCAATAACCTTTATCTAAAATATCATGCCGTGCATTGAATAGCTCAACACCAACAGCCAAAAGAATGACGGCCCAAATCGCATAATTCGACTTCAATTGTCGCTGATGACAAAATGCCACAACAAAGAAAATGATCAATCCAAAATAGATTGCTAAAGCATCGCTTGATAAATGTGTGATTCTCTGTAACTGTTGGTGCCATTCAGACAACATATATCCCCCCCTTCTTACATCATTTTTTTGAGTTTGATCTTGTTATTTATTGCGGTCACTGTATTCATAAATCGATCAAAAGAAAAGCAAAATCATGTATCTTAAATGAAGCAAACCCGAGTTCTGCATCCTGCAAAACTCGGGTCTATGAGGTTGTGCTTTCACAAGTATTTTTTGTTGTTTTTTCTTGGCTTTCCTTTCCTGCATCCTATCCGTGATGCGTTCCAACGGCTTAGTCTTCCATAGCGGGATTATCCATTCCCAGTTCCGTCTGCCGATGAATAAAGATTAAGTCAATATGTTTAACCTGACCATTCGTCAGAAGCCGAAACTTTTGTAAGCCATATCGTACACTTTTTCTTAAAAGCCAAGACCTTTATGGCACTTTGGTTCCATCCTTATAGTCACTCGCGATTTCATCCGTCACAATCTTTTCTTCTCTTTCCGCTTTTTCTATCCCATCTTGAATCGCTTCTTGCGCCTCTTGTTCATCCTCATCAGTCTGCTCAAGCTCTTGTTGAGTTTGCTCAAAAATTCGACCTGTTTGCAACACCACATAAACTGGAAAATGATCCGATCCCATATGTGGTAGACGCTCCATATGCACCAATGCAAAATCAGTACTGTGAAAAACATGATCGAGTGACCAGCGGAGTAATGGATAATCAGCATGAAACGTATTGACAAAATGACGCCCAACACGTGGATCGAGCAAACCGCTAATACGCTGAAATAAGCGTGTCGTCCTCGACCAAGCCACATCATTTAAATCACCCATCACAATACAACTTTCATCAATATCTTTGATTTGATCGCCAACAATCAGTAATTCCGCATCGCGCAACGTTGAATCTTTGGCTTCAGTCGGACTTGGCGGTTTAGGATGCAAGCAATACAGCTGAACTTGATTACCAGAAGGCAGCGTTACCCGAGTATGTATCGATGGAATTTCATCGCTTAGGATAAATTTAACTTCTGTCTCGGTCAGCTCTAACTTACTGTATAAATGCATGCCATAGAGATTATCTAAGGGCACTGGAACACGGTAAGGATAATCGGCTTCAATGACTGCAAGTTCATTTTGCCAAGTTTGGTCCGTTTCCAGCGTCAACACTAAATCAGGCTGGTGCTTTTTTATTAACTCAATCAATAAATGATATTTGGTATTGGTGGTGAGGACATTTGAAACAATCATGGAAATTTGTTTGCTTTCATCTAACTGTACTTGACTGACTTGCTTAACTTGTTTCTTCCACAACATGGTATAGGGTAAAACCATCTTCAGCTGGTAAGCCATTGCAGCAATTAGAGCAACGAAAATAATTTCTCGCGGTGTGTCCCACTCTCCTTTCCATACAATCAATAAAATGAAGGCAATTGCTCCCAAGGCTAGAATTTGGAGGCGTGGAAAATCTGCGCCGCGGAACCACCACTCATCACGTGGAATCAACGACCAGAATGTCAACCATATGACCACCACTGACAAAATTTCTACCCAAATCATAGCGCCTCCTTTTATATTCTTTATTTTTTATTGATTCATAAATTTATATCAATTTTCCATGTAACATAAAGTAGATATATTGGACAATATTATTCGTGTTTTGCTTATGTAGCACTTGCAGTTATGCACTTGTTTGGTACACTCGAATCCCTTTTTATTTTTTAACGCACCGAGGCACAATGACATGAAAGTAGGTCTGGTCGGTTGGCGCGGGATGGTTGGTTCCGTCCTTATGCAACGTATGGTTGAAGAGAATGATTTTGCTCACATCGAGCCATTCTATTTCTCTACCAGTAATGCAGGTGGTGAAGCCCCTGCATTTGGTGGTAAAACTGCCCCAGCACTTATGGATGCGACAGACATTAATAGTCTGAAGCAAATGGATGTCATTATTACCTGCCAAGGTGGCGATTACACGACAGAAGTGTTTCCAAAGCTAAAAGCTGAAGCTTGGGATGGCTACTGGATTGATGCTGCGTCTACACTTCGTATGGATGATGAAGCAATCATCGTACTTGATCCTGTAAACATGCATGTCATCAAAGACGGTTTAGTGAAAGGCACTAAAACTTTCGTTGGCGGTAACTGTACAGTTTCGTTGATGTTGATGGGCTTAGGCGGCTTATTCCAAAATAATTTAGTGGAATGGGCAACATCGATGACCTATCAAGCAGCTTCGGGTGCAGGCGCGCAAAATATGCGTGAACTGATCTCAGGCATGGGTTACTTGTATAACAATACAAAAGACTTACTTGATGATCCGCGCTCACCAATTTTAGATATCGACTCTAAAATTGCTGAATTACAACGTGGCGAAGGCTTCCCTTCAGCAAACTTTGGTGTGCCTTTAGCAGGCTCGCTCATTCCATACATCGACAAGCAGCTTGAAAGCGGTCAGTCGAAAGAAGAATGGAAAGGTCAAGTTGAAACCAACAAGATCTTAGGCAATCAACAAATTGTTCCAATTGACGGCCATTGTGTTCGTATTGGTGCAATGCGTTGCCACTCTCAAGCCTTAACGTTGAAATTGAAAAAAGACGTGCCGCTTGATGAAATTGAAGACATGTTACGTAATGCGAACCAATGGGCAAAAGTTGTTCCAAACACTCGCGAAGCATCTATGACAGATTTAACACCTGTTGCAGTCACTGGCACATTATCTGTACCAGTAGGTCGTTTACGTAAGCTCAACATGGGTAAAGAATACCTTGGTGCGTTTACTGTAGGTGACCAATTACTTTGGGGTGCTGCTGAACCACTTCGTCGCATGTTACGTATTTTAGTGGAATATAAAAATGCTTAAGCATTTTTAAGCCATTGAATAAGAAGCCGATCACAATTGATCGGCTTTTTTATGTAACTATCGTGTAAGTATTTTACAATTCTCTGACAAGTCGCTAATCTATAATTTTCGCCATGCGACATAAATGCTCGAGCTAAAGATTAAGATGACCGTATATAACAAATTAAAGATCGCCATTTTAGCCGTTATTGCATCTCAGAATATTCATGCGATTTCTATTGATCCTGTTCAAGTTCAATCAGCACCTGGGGAGTTGCTGTACGCTGAGATTCATTTCCGCCACTCAGACACTTCTGTGCCACTAAACGCCAGTTTAGCCAGTGCGGAGGACTTGCTCAGCATGGGTACAGGTCATCAACCGCCTGGGCATTTGAACTTTTTCACGCGTCGTGATGGCGCAGGTAATGGTGTGATTACCATCACTTCTTCACGCCCAGTCACTGATGCTGAACTCAATTTTATTGTCAATATTAAAGAAGGTAATGCATCACGCTTACAAAGTATTAAAACCCCATTAAAACGTAGCCCAACCAATAATGCATCTGCTCAAACCCGAGCAAATGAGCGTCCACTGGCCCCTGTGATTATTGTGAATGAAAAAGATATCGCATTAAATCTACCGACCAGTACGCTCTATACAGCAAAACCTGTCATCGCTGCTGAGCAACCGTTGCTGCTCAGCAAAAAAGCACCGCCAAGCCTGATACAAGCTCCTATCACAACACCCGTTGCGATTGAGTCACCAGTACATGTGCAAAATTATGCGATCCCAACACCCAATGCGCCGCATATTCCAGCGCCAACAGCATTAAAAGATTCATCAACGACTCTATCTAGCCAAAATAGCGCTACCGCAAAAATAGCGCCACCTGCACCTGCAAACGAGTCAGCCAGCATTTCACAAGACCCTCTAGCCAAAAAATATGCGGATGAAATAGCACAAAAGCGTGCAACAAAACCCATCGAAAATGCGCCTGTAAAAGCTCAAGCCGCGACACCAACTGCTCAACCCGTTAATACAGGGTCAGCTGCCACACAATATGTCGTGCGAAGCAATGAAAGTTTATGGGGCATTGCATCACGTATTGCCGCTGAGCAAAATCGTCCTGTGGGCGAAGTCATGAAGCAAATTAAAGCCTCAAATGAACATGCGTTTATTCAAGGTGATGTCAATCGTCTGCGTCGTGGCGCTGCACTCAATATTACTAGTGGAAAACCTCAAAAAGAGCCGACGAAAGTGTCTGCAGCGGAACTGGCAAAAACACCATCTAGCCAGTCAGGCAAAGCAAAATATCGCTTAAACCAAGCAGAAATGAGCTTAGTGGCTGAGAAATCACAAGATTCAGCTCCAGCTTCTGCAAACAATTCATCAGAAAAAAACAAAACTTCGAAAGAGTTGTCATTAAAAGTTATGACATCACGGGAAAAAACCGTTAAATTACAGAGAAACGTAACTCAATTAGAATTGGCACTAAATCAAAAGGATCATAGAATTCAACTATTAAATGCGCGTCTTGCACAACTGCAACAACAGTTGAAAGCACAACAAGCAGATAAAAGAAGCCAATAGCTAATACGTTACAAATGATGATTTTATAGGGATGAGTGCAACCTTTATCACTCTATCTCCAAGGGGTTAAAACATGCTGATTTATGTGATTCCATTAGTGATCTTAGTGATCGTTTTGGTAATATTGAACAAACGCCAAAAAGACCAAGAATCAGATAAAGCGACAAAGCCAGTAAAGGCAAAGAAAACTGGCACTTCAGCAAAAGCTGCCCCAAAGAAAACCCATGCTGTCGATAATACTGTTATCGAAAAGAAAAAAATGACAGAGCTTACTGCTGATACACGCAGTAAGATTGAAAAGCTCATTGCTGAGCGTAATTTCTTTTCAGCAGAAGCACAAATCAACCAATCGCTCAAAAAAGACAATTCGCAGCATGAATTGTATTTATATCTTTTAGACATTCATATTTTACAAAAAGATGAATTTGCGATCAGTCAATTACTCAGCCACATCCGTTCATTAGAATTAGATGACATTCTTGAACAAGCGGAAGTAAAAAAAGCTGAGTACGAATGCAATAAAGAGCAAAAAGACGACAGTATTAATTTTGTATCACCTGTAGTTGAAGAGACAACGCCGTCTACTAGCGCAAAAAATACGGCTGATTTTGATGCATTGATGGAGACGACAACAGCTCCTGCAGCAGAAAGCAAGGTTGAAGAAATTAAGCCACTTGATTTCAATTTCAGTTCAGCTCCAAAAGTTCAATCTGAAGTGGTTGAGAAACCGACTCAGGTAGAAGATATTAAGCCTTTAGAGTTTGAATCATTCACCACTCAAGACAAGCCAGTTATTACTGAGACAGCACCATTAATAACACCAACAGAAACTGCAGTTGATGAAATCAAACCGCTTGATTTCAATATGGACTTTGCACCATCAACTTCGTCAACAACTCAGCCTGTTGAAGCACTTAATGCGACTCAAGATAAAATTGAACCACTTGATTTCTCTTTCACCACAGATGTACCAAAAACTGAAGAAGCTAAAGTTGAAGAACCGACATTAAGTTTTGATTTAACGGATTTTGACACAGCAAAGCAGGAAGAACAGCCTGCAACTGCATTAGACTTCAAACTTGATACTATTCCATCAGTTGAAGATAAGCCTGCAGTAGCACCTTCTACAGGCCTAAGTTTTGATATTAGTGGTGTAAGTGCACCAGTTGTTGCATCTACAACTGATCATAATGATCCGCTGGTACAATCATTCCCTGAGTTGCTTGAAGTCAATGAAGCACAACTCAATATTGAACTTGCAGAGCAATATGTGAAATTAGGTGCTTACCAAGCTGCTCGTGATGTATTGGCAGAGAAAGAAGCTGAGTTTTCAACTGAACAACGCCAACAGGCAGAACAGTTACTGAATCAGATCGCATCTTAAGCAAAAGCCATTTAAAATAAAGCAGTCTTCCATGACTGCTTTTTTTATGATGAAAAAAATAGCTCTAATTTATATGGGTGGTACTTTTGGCTGTGTGGGTGAGCCGCTCAGCCCGATGCCTGCTGATGACTTTATTCCAAAACTCAAACATGTCCTACCCTTGCATCTTGATATTGAATGTTTTGTCGCATCCATCATACGGGATAGCAGTGCTTGCACTGCACCTGATTGGCTTACTCTCATCCATCAAATACAGCAACTTCAGTTACAACAATTCCAACATTTTGTCGTCATTCATGGTACTGACACTTTAAGTTACGCAAGTGCTGTATTGGCCCATTTTATAGGTCAATCTGCACATGTGGTCCTCACAGGCAGTCAGTATCCACTCTTTACTGTTTCAGGCGATAATACCCGCGAATTTACCGATGCAATTGATAATCTAAATTTTGCATTGGAATCTGTTCATACATCATCTGTGGGTGTGTATTTAGCATTTCACCATCATTTATATCATGCGCGATCAGCCTTAAAGGTACACACAACTGAACTGAAAGCCTTTGATGGCATAGATGCATCATTGCCAATTTCTTCAACTGATGCAGCTGTGATCATCAACGAACATATGCTAGAAAAGGCCGAAGCATTTAGCTGTGTCAGCTATATGTGGCAACCCATTGCTCCTGCATTGCAAGTCGCAAATTTAAAAGCATTTTTACAACAACCGCCCGACGCCTTAATTTTGCAAGGTTTTGGTACAGGCAATATTTCAATTAATGCTGAACTTTTAGACTTATTCAAATCACTACAAAACAAAGGTTGCGCCATTCTACTCAGTACACAAGTGATTTTTGGCAGAATTGATCAACGCTATGCAATAAGCGAATGGGTACAACAAAGTGGGCTCTTGGTGAGTAATTGCTATGGGCATGCAGATCTTTATGCCAAATGCTTAAAAATGTATTTACAATACGACAGCGCAGCAGAATGGTCAGCGCATTGGAATGACTAAGGTAATTTGAGGTAACTATGCAACGTTTTGCAATTGGGATTGAGTTTTGTGGCATGCAGTATAAAGGCTGGCAAACTCAGCAACCGGGTGTACCAAGCGTGCAAGAAACCATTGAAACTGTCTTAAGTAAAGTTGCCAATGAACCGATTATGCTGCATGGCGCGGGTCGTACCGATGCAGGCGTACATGCCACCAATATGGTTGCGCATTTTGATACGAATGCGATTCGTCCTATTCGTGGCTGGCTCATGGGCAGTAATAGCCAACTGCCGAAAGACATCTCAATCCAATGGATTAAAGAGATGGATCACGAATTTCATGCGCGCTTCAAAGCGCAAGCACGACGTTATCGCTATGTGGTCTATAACAATCCCCAGCGCCCAGCCTTATTGCATAAACAAGTGACGCATGTATATGCCCAACTTGATGTTGCCAAAATGCAGCAAGCAGCAACAAAGTTTGAAGGCACACATAATTTTGAAAGCTTTCGTGCCGCTGCCTGTCAATCCAATCAGCCAGTGCGCCATGTACGTCACTGCCGCCTCATTCAACATGGCTGCTATTTAGTGCTTGATATTCAAGCTGATGGATTTTTACACCATATGGTTCGCAACATCATGGGCTGCCTCCTTGAAGTCGGTCAGGGCATGTATGAGGTTGACCATATTGACGCGATTTTTGCCGCAGAAGACCGTAAAGCAGCAGGCGTGACTGCGCCACCAGATGGTTTATATTTCATTCACGCAGACTATCCTGCACAGTTTGAATTACCTAAAGTTCCACTAGGGCCACATTGGTTAAATATGCCTGAGTAAAAAATCCCTCCCAGCGTCACTTTTATAAAGGGAGGAGCAATCCTTCATCTTAAACTTGGGTTTAGAAAGCCCCTATTTGAAAATAAGAGGCACTCTCCTCCTTTATTAAAGGAGGGATTGGGGGAGGATTTTATCGAAGAATAACCTTAACGCTGCTTACGCTTACGATATTCCACAGGCGTTTCATTGGTCCAGCGTTTAAACGCGCGGTAGAACGTACTCGGCTCAGAAAAGCCGGTTAAATAGACAATGCGTTCAACACTTTCATTGGTATTCGCCAACAGTTTTTTCGCTAAACGACAGCGATAATCTGACAAGATTTGCTGGAAGCTGGTATTGGCTTCAGACAACTGAGTACGTAAGCGACGTGGTGTAATATTCAACTGAGCAGCGACTGTTTCTAGCGTTGTTTCCCCACTTTCAAGAGTTGAACCAATAGCACGTCGAACTTCACCCACCAAGTCATAGCGCGCCAATTCCTGCAATTTTTCAATCGCCAATTGTTCATGTAATTGTAATAGCTCAGGTTCTGCCTGCCACAACTGATATTCCAAAATGGCAGGATCAAAATACAGACGCGTTTCTTTCTGCCCTAGACTAACTGGGCATTCATAAATACGGAAATATTCATCATCCGATGCACCCTGACTAAAATTAAAGTCAATATAAATCGGTTGAAAACGCCCTTCTGTAATGAACTTAAAAAAACGTAAAACGCCAGATAAAGCGCATTCAGAAAAATGGCGATTGACAATGTTTTCTGCCCATGGCTGTTCACCATTGGTCAAATAACAACGGTCATCTTCAATGACTAATTTGGCATGAAAAGCATCGCTAATTAGACGTTGATAAGCCAAAGCACGCTTAAGCCCTTCACCAAAATTTTCAGATGAAATAAACAGGTGCTCAATCACTTGTCCGCGATATAAAGGCAAATGTTCACCGAGATGCAATCCGATGTCAGGATCCTTACTGACTTCTTCTGCAGCCACCCAAAAGGCAAATTGCGCGTTGAGCGGGGTACGGTCATTGGTTTCGACCTGATTTAAAGCGACACCCGCTTTTGTTAAAATTTCTTCTGTTGGTAATCCTGCACGACGAATCGCTTGATACCCCAAACGCAGTACAACAGATGCATCAGTTAGCTGACCCACTCCAGAACCTTCCTTGTATGTACTTCATTTATACCTAAAAAGATTGAATTTAGATTAACTGCGATTGACCAAACTGACAACAGTTAGCTGATCTTTTTTGTAGAAAATATTTAACTGATTTGTTCGCTTATTTAACTGACAGTCGATCACTGCAAAACCTGTAATGGCTTGTATTTCGCAAAAGAATTGACTATAATTTGCGCCTTTCCAATTTATTCTTTTAGGTAGGCTATGGCCAATAAAGAGGAACTCATCGAGTTCGAAGGCGTTGTCACCGAGACGCTTCCTAATACTATGTTCCGTGTACGTTTAGAAAACGGTCATGAAGTGATTGCTCACATCTCTGGTAAAATGCGTAAACATTACATCCGTATTTTGACTGGCGATAGTGTTAAAGTAGAAATGACTCCTTATGATTTATCTAAGGGTCGTATCACTTATCGTGCACGCTAAGTTTTAGCGAAAGCAAAAAAGCCACTGAAAATAGTGGCTTTTTTAATGTCTGCACAATCAATTCTAAAAGATCAAAACTTTAAAATTTGACTATTTATTCAGCTTAATCCCACTCATCCTATGGAATTACACGTGGTAACAATTACTTTAATTTCATCCAGATGCAATAACACAAACAATAATGAAGAACTTTATCATGTAAAAATATTTTGCATTTATATAGCACTGCCGCTGACAACTTGTGCAACAATGAAGCAAGAAAAATTAGATCAATCCCTACAACAATATATTGGACAGTCTGTCATACAAGTACAACAGCAACTCAATTTAACCCAAATGGGTTATCGTCAGGCAGCAGCAACCGTGCAAACTAAAAATACACTCACTTATACCATCTTGCATAATATGTATGGTTTTATCATATGCATGTTCCTATTGATACGCCCAATATCGGCACAAGCGTGACAATGGGAGCTGCCATACCTCCCCCCATCTAAAAGCAATCTCAGCGTTGAAATGAAATGCCAAATTCAATTTAAATTAGAAAATAATGTCGTACAGTCTGTACATTACATTGGAAAGGCATGTTGATTTCTTGCAATATGCTTTGATATGAGTGTGGTCTAATAGCGTTGCCATATATCAAATTCATACACTTATTACGCTCACAACGGATTAAACTAAGAATTATTGTTGTTTCGTGAGGCTGTATTCCATGAAATTAAGCATGATTTTTCCTTTAGGTTTTTTGCATCTTCACTTTGGTTCCGTAGCTATCTGCAGCGCCATTCTGTTGTCAGCTTGTGCAGCGACATCAACAGTGCCAAGTTACGAGCGACATCGCTATTTAGAGTCATTTATTGGAAAGTCCAGTGAGACGATCCGTACTCAACTCAATTTAAGCCAATTAGGCTATCAAAATATCAGCCCCGCCGAATTACATCCAGATCGTTTGAGTTACCGAGTAGCACGACCTGTTAGTATTCCCCTCCCCATGGCGGACAATCCTGCTATGGGCATAGGCAGTGGTGCAGCTGTACCTATTCCGAGTGGCACGCATAGTTATGATGTCGAGCTAAGTTGCTTAATTGAATTCAAACTGAAAAATAATATTGCGACCGATGTGCAATTCACTGGGCGAACTTGCTAATTTAGTAGTAACTCTGCATATATTGCTATCCGGCATTTTTTCCAAAACATAAAAAACGCAGCGTTAAGCTGCGTTTTTTCAATTCAATGAAAACTTAGTTCAATGCTGTTACTACAGCTTGACCCATTTCCACTGTACCGACTTTCGTACTGCCTTCAGACATAATGTCACCTGTACGTAAGCCTTGATCCAAAACATTACCTACAGCATCTTCAATCGCTTTAGCGGCAGCTTCTTCACGGAATGTGTAACGAAGCATCATCGCAACAGAAAGAATTGTCGCTAATGGGTTAGCAATGTTTTGACCTGCGATGTCAGGCGCAGAACCATGACATGGCTCATACATACCTTTACCATTTTCATCCAAAGATGCTGATGGCAACATACCAATTGAGCCCGTTAACATCGCCGCTTCGTCCGATAAAATATCACCGAATAAGTTACCAGTTACGATCACATCAAACTGTTTCGGTGCGCGTACCAATTGCATTGCAGCATTGTCTACATACATATGAGACAAGTTGATTTCTGGGTATTGTTCTTCTTTCAATGCAGTAACGGTTTGTTTCCAAAGCTCAGTCACTTCAAGCACGTTGGCTTTATCTACCGAACATACTTTACCGCCACGTAAGTTAGCCATTTCAAAAGCAACTTTGGCAATACGTTTAATTTCAGACTCAGCATAAACGTCGGTGTTGAAACCTTGTTTTTCACCGTTTTCAAGCTCACGAATACCACGTGGTTGACCGAAGTAAATACCACCAGTCAATTCACGTACGATAAGAATATCCAAACCTGACACGATTTCAGGTTTCAAACTTGAAGCATCTGCCAATTGTGGATAAAGAATCGCTGGACGTAAATTCGCGAATAAATTTAATTCTGAGCGAATTTTTAACAAACCACGTTCTGGACGGATTGAACGTTCAATACTATCCCACTTCGGACCACCGACTGCACCTAACAAAATAGCATCAGCTTTTTTTGCTTGCGCTGCTGTTACGTCAGGGTATGGTGAACCATGTGCATCAATTGCTGCGCCACCTAATAAACCTTGTTCCCAAGTCAAACCTAAGTTGAATTTTTCATTCACACGTGTAAGCACTTGTTCAGCCGCTTTCACGATTTCAGGACCAATACCATCACCTGGTAAAATCAAAATATGTTTTGACATGAGTGTTTCCATTTATACGCTGGCTTTATTACCAGTCAGATTTAAAGTTTTTTTTCTACGAACTCACCAAGTCCTGTTAAGACATTGTATGGGCGGCAGAAACGTCGAATGGTCTTTTTTTCCTGAATCAAATCAACACATAAAGGATCTGGCGCAGATACAGCCAATAAACTGCCTTTTTGCTTTGAACGATCACGGAACATTTTAAAACTATACTGCTGCTTGGCTCTAAAATTATGAATCACATGCAGAGATTCCGCTTTATCTGTTGAAATTGGATAAAATCGAATCACCACTTCATGCTGTCCCGGTGGCACAGAAAGATATAATGCATTCGGATCTGATAACGAATGGCCATTTAAACGGACAATGCCCGCTTTAATTGCAGCGCGTTGAACGTGGTGATTACTCGAATCAACCACCATTAATTTATCAAAACGCTCAAACTCACACGTCGCTCGACCTACGCAACGAATGACTGCATTATTTTTCGTGCTTTCAGTTTCTTTCACATTTTTAATGCGTGCTGTGTCAATGGTTTGACATGCACCCAGTGATGCTAGCACCACGCCTGTAACAATCAGCTGACCGAAGAACTTTCGCATTATTCGAACCCAACCTGTTCAATTCTGACTAACGTATAAATTTTGTTATGTCTGATATTAACAAGAGTTGGACATAGATACTACAGCGAAGTTCTTGGTCCATACTTAGGCTTTAATCTCAGCAAAAACCCAAGGTCGTGATTGCTTGGTTTTTTCTTCATAAGCTCGAATATCATCTGCAGCTTGCAAAGTTAGACCAATATCATCCAAACCATTTAATAAACAGTGTTTGCGAAATGGATCAACTTCAAATTTGAATGCTTCGCCTGTCGGGGTACGAACTTCTTGTGCTTCTAGATCAATGATTAATTGATAGCCTTCAGTCGCAAAACATTCTTTAAAAAGTTGATCTACAATCTCTTCAGACAAAATCACGGGCAACATGCCATTTTTAAAGCTGTTGTTATAGAAAATGTCTGCATAGCTTGGCGCAATCACAGTACGGAAACCGTATTCTTCCAAAGCCCACGGCGCATGTTCACGGCTAGAACCACAACCAAAGTTGGCACGTGAAATCAAGATTGATGCACCTTGATAACGAGCTTGGTTTAATGCGAAATCTGGGTTTAATGGACGTTTTGAGTTATCTAAGCCCAAATAACCTTCATCTAAATAACGCAATTCATCAAATAAGTTTTCACCAAAACCAGTGCGTTTGATTGATTTCAAGAACTGTTTTGGAATGATTAAATCAGTATCGACATTGGCACGGTCTAAAGGTGCAACGATACCTTGTTCAACGGTATATTTTTTCATGCTGTTTGCTCCTAGCTGCCAATATTAGAAAGAACGTACATCAACAAAGTGACCTGCAATTGCGGCTGCTGCTGCCATTGCTGGGCTTACTAAGTGAGTGCGACCGCCATTGCCTTGACGACCTTCAAAGTTACGGTTCGATGTTGATGCACAGTGCTCACCCGGTTGTAATTTGTCAGCGTTCATCGCTAAGCACATTGAACAACCTGGCTCACGCCATTCAAAACCAGCTTCGATTAAGATCTTGTCTAAACCTTCAGCTTCAGCTTGTGCTTTCACTAAACCTGAACCCGGCACAACCATCGCTTGTTTAATACTTGATGCAACTTTTTTGCCTTTTGCAATTTCTGCTGCTGCACGAATATCTTCAATACGCGAGTTGGTGCAAGAACCAATAAACACACGGTCTAATTGAATATCTGCTAACGCCTGACCTGCGGTTAAACCCATGTAATTATACGCACGTGTCCAGTCATTACGCTGAACATCATCCTTTGCTTGTTCTAAGGTTGGCACAGCTTGAGTCACAGGAATCACCATCTCAGGAGACGTTCCCCAAGACACTTGTGGCTCAATTTCTTCACCTTGCAATACCACAACGGTATCAAAGTGTGCATCTTCATCGGAATGCAAAGTATTCCAGTATGCAACTGCTTGATCCCACTGCTCACCTTTCGGTGCATAAGGACGATTTTTCACATATTCAATGGTTTTGTCATCGACAGCGACCATACCCACACGGGCACCGCCTTCGATTGCCATATTACATACGGTCATACGGCCTTCAATCGACATATCACGGAACACTTGACCACCAAATTCAATCGCGTGACCTGTACCACCTGCGGTACCAATTTTACCAATAATCGCTAAAACCACGTCTTTAGATGTTACGCCTTGACCTAATTGACCATCAACACGTACCAACATGTTTTTCATTTTCTTTTGAACTAAGCATTGAGTTGCCAATACATGTTCAACTTCAGATGTACCAATACCATGTGCCAAGCAACCAAATGCACCATGTGTCGCAGTATGCGAGTCACCACATACCACGGTCATACCAGGCAAAGTTAAACCTTGCTCAGGCCCGACCACATGTGCAATCCCTTGACGCACGTCATTAATGTCAAATTGCGCAACATTAAAAGTTTTGCAGTTATCATCTAAAGTTTGTACTTGAATACGTGAAGTATCATCTTCAATACCAGCAATACCTTCAGAACGTTCTTTTTTAGAAGTAGGTACGTTATGGTCAGGTGTTGCAACGTTTGCACTTAAACGCCAAGGTGCACGACCTGCAAGCTGTAGACCTTCAAATGCTTGTGGTGAAGTTACTTCATGCAATAAATGACGGTCGATATATAATAATGAAGAGCCATCATCTCGTTGTTTTACTAAATGGTCATCCCACAATTTGTCATACAATGTTTGTGCTTTTTGGGTTTCGCCTGCCATGTCGATTTGCTCCACTGGACTGGGTAAATTCTTTCGTTAAATCGATTATAACGAGCTATTAACATAAATCTAATTTATCATTTTTATTAGTTTAAAAACTTATAGGAATGATAAAAAGTCAGTGATTTCACTGCTTTTTTAAATCTAATTATCTAGCTGAAAACAGCGCCAATTCTGGCTTAACGCCTAGTTTCTCTTCGACATTTCGCCTGCATTTTTATAAGCATAATCATTCTGCAAAGGCATAATTAAAAAATTCAATGATGATAAATTGAAATTTCTCTTTTACAACGCAAATAAGAATCATTATTATTAAATCAAGCCAAAATGAATTGATTAAACAAGGAGCATTCTCATGGCACACATTAACAAATTCGTCGAAAACAATCAGCGCATGTTTAAGAAAACATTGAGCTATTACATCATGCACATTACGGTTGCGATGCTTGTTGGTTATTTTGTCACTGGCAGCTGGGCAATGGCTATTACTTTAAGTTTACTTGAACCGACTGTTCAAGCATTTGCCTTCTTCTTCCACGAAAAAGCTTGGGAAAAGAAAGATAAAATTGATCAGGAAAATATTCCCGCTTAATTTCCTTTCGCTGTTCCTTGTTCAAAACCACCCTCGGGTGGTTTTTTTATTCTGCATCACGTTTATAGAGCAGGATTGTCACAACTGTAAATCCGATGAGACTACAATTTATCTTGCTGTGTTTCATGCGCATGCACTAACTGCTCAATTGCAATAAGTAACTGTGTTTTCGCTGCATTACATTCAGCTGCGGCTTGATTTTCATCATCTTCATCGTCTGCAAGTTCATATACGGCACAGCGCTTTTCAACCGTACCTTCAAAAATGTCCAGTAGATTTTTTATATGTTTAAGATCCATATCTTTATCCCTCAAGGAAAATATCAACAAGTTCTGCACATTTTCCAGTTTTATGTCTAATGTTCAGAATCATTCAATTTGATTCGCGCCAATACTTCAAACAGTTGATTCAAGTCGAAAACAGCCTTTCTATTATTCTTAAAATTGCTATTTAAATTTTTCTATAAATTAGCACTGAAATTCGCCTAAGTTACGAGTTGTCTTTGACTTCATTGAGTACATTCAAACCATGCCTCAATGCCTGTACTCACACTATTATGCACATTGTCATCAATGCATAAATCAGAGACTTTGTAACAACGAATGAAGAAAAAAATACATATCTAAAAAATAACTTTAATGAAAGAAAATTTGCTCATTCAGCGCATTTTTTCAAATCTTAGCTGAGTCTCGCTGTAACCAGATGTTAGTCACGACATGAATGATTAAAAGCGCCTCATTCGCCCTTTTATGGAACGAATTTATTTAAAGTGATTAGAAAACGATAACTTAAATAAAAATAACCCTGTGTTACTTATGCAAAATAATGATAGCAAACGTAATGAATGCTTAGTTTTAAATCAAAAGATACAACTTTCCCTTTGATTTATTCTTAAAATATTATAACAATGCATATAAGCATAAAAATTCTTTATAGGAATGAAGATGAATCTCGCAGCCTTTGAAGCCTTTGTAAAAGTCATGGAAACTGGTTCGATCTCCTTGGCAGCAGATCAACTCTTCATTACCCAACCTGCTGTCACCAAACGTATTCATAGTTTAGAAGAATACTTTGGCGTGAAATTATTTGAATCTGCTGGTCGTGGTGTACAAGCTACGCATGCTGCAAATTCACTTTTGCCAAAAGTAAAAAGCTGGTTGAATGAATTGGGTGATATTCACCATACCTTGAGCCATGAACAAGGTCAGGTACAAGGCAAATTAAAAATTGGTACTAGCCATCACATTGGTTTACATCATTTGCCACACCACTTACAGCGCTATGTACAACAATATCCTGAAGTGACTTTAGACGTGCATTTTGTTGATTCAGAACAAGCACATGAGCAAGTCCTTGCAGGCGATCTTGAATTGGCATTTTTAACCTTGCCACCGCAAGGTGATAGTCGTTTGAAATACATTACGACTTGGAATGATCCATTGGTATTTGTGGTATCACCTTTCCATCCTTTAGCACAAATTGAACATTTAACTTTAGAAGATTTGATTCAATACCCAAGTCTATTGCCTGCTGCACAGACTTATACCAGTCAAATCACTCTAGCTGAATTTGAAAAGCATGGACTCAAACCAAAAGTAACCATGAGTAACAATTCTCTTGAATCAATTCGAATGTTGGTATCGATTGGTCTAGGTTGGTCAGTTTTACCTAAAACATTATTGAACCAGGACTTAAAACAGTTAGATTTAGCTTCGAATATGAATCGTAAATTAGGGATTGTTTGGCATCCAGGCCGTACCCAATCTCGTGCTGCTGAAAAATTAGTTGAATTGATGAAAGATATTTAATGCTTCAATAGACAAAGCAAAAGCCACCTGTACGGTGGCTTTTTTTATAACAAAAAAAGGAATCTATTTTGTCACTGAATCTTCATGCAAAGATTCATTGAGCTGATCGATAATAATCGCCCATTCACCATCAGACTTAATTTTTTCTGCCAAAAATTGACGCTGCCCCTCAGTCCAATAATCAGCTTCAGTAATTTTGGTATGCGCACTCAATTGATGGGTCACAATAAACAAAGCAATTGCTTCTTCGCTTGACTCCAAGCCTAGCTGTTCAAATAGATTCGTCATACGTGGACGTACACTCATTGTTATGCTCCTCAGCCGATTTTATTGGGATGTTTTAATCTTCAATTGTTCTGCTCTAAGAGATATAACATGGAACATCCATGTACTCAATTATAGAATTCTATAGCGGTGAAAAATGAATAAAAGGCAGGCTCAACATCACCACCACCACGATTTGAATAAATAACCATAACACAGGTACGCCTAGACTTACGCCACCTTCTTCAGCAAAGACCTTTTCATTGTATTTGGGGTGATTCATATAAGCTTTGGTTTTTTGCTGTGCAAATTTGAGGTACAAATCTTTGCCCATCAAGCCAATCAATATGTTAGGTACAAATGACAATGCGGCAATGGATTGTACAGATAGTCCAACAATTTCCACTACCAATCCCACCACGAACATAATTGCAAGCCACAAGAAGAAGTAGCTATACATTTTGCGATATAGCAGCCAATACACCCCAAAAATTAAACCCGCCCAGCTCAAAGCTAATGGTTTCGTTGTCACATTTTTCTGTTCAAGATAACTTAAATAGTGTGCTGCTCTTGGCCCAATAAAAATACGTAGTAAATGTTTAAAATTTTCTGCTGGCTGCATAAAAAGAAAAATTAAAGGAATATTAAGCTTAGTGTAGCGAATATTCGCTACATAAAAAAAGCACCCGAAGGTGCTTTAAATGACACTGCTGTAAAACTGTTAAGCTTGGATTGACCAATCCTGAATATCCCAGCCCTGTTCTTTGGCTAAAATTTCTAAGCGATCATCTGGGTTGACTGCAATCGCATGATCCGCATATTCCAATAAGAATCGATCATTGATTGAATCTGAATAAGCCCAAGATTCCGTCACATCACGGCCTTCAAGCCATTGATTGAGACGTACTAATTTGCCCTTTTGGTAGCACGGGGTATTGATCACTTTTCCTGTGTATTTACCATCCACAATTTCTGCATTTGTAGCGATAATTTCGGTAATACCAAACTCACGGAAAATCGGGGCGGTAATAAAATCAGATGTTGCTGTAATCCCAACCAATTGATGGCCCGCCTCTTGATGGCGTTGAATTGCTGCAAAACCTTCAGGGCGCATTTGTGCACGAATCACTTTTTTCATGAACAGTTCATGCAACTCAGTTAAATAAGAGGTGTCATGCTGCGTTAAAAACTGAAAGACAAATTCATTGTAAGCAATTGGATCAAGCTGACCTTTTTTATAATCGTCATAAAACTTGTCATTCATAGCACGGTGATGAATCGGATCAACCAAGCCTTCATTGACCAAAAACTCTCCCCATGAATGGTCTGAGTCGGTATTTAATAAGGTGTGATCAAGGTCAAACAGTGCCAATTTCATGAAAATACTCGTAAAAGCTGAAATTTAAGAAAAAAATTGTAAATCTATCTCCGCTAGTCGATAGAAATTCGTTAAGATCATAACAATTTTAACATTTTTACACTTTGCTTTTTCGAGATGGACACAGAAATAAACGTCCCCGAGCACAAAGTCATAAATTACACAATTTTTAGGTAGCCAAATGATCGATTCAGAAGGTTTCCGACCCAACGTCGGGATCATTTTGGCAAACGACATTGGACAAGTTTTATGGGCAAAGCGCATTGGTCACAATGCTTGGCAATTTCCACAAGGTGGTATCCAACATGGAGAAACCCCCGAACAGGCACTTTACCGTGAGCTGAGAGAAGAAGTTGGCTTACTGCCCGAACACGTCCAGGTGATAGCACAAACCCAAGGGTGGTTGCGCTATCGTTTGCCGCATCGGTATATACGCACGGATTCAGACCCTGTATGTATTGGTCAAAAACAAAAGTGGTTTTTACTTAAACTGACGGCTTCAGCACACAATATTCAGCTGGATTTGTCAGACCCACCAGAGTTTGATCAATGGCAATGGGTCAGCTACTGGTATCCATTGGGTCAGGTCGTGAATTTTAAGCGTGATGTATACCGCAAAGCCATGGTGGAACTGTGCAATCAGCTTCCACGGAAACCATAAAAATTTGCCCAGCTTGTGCAGATTTTTTAGATGAGTGTTGTTATAAATAAAGCAGAATAAATTAAGGAGCAGAGCCGATGTCGAACATGCAGCTGGATACGTTAAGACGCATAGTCCAAGAGATTAATGCGTCAGCCAGTTTGCATGAATCATTAGACATTATGGTCAACCAAGTGGCAGAAGCCATGCATGTTGACGTTTGCTCCATTTATCTGCTTGACGAACGTAATCATCGTTATTTACTGATGGCCTCAAAGGGTTTAAACCCTGAGGCTGTAGGTCATGTTTCATTACACACCAGTGAGGGTCTGGTGGGTTTGGTGGGACAACGTGAAGAAATCGTCAACCTAGACAACGCACCGAAGCATGAACGCTTCATGTACTTACCGGAAACTGGCGAGGAAATTTATAATTCCTTCCTTGGTGTACCTGTCATGTACCGCCGAAAAGTAATGGGCGTATTGGTGGTTCAAAACAAAGAACCTCAAGACTTCTCTGAAGCAGCAGAATCTTTCCTTGTTACGCTTTGTGCACAACTCTCAGGGGTAATTGCCCATGCACATGCTGTAGGCAATATTGAAGTATTCCGTAAACCAAATAATCTGCCAGCATATAAAACCTTTCAAGGTATATCAGGTTCAGGTGGTATCGCACTGGGTCGCGCCGTAATCCTCTATCCTCCAGCCGATTTAGCCTCAGTACCAGACCGCGAAGCCGATGACATTAGTGAGGAATTAGAATTACTTGATAATGCCATCGATTCGGTGCGTCAAGAAATTCAGTCGCTTGATGACAAAATGCAAGATGCCTTGATGGCTGAAGAACGTGCACTATTTAGCGTGTTCTTACGTATGTTGGATGAAAATGCCCTCCCCGCTGAAATTAAAAACGAAATTCGCGACGGTCACTGGGCACAAGGTGCTGTTCGCATTGTCATTGATAAGCACATCGCACTGTTCGCACAGATGGAAGATGACTACTTACGTGAACGCGTTTCCGACTTAAAAGACCTTGGTCGTCGTATTTTAGCTTTCTTGCAAGAAGCCGATGCGAGCCATCGTGAAATCACAGATGAAAGCATTTTAATTGGCGATGAAATTTCCACGGCAGCTTTGGTTGAACTGCCAGTCGATAAAATTGCGGCAATTGTCACCACTGAAGGGGCAATGAACTCGCACATGGTCATTGTAGCGCGTGCCCTTGGTATTCCAACGGTTGTTGGTGTAACAGAACTTCCAATTAATACCCTTGATGATGTTGAAATGATTGTCGATGCGCATCAAGGCCGTGTATTCATCAATCCACCACGTCGCTTACGTACTCGCTATAAAGAAATTCAAAAAGAAGAAGAACAGATTGCTAAAGATTTAAAGCAATATGAAACAAAAGATGCCATTACTCCAGATGGTGTCGCAGTTAAACTGTATGTGAATACAGGCCTCATGATTGACGTAGTTCGTGGTGTACAACGTGGTGCCAAAGGTGTCGGACTCTATCGTTCTGAAATTCCGTTTATGCTACGTGACCGCTTCCCCGGCGAAGAAGAACAGCGAGCGATTTACCGTCAGCAGCTCAGTCACTTTGCCAATAAACCCGTGGTGATGCGTACTCTCGATATTGGTGCAGATAAAGACTTACCTTATTTCTCCATTGAAGAAGAAAACTCAGCACTCGGTTGGCGTGGTATTCGTTTTACCCTTGATCATCCTGAAATTTTTTCTTCGCAAATCCGTGCAATGCTCAAAGCGAGTATTGGCTTAAATAACTTACATATTTTACTGCCAATGGTGACCAGTGTTAGTGAGGTTGAAGAAGCGTTATACCTCCTTGAACGCGATTGGGTGGCTGTACAAGAAGAAGAACAAGTCAAAATTACCAAACCTAAAATTGGCATCATGGTCGAAGTGCCAAGTGTACTTTTACAAATTGAAGAATTCGCAGAATTAGTCGACTTTTTCTCGGTGGGTTCAAACGATTTAACCCAGTATTTATTGGCGGTTGACCGTAATAATCCACGCGTTGCCAACTTATATTCACATTCGCACCCGGCTGTGCTGCGCGCACTGACACGTTTAGTTCAACAGTGCCATGAATACGACAAACCAATCAGCATTTGTGGTGAGATGGCAGGTGATCCTTTAACCGCTATTCTATTAATGGCAATGGGCTTCAACACCCTATCCATGAGTTCAAGCAATATTTTGAAAGTGCGTAAAGCGATTTGTCATGTTCCGATGCCTGATGCTAAGGAACTATTAGAACGCGCGGTGAACATGAGTAATCCACTGATGGTGAAAAGTATGATGGAATATTACTTTAAGACACATGGTCTCGGCGATATGGTGAAATCTGCAACACGAATCGTGAGTGCTTAAGACCACTCATGTAAAATAATAAAACGAGGTGATGATGGATTTTTTATTTTTTCTGGCTTTTGTCGCAATTGCCTTTTATATGACAAAGATCCATCCGCAACTCAAACAAAAAATGTTAGAGCTGCAACACGACACACCGATTGAAAAAGCATCCTCAACTCGACCCAGACCGGCCCAAGCACAACAAGTCAATACACGTCCAACCAAGCCAACAAAATCCAAAGCTCCGGTCAGCCGCTCTCGTACTCTCCCCTTACTCGGTATAGAAATTACTGCGTCACAACAGCGCCGCTTAGGTAAAAATGATCCATCGGTACTGGCTGCACAGCACGCCAAACAGCTAAATCAGACGCAGCACAGCGACTCAACATGGTTTGAGCAATTGACCAATCAAGTGGAATACGTACTCCAACAACCTAATGACGCCGTAAAACATCAAAGCACAGCGCCCAAAACTCAACAAAAATCTGCATTCAACAAAATGTTTGAAGACTTATTTTCAAAATAAGCGGTGTTTTAAGGCTCTAAATTTCAACTCAAAACCAATGCTCTAAATCCCGCATGGAACCAACTGAATGAACGTAGGTATCTTATTATTCAACGAAGTTGAAGTCTTAGATTTTGCAGGCCCTTTTGAGGTATTCTCAATTTGTAGCGGGTCAGATCAGCAAAAATTATTTAATGTCTTTACCCTTTCTGAGCAGCCTGAAATTACGGCACACAATGGTCTACAAGTGAATAGCCATTACACCTTAGACACGCCCCCACATCTTGATCTATTGGTCATTCCAGGTGGTCTCGGTGCGGAAACTATCGAGATGTATAACCAGCGGTTACGACAATGGCTGCTGCAGCGCCATGCACAAACTTAACTAACTTTTTCGATTTGTACTGGTGCATTTATTTTGGCAGAAGCAGGCTTGCTGAATGGTTTAAAAGCCACTACACACTGGATGGATATCGCACGCTTGAAGCAAGATTATCCGCAAATTGAAGTGCTCAGCGATGTGAAATATGTCGATGAAGGCAAAATCATTACGGCTGCGGGAATTTCTTCGGGGATCAATGCATCGCTTTATATTGTGGCCAAATTGCATGGCCTAGAAATTGCAAAGCAAACAGCGAAACGTATGGAATATGATGTGGAATTTGTTTAAATAGATGTAGAAGCCGAATCATTTAGTAGACTAAAAACTGAGAAAATACACTGAAATAAAAAGGGAGATAATCATTCGAATATCCCCCTTTTTTGTGCTTTGCATAGCCGCGTTTTGCATTTTTCTTTCGATCTACAAAAGTTTGGCTTTTGTTAAAATCGTTCATGTGTTTTGCCACAAAGTTGCGAACTTCAACTTCAGGCAGGACTTTTTTCTTTGCCATTTGCATTCACCTTTTTGCCTATACAGCACCCTCGTGCTGTAGTGCATATATTGGTCTATTTTTAGATTTTTTCAAGCACTTTCCTATGGCTTTTTGATACAGCATAGTTAGCCGCAAATCCATAAAAACTTTGCTTTTCCACATTTCCCCCCTCTCCCACAGGGAGAGGGAATCCATTTTAAGATGCGAAAGCCCGTTCCAATAAACGCTCTACATCAACCATTTTAACATCCAGCATCCCTACTACTTGCCCATGTTTAGCGCTATAACGGCTTTGAATAAAACCTGCTGCCACATAGTCAGGTGCATATCTTTTTAATAATACCGCTTGTGCCAAGACCGTTAAGCGACTGACCAAACTGCGCCCCATAAATTGTAAATCTTCAGGTGACTGATGAAATGATTTAAACAAGTCTTGTAACTCGGTTTGCAGAGTTGCATCTGTATTTGCTGTGGCGGCTAAATCTTTAAATAATACTTCGATGGACTCAGCATCACGTGCAACTGCACGCAGCACATCCAGACACATAACATTGCCTGAACCTTCCCAAATGGTATTCACAGGTGCTTCTTTAAAAATGCGCGCCATGATGCCGTTATCTACATAACCATTACCGCCAAAGACTTCCATCATTTCACCGCTAAGCTCTACTGTACGCTTACAAATCCAGAACTTAGCCGCTGGGGTCATAATACGCTTCCATGCCACAGACAAAGCATCATCGGATTCATAACACTGCGCCAAATGAAAACTGAGCTGAGTGGCTGCTTCACTTTCTAAAGCTAAATCTGCCAAAACTGCACGCATCAATGGTTGCTCAATCAATAATTTACCGAAGGCTTTTCGCTGACGCGTATAAGCAATGCTCTGCACTAGGGCTTGGCGTAGCATGGCACTTGAACCGACTGAACAGGTTAAACGTGTATAATTGGCCATTTCAATAATAGTCGGTATCCCACGCCCTGCTTCGCCAATCATGATACCCCACGCATTTTTAAATTCGACTTCTGAACTTGAGTTGCTACGGTTACCGACTTTTTCTTTTAAGCGTTGCACCTGAATTTGATTTTTGCTGCCATCTTCCAACCAACGCGGCACAAAAAAGCAGGCTAAACCGTCTTGCTCGGTTTTTGCCACCACCAAAT
This sequence comes from Acinetobacter gandensis, assembly GCF_001678755.1. Taxonomy (GTDB): domain Bacteria; phylum Pseudomonadota; class Gammaproteobacteria; order Pseudomonadales; family Moraxellaceae; genus Acinetobacter; species Acinetobacter gandensis. The sequence goes on from NZ_LZDS01000023.1 coordinate 207,676, forward strand.
GCGCATCACACATCGGCGCAGAGAAAAACCATTTGTGCCCTGTGAGTAAATAAGCTTGGCCTCGACCTGTTTCTGCAATAGGTGCAGCAAGGGTTTCATTGGCACGCACATCCGATCCACCCTGTTTTTCGGTCATGCCCATACCGAGCCAAATCGACTTTTTCTGTGCAATTGGGACATCACGCTCATCATATTCGGTGGATAAAAGCTTCTCACCTATTTTTGCCCAAAGTTCAGGTTCACGTTGTATGAGTGGAATGCTACCCAGCGTCATCGAATTTGGGCATAAGTTGCCACACTCGACCTGCCCCGCTAGATAAAAACGCGCTGCCCATTCAACCCATTTACTTTTAGAATTCGGCTGATTGAAAGGATGTGCATGGGTATCAAACTGGCGGTTTAGACTCATCCATTTATGCCATGCGGGATGAAATACAATGTAGTCTTTCCGGCGTCCACGCGCATCGAAGGATTGTAAAATTGGAGTGTGGCGATTTGCGAGATCTGCATATTCATAATATTCACTAGAACCTACAGCTTTGCCCATTTCGCACAATGTCGCCTGATCATGACTGCCATAACGTTTTAATATTTCGTGTAAAACCGTATCACTGGAAAATAGATTATAGTTTTCCAATTCATCAAATTGATTCGTAATTTGATGGGTCATCCATGCCTGATCGAATGTCGGATTTGATGTCTGCATTGTTTATATTTCCTGCTTGTTCTTATCTCCATTTCATTTCAGTATAGACAATTATTTACTGCTATATGTTCGGCTTTTCTTGGCCTTTCTTTATGAAACATTCTGAGATAAACGTACGACGTAAGCCTCGTCAATCACGCGCCAAGCTCACGCAAGAGGCATTGCAAGAAAGTTTTGTTCGGCTTTTGCATGAACGGCCTGCCGACAAAATTACCATTCGTGAAATTACTGATCTCGCAGGTGTCGGTTTAGGCACCTTTTATGAGTATTTTTCAAAAAAAGAAGATTTGATTGCGCTGACTATTCATTTACATGTGAAACACAATGCCGAACAGATGAAAACTTATGCACAATCGCTGATGAAGTTATCCACAAATTTGGACTTATCTGCTTATGTTCAGCACATGATTCATTTTCAAATTAAGCAAGTTAAAGCACAGCAATTTTTATGGGCACAGGTATTTTTGTTAGAACGACAGATTTCTAGTATTGAAATCTATCAAAAAAGCTATGCCATGATGGTAGAGATGTGGCGCACGATTTTGACACATTTTAAAGCTGAAATTGCGCTTGATCGGCTGGCGTTGAATTTTCAGCGAGTGTGTTACGGATTTATTTCGCAGAGCTTGTTAGTAACCCCTGAGTTTGCGAAATGGCATGATTTAGAGCGAGATATAATTCATATGTTGCGCGATTAGACCTCACGGACAAGTTGCTGACGTTTCAAATGCATTGGTTAATAAAATAAAGTCATGTTATTTATAAAAAAACCGGCTCTTAAACCGGTTTTTTTAGATATTTAGGAAATTTATTTTTACGGCAGAAGAAAATCATTCATCACTTTGCTTATCCGGCAATAAAAGTGCTTTAGAAGTTAAGCTTTTATTGCCAGCTAACTTATCTCATTTACACGCCTTTGCAATGCTGCCGTGTTCTAAGCTCTTTAAAAACTCAGCCGTATATTTCGGGCTATGGCGTAATGCATCTCGATGATCGCCATTTGGGATCGCATGATAGACCGCTGGCAATTTTTGTTTGCACACTTGCTGGTAATAACTTTGTGTATCGCGATGATCGACCAAATGGTCTGCTGTACCCTGAACAAACATCAATGGTACGGTTGGCTTCATATATTCAATCGACTGTCGTTTTAAGTAGCTTAATAAAGGCTTTAAGTCTGCATCTTTTTTAAAGATTGGCTGAGGTGCTTGTTCTAACTCAGTTTGTAGTTCTGACAAACAGCGTTTACGGGCCTGATTTAGTAAAGACTGCATATCTGGACTAACCAGTTGATCTACATTGATCGATGGATCTGCTGCGGCTGCTCCCAACAACACGATTGGGAAAAATGCCGCTACATTGGTATCTGGATTTGGATTGGTTTGTACGTATTCAGCAATGCCTTCATATTGATAACCACCCGGTGCCAAGGCGATTGCAGCTTTAAGATTCAATTCAGGCGCATCTTTTTGCCCCTGAGCTGCAACCGCAATAGCAGCTGCACCACCTTGACTATGCCCCATCACCACCCAATCTTTACTAAACTGCTTCGGCTTCCAAGAATGCAATGCACGCACAGAATCCACCACATTATAAACTTGACTGGCTGCATTCATATAAGGATGCATCCCCGGTGTACCCAGTCCTTGATAATCTGTTGCAATCACCGCATAGCCACGCATCAACCAACTGTCGAGTGCACCATCAATGACTTCTTGCAAACTATGCACAGGCCCACCTGCATAATCACTTGATGGAGCACATGTATCAGCCACACCAGTCGTGCCATGTGCCCATGCCAATACGGGCCAGCCTTGTTTAGGTGCTTGTCCTTTAGGTAGTAAAATATAACCCGAAGTCACAATGGGTTCGCCATTAACCCCTCGACTACGATACGTGATCACATAACGTTGCCCAGCATGTTGATATGATGTAGGAATCGACTCAAGTTGCAGTGATAACATCGAACCTGGCAACAATGCTGCAATATTGTTTTGAGTTTGAGAAATATTAGCTTTAGGCATCACTGTATCTGCCGCATATAATTCAGTTGCACTTAAGCCAACAATTGAGCCAGCAATGACTAAGGCGCTGGAGAACTTTGATAAATGTTTTCTTTGATTCAACATAATAAACCTCTGAACGTTCATTCAAGTTACACGTTGTTTATCTAAAAATAAGAAACTCATAATCACTGTTTATTTAATTCTTGTCTTACAGCTACATATCGATTTTTTACAAACTATAAATGGTGCTTTCAACCCTCTTTTCAATTAGCCCACTTTTTCAATTCCGCTTAGCCCTAATTAAAGGCTTTTTATAAAAAGTCCAGCTTAGTACATAAAATCGTTTTATGTATTTCGTAAAAGTTAAAGATAGCTGTACCAACTGGCATCAATCCATAAAAATTTATTTACATTTTTTTAAACGACGTAATCCACTTGCCAATATTTCTTCAGCTGTATTTTCAGCTTATTTAAGTATTAAATAGTGTCTTTAATGTTGAAAAACGCTCCAATATTAATAGCTCAAAAATGTCTTTCATTAACTAGAATCAGCTAAAAAAACCTATATTAAGACTAAAATCCATAATAAAAATATGGATTTAATTAGTTCGTCCTCTTCTACCTATCATAGCAACATATTTGAGTTTAATTCATCGATAAAATATTAAAACAAAATATATAAACAAATAATTTAAATTCAACAACTTGATTCATCGAATTAACCATTTATTCAAAACTATTTTTCCATTTGTCAAAAGCCACAGAAAGCTTTAGAGTCAATAAGTAAATAAAGATTTTTAAGCTTTTAACGGCTACAGTTTTATGACTTCTCTTCGATTGATTGCTGCTTGAAAAATTTTAGAATGAGAGAAAAACTGTTGTCACATTGTCACTTTAAAATGAATTAACAAAACGGTTAATGTCATGTGCTGTTGAGCGTGTTATCAATTGAAAAGTTATAGCTCCCAACTTTAATACATGATCATAATAATGGAGATACTCAATGAGCGACGACGTTAAAAAATGTCCTGTCACCCACCTAACAACTGATGCTGGTGCTCCTGTTGTAGACAACCAGAACAGTATGACGGCAGGTGCACGTGGTCCTTTACTTGCCCAAGATTTATGGCTTAATGAAAAACTCGGTAATTTCGTTCGTGAAGTAATTCCAGAGCGTCGTATGCATGCTAAAGGTTCTGGTGCTTTCGGTACGTTTACCGTGACTAACGATATTACCCAATATACCCGCGCTAAAATTTTCTCAGAAGTTGGTAAAAAAACTGAACTTTTTGCTCGTTTCTCTACCGTAGCGGGTGAGCGTGGTGCTGCAGATGCAGAACGCGATATTCGTGGTTTTGCCCTTAAATTCTATACTGAAGAAGGTAACTGGGATTTAGTTGGTAATAATACGCCTGTCTTCTTCCTACGTGATGCACGTAAATTCCCTGACTTAAATAAAGCAGTGAAACGTGATCCAAAAACCAATAAGCGTAGTGCAACAAATAACTGGGATTTCTGGACTTTACTTCCTGAAGCTCTACACCAAGTTACGATTGTGATGTCTGACCGCGGTATTCCAGATGGTTACCGTCATATGCATGGTTTTGGTAGCCATACCTTCAGTTTTATTAATGCCAATAATGAACGCTTCTGGGTTAAATTCCACATGCGCACTCAACAAGGCATTAAAAATTTAACCGATGCTGAAGCTGAAGCGATTATTGCCAAAGACCGTGAAAGCTCACAAACAGACTTGTTCGATGCAATTGAACGCGGCGATTTCCCGAAATGGAAAATGTACGTTCAAATCATGCCTGAACTTGATGCAGAAAAAGTACCTTATCACCCATTCGATTTAACCAAAGTATGGCCTAAAGGTGACTATCCATTGGTTGAAGTGGGTGAATTCGAACTCAACCGTAACCCTGAAAACTATTTCCACGATGTAGAACAAGCCGCGTTTGCACCAAGCAACTTGGTTCCAGGCATTAGTTTCTCACCTGACCGCATGCTGCAAGCGCGTTTATTCAACTATGCGGATGCTGCACGTTACCGTGTGGGTGTAAACCATTACCAAATTCCTGTGAATGCACCACGTTGTCCTGTTCACTCGAACCGTCGTGATGGTCAAGGCCGTATGGATGGTAACTATGGTGCAACACCGCATTATGAACCAAATAGCTTCAGCCAATGGCAAGAGCAACCACAATACAAAGAACCACCATTGAAAATTACTGGTGATGCTGATTTGTGGGATTACCGCGAAGATGACAGCGACTATTTCAGTCAACCACGTGCATTATTCAACTTAATGAATGATGAACAAAAACAAGCATTGTTTAATAACACTGCTGGTGCAATGGGCGATGCACTCGACTTCATCAAATACCGTCATATCCGTAACTGCTACGCATGTGAACCGGCTTATGGTGAAGGTGTTGCGAAAGCATTAGGCTTAACCGTAGCGGATGCGCAAGCTGCTCGTGCAACTGATCCAGCTCAAGGCAACCCAGGCCTACTTTAATGCTTTAAATAAATATAAAAAACCACCTTTCGAGGTGGTTTTTTATGGCATTAAATATTTCAATCAACTTCTGATTAATCCTTAAACAATCAATTTTTTACCTTCATGTAAAGTCAAAAATGGATTCATTAATTTTGAAGTTTTGCGCATCGCTTTGTGTAGATCATGCTCAGGTTGTTCGCGTGCTTCATCGGTCAACTGAAAAGTGCGATAGTGCATAGCCAGGGAGCATTTAGATTGTAAATCCTTATGCGCTTGAAATGCTTCTTCAGGATTCATGTGCAAATAGGTCATTAAACGGCGTGGTTCATACGCCCCAATTGGTAGTAATGACACCCGTGGTGCACCTAGACGGCTATAAATTTGCTTAAAATGCGCTGCATAGCCCGTATCTCCTGCAAAGAAGAAATGACCTGTACTATGAACAATTGAAAAACCACCCCATAAGGCATGATTTTGATCACGCCAGCCACGTCCTGAACCATGCTGTGCAGGCGTATAGACAATGCGTAAATCCTCAAACATTTCCGACTGCCACCAATCCAACTCGATGACATTGAGATGTTCAGGTAGATAATAGCCATTACCTAATCCTGTATAGATTGGCATTGCAAATTGTTCATGTAACCAATTCAGCGTCGCTAAATCCATATGATCATAATGATTATGACTCAGTAAGACACCATGAATCGTTGGTAGTTCTTCTAAAGCAATACCTGCAGGACAGGCACGACGAGGCCCTGTGCCCTGACGTGGGCCTGCATACTCAGCCCAAACGGGATCGGTCAAAAAGTTATAAGGTCCAATTTGAATTAAAACGGTGGCATGGCCCACAAACCAAACCAACCAATCATCCATTTTCGCCAATGGACGGTTTTGTGGAATGCTCCGCGAAGCAGCATAAAACTGCTGATACTCTTTCTCTCGATCCACTTTCCAAGTATCACTTTTACGCGTCATGATCCATTTCAGCATATCTTTTCGGGTGAAAGGCTCAGGATTGCGCAGTGTATTGAAAAACTTTTCCCCATTAAAATGGTCACTCGCCAGATAATCAAAGACTGGCTTGGTCCATGTATGCTTCATACAACTTTCGGTTGCGATTTGAAACTGAGCTTTTTGTGTTTTTGGATTCATGTATTTTAAATTCATTCACTGAGCTGACAGATTTTGCAAAGTTGAAGACTCTGCGACCTACTGTTCAAGACGACCTTTCATACGTTCCTGCCAGACCACTTTAGACTGTGGTTTGACAAAGAGTGCCACAATTTCAGGGTGAAGCTGTTTAATTTGTGCTTCAATTCTGTTGACGCATGCTTCAATCTCATCTGACGTTAAATTATCTTTAAATTCAAGACTCAATGAGGCAATGACTTGATGTGCGCCCATTTGCTCTGTTAATACTCCGTTAGCAGAATGTACAGCTGGATCTAGTTCCGCCACGTTTAAGACATTATGCCTTAACTGTGGATCGGCAGTTTCCCCCATAAGCAATCCTTTAGTCTCACGTGCCAACAAAATCGCAGAGATGGCCAATACCACGCCAATTAAAACCGAAGCCAAACCATCAAGCATTGGCATATTCAGCGCATGTGATAAATAAATACCAATCAAAGCAATGAACAAACCGATTAATGCAGCTGTATCTTCAAACAAAACGGTAAAGGTCGTGGGATCTTTACTGCGTCGAAATGCTTCGAAATAACCTTGCTTACCCTTTACCTTTCGAAAGGCTTTGAGTGCCACAAACCAAGACGTCCCCTCACATAAAATCGCAATGCCTAACACAATATAGTTAATCATTGGGTTACTCATGGCTTCAGGGTGATAAATATGAAGAATCCCCTGATAAATTGAGACGATTGCGCCTAATGCAAAGACCAGTAATGCCACAATAAATGCCCAAAAATATAACTCCCGTCCGTAACCAAACGGATGTCGCGAGTTAGCTGACTGCTGAGATTTCTTCATACCGTACAGCAGTAAGACTTCATTCAGCGTATCGACCACTGAGTGAATTGCTTCACTGAGCATGGCCGAACTATTCGTGATATAAGCAGCGACAAACTTCACCAGTGCAATCGCTAAATTGCCGAAGAGCGCTGCATAAACCACGATTTTATTGGATTCAGACATTCAAATTTGTCCTAAACTTATTGTTATCAAACAGATCTATTTGATTTTATGGCTCATTCCATAGTACTCAAACTGACTGTTGCTGTTGTTTGTTATTTTGTTGTTTTTAGAGCAAGTGTCGATTGTTTCATCAGTTTATAAGTTGCTTATATTTAAAATGTTCCATGTGAAACCTCAGACTATTCCGAAATAATTGAACCATTCAAAATATGAAAAATACACATAAAAAAGGAAGCCACAGCTTCCTTATAATTCTGTAGATGTACGCGATTCAATGTACTTTATTAATATGTTGCTCGCGCCACTCTTTCCAAAAGTACATCACAATACCAAACATCACGACGACGATTCCAACAAAGGCATTGGAGCTAATATGTTCACTGTTCAACGTCGCTCCCAAAACTAATGCTATGACAGGTGTCATCACATTACTGAGGGACACTGTTGATGCCGCCAAACGTTTGATCAGCCAGAAGTAACACAGCATCGCTACAATGGATGACATGATCATAGTAAAGACAAAACCGATCATGGCACGACCACTTGGTAACGCAGTTGGAAAATGCTGCCAGATAAAAGGAATGATGAGTACCGAACCCAAGGCAGAAACAATCAGAGAACCTGTTGCCTGAGACATCGGTTTTAACGGTGCGTTAATCTGTTTCACCCAAAAAATCGAACTGATATATGACACCATACTGATTAGCATCAATACAACGCCAATTGGATTGACTTTGCTATCAGCAGAATCTGCAAAGACAAAAGTTAGACCACCCACTGCAACCGCCATGCCCAACCACTGCAAAGCGACCAATTTATGTGTTTTTAAAATAACATGCCCAATCAAACCGGCAATTAAGGGTGAAAAACCAAAAATCAGTGCCATTAAACCAGAGGTGAGATAATTGGCTGCGAGATAAATAAACAACTGTGCGCCAATCAAATTCAAACTCCCAGCCACATAACTTTTTAATGAGGTTTCATCAAACGGCAAAGGATCACGCATCAATTTCAACAGAAACAGCGCAATAATAGATGCGCCGAAGTAACGGATAATCAACACCCACATCGGATGTATTTCCTGCACACTCCACACAATCGCGAGCGGCGTCGTCGCCCAAATCAGTACCAAAAGAGCATATATACTTGCCGTCACCAATATTGGCGTTGAGTTTGAATTCATAAATTGCTCAATTAAATTTATCAAAAAGAACTGAACTCAATTTATGTTCAATCCGGTATCAACAATACTGATGGCGGCATGGATGCCGCCCGATCGTTTGGAATACACGGAAGTATCCTCAAACGATCAAAAGATTTTTGTTACTTTTAATCTTTTAAAAGTAAGGCATCGCCAGCGCAAAGGCATATAAACCAAAATGTAATGTAAGGCCGTGACGCTAAAACTAAAGACATAAAAAAACAGACCTACGTTACCGTAAGTCTGCTCCTCTTAGACATTCAGCTTACTTTACAAGTTTACGTAAATCTTGGCTTAAATCTAAATATTTATCCGCTTCAAACGCCGCATTCTTGCTAATCAATTTTTTCAAATGACGCATCTCTTTCGCAGCATTCACAGTGATACCACCAACAATGACACCGTCAGTTACACCAAACAATACAAATGAAGATTCAGCCGCCAACTCAGGTTTAATTTCACCACGAACCATCCATTCGCTTGCAGCCATATCACCCACAAATTGATAGTTGATATTCAATTGATCTGTCCAGAACCACGCTGGGTTTGGTGTAGGATGTTCTACATCCATTACATGACGAGCAAAGATACCTGCTTGCAAGTTCGCATTTTCCCAAGTTTCGACACGACGGTGGTTACCACAGTCACGAAGCTGAGTCGCAACGTCACCCGCTGCATAAATATCTGGATGCGAAGTTTGGCAGTTATCATTCACTTTAATGGCAAAATCAACGTCTAAACCTGCATCAACCGCAAGTTGAGCATTTGGCACAATGCCAATACCGTAAACTACAGCATCTGCACGAAGTTCTTCACCGCCTTCAAGCGTGATCACCACTTCTTCGCCATCAAGCTTACAGTCAGCAATAGAAGTCGAAAGACGAACATCTACACCTGCAAGACGTTGTTGAGCCAATAAAAATTCACTCAATACGCGTGGAGATGAACGCCCCATCACCATTGGACCCATTTCAATCACGGTCACGATACAGTCTTTAGAACGTGCTGAAGATGCAAGCTCAAGACCAATCACACCACCGCCGATCAATACAATACGGCGACCCGCTTGTAATACAGGCACCAATGCTTGTGAATCTTCAAGGTTACGTAAGGTATAAACGTGTTTACCCAAAGCATCGAAATTCGGTAAACGGCGTGCTGCACCACCAGTTGCTAGAAGCAACTTGTCAAATGCAACAATTTCACCATTTTTCAGTTCAACTGTTTTCGCATCGCTATGGATTTTCACCACTCCATTGCCACGAATATGTTCAACACCGAGTTCTGCCAATTTTTCTTCTGACAGAATTTCGATTTTGGTCTCTTCAGGTTTTAGAATTACGTCTTTAGACAAAGGCGGACGTTCATAAGGAAGATGTGTTTCATCACCCACCAAAATGATTTTGCCTTCATACTTGTTCGCACGGAGTTCTAAAATGGCGCTAGCACCAGCTTGACCAGCTCCAACAATAACGATGGTTTCGATACCATTTTGGCTCATGGGTTTGTTCCTTATTTCAATTCTGCAGATACGATGCCGAAGCCCGCAATCCACTCACTAATGTCTTCGTAGCAATGTGTTGTCATGTCGTATTCGCCCACTTCATGTAGTGCAGCAAAAGCAGCCATCCAAGAACGAACTTCTTGACCGCCACGACCGCCTTCAACACGAATTTCAGCTTCAGTCATTGCTTCAATTGCAGCAAAGTCAGCTTTGGCAAAAGTTTCAAGCAATGTACGGTCCCATTCTGGGTTAAGTGGCACTGCGACAGAAGTATCACCAGCTGCAAGCTTTTGACCTACGGCAATAATTTTGCCTTGACGTGCATTACGTGCATCAATTGTTGGGTTACGACCTGCAATCAGGAATTCTTCCACTTCAGGAGGCACTGAACCCATTTGCGGTGTTGGTGGATCATGAGACAAACCACCTGTACCCAAAACAAGTACACGTTCATTCTCTAAGTTCAATGATTTAATGAACTGACCGACTGCACGACCCAAAGCGACTGTACGCTTGGTTGTTGGCATCGGTGCAGCTGCACCATTGATAAAAATTGGAATCGTTGGATAACGATCAAGCTTGCCACCACAAAGGAAATGTAATGGTTGAGTCACCCCATGATCCGCCTGCATACGATAAGAGTATGCAACATCAACACCTTCATCCAATACGCGACGAACCAGACTGATTGCTGTTTCTTCAGGCACATTGATGTGGTCATTGTCTTTACCATAATCCCAATCACCTGCTGCTTTGGCACGAATACCGACGCAGAAAGATGGCATGAGGTCATAGAAGAAACCATTGAAATGGTCTGGACCAAAAGTAATGATCAATGTTGGATTATAGTCTTCAACTTCTTTAGCAAGTTTGGCAAAAGTTTCGCGAACTTTTTCCTCTTTGTATTTCTCTTGCGGAGAAGCGAATTCCATTAGGGGACTGTGCGATGCACAAATAAGTTTAACGGCCATGGGTGACTCCTAAACGGAGGCAGCCAAGACGGCTGCCGAGTAAGTCCTTTACGTATTTGGCGAATTAAATCTCGTCAAAGAAGCCAGCACGTGGTTGACGTAAACCACGGATACCCAGACCACATTCAGCATTAATTAAAACACCAGTTAATGGGCGGTTGTTTTGACGAGAAGCCAATAACACGTATGAACCAGTCATATCTTCAGGTTCGGGTAAGAAATTGAGCGGCATGCCGCGTGCAATCTTCTCAGGATCACGTGCATCGAGTAGACCGAGGTTTTCTTGGCCTAAAGAAGCAGCACCTTTGATGTTTACATTCATACCCGACGGAGCAACAGCGTTCACTCGTACTTTAGGCGCAAGCTCATAGGCTAATTCTTTCATAATCCCAACGCCAGCATGCTTAGACGCTGTGTATACAGGGCCTCCGCCTGCCGAATACAGTGCTGAGTTAGACAAAGTAAATATGATAGAACCTTCCGAAGCTATCAATGCATCAAGTGCAGCTTTGGCACCTAAGATGAGAGATTTGGTGTTAATACCCATAATCTCATCAAAAGCTTTTTCCAGCTGTTCACCCGATGTATTGACGATATCTGCGTAATGATCCCAGATACCTGCGTTTCCGACGAAACAGTCAAGTTTGCCATAATGTTCTACAGTTGCTTGAACTGCACGAACATTATCCTCATAGCTGGCTACATCACCTGCGATCGCAAGCACGCGGTCACCAAAATGTTCTTTCAATGCATCAACTTTCGATTGAGAACGTTGAAGAACAGCAACTTTTGCACCTTCTTCTAAGAAACGTTCAACCAATGCCCAGCCTAAGCCTGAACCACCACCGGTAATAAGTGCAACTTCGCCTTGTAGCCAACCCATGATTACTCTCCTGCCATCTCTACGTATAAAGCACCATCTTCAACAATCACAGGGAATGTTTTGATAGGATCTGTTGCTGGTAAGCATAATGCTTGACCAGTTTTCAAACAGAATCGAGCCGAATGAAGTGGACATTCAACAGTGCCATCATCTTCAAGGTAACCTTCAGACATTGAAGCATTACCATGTGAACAACGGTCGTTCATCGCGAAAAATTCGCCATTGTTGTTGAATACTGCAAGCGCATCGATACCGTTAACGCCGCAATCTACTTTCAATGCTTCGCCTTCGTCTAATTCGTCAACTTGGCAAACAAAAATCTTATTCATTAGAAGAACACGCTCAGGTTATGTGAGTTGTAAGTCACCTGATCAAGGGTAATCTTACGGTTGAAGATTTCGAAACCTTGCTCAGTGTCGACTTTGCGGATCTTGTCGTGACGCTTACCACAGTAGATTGTTACATCTTTCTCTTTCTGGGTACGGTACAACAAGTACGTTACGTAAACGTCATATTCGCCTTCAACTTCAGTCGCTTCAACAATCACATTTGAAACCATGTGTGTTGTACGTGAAGGAGGTTCTTCAGCCCAAGCCATACCTGTCTCTAAACGAGCTACACGGCGTTCCAACAAATCTTTAGTATCGTTAAATACCCAAGTTGTTGGCGGCTCAATCGAACGACGACGGTCACGTGTTTGCGCGTTTGGTGTTGTGCGTAGCGTATAAGAAATATCTTCCGCTAATACAGCTAACCAATCGCGGAACTTCCAATCGTCAAGCAATTTTGCTTCACGATAAAGAAACTGACTAATTTGGTGATGGAGTTCTAAACTAATTTGACTCATTTCATAAGCTCCTTCTCATATTCGTCAGCCGCAGCTTCAACGTCTTCCCATTTTTCATGAATCAATAGGTCAGCCCAACGACGGTACATACCACGTGCAGCTGTTTCTGAGAAAATGTAGTTGGTGATACCAGGGATACCATCTTCACGTACTTTCTCGTTACCTTTACCCATTTCCATAATCAATTTGTTTTGACGGGCTTTATAGCCACGTAAAACTTTTTGAATTTCAATCCAGTTCTCAGAGTCATCTTGCTCAAGGAAACCAGCAGGACCGAATGCGCGAGTCGCAGAGCGCTCAAATGCTTCTTTCACTTCTTGAGATGCTTCTGCGTCTGCAATACAGAATGCCCATACTTCAGTTTTGTTTGGACCACGTGGGTGCCATACACGAAGCGTTGCAGTACCGTTCAACCAAGACAATGTTGGGAACATGGTGTTGTGACCAGCAAGACGTAATGCACGTACTTCGCCTAAACGCTCTTTAACTTCATCAAATGTTTCACGGAAGTAGTTTGCAACTTCACCATCTACCCAAACGTTTGCATCTGGTTTTTCTGTGAAGAAGAAGCCTGAACCGTGACCACGTGAACCGTATTGGATCGCGTCTTTCGCAGTTTCCCAAACTGGACGAGCTGTTTGTGCAGCACCTAATTTCTTAGATGATTCGTCATCTGGTTTTGCACCCAAAACTTGGATTGCAGATGCGTGAGAGAACAATGCGTGGTATTGGTCAGATGCGAACTGTTCAGCTGCAAATTTCCAGTTACACTCGATTTCCCACTTGTGTACACCACCGATAATTTCAGTACCACCTGGACGACGGTCAAGAACACCATCTAAGTACCAAGCGATATCGCCCATGTATTCTTCTAGGTCAGGTGTTGTTTCATCCCAACAAGCGAATACTAAGCCTTTGTATGATTTAACACGGTTAACTTCAACAAGACCCCATTTCTCTTTACAAGCACCGTGCGGGAACGCGCGGTCTTCAAGAGGGATATCTTTTAAAGAACCATCAATGCCATAAGACCAGCCGTGGTACGGGCAAGTAAATGCACGTGTATTACCACAGTCCGCGAAGCTCACACGCATAGAGCGGTGACGACATTGGTTTAAGAATGCTTTGATTGAGCCATCTTTTTGACGTGCAACGATGATTGGATCTTCACCCATGTAGGTATTGAAGAAATCACCAGCCTTAGGAATTTGGCTTTCATGGCATAGGAATAACCATGTACGACCGAACACACGTTCTAATTCAAGTTCGTAAATGTCTGGATCTGTATAGATAGATGGCGTGATACGTCCATTTTGTGCATCGACTAAAGCATCGATTTCGCGCACATCAATTTTTCCACTCATGAAAAGCTCTCCTGTGACCATAAGGCACAAAGTAATAGACTCAACTTTTCAACGATGATGGATTTTAGAGCGATTTTCGGGAAATATTTATTTTGTTTTAATTAAGAGATTTTATGGATTATTACGGTAGGATTTTTTTATAGACAAACCGTTTTCAGCTGACCAAGACCATTTATTTGCTGAATGGCAAAATAATCTACACGCAATAGTTGTTTATAGATTATACTGAATCAACTTAATAGTAAGACATTTTTTGGATTACTCTACGGGCTGAATTTTATGGAATTACGACACCTACGATACTTCATTACCGTTGCTGAAGAACTCAATTTCAGTAAAGCTGCGTTGAAACTTTATACCGCTCAACCCTCTTTAAGTCAGCAAATCAAAGACCTTGAGGAAGATGTCGGCGTTCGACTTTTACACCGTACTAAACGTAAAGTTGAACTCACAGAAGAAGGTGCCGTATTTCTTGAACAAGCACGTTTGACACTTGCTCAAGCAGACAAGGCTGTAGCCATGGCACGTCAGGTTTCGCAAGCCAAACAACAGATGTTGCGCATTGGTTTTGTGCCTGTAGCTGAGATGAAAATCTTTCCTTATGTACTGCCAAATCTGCGTGTACAAAACCCTGAATTAAAGATTGAATTATTGAGTTTAAACAACCTTGAGCAGATGAAACTGCTACAAAAAGGTGAATTAGACATCACTTTTACACGTAACAACTTCCACAATGATGAAGTGGAAAGCCAGTTTGTATTACGTGAACCTTTAATCTTTATTTTGCCAAAAGATCATCCTTTAGCGAAGTATGAACGTATCCCTGTAAAAGCCTTAAACGGGATCGATTTTATTATCCCTGCACGTGAGCAATCAGGCACATTGCACGAAGTAATTTTAGGCTTCGCTGCCGCACATGGTATTCAATTCAATATTGTTCAAAAAGCCGACAATATTTTGTTTAATATCAACTCAATTGGTATGGGTTTAGGCTGCACAATTCTACCTGGTTATATCGCACCATTGACCATGAATAACACGGTGATTCGCCCATTAGATGTCGAATTACCCTACCTCGATTTGTACGTAAGCTACCGTAAAAATTCGACTCCAGTCGCAGTAGATAAGTTCCTTGAGCTATTAACCAAAGTTTTTTACTTGGATATTAATCGCGAACAGCGTTAATTTTCATCAAATCAAAAAATGAAAAAACTGCACCATTATTTTTAAAATGAATAATGGTGCTTTTTTTTGTCCAATTTAGCCTTATTTTTAATCGTTCAAAGCTTTTAATTGACGCTTTTTATCTATCAGTGAAAGTGTGTTTATGGGAAATAACTTATAAATTTTAGTTTTGATATTTATAAACTTAGCTAAAAAATGCCGTTTTACAACTTAAGTCTAATAAGTAAAACCATATTCCCTACTATTTATATGGATTAATTTTCATACTTTTCTCAATACAAGAGACTCATTTTGACAGCTATTAATGAGAATAATACTCATTTAAAGCATTTCTGTCAAAAAATTTATATAAAAAAAGGATGGCAAAACCATCCTTTTTTTGAATTTCATGTCAGTGACAAGAAATTACACACCACGCGCTTTTAAATAATCTTTAATCACGGTGTTGAATTCTTCTGCTTTTTCAACTTGAGACCAGTGGCCACATTGGCTGAAAATATGCGCATCAGCATGAGGAACGGTATTCAAAATATCCCAAGTACGAGATACAGGAATCACCACGTCTTGTACACCGTGAATCAACAATACTGGCACAGTAATGTCTTTCATTTTTTCGAAATCTAATGGGAATTCGAAACGGTCACGGTCGCGTGCGCCAACAACATCCATCAAACGATTTGATGCATAGTCATTTGCAGCAGAAGCGAAACGTACTTTTACTAATTCATCAGTAATCAAGTCTTTGTTTACAACAAACATAGACAAAGTTTTCTTGATCCCTTCTTCAGTTAATACTGGGTTTGCATGTGCTTTAAGTGCTGCAGTTTGTTTCGCACCACCTGTACCCATAGAAACGATACCCAAAATACGCTCTGGATAGTCAAGCGCCATTTGGAATGCTAACCAACCACCAAGTGAGTTACCCACTAACCAAGTTTTTTCAATACCAAGTGCATCTAACGTACGCACGGCGTGATCAACCCAAGCTCGGATACCATACGCAGTATTCGGTGCAACAACAGTTTGACCATAACCAATCGTGTCGATTGCGATACAACGTGCTTGTTCACCAATTTGAGGTAGGTTCAACCACCAGTTAGCAGCAGCAGATACACCTGTACCTGAACCGTGTAAAAATAGAATTGGTGTACCCTCACCCACTTCGTGGTAATGAGTCAATTCGCCTTCAGCAGTTTCAATCCATTTATCTTCTAAACCAAAGAATGAATCAGTTGTATAGTCAGGAATCTGAACAGTGCTCATACATGCTCCTCGTATTGCGTAGAACTTGTGTTTCAAACCATAGCGGTTTTAAACCCAAGAGGGACTCTTTCGAATTTTGTGTTTTTACAGTCTCATATTACCTGTTCAATAGACTGTAACTGATACATATTTACGATCATAAACAACAAAATGACTATAATTTAAGTATTTGTTTTTAAAGAGTTAAATAATCATAATTCCCTTATGATTATTGTGGTATTTCGCTTTTGAATAGGCCTTTAAAAAAAAAGCGGGAAATGCCAATTTATCTTCCCGCTTTTTCATTGCTTTAATTAGAACTTATACGTATAGGTCGTTGCTACGCGGTACTCTTTCAGGTCTGATTTCCAGTCATAATTGGCGTCAATATACATTCCTTGAATGCCTAAACCTTTCAATTTACCCTCTGGTACGGTGTAATTTACGATCAAATTAAATTCATCCGACTTTTGATCTTTTAGCGCACCTTGCGCTGTTTTAACTTCAGCATCAGAACCAGTGAAGTAAACAGCCGTTGCATTTAGGCCTTTCGCACCCAACTCAGCAAAGTCATAACCATAGGTGAAGCCCCATGATTTTTCATTTACATTGGTGAATGTTGCTACACCCCAGTTCACCAAATAAGGCTGAGGCACCCATCCACCCAATGTCGGGAATGCTGTATCACCAAACATTTGTTGATAACCTAAACCGAAGGTATGTGAACCATAATTCACTTTTGCACCTACCGATAATGCTTGGTTATCCACTTCACCATATAATTTGTCACCCGAATCTGAGTTATCGAAGTAACGTACATGGCTATCAAGTTTGGCTTTTTCACCTAACTTGGTTTTATAGTTTGCACCAACATATTGCTGGGTATAAATATATTGTACATCGGCATACCAGTAGCTTGCACCAATCTCAGGTGTAAATTGGTGATCAATACCCGCAATGTACATACCATCCGCTTCCGCACCTGTATCATAATTTGCTGGTGGCGCAAATTTAGTTAACTCACGGAACTGATTGTCATAACGGTTATTAATGCCATCGATGTAAGCCAAGGTTAACTTAGTATCTTTTACATCTTTTGATTCCAACCATGCACCACTATAAGTCGTCAACAACTGACGTGATGGATCGAAAACTAAAACTGGAGAAACAGGTAATAATTCACCTACTTTCAATTCAGTTTGAGATACTTTGGCTTTTAATGTCGCACCAACCTTCCCAAAATTATCTTTTGATTCTTTGCCATCATGCGGCAAAATCCAGTCTGGATTTTTATCACGCGCATTCAATTTGAATGCATGTTGTACCAAAAGATCTGCACCTACTTGAATGCCAGCACCAATATCTTGGTAACCTGACTTCGCATCCAAAGTGATCCCTTGCGACCATGAACCCCAGTTCTCTGCAGGATTTTCTTTGATTTGGCGATCAAGATAGAAGTTTTTAAATTTTAATTGCACTTGGCTATCGTCAACAAAATCTGCATAAGTTGCAGAAGTTCCTAATGTTGCTGTCGCAGCAAGAATTGCTATCCATAAATTTTGACGACGCATGGCTTATTTCCCAGTAATCAAATTAAGCTATGGCACCATCATGCTAAACAATGCTCTTTTTAAAAATCCGACTACAGTATTAAGGTTTCAGCCAAAGCTCTATTCTTAGGACTGTTTTACTCAAAGTGACTATTTTTCTTTAGATATTTAAGCAATAAGTCATTTTCACTGTTTGTACCAAGCGATTTAATTAAATGCCTGTTTTATTAAATCAAAATTCTTTTTTTTATTTTTTATGCAATTACAAGTCAGTTATTAATTGCTTTTAAGTTTAATCAAAATGGTTATCTGAGATTCATCCTCATTTAAATTATAAGATAAAACAATCACATCATATATTTATTATATAAATATCAAATACTTAATATCTGGCTTAAATTTAATTTAATGCTGTTTTTCATAATTTTTTCAATATGTTATTGAAGCTTAGTGCTTAAAATGAAATGAACCGTGAGCGCATAGTGAACAGACCCAACTTCATACTGACAGTAATATTAAAATTCACCTACACATCATCCTCGATCGCAAATTTCAATGCGGTTGCTAAGAGCTATAAAAAAAGCGCCCTTTTGGGCGCTTTTTAAACAGATACTTAAATTAAGCATTTGCTTCTTTAGCTTTAGACATTGTCAACGCTAAATCTTCAATCATGTCTTCTTGACCACCAACTGTACCACGGCGACCAAGCTCCATGAGGATTTCACGCGCAGAAACGCCATATTTAGCTTCAGCACGTTTAGCAAACAATAGGAATGATGAGTAAACACCTGCATAACCTAAAGTTGCCGCATCACGGTCTGCACGAATTGGGTTGTGCATCATTGGAATCACAAGATCTTCAGCAACGTCTTGTACTTTGAACAAATCAACGCCAGTGTCCATACCCATACGGTTAGCAACTGCAATGAACAATTCAAGTGGCGTGTTACCTGCACCCGCACCAAGACCAGCAGATGCTAAATCGACACGTACTGCACCAGCTTGAACCGCAGCAACAGTGTTAGAAACACCCATACCTAAGTTGTGATGACCGTGGAAACCTAGCTCAATGCTTGAATCTAAATGCTGACGTAAGTGACCTACGCGATCAAGTACATCTTGGGGAAGCATGTAACCTGCAGAGTCAGTGACATAGATACAGTTTGCACCGTAAGACACCATCTTCTTCGCTTCTTCAAGCAATTTTTCAGGCGTTGCCATGTGAGCAAGCATCAAGAAGCCCACAGTATCCATCTCTAACTTGCGTGCAGCTGTGATGTGCTGTTCAGAACAGTCCGCTTCAGTACAGTGAGTTGCCACACGAATAGTAGAAACACCAATTTCATGTGCCATTTTTAAATGGTCAACCGTACCGATACCAGGTAGAAGTAATGCAGAAATTTTTGCATTTTTCATACGTGGCACAACAGCAGACAAGTATTCTTCGTCAGTTGCAGCAGCGAAACCGTAGTTTACAGATGAACCGCCAAGGCCGTCACCGTGAGTCACTTCAATTAAAGGTACGCCTGCATCATCAAGTGCTGTTGAAATGGCAATCATTTGCTCAACAGTGGTTTGATGGCGCTGTGGGTGCATACCATCACGTAAAGTCATATCATGAACAATAATCTTAGACATGAGGTTGCTCCTTAAGCTTCTTCTTTATTGAAAACGTGTTCTGCAAACATTTCTGCAGTACGTGCAGCTGCTGCTGTCATGATGTCGAGGTTACCTGCATATTTCGGTAGGAAATCGCCAAGACCTTCAACTTCTAAGTAAATAGAAACACGGTTGCCATCAAATACTGGACCATTTACAAGCTTGTAACCTGGTACGTATTTTTGAACGTCTTTGATCATTGCGTGAACTGACTCAATGATCGCTGCTTGATCTGGCTCACCTTCCACTAGACAGTGAACAGTGTCACGCATCATCAATGGTGGTTCAGCAGGGTTAATGATGATGATCGCTTTACCTGCTTTTGCTCCACCAACTTTCTCAATTGCACCCGCAGTTGTACGTGTGAATTCATCGATGTTTTTACGTGTACCTGGACCTACGGATTTAGTCGATACAGTTGCAATGATTTCACCGTATTCAACAGGTTGAACACGAGAAACTGCAGCAACCATAGGAATAGTCGCCTGACCACCACAAGTTACCATGTTTACGTTTGGCACTTCGCCAGCAGCAAGCAATGCTTCAAGGTTTACCGGTGGTACGCAGAAAGGACCAATTGCAGCAGGTGTTAAGTCAATCATTAACACGCCAAGTTCGTTTAACTTGCGGCTGTTTTCAGCATGTACATATGCAGACGTTGCATCGAATGCAATTTTAATGTCATCTTCAAGAACGTGAGGAAGAAGACCATCTACACCTTCAGCAGTGGTTTTCAAACCCATTTTCGCAGCACGTGCAAGACCTTCAGATGTTGGGTCAATACCAACCATCCAAACTGGCTCTAACCATTCGCTACGTTGTAATTTGTAAAGCAAATCAGTACCAATATTACCTGGTCCGATCATTGCACATTTAATCTTTTTCATGAATGTGTACTCTTAAATATTCCATTAAAACCAAGCTTATTTCGCTGCAAATGCTGCAGTTACTGAACCAAAGCCTTTAATTTCAACTTTGAATTCATCGCCAGGATTTGCCACAACCATTGGCCCTAGCGCACCTGTTAAAATGATGTCACCTGCAAGTAATGGACGACCACGACGTACCATTTCATCTGCAAGCCAAACCGCAGCATTCATTGGGTTTGCAAGACATGCTTTACCCACGCCTTGAGACACAACTTCTTCGCCACGTGTCATGATCATTTTGCAGTTCACAAGATCAAGGTTTTCAAGTTTTACAGGCTTTGAACCCAATACAAAACCTGCTGATGAAGCATTGTCAGCAACTGTATCAATCAAAGAGATTTTCCAGTTTTCAATACGGCTATCCACAACTTCAATGGCAGGCAACGCATATTCTGTTGCGCTGATAATGTCTGCATAAGTGTGTTTATCTTTGGTCAAGTCTTGGTTAATCACCAATGCAATTTCTGCTTCAACCTTCGGTTGAATAAGTAGACCTGCTGGGATTTCTTCACCATCGCCATAAGCCATGTCTGCGAACAACATACCGAAATCCGGTTGATCCACACCAAGCTGCGCTTGAACAACTTTAGACGTTAAACCAATTTTACGGCCCACTAAACGGCGACCTTCAGCAAGTGCACGTTTGGTATTTTCTTCCTGAACGGCATAAGCGATATCTACATCTGCACTTTCACCACCAAGTTGTGGGCGAATAGGTGCAATCGCAGCTTGAGATAATTCAGCGTTACGTAAAGCTTGCGCAACTGATTCAACAACAGCAGAATTCGACATCAATGTTTCCTTAAACTGCAAAAAATGGACTTATAGCGCTGTGACAGGAATTAGAAGTTGCCTCGGTTCAGCATCTGCAATCGGCTTTGCTGACCGTCCTTCACATAAAACGCATCTATCTTTAAACCACTTTAGAATCAAGATTTTCAGCTTTTCATGCCAATACTTATTTTATTTATGACTATAGTTAAATCCTATAATTTCAGTTGGTTTTATTGATTAAAAACAAAAACATAAAGTTATTTTTCTAAATATTAAACTACCCATAAAGCGCCGAAAAATTCATCTTCCTGTTAAAAAAACAGTCATCTACGACTAAAAGATTAGATTATTCGTTTATTTTTCACACAAACCCACATATAACTGTTGAAAACAAGATGTTTTTAAAAGCCCGATTTAAAGGATTTTAACGATGCTTCCTTTTTGTTACAGCGCGTCATCGCCAGTCTCAAACAAAAAAAGGAAAGCGAACTTTCCTTTTCACACTGAATTAAAGATCAACATATTTGTTTTATACAGCTTCACTCAAACTTACGTACTGCAATAACAACTGTTGCAACTCTGCAACATCATGCGCAATCGACAATGGCTGAAAACTTTTCAACGTTTCCACACTATGTACTCCGTAGGACACTCCAATACGCGGCATCGAAATATTACGCGCCATTTCCAAATCGTAGGATGTATCCCCCACCATAATAGCCTGCTCAGCAGCGATGCCTGTTTCTGCTAATATTTCCGCAAGCATCAGTGGATCTGGCTTAGATTTAGTCTCACTTGCAGCACGTGTAGTAACAAATAAATCACGACTATTGGTTTGCGCCAATACACGATCCAGTCCTTTGCGACTCTTGCCTGTGGCAACAGCCAATTGTGTACCTGCAGCTCTCAGTTCATTTAACATTTCAGCGACACCTGTAAACCACATATCGCCCTTAGAGTTCGCCACATAATGCTCAGAGTAGCTTTGCAAAATGTCGTGATGCAGCTCAGGCACAGTCGGAAATAATCGCTGTGCCACTTCAGGCAGACCTAAGCCAATAATGCTTTTCGCATCGGCATCTGTTAATGGTTGTTCAAAAGTTTGAGCTGCAAACTTTAAGCTCGAGACAATTTGACCAACTGAATCAAATAAAGTGCCATCCCAATCGAAAATGACCAGTTTTACAGGTGAGTTCATATAAGGTTCCTAATATTTGATTCAGCTATTAAAGCCCTCTCCTGAGCAAGATTTAAAGCAATGCTTTTAAATTGAAGCGCAAGTGAAGGTTTAGGAGAGGTCAATTCACAACATCTCCCCTAGCCCCTCTTTAATTAAAGATGAAAACTTTCATAAGCATCAACATACAAGATAGATTAAAACTTACTCATCATCTTCTATAGACTTCACTACCTTGTCTGCCTTTTGTGCACGTAGCTGAGCCACAATGCTTTGCATATCTTCAGGCAAAGGCGCTTCAATCGTTTGATAACCAGGGATTTCTAAGCGCATTGCATGTAGGCACAAACGACGTGGCTTCGGCCCACGATATTCAGTTTCATGGCCGTATTTTTCATCACCCACCAATGGATGACCAATACTTAAACCGTGCACACGAATCTGATGGGTACGACCTGAAAGTGGAGATGCATATACCAATGTGGCATGCATAAAGCGCTCTTTAACATTCCACTGGGTTTTTGAGTCTTTCCCTTCTTTAGACACACGTACACGACGCTCACCATTAGCAAGTTCATAACGATGCAAAGGTTGATCAATCAGTTGCTTATCCAAACTCACCACGCCTTTTACTACAGCCGCATAGGTTTTTTGGATTTTGTGTTCGCGTAGCATGTCTTGTAAGCTTTTTAACACACTGCGTTTTTTAGAAATCATCACCAGACCCGAAGTGTCGCGGTCAATACGATGAATCAGTTCAAGATACTTTTTACCTGTTGCCGCACGTAAGCCTTCAATCAGACCATAAGCCACACCGCTACCGCCATGTACAGCGATACCTGAAGGCTTGTTCACGACCATTAAGCCTTCATCTTCATACACCACACGACTAAGCAGGCTTTGCGCAACTTTGTCAGATACGGGTGCCGCCGTTTCATCTTTTTGCTCATAGCGTATTGGCGCAACACGAACTTGATCGCCAATATTTAATTTGGTTTCTGCTTTTACACGTTTCTTGTTTACACGTACTTGGCTTTCACGAATCAAGCGATAAATGCGACTTTTAGGCACACCTTTAAGACGACTAAACAGGAAATTATCAATACGTTGACCCGCCTGATGCTCGTCCACTTCAAACCAGGTGACGCTTTGCCATTCTTGCGTAGAATTCATACAGTTACTGTGACCTAAAAAAATACTAAAATTGAATAAAAAATGATCATTTAAGCTATACTTTTCGCAAGAAACATAAGCTTAGCCCATAGGCAGATGATGCAAGGTTTGATATAGTCAGCGCACGGAAACCACCGTAACTGAGTAAAAGTTGATTCATTTTCAGTATTCACTGCATTTGAACTTTCAACACATTACTCATTTTAGCTCGGAAAGGTCCCAAAAGAATTATGCCGACGCCGAAGGCTTATTATATCGGCAAAACAGCAAACTGTTGCGTTTAATTGTACCGTAGGTACATAAAACAGTTTGCCGCAAAAAAATATGCGCCAACCAAGGTTGGTTTTTAAACGTAAACTGATACACATCAGACCAGTCGCTCCCTGAAATATCTTCAGGCCACAACGTTTGATGCATTGGATCTGCACAGTTTGTAAAGGTACGACGATAATTCCGTATCAAGACGCTCTATCAGATATGAATGGATGCTCTTCGAGCAATGTGACAGTGAAAGTTACTCACATCCAATGCACCGTTTGTCCGCCAGTGAAAGAGTCAGGTGACTTTAATCGTTTAAAAGATTGAAGCCGTATTGCCATCATCAATACGTGAATCAAAAACCGTTGCCCACCAAAAGAAGGCCGGTAAAAATGCTCAGTACACACTTTTTGTGATCTGAGCACATTGATCCATGATGTGTGATGCTCGCTACGAATCAAGCGATGTTCTCCTGTGTATCACTATTAGGTGTTACACCCATGAAACGTATGTTGATTAATGCAACACATGCCGAAGAGATTCGCGTTGCACTTGTCACTGGTCAGCGTCTTTACGATTTTGACTTAGAGAATCGTACCCGTGAACAAAAAAAATCGAATATCTATAAAGGTCATGTGACCCGTGTAGAGCCCTCTTTAGAAGCTGTATTCGTTGAATATGGTGCAGGTCGTCAGGGCTTCCTGTCGATGCGCGAAATAGCTAATTCTTATTACAAAGCAGATCCTCGCCAAACTTCTAATATCCGCGAATTGATCACTGAAGGTACAGAACTTCTTGTTCAAGTGGAAAAAGAAGAACGTGGCAACAAAGGTGCTGCACTTTCAACATTTATTTCACTCGCTGGTCGTTATTTGGTATTAATGCCAAACAACCCGAAAGGTGGTGGTATTAGCCGTCAAATTTCTGGTTCAGTTCGTGAAGAATTAAAAGAAATGTTGGCATCACTCAATGTCCCTCGTGGCATGAGCGTGATCGTTCGTACTGCAGGTATTGGCCGTTCACAAGAAGAACTACAACTTGACCTACAGCATTTGCTAGACCTTTGGGCACAAATCCAAAGTACTTCAAACTCTGGCCCATCACCAATGTTGGTTCACCAAGAAGCAGGCGTGGTTACACGTGCTATTCGTGACTATTTACGTGATGACGTTGCTGAAATCTTAATTGACTCAGAACAAGCCTATAACGAGGCGTATAACTTCGTAAAAGCAGTTATGCCACGTCAACTCGACAAGCTTAAAACCTATACCTTGAATGAGCCTTTATTTGCACACTTTGCAATTGAAAGCCAAATTCAAACAGCTTATGAGCGTGAAGTGAAATTACCTTCAGGTGGTTCAATTGTGATTGACCAAACTGAAGCATTGGTTTCAATTGACATCAACTCAGCAAAATCAACTCGTGGTAGCGATGTAGAAGATACTGCACTCAATACCAACCTTGAAGCTGCTGAAGAAATTGCACGCCAATTACGCTTACGTGATATCGGTGGTTTAGTTGTGATCGATTTCATCGACATGACCAAAGACCGCAACCAACGTATGGTTGAAGCAAAACTTCGTGAAGCAACACAAAGCGACCGTGCCCGTATTCAATTCGGCCAATTGTCTCGCTTTGGTTTAATGGAAATGAGCCGTCAACGCTTACGCCCATCACTTGAAGAAGCCACTGGTTATGTTTGCCCTCGCTGTCATGGCACAGGTATGGTACGTGACCTACGCTCTCTATCACTTTCAATCATGCGCAAAGTGGAAGAAATTGCACTACGTGAACGTCATGGTGAAGTTCAAGTACAAGTTCCTGTTGAAATCGCTGCATTCTTATTGAATGAAAAGCGTCACAGCCTTGTTTATTTAGAGCAAACTTCAAATGTACGTGTGACTGTGCTTCCTCACCCACACTTAGAAACACCACATTACGAAATTTCGTATAATCCTGAAGGCTTTGCACCAACCAGCTATGAACGTACTGAAGCTACACGTTCAAGTGAAAAAGAGTTGGGCTACGAAGCATCTGAATGGCACTTAGGTGAAGAACAGACTGCTGCGCAACAACAAGCACCTGCACCACAACAAGAAAAAGGCCATAAGAAGAACAAGCATCAACAACAAAATGTAGCTCAGCAAGCGCCTGCTCAAGTCGCAGCTCCTGCACCTACAGCATCAACCAGCCCATGCGCTTGGCTTGAAAACTTGTTTGTTCAAAAACAAGCAGCGACCGTTGATCAATCTCGCACTGCAAACAATGCAGCCGCAGCGATTGAGCAAATGGTAAACAACGGTGCATCTAGCCGTGGTCAATTCGGCCAGATTAATGCTGCTGCATCTGTAGCAACTGCCGATAGTAATGCTTATCTTGCACCTTCATCTGTTGTACATAAACAAGAACGTGACAGCTTAGAAAAAGCTGAACGTGAAGAAAAACGTCACAACAAGAAGCGTCCAAACAAGCACAAAGAAGCACGTGAACAAGATGTTCAATCACATCAAGTTCATGAAGAAGTGTTACAACCTTCACGTCAAGATCGCCATGAACAGCGCCAAGAGCAACGTTCAGACAACCGTCAAGATCGTCATGAATCACGTCAAGACAACCGTCAAGAACAACGTTCTGAGCGTCATGACAATCGCCAAGAGCAACGCAATGAATCGCGCCAAGACAACAACCGTCAAGAGCAACGTTCAGAGCGTCAAGACAACAACCGTCAAGACCAACGTGAAAATCGTCGCAATTCTCGCCGTCAGCACAACAACGAAAACACACAGCAAGATGTTCAAAACAATGAACAAACGCAGTCTGTTCCACGTCGTGACCGCAACAACCAGCAACGCCCGAACCGCCCAAATCGCCAACGCGATCAAAGCGTGTTAAATGAACAAGCGATTGCACAGGAAGTTGCTGCTGAACAGCAAACTGCTCCGACACAGCACAACCGCCAGCCGAAAGTTGAGTTAGTGAATGCACCTCAACAAGACGTTATGGCAACTGCTTTGGTGGTCAATGTAGATCAAGCACAAAGTGAGATCGTTGCATTAAATCCAGCGCCTGTTGAACAGGCTCAACAGCCAACTCCTGCTCCTGTCGTAGAAGCTGCTGCTGTTGTTGAACAACCTGTTGTTGCTGTGGAAGCTGAGAAATCAGAGCCACAACACAAGGCAAACGAGAAAAAACCAAGTCGTGCCAGCAATGACCCACGTCAACGCCGCCGCGAACAACGTGCAGCACGTGCTCAACAGGCACAGGCTCCAAAAATTGCGCCATCGCAAATCCCTGAACTTGCTCAATACAATGTGGGCAGCTTGATTCGCCATGTATATGGAGAAGATTGTTCAGTATTGATCGAGCAATTTGGACTACTTCCAACCTTCAACCGCGCGTTACAAAAATTTGCAGATGAATATGCTGCAAATCAAGCAACTCAGACTGAAGTAGCTGTAGAGAAAAAGCCTGTTACCCGTGATGTGCAAGTAGCAAAAGCAGCACCGCAAGCCGAACCTGCGCCTATGTTGGATTTAACTCCGCCAAAGCCAGCGTCTGACAATCGCGTTGCAAATGACCCACGTGAACGTCGTCGTTTAGCAAAACTTGCAGCTGAACAAGCGAAGCAAGATCATGTGAAGGCGGTTGAAGCTGCTGCACCTGCTGAAACAACAACTGAAGTAACACCTTCGGAAGTGGTTGAAGCACCAGTAGTGACTGAAGCGACTACAGCTGTTACAGAAAATGTAACACCAGCTGAAGTAGCAACAGAAGCGCCAAGTGAACCAGTTCAAGCTGAACTTGAAGTTGAAGCGCCGGTTGCAGAAGCACCGACGCCAAAAGCAAAAAAAGCTGAAGAACCGGCTCAAGTTATTGAAACTGAAAAGAAAGCCGATAGCTCAACTGAAGACAATGCAAACGAAGAAGGTGAAAAACCAGCTCGCCCGCGTCGTCCTCGTGGTCGCCCACCTAAGAAAGCGAACACCGCAGCTGAGTAATAATTTGCTTTTTTGCAGGTGATTAAAAAAATCCAGTCATTTCGGTGACTGGTTTTTTTTTGATACTTTTGTCAAATTAGGTTGATTGCACTAGATCGAAACGATTAAAAGACAATTGTAGAAATTGCTGCAAAATTATTGCAAAGAAATAAACCGTATCGGATTACGAAAAATAAATAGGATTCACATGAGCCAAACTACACAACACGACCTTATTGGGATTGCTGACGTCGCAGCAAAAATCCCCGCGTTTATTAGCAAAGTACCCAACTTGTTGAGTGGTCTTAAGCAAGCCTATTTACGTACCCCAAACACCCCTGCTGGCTTAGGCATCGCCTTTGAAAAAGCGGTAAAACGCAATCCCGAAGGTTTTGCACTGTATTTTGAAGATCAAAAATATACATATAACGAGCTCAATGAATGGGCCAACCAAATCGGTCATTACTACTTATCCCTTGGTGCAAAAAAAGGTGATGTGATTGCGGTAATGATTGAAAACCGCTCTGAACTCGTGGCAACTATTGTCGGCCTCGCAAAAATTGGTGTGACGAGTGCTTTAGTCAATACAGCTCAAGTCGGTAAAGTCCTTACACACAGCATTAACTTGGTGAAGCCCATTGCGGTAATTGTTGGTGAAGAATGCCGTCAAGCTGTTCAAGATGTCCGTGACGATTTAACCGTTGCAGCAGATCGCCTCCATTGGTTTGCCGACCAAGCCACACGTATTGATGCAGGTAAAGCGCCTAAAGGCTTTATTAACCTTGCAGAAACAATTGATCAATTTCCAAAATTTAACACTCCAACCACTGCCAGCGTGAAAGGTAAAGATGGTTTGTTCTACATCTATACTTCGGGCACCACAGGTTTACCTAAAGCCGTTATCTTCACCAATAGCCGCTGGACTTTGGCGTATGGTACTTATGGCCACGTCCTAAATCTCAATAAAGATGATGTGATGTACGTAACGTTGCCGCTTTATCATGCAACAGGTACGGTGGTGTGCTGGTGTGGTGTCATTGCAGGTAGTGCTACCCTTGCGCTACGTCGTAAATTTTCAACATCATCGTTTTGGAAAGATGTACAGAAATTTGATGCTTCAGCTATTGGTTATGTCGGTGAACTCTGCCGCTACCTGATGGACGCGCCTGTTTCGGAGCTTGAAAAAGGCCATCGTGTGAAAAAAATGATTGGTAACGGTATGCGACCAAACATTTGGGACAAATTCAAAGAACGCTTTGGCGTAGAAGAAGTACTTGAACTCTATGCATCAAGTGAAGGCAATGTTGGTTTTAGTAACGTATTTAACTTTGACAATACTGTCGGCTTTTCGCCTACCCCGTATGCCATTATTCAATTTGACAAAGAAAAAAATGAAGCTGTACGTGATGCCAAAGGCTGGTGCAAAAAAGTCAAAAAAGGTGAAGTGGGCTTATTGGTCGGGAAAATCACGCGTCGCTCTCCATTCGATGGCTATACTGATGCCGAAAAGAATAAGTCTGTGGTGATGAAAGACGTATTTAAACACGGTGACTCATTCTTCAACACAGGTGATTTGGTACGAGACATCGGCTTTAGACATGCTCAATTTGTCGACCGTTTAGGCGATACTTTCCGCTGGAAAGGCGAAAATGTATCTACCACTGAAGTGGAAAATATGGTCAGTGAATATGAAAAAATTGCTGAAGCAGTCGTGTATGGCGTTGAAATCCCTGACACCAATGGCCGCGCAGGTATGGCAGCGATTACCCTCACCGATGCAGCTGAATTAAACGAACAAGATTGTAGCGCCATGGTTAACTTGTTTAAGAAATCACTCCCAGCATATGCTGTTCCAGTATTTTTACGTATTCAAAAGCAAGTAGAAACCACGGGGACTTTCAAATATCAAAAAAATAAGCTGAAAGAACAGGCATTTGATCCTAAGCAAACTGATGATCGTTTATTGGTATTGCTGCCAAACGCAACGGCTTACTGTGATTTAACTCCTGAAATTTATGCCAATATTCAGGCATATAAATACCGTTTTTAAGCAAATAGCGCTCATTTTAGCGACAGATATCCGCTAAAATGAGCTACTTTGTTGTATTTATAATCAAACAAAAGCAAGTTTATGAATTTTTACTTGCGCTTGAAGCAGATCTTGCTACAATACGCACCATCAAGCGAAATGGGTCGTTAGCTCAGTTGGTAGAGCAGTAGACTTTTAATCTATTGGTCCCGCGTTCGAGTCGCGGACGACCCACCATTTCCTTCGATACCACAAGATGGGTCGTTAGCTCAGTTGGTAGAGCAGTAGACTTTTAATCTATTGGTCCCGCGTTCGAGTCGCGGACGACCCACCATCTTTTTAAAACATCAGTTTTAGAATACAATCTTGTAGATACCCCCTAAGGGTCGTTAGCTCAGTTGGTAGAGCAGTAGACTTTTAATCTATTGGTCCCGCGTTCGAGTCGCGGACGACCCACCATTCTTTCTTAGGGCTTCTTTCTTCCGGCATGCGAAGAATATGAAACCTGCAAGTTCCGACCAAGACAAACCATCTCCCTCCGGTTTTGATTCGCCATTCTCGTTATTTGCTATATCGATGTTGCGAAGTATCATTCTTGTCTGACTAGATTAAGTATTTGACTTAAAAATATTAGATGACAAATATTCTCTAGTATTCAAAACGACACGCTTCGCTTATCTTGCAAAAATTTTAAAATCTTATTTTAAAATTTTCTCAGGGTTGTTAGCTCAGTTGGTAGAGCAGTAGACTCTTAATCTATTGGTCGTGGGTTCGAACCCCACACAACCCACCAATTATTTAAGCTTCAAAAAAAATGGCATTCAATGCTTTGAACGCCGCTCTCATTTACATCAATATTTTTTAAACTCAAATTAAGTTCATTATTATTGATCTTTGACCAATTCGTATGCTTGTTGCGGCTCAGGATAACCTTGCGAAAAGAGTTCTTGATTTCGGTCTTCTTGTTCAATCCCCTTACGAATTTTATCTAAATCCATCACAATTCTGTTTTCATCAATGACTTTATAATAAAAATTTACACCTTCTTTACGATGGACTACCAGTTCTTGATGTGCTTGATCGACGGTCCAAGTGTCCTTCCGATAATTGACATTATTTCCTGGCTGTGGCGCTTTATCAGCAAAGACTTTACCAAATTGAATAATACTGCGGTGTACTGTTCCATCAGGTAATAAATTTAGAATGAAATCTGCATTGCCTTCCTTACAAGGAATAAAATGATCATCACATTTTACATTGGCATGAAAACGCCCAATAAATACTTTGGCATGCTCAGGTACAGGTGCAGGATCTAAACCACTATCATGCGGTATTGTTGCTTGACCGGCAATTTCAGTCAGTTTTTTGCCATGATCAGACTGTGCCTCTGCATGGGCTGGCTGTATTTCTTCAGTTGGTTGATTATTCGTTGAATTTTTTTCGGCATTTTCAGGCGTATTTGAAGAACTACACGCCACACCAAATCCACTGCATAAAGCAATTACAGCATATAAAGAAAAAGATACTGATCTGGGCTGAGTGGCCATTTTTTTCATCATTAGTCAGAACCAATTTCAATCTTTGGAATGAATTAAATTAATACTTGATCAATATTGTAACGATTTCTCTACAACTGTACACATATATTTTAATAAATGTTAGCTATATCTCATTGTTATCATTGATCTTTAAGTAAGATCACTCTTGTTTGGCTCATTCTAAAGGCAAACTTATCAAGGACTGGCAAAAGATTACATAACTTTACTTTTTTTCGAATCATGGCCCTTTAAATCGTTAACTGCATCACCATCTATATTGTATGGATCAATTGATGATTCATTTTCGATTTCAAAGGAGAACTGAATGGCCAATGTTGGTTTATATCGCTCAAACCGCTCTAACATGATTGCTGGTGTGATGGGAGGTATTGCTGAACGTTTTGGTTGGAACGCTAATTTACTGCGTATTATCTTTATATTTGTTTCGTGTTTAAGTGCTGCTTTCCCAGGTATTTTGGTGTATTTGGTACTTTGGTTAGTGATGCCTAAATCACAAGACAATCTATACTCGACCAATCGCTATTCAGACTCTATGCGTACTGTGAATGATGACAGACGTTAATATCCCTTGACCTCAGTTTGGTCGCTACGGTCTCTTCCCCAAGTTTCCGTAGCTTTTTTTTGTCCAAAATTTAGCATTAAAATATTTAAATTCAGTGAATCTACGGCTAATGATTATATTGCTGTAGTGCGTTCAATTGTTGAGACAAGGCGGCAATCATGTCGGCGCGGCTAATCATTCCCACCAACCGTTTTTGCTCAACAACTGGAATATAATTAAAAGATCTTTCCACAAAATATGGCACCAAGTCTTCAATCGGCTGATCCGGCTGAACGGTAACCACTTTAGGATTCATAATTTGATACACATGATTTTCCCAACTTGCTTTTGGATCTGCCGCACGTTTAAACCATTCCACTACATCGTATAAAGCTAAATTGCCTACCAATCGATCTAAATCACTAACCACAGGCAAACTCATTAAATTCACTTGTTTAAATTTATCTAGTGCAGATTGAATATCATCTTCCGCACGTAAATAAATCACCTGCTGGCTCATAATATCTCGACAACTAAATTGGCTCGTACCACGACGACTGGCTAATTGCTGTGCTTCTAAAATAATTTTTTGTAAGTCATATTCACTAATATCAAGCAACTGACTTTGCTGTTCTAAGACTTGCTGAATATCCGCTGGCTGAATCGACACTTTTTGTGTCGGTGTTGGATCTGTCGTCCGAGTATTGACTTGTGCTTTTTGTGGATACTGCTTGCCTAGTAATCGGTTATAAATAATTGCAACCACCATCAACAATACTGAATTTAAAAGCACTGGATAGAATAAGAAGGCATAGCCTAAATCATGAACAGCCTCACCACCCAAAACGGCTGTAATCGCCACTGCCCCACTTGGTGGATGCAAAGAATCTGTGGTCATCATTAAAACAATGGCTAAAGCAACCGCAATACTAAAAGCTTCGGTTAAATTGGGTATAAACATGGCGCAGGTCACGCCAATTAACGCCGCAAGCGTATTACCCACCACCATATTCCATGGCTGTGCTAATGGACTAGCAGGTACAGCAAAGAGCAACACAGATGAAGCACCCATCGGGGCGATATACCATGCATTTAAGTCACCTAGCGCTAACCAACTAATAAAAGAAGATAAACCTAAACCCAATAAAGCCCCCACCCCACAAAGTATGCGGTCTTTTAAAGGCAGAACTTTAAAGTTGGGTTTAAGCGTATTGAGCCAAGCTGATTTTGCGTGAAACACGAGATACCTTGTTTGTTATTTTGCGAGATGTTGCAATTATAAAGGCATGCAAACAATAAGATGTATTCAACTTACATCTTTATCTTATAAATTTTACTTTTGATCCTTTTCAATTTAAATACACCGCTTACTTGCGTAGTTTTAACACAAGAAATGAGCCTAAAAGGCTCATCATGTTTTACTGATACTTAAAATAAAAAATCTATCAGCGCTCACATCTGTACTCGCTAAAATAAAAGAGTCTTTAGGCGGTCAGCTTATTCATCTTTATCAATCAAATCTTCACTACCGTAAATAATTTTCTGAACTGTTTCATCATACACAATAGGAAACCATTCATAATAAGCCGAAGGGATTCGTTCAACTCGAATACGTCCAATCACATAATTATGCCCACCCAATAAATCAACTGTGAATCGAGCTGGACGAGCGATAATTAGCTGTGAATTATGATCAATGACGAGCTCAGTTTTCCCCTGTTCTACAGCGGTGGTAAACCGACCGTGGATAGGTGAGTCAAAAGCCATTCCTCGTGTGACTTTTCGAGTCCCCTGCTGACCATTGACCTCAAGCAAAAGACCTTCGCTCATTTGATACTTTGAACTGACAACTAACTGCTGCTTAATCACCTTCTTACATTCCACATTGCAAGAATTAGTAATGGTCGCAATTTTTGAAGTGTGAAGTGATGAATCTGAATACAAAGCTACAGGCGTCGTACTACAGGCAGATAGCACCATACTTATCACAATAAAAAACTTCTTAAACATTGTTATCGCTCATCATTAAATTTATTCATCCACTTTATGCCACAAGTAACTACGTTTTTATTATGTACAATTGGAAAATATAAAATTCTGCGCATCATTAAAACATCAAAGCTTGGTTCAAGAGCGATTAACCCTTTGCCACACACCCCCAAAATCCTTATAATTGAGCACAATTTTTATCTAATTTTAAGTGGATGACCATGAGTCGCGCCATATCGCATATTGATACCTTCCAAGGCTTAATTCTTGCCTTACAAAACTACTGGGCTGAACAAGGCTGCGTCATTCTTCAACCATACGATATGGAAATGGGTGCAGGTACATTCCACACTGCAACTTTCCTACGTGCTTTAGGCCCTGAAACTTGGAACGCGGCTTATGTTCAGCCTTCTCGTCGTCCTAAAGATGGCCGTTATGGTGAGAACCCTAACCGTCTACAACACTACTACCAATTCCAAGTCGTGTTGAAGCCAAACCCAGACAACATCCAACAGTTGTACTTAGATTCTCTAAAAGCGATTGGTATTGATACCCTTGTTCACGACATTCGCTTCGTAGAAGACAACTGGGAATCTCCAACACTTGGCGCATGGGGCTTAGGTTGGGAAGTGTGGTTAAACGGTATGGAAGTGACTCAGTTCACTTACTTCCAGCAAGTCGGTGGTGTTGAATGCTACCCAGTGACTGGCGAAATCACTTACGGTCTTGAGCGTCTTGCAATGTACCTTCAAGGCGTAGATTCAGTTTACGACTTGGTTTGGACGAAAGGTCAATTTGGTACTGTGACTTACGGCGACGTATTCCACCAAAACGAAGTTGAACAATCAACTTACAACTTTGAATATGCCAACGTTGAAAAAATGTTTGAGCTATTTGATTTCTACGAAGCTGAAGCAACTCGCTTGATGGAAGCTGAACTTCCACTTCCTGCATATGAACAAGTGATTAAAGCATCACATAGCTTTAACTTGCTCGACGCGCGCGGTGCAATTTCGGTGACTGAACGTCAACGTTATATTTTACGTGTACGTACTTTGGCACGTGCGATTGCACAAAGTTATGTGGCTGCACGTGCGAAGCTGGGCTTCCCAATGGCAGAACCGGCTTTACGTGATGAAGTATTAGCTCAACTTAAAGCACAAGTTGAAGCGGAAGCAAAAGTTGAATCTAAGGAGAGCAAATAATGTCTAAACATACAGTATTGTTCGAATTAGGCTGTGAAGAACTTCCACCAAAAAGCTTAAAAAAATTACGTGATGCACTTCAAGCTGAAACGGTAAAAGGCTTAAATGATGCAGGTCTTGCATTTGATGCGATTGAAGCTTATGCAGCGCCACGTCGCCTCGCATTGAAAATTGTCAATGTAGACGGTGCACAAGCAGACACACAAAAACGTTTTGATGGCCCTGCGAAACAAGCAGCGTTTGATGCTGAAGGCAAACCAACTAAAGCGCTTGAAGGCTTTATGCGTGGTCAAGGCATCACTGTTGATCAAGTATCGACTTTCCAAGCGGGTAAAGTTGAAAAAGTTTGCTACTTAAAAGATGTAAAAGGTCAAAGCCTTGATGTGCTTTTACCGCAAATTTTACAACACGCTTTAGATAACCTCCCTATCGCAAAACGCATGCGTTCTGCGGCAAGCCGTACTGAGTTTGTACGTCCTGTAAAATGGGTTGTGTTGTTGAAAGACAACGATGTCATTGATGCAACCATTCAAGATCACCAAGCGGGCAACGTGACTTATGGTCACCGTTTCCATGCACCTGAAGCGATTACCTTAGCCAATGCTGATGCTTACCTAGATGCACTTCGCGCAGCAAAAGTGATTGCGAGCTTTGAAGAACGTCAAGCGATCATCGACCAACAAGTGAAAGCTTTGGCTGATGAAGTCAATGCGATTGCGATTGTCCCTAGCGACCTTCGTGACGAAGTAACTGCTTTGGTTGAATGGCCTGTTGCGCTTCGTGCAAGCTTCGAAGAACGTTTCCTTGCTGTGCCGCAAGAAGCATTGATTACTACAATGCAGGACAACCAAAAGTACTTCTGCTTGGTAAATAGCGATAACAAACTTCAACCTTACTTCATTACGGTGTCAAACATTGAGTCTAAAGACCCGACACAAATTATTGAAGGTAACGAAAAAGTTGTTCGTCCACGTTTGTCGGATGCTGAATTTTTCTTCTTACAAGACCAAAAACAACCGCTTGCTTCTCGTAAAGAGAAACTTGCGAACATGGTATTCCAAGCAGAACTTGGCACACTATGGAACAAGTCTGAACGTATTGCAAAATTGGCAGTGGCTTTGTCTGCAATCACAGGTGCAAACCCAACGGATGCTGAAAAAGCTGCGCTTCTTGCTAAATGTGACTTAACTTCTGAGTTAGTGGGTGAGTTCCCAGAACTTCAAGGTATTGCAGGTACTTACTATGCACGTATTGAAGGTGAAAATGATGAAGTTGCTGAGTCTTTAGGTGAGCAATACTTGCCTAAGTTCGCGGGTGATGTGTTACCAAAAACCAAGACAGGTACAACGCTTGCTCTTGCAGACCGTTTAGATACGCTCACAGGTATTTTTGGTATTGGTCAGGCGCCTACGGGTTCTAAAGACCCGTTTGCACTTCGTCGTTCTGCCATTGGTATTTTGCGTCTAGTGACTGAAAACGAGCTTGATGTTTCAATTGAAGCTTTGATCAAACTTGCTTTAGCGGCGTATGGCGATGTATTGAAAGATCACGATAAGACTTTAGCTGATGCTGTTGCATTCCTTGAAGGTCGTTACCGTGCGAAATACGAAGACCAAGGCGTTGCAGTTGATGTGATTCAAGCTGTTCAAGCACTTTCTCCAAAATCTCCGCTTGATTTTGACAAGCGTGTAAATGCCGTGAATCATTTCCGTGACTTGCCAGAAACTGCTGCGCTTGCTGCTGCCAACAAACGTGTTGCTAACATTCTAGCCAAAGAAGCTGCCCCTGAAGGCGCTGTGGTTGAAGCCAACTTGGTTGAAGATGCTGAAAAAGCATTATTCGCTGAACTTGCGAAAATCACACCTGTGGTTGAGCCGTTATTTGCTGCGAAGGACTACACTGCTGCCCTTTCTGCACTTGCTGCACTTCGTGCGCCAGTCGATGCATTCTTTGACGGTGTAATGGTAATGGCAGATGATGCTGACCTAAAAGCGAACCGTTTACGTATGCTTGCACAGCTTCGTGACTTGTTCACGAAAGTGGCTGATATTTCGGTGTTACAACACTAAGTTTAAGCATTAATAAAAAACCCGCTTTAAAGCGGGTTTTTTTATGCCGTTTGAAATCTAGGTAAAATCCTGTTAGAAATAGCGGGATTTTTTGATAAGAACAATATATGAAAAGTATTACAGTCAATCATCCTTACCGCCCAGATCTCTATCTTTTTATCTTACATGCAGTATTGATGGCATACAGCTTTTACCTTTGGAAGGTTTATCCATACATTCCAACCAAGCCAGATATGGGTGCTTTATTCTTTTTGATTATTTCTGTTTTGGGTGGATTTATTGGAATCGTCATCATTGCTGTGACTTTGCCCAGATTAGACCGCACTGTGCGTTACTTAACGCTTTCAAAATTTGTTTTAAGTTTGGTGTATTGGTTGTCGAGCACAACCATTTTCGTTTTATTTGGCAGTACTAAATTTATATTCAATAATCCCCTTGTACTATTTGTCTTCGTTTTTCTATTTTTTAGCAGCCTGTATTTTTCAATTATTCGCGTTGCAGACATGCGTAAGAAAGACTGGCTGATTTTGGGCGGGATATTGGGTGGAGTAGTATTATTGTTCTTTTTGCCAAAACTTTAATCGCTAAATAACCCAGCTAAATCTTCATGAATTGTTTAAGATAATGTACTAATAATTCAATGAGACCGTTTGAAATACTAGATAAATCACTTCTTAATACATCAATGTGAAAAAGATCTTCTGTTGCACTCAATATCTCGTTTTAAATAAAGACGAATAAGACTTGAGCAAATAAATCTCGGCATGCTAAAAATAACTCAAACTAAATAAAATGAAATACCTATGATGAATGAAAAATTACTTAGCTTTGGATTATTGATTCTATCTATTTCTTCTGCAAATGCTGGAACTGAAATGACTCATTCTCGAATCATCATTTCTTCACCCGATACCGTTGCAAGTTATGATTGCGCGGGACGCTCAGTGAATATTCCTGCTCCAGATAGCCGTATTACTCTAAAAGGCAGTTGCCCGATGATTACGGTTGCAGGTCCAAATACAACGGTCTATGTAGAATCAGTCAATAAAATCAATATTTATGGGCCAAATTCGAAAGTGTATTATCAAAAAAGCACCCATCCATCACGCCAAGTCAGCATCAATGCCGTTGGTCCAGGAAGTGCAGCCTATAAACGTTAAATATTAAGTGAATGAAGTTGAATTTAGGATTAAGACTTAAATCTATAGCCAATAATTCACCAATTCCCTATACTCAACCTTAACAACACTCAACAAGAAAGAAACTTATGAAATTGAAAGCATTCATTTTGACTGGTCTTGCGGGTCTAACACTTTCTGCATGTACATCTGCACCAACAATTC
Source organism: Acinetobacter gandensis (assembly GCF_001678755.1). Taxonomy (GTDB): domain Bacteria; phylum Pseudomonadota; class Gammaproteobacteria; order Pseudomonadales; family Moraxellaceae; genus Acinetobacter; species Acinetobacter gandensis. The sequence goes on from NZ_LZDS01000023.1 coordinate 246,477, forward strand.
CGCAACTTGAAACAGGTGTATTACAAGAAGTTCAAAACATTGATGTCTATCCAGATACCACGGATAACAAAGCAAAACTGACTAAATTTGTAGATAAATGCGTGATTGAATTTACAGGCAATTTAGAAGAAGCAAAATCGGTTGAACAATGGTCATTTAAAGGCTTAACCCTGATTTCAGGTGGTACAGCAACCTTTGCCAAAGATGGTACAAGTTCAGCGCACAATTTTGATTTAAATGCGGCGGATGTACAAAAGAACTTCCTTGCATTACGCGGTCATTTTGCTAAAGATGCGCTTACACAATGTGAATAAATAATAAAAACCATATCTCCAAAATGGAGGTATGGTTTCATTTTTCCTTGAATCTTGAACAATAATTCGTTCAAATCCATAATTTTTAATCATGAAAATCGTAACTAGCACCACACCACAGCAACGCGTAAAACACATATAAGCCACTGTATTTTCATAAAATTACAATACTGCATTAACTTAACCAAGTTTCCACACTTCAAACTTCCGCGTATCTGAGCTGTTATTGCATTGTGTGACTTATCGCACAAAACCACTTTTTGCTTTTTTTTACTCTTAAGATGTCCTCTGCTCCAAAAGCGCTAATGCTGAGTGCAACAGCAGAGTTCAATAAAAGAGGATTATTTAAAAGATGAAACCTTTATTTAAAACAACGCTGATAACTGCAGCCCTATTTGCAACCACACCACTATTTGCCAATACAACAGCATCAGTGGAAGCTAGAGTAGATGCACAACAACCGAGTGTTCTACAAAATTTAAAACAAGACATTAATCAATCTGCACATAAAGCAGGTGATAAAATTGAAAAAGGCGTCGATAAGACCAAAACATTCACTCAAGAAAAATGGCAAGACACCAAAGAATTTAGTGCAGACAAGAAGCAAGATGCCAAAGACAAATGGGCTGAACTAAAACAGTCTAAAGATGAGAAAGCCGAAGCATCTAAAGCTGAAATTGATGCCAAAAATGAACAAAACAAAGCCAAGCTAGATGAACGAAAAGCACAGCTTGATGAAAAAGCAGCAAAAGACAAAGCAAAACTGGATGAGCGTAAAGCCAAAGTTGACAATAAAGTAGATCAAACCAAAAGTTATTTAGGTGAAAAAGCGGATCAAAGTCGTCAATTTGCAAGTGAGAAATGGCAGCAAACTAAGGATAATTTCCAAAAAGGTCAACAAGCCAATGTCAGTGGTGGCAGCAATGTTCAGCTGAATACGCCTGTCGCTCAAGCAGAAGTTCATAGCTCACATGAAGCCTCTATTGGTGCGCATAAATAAGCATCTTTAGGCTTTCAAAATACTCTCCCTCCAGAGAGGAGGCTCACTTTCGCGTGAGCCTTTTTTATGCTGAAATGCTCCATACACCGTTCTTGTTTAAAGCTGTATTGATTTTGCTACCTTGGCTTTTTTCTATTCCGTTTTTTCTATAATGCGTTAAAACCATTCATCAGTTAGAAAATCTATAAAATTCAGAGGTGAAGCCATAATGGATTTATTGAAAACGACTTTATGCCTTAGCCTAGCGCTGGCTGCACCCAGTTTATGGGCTCAGGTAGATGCAAATACACAACAAGGTACGCAAAGCGACACTAAAAAATTGGTCACACCTTATGGTGACAACCCAAACCTATTACATGTATGGGCTTATAAAGCACAAGAAGGTGTGGTTGGCGCAGCTAAAAATATTGGTGAAATGACTGAACGTGGCATTTCAAAAATCAAGCCGTCAGTTGACCAAGCATGGGACAACACCAAAACAGCGACCAATAATACAGTGCAGCAAGTTGATCAAGGCGCACAGCACGTCACTCAAAACGTAAATGAAAAACTTAAAGATACACGTGAAGCCATTACTGGAAAAAGCAGTCAGCCTGCACCTATTACGCAGCAATCTTTAAGTGAGTCATCTTCTGGCAGTCAAATCAATACCACGCCAAGCAACAATGCGGGACAAAATAGTAATCAATATCCGCAAAGTAGCTATCCATCAAGTTCTACTTCAACGACCTATCCAGTTACAGATTTATAATTTTTAGTCCTCTATTTTAAAGCTCAACTTTGGTTGGGCTTTTTTAAAGCCCAAATACAATCGTTTTGGTATTTGGCAATCTGCCTATAAAAACAATGATGTAATGAGAAAAAAATGCGAATTTTATTTGGTATGTTGCTAGGTATTCTACTCTGCGTTGGGTCTGTGATTGGCTTACAACGTTTTCCACAATTGCTAAAAAGTTATCCACAGTTGCAAGCTATTTTTCCACAATTGTATAACTCTCACCAATATAACCATGATGCCGAAGGTAAATTATTACAAACCTTAGAAATGCTAGATGACGAAGAATACAAATCGACTGAAGGCAATGAAGTGACACTGTATCAACTCGACGATCAATGCAAAATAAACCTTTATGTTTTTGGTGAATCCTATCAGAGCCTAACAAGTTATTATTTTCACAAAGGTCAGATTTTACGTGCCTATGAAACATATCTGACTTATCCAAACGGTGGCTTTTACGCTGAACCCAATACTAAAGAGCCTTTTAAACTTGAAAAAAGTTATTTACGAATCATGATGCCAAACAATATCGAGACTGAACTTGAATTTAAACAAATCAAAAATCATTTCAATGCTAAATTTTTGAAAAATTGCTAGAAGCTTCCTTTACATATTCTCTAAGATCTACCTAGCGAATAGGTGAATTTCATCAACTCAAATTTAGCTATTAAATTAAGCATTAAGGAGCAGGTTTGAGATATCGCCTACGTACAAACGATGCTGTACAGATTTGAATAAGCATCAACAGGCAAAATGGATAGTCAACCCAGACTGATAAATGATCAATATGAGCAACCAATCCAAAGACAGAAAAATAGACCTGTCCCACAATAATAGGTACTACAACAAGCCATAGTCCCCAATACCAATAGCGATTTAAAAAATCAATAAGTACTAAGACGAAATGCGCAATAAAAAATACCGAAACCAGCACAACTTGTAAGGTCGGCATAAATTTATGAACTTCAAAATCGGGGTTCTGGAATAAATAATTTTCACTGATATTTAGTACATAACTGTACCATACCCAAGAGATGCATGCGGTAAAGAGAATCAGCATGCAAAATAATCTTAAACTTTTTTTATTGGCAAGATCGACCTGCATAGACATCCCTATTTATATAGAGCTTTGTTCAAAAATAAGGTTCCTTAAACTCGTTTTAATTCACCTGCCGAATGACCATCCCCGCTTTAAAGGCCTCTACATTTTCCACCAATTGCTGCACAATGCGTTGTCTTGCATCGACGCTGCCCCAGGCACTGTGTGGAGTAATGATTAAATTCGGAATGCTCGCATCTAACAGTACATTACCATCTTTGGGTGGTTCTACTGTCAGTACATCGGTCGCTGCACCAGCAATCTCCCCAGCTTTTAAAGCATCTGCCAAAGCGGCCTCATTCACGACACCACCACGCGCACAGTTAATTAGAAAGGCTGAGGACTTCATTTTTTCAAGTTCTTCACGGCCAATTAAATCACGCGTTTCATCGCTTAATGGGCAGTGTAATGACAGAAAATCAACCTGTGGTAACAGCTCAGCAAAAGGAATTCTTTTCTCACGTGCAGGACGGTTTGGTAAAGCTGCAATTTTAACTTGCATGCCGAAGGCCTCAGCGAGCTTTGCAACGGCCTGACCTAACTCACCATAACCGACTATGCCTAAAGTTTTGCCAGAAAGTTCCATAATTGGGTAATCCATCAAGCAAAACTGCGTGGATTTATTCCATTCACCCGTACGTACTGCACGGTCATATTTCAGTAAAGATGTTGCCAAATTCAACATCAGCATGATGGTATGTTGTGCTACTGCGGCAGTGCCATATCCCTGACAATTACACACCACAATGTCTTGCTCACGTGCAAATTCAAGATCCACATTATTGGTGCCTGTTGCAGAGATCAAAATAACTTTAAGCTGTGGATTGTGCTGCATGTGCTCGGCATTGATCTGTACTTTATTGGTGATAATCACCTCAGCATCAGCAATACGTTCTGCGACTTCAATCGGTGAAGTTGCAGGATAAACAGTCCATTGATCAAACTGTGCTGCTAGGGCACGAAAATCCAAATCATTTTTATCCAATGATTGATAATCTAGAAATACTGCTTTCATGCCCGCTCCTTGTTTGCTGCACTTTTCTCGTTTTAGATCTGTCATTATTAAACCCTGCTCATGCCATTATTTCAATGACTCGCAGTCCGTACAGATATTAAAAAACTCGCTATTTCGCGGGTTTATCAAGATGATGTCGGAGTGAATTTCTTATTTTCAGCACCACATAAATGGTTAAAATGGCTAAGACCATCATGCCACTGCTAAAGATTAAAATGGTTGAACTAAAACCCTGTGCATACACTGGATTTGTCACCAGTGACGCAATGAACAATACAGCAAGCATCTGTGCAGATTGCATACTGATACCCCTCATATTCCTTATGATGAATGGGATGGTATGACTAATTTTTATACCACCTTTCATTCATCATAATCCCTTATAAAAAATAAGCAATAGGGGCTTTTTGATCAAAAGTTTAAATTTGACTGTCTTCCAGCTCAGTCACAAACTGGCATTGTGATCCAGATTGTTCAGTAAATACAGCTTGCCCATACTCATCACTGCTGAGTAAAAGCTGTTTATAGTTCACCGTGTAGTAACCTGCATATTTCTGCATGAGTACAGGATGCATCCCTGAGGGCAAATCCTCCTGTGCAGAAATTAACTTCATGACCTGACGATCATTCATGACCACCATGTAGCGTTCATCTTGTAAATAAACATAAACCAAACCCGTGCCTTTGGCTTGCAGTGGAATCAAAAATTTATGATTCAGCTCAATCACACCTGCGGCATAACATTCTATTTTTTGACTAATGACATTAAATACCAGGCCATGCGCATATTGATCCAACAGTAAGCTACGGCTTTCCTGTGGCATAAAAGTGTTAATCCCGAGTTTATTTAAATCCTGCTCACTTACCTGTTTATTATTAAATAAGGCACGCAACAAAGTCTGCTTTTGTTTAGCATCAAAAAACTGCGGATCGAGCTGAAAATGGTTATTTTTTAGAATTTGACCTAAGGCAATACGATGGCGCGAAAGTAAATTTTCAATCACTTTACGATAATAAAATTTACTATTCTTTTTCACTTTACGCATTTTTTGATAAAAATACTGCGCATCAAAAGTGTGACGTAAAAAGTCATTCAGTAGCTCGGAACTGGCAAGTACAGCAATTGCATCATGTCCGGTAAATGGTAAATGCAGCACATGTACATGCGGAATCAGTGCCTGCAATTTTTCAAAATGTGCACGATCTTCAGGACAGTATGGGTCATAGACCACAATATATTCACGCTCATTCGAAACATCGTCGGCTTGAATCCGCATATTGGCATTTAAGCTCGGCTGAAAGAACATGCCATAGCGCGTATCAACAATATCTTCAGGGTCAATCGAATACTGCGGCACCATACTGACCACACGCTGAAAATCAAATAATTTCGCGTATTTAATGGCCGCATAGCCGCCCATCGAGCCACCATAAGCAATACGAACTGTAAACTGCTCAAGGATGTGCTGAATTTCGGCAAACATGTTCTGCATAGATGCTGCTGGAAACCATGACTTTTGCTTTGGCATGACACCAATGACATTAAAATCATACTTTTGTAATGACTTTTCAGCATTGATACTTAGCCCTTTAGCACGGGTAATCAAATCACCAAATGAAAAGATCAGTTCACTGGAACTTCCAGGTTGAAAGATCACCCGAATTTGTTCATCTTCAAATATGATCTGCTTCTCTACGAGGGTTTGCTCAGTTCCTTGTTGCGTCACGCGGTTCCTTCCTGTCAGTTTCAAAGTTGTCATGCTGCGAATATGCTATTTTATAGAGGCCATACAGATAAAAAAGTGCAGAATATGACACAATCACTACATCCTGCCGCACAACAGGGCTTCAGTTCAGCAGCTGAACTGTATCAACAGGCTCGCCCTGACTATCCAGCGGCTATAACGCCATGGCTTCAACAACATTTAAATCTGTCTGAGCATGCGCGTTTACTCGACTTAGGCGCAGGGACTGGAAAATTCCTGAATTATATCAAACCACTCAACCAACACATCACCGCCGTCGAACCTGTGGCTGAAATGTTAGCTGAATTGCAAAAAAAACATCCACATATCGAAACCCTCGCTGCACGCAGCGATAATATTCCCCTCAATAATCATAGCATCCACGCAGTTTTTTGTGCCCAATCTTTTCATTGGTTTGCTAACCGCGAAACCTTACATGAAATTGCGCGTGTACTAAAGCCAGAAGGCTATTTAGTACTAATCTGGAATCAACGAGATATCAGCGTTGATTGGGTCAATGCGTTGGCCAATATCGTCAATGCACTTGAAGGAGATACACCACGTTATCATAGTGGTGAATGGCGAAAAGCCTTTGAACAACAGACGACTTTTCAATTGAGCGCTGAAACCACATTTAAACAACCGCATCAAGGTACAGTCGAACAAGTAGTTTCAAATCGTTTACTTTCGACCAGTTTTATTGCTGCCCTCCCAAGCGCAGAGCAACAACGCTTAAAGCAACAATTTGAACAAATCGTTGAACAATACACGGAAAAAAGTGCTCATGATGATATTGTTTTCCCTTATATCACTCATGTCTATGTCTTTAAAAAAATAAGTTAATCCTCAAGGAAATCATATTATGTCGAATCTGCCGTTAAAAAAACTCGCACTGATCATGTTATTGAGTAGTACATTCGGATTAACTGCTTGTCAAAAAACTTCAGAAAATGAACAGCAAAATGCTGACATTTCTGCGGATGATCAAATTATGCAAGAGCTCAACGCTGATCCAGTGAAAGTCTTTGCCAAAACGCCAGATGATAAACATGACATTCAGGCGCTGACGGATTTTGATACCCGTTTTACCGCCGTGAGCGATGACATGGAAGATGAGTTAATGCGTATGAAAGATGAAGGCTCATTAACAGCAGAGTTTGCTTTACAGCGTAAACAGGACAACATCCAATCTGCGCTCACCATGCTTAAAGCACTTGATTTAAAAACCGAGCAAGGCCGCTATATTCAGGGTTTGATGTACCAATATTGGGATAATCAAGCGAATCTACTCAAGCAACAGCCCACAGATAAAGCCTCTGAAGGCGTTCCACAAAACAAAAGCATCAAAGGCTTAGGCCAGTTCATTCATGCTCAGGAACAATTAGGCCATTGGCAGGAACAATATCCCGAGCTTAAACATCCTGCTCAAGCTCAATAAATTAAAAGTCTAAAAATGACTTAAATAAAAAGGGTTCCACGTGAACCCTTTTTATTTAGAAATACAACGCAAAAAATTAAGGACGCTCTGCATATTGCGGTAAATCATCATGAATACTGTCCCATTCTGCTTTTGAGCTGACGAATATATGGCAGACTGGTACTTGCTGTATGGGTGTATCCAATGTTCCTATACGTAAGCGATAGTAATCCGGGTTATCGGCTTTAATACTCATAATAGGTGAACCACATTCCCCACAAAAACAACGCTGTGTGGTTGGTGAAGATTGAAACTTTTTCAATACCTGTTCACCCGACACAATTTTGAAATCTGCTTTGGCTATTGGAGCATTGGTTGCATAGGCTGTTCCATTGGCTTTACGACAACGTGAACAGTGACATTCTACAATTTCACCAATGGGCCCATTGATTTCATAACAGACCGCACCACATAAACAGCTGCCCGTATATTGTTGTTCTATGCGCATTATTTTGATGTCATTTGCTTAAGGGAAGCATCAACATAGCACACTGCTCCGACGCATTTGTGACAATTTATGGATGCCTTAGGCAAAACAATTAAACCCAATCCAGTTGAACAATCCTAAACTGAATGAGCTAAATACTGATGTACACCTTGCCCTACGGCACGACCCGTTGCAAAGCATGCCGTAAGTAAATATCCACCTGTGGGCGCATCCCAATCCAACATTTCCCCACAGAGAAATACATGCGGATTGGTCTTTAATTGTAATTGCGTACTTAAAGCATCACGTTTCACACCGCCAGCACAACTAATCGCTTCTTCAATTGGTCGAAAACCTGTTAGCGCGAGCGTTAAATGCTTAATCTTTTGTGCCAAAGCCATTGGATCATTCCAAAGATTTTTCGGCACCAACTCGCGAACTACAGCTGATTTAGTAGCATCTAAGCCCGCTTTACGCCAGACGTTACTCAACGACTGCTTTTTAGAAGGCTGTAATTTTTTTGCCAGTTGCTCAATACTTTGGTCTGGCAGCAAATCCAGTGACAACTGCATCGGCAGCGCATCTCGGAAGCATTGACGTAGCGCTCGACCTTGCTTATAGATTAAACCACTTTCCAAACCATAATGTGAAATCACAATATCGCCTTGGGTCGCGGCAGCGTCTCCAACCCAAGCATGAACACGCTTTAATGGCTGCCCAAAAACAGGCTGCATAAATGCAGACCATGGATATTCCACACCGGCATTGCTCGCTTGGAATGGCTCAATCTCATCCTTACTTAACCATTTTTGCCACGCACCATCACTACCTAATTGCGACCATGACACGGCGCCACAAGCCATCACAATCGCATCAAATTTTTCAGTCTGTACTGCATGACCTTCAAGTAAATTTTGAATGCGTAGTTGATTATTCTGCAAGTCTAAAATTTGATGACGATAATGAAATTTAATACCCTGTGCGGTCAAGCGCTTCAACCATGCTCTCAGTAAAGGGGCTGCTTTCATCTCAATCGGAAATACGCGACCCGATGAACCAATGTAGGTTTCAATCCCCAGACTTTTCATCCAGCTTTGAATCCACTGCGCATCCCATTGTTTCACCCATGGACTGAGCCAATCGACTTGATCATAACGCTGCACAAATTGTTCTATAGGTTCGGCATGGGAAATATTTAACCCCGTTTTACCTGCCATGAGAAATTTACGCGCCGCTGAAGGCTTTTGCTCATAAACATGTATCTCATAGTCATACTGACTTAAGACTTCAGCCGCCATCAAGCCTGCCGGACCTGCACCAATAATTGCAATACGCTGAGTCATGCCCAATTATTCCGCCTGTTCTTTGACAGGATTTTGTCCCTGTAAAGGCTGAAAATCATCAAAACGTGTTACATAGTCAGCCGGTTTGGTAATGATTAACTGCTGACACAACTCACCACGTTCCAAATACTTAATTTCAAAATGCGTGCGTGCTGAAGTGGCTGCAATTTTTTCCTTAACGAATGGCAGTTTCCATACATCAATCAATTGCTGCTGCGCTTCTTCAATATATTCAGGAATATTACTCGCCAAGGTAATTTGACCACCCGGCTGCAAACGTGACAATAAAAACTCAAAGAATGGCATATTTAACCAACGCTGTGCAGGATTATGCGGTTCTGGATTCGGGTACAGAATAAAAAAATGTTGTACTTGGGCAGGATGCAAGGCATGCACCACCCAAGGAATCGCATCTGCATGTACAGGGCTAAGATTTTGCTGCCCTTCAATTTGATGCTGTTTTTGCATCGCCACAAATTTTTCACGGGTGCGCTCTACTGCTATTAACTGAAACTCAGGATGTTGTGCAGTGAATAATAAGGCGTGCTTTCCTTTGCCTGCACCAATTTCCACACAAATTGGAGTTGGCTGAATGGATTGAAAATCACGGGGAGCATGCATACGCTGCGCTTGAAATTGACGAATAGGCATAAACAGATCAAACTAAACAGAACCGCATAAGTCTAACAACTGCGACTGTTTTTGCCTAATTGAATCATCCATTTTCGCTGGAGTTGCCCCATGCCAACCACCATGAACTGCCCTCGTTGTGGCAAACTCACCACATGGGAAGACAATGAATACCGCCCATTCTGCTCAGATCGCTGCAAATTGATTGATCTTGGTGCTTGGGCCAATGACGAATATCGCCTGCCAACCCAAGATGCGCCTCAAGCTGATGGTGGCCGTGAGGAAGATCAGTTCTAAATATGCTTAGATCAGATTTAAATGTGAAAAATATCCAAGAAAAAGGTCTACCGCAGTAGACCTTTTTTATTTTATCGAATCCAGTTAAAGCATATTGGTTAACCAGCTTTACCCGCAACAAAAGGATTGTGCTGCTTTTCATAACCAATGGTACTCATTGGCCCATGCCCAGAAATAAACTGAGTATCGTCAGGTAAACTAAAGCATTCGCGTTGAATCGAGTCTAACAACTGCTGATGATTGCCACGCGGAAAGTCAGTACGGCCGATAGAACCTTTAAATAACACATCACCCGTCCATAACACACCATATTTAGCGTTATAGAACATGACGTGGCCTGGGGTATGCCCTGGTGCAAAACGCACTTCAAACTCTTCTTCGCCCAACTTCAGTGTTTCGCCACCTTCTAACCACTGGGTCACATTGACATTTTCAGGAATCGGAAAGCCATATTTGGCTGATACGTCTTGAATCATGTCGAGCCAAAAAGCATCCTCTTTGTGTGGACCAATCACAGGGACATTCCACGCTTCGGTTAATGCACCCACTGCACCTGCATGATCTAAATGCCCATGCGTCAGCCACAATGCTTTTACTGTTAAGCCCAAAGCCTCAACTTCCGCTATCAGCTTTTCAGCTTCCCCACCCGCATCAATTAAAATGGCTTCTTTGGTTTCGGAATCCCAAACAATGGAACAGTTTTGTTGAAATGCCGTGACGGGAACGATTTTAACTTGCAACATAGGGCGACAACCTCAAGGCGTTAATGGGCTAATGTTTGCTTTAAGGCATCAAGATTAGCTTGAAGTAACAAATTGAGCAATCCAACATGATCCTCACGTGAGTTCAATGCAGGGATATAACCATAATGGCCACCACCCGCATTTTGGAAAATTTCTGCATTTTGCAATGCGAGTTCTTCTAAGGTCTCTAAACAATCTGCTGAAAATGCGGGGCTCATCACTTGAACCGATTGGATACCTTGTTGCCCCCATGCTTCTAAGGTGGCATCGGTATAAGGCTTCACCCACTCTTGCTTACCAAAACGCGATTGGAAACTAATCTCATACTGTTCAGCAGTTAAACCCAAAGCTTGTGCAACCAAATGACCCGTCACACGGCAACGATCTGCATAGGGATCACCCTTATCGGCATAAGGCTGTGGAATACCGTGGAATGACATCAATAATTTATCTGGTACACCATGTTCAGCTTGATAATCACGCACACTTTGCGCCAAGGCATGTATAAACACAGGATGCTGGTAATAATCACGAATAATGCTCAGACCCGGCAAATTACGCTGCTGTGGAATCCATTTAGCAATGGCATCGTATAAAGGTGCCGTAGATGTTGCTGAATACTGTGGAAACAACGGAAATAATAGAATATGGTCTTGAGGCTGCTCAGCCAATTGCGCTAAAGCGGCAGAAATCCCTGGATTACCATAAGTCATGGCCGGAATCACATTCAGTTCAAATTCTGGATATTTTGCTGTGAGATGCTGTTTTACTGCGGCAACTTGCTCAAATAAAATTTCACGCATGGGCGAATCATTACCCCAAACCATGTCATAAGCATGTGCAACACGTTTAGGGCGAAATGGCAAAATAAACAAACGTAGAATGATTTGCCAAATCGGTTTCGGGATTTCAATCACCCGCTGATCCGACAAAAACTGTTGCAGAAAACGACGCACTGCGGGCACAGTTGGCGCATCAGGCGTACCTAGATTCGCCAGAATAATGGTGACTTTAGCTTTCTCGGCAGGCAACATTACGCTTTTTCCATCAATTTGAATGACGCTAATGTAGCAGCTTTTTATCTATTTAATAAAATAGATTAATATGCAGATTTAAATTGAAAAACTCGATCATTATCTAGCAAATTACTTTCTAACAATTTTTGACCTTTACTGGTCACTTGCCACAACATCCGCTGACGGTCATCTCGGCCATTGGGCACAATCCAGTCATTCTGCCGCATCTGGCTTTTAATGCTGTGTAAAGCGCGAATATTCACTTGTGCCCGCGCAACCGCATGTGCACGTGGCATCTCAATACGTGCATCATCCAAACCTGTTTCATTCAAAAACTCATTCATACGTTTAGAGAAGAATTCTTCAGGGGTTGGATTAACAAAGGTTGCGCCTAAAATCGACAAAAGCTGCGCCCACGTCATTTTCTTCTGTACTTTTAATTCTTTGAAATTACCATCTTGATAAGCGTGCATGCGGTATTCAAATGAAAATAGTTCATGCATCGACACTTTTGGTAAAGATAAGAACGGATCAACTTCGCGTTTTCCAGACTCTGTTTCGAGTTGAACTAACTGGGCTTTTAAACGATCAATTTCATCATGTAAAGCTTGAGTATTCTGTGGGCGTACCCAACCTGTAACAGGATAGCGTTCTAGCATTTGTGGCATGTTCAATCGAACTGCCATTTCTAAATCACGCAAACTACGATAGGTAAAAACTTGATCGACTTCATTTTGTAATAGTTTTCTAAATTCTTTAAATTTTTCACGAAGTTCAGGTTTAGCATCATGTAACGCATCATCACGTGAATCTGGATCATCATGCATAAACACAATGACAGGTTTTTGCTTGGTCACCGCATAGATGTATTCAAGGTGCATATAGCCCACACCAGACACAGACTGCTCACCGTATTGACTGCCCAATAAAATCATCACATAGTCACAATCGTCAATTTGACGACGTGCAAAAGCAGTGCTCAATGGTGTGCGTTGTTCTAGCCCCCATGAGAAAAACCCCATTCCCACAAGCGTCTGAGCCAAAATAATCCGTTCTGGCTGCATTTCGCTACCAGATGTGGAAATGAATACTTGATAACGCTTATCGAGCATTAGTGATCCTCTCCCGCTGCATAACGCACTCAGCATCGAATTGATCTTAGCTGGAAAATGCGACATGACTACCCCAATATAAAACTAATTTTTTCATTTAACGTTGTCCAAAATGACTGATTTAGTCTTCTGAACTTATAAGTCCGATGTTGGCAATGTTCCAAGAAATATCATCTTGAATCAGGCGCGCCACAACCGGTTTTAAATTTTCCGCATTATTGCCACTGACATAGCATTCTATACGCAAACAATTTTCTCGTTTCTGATCAAATAATAACTCATTTTTAATCAAAATTCGGGCTGTTTGTCGTGCAACTGCAAAACCTGAGTCAATTAATGTCAGCTTCTGACCAAAAATATACTGAATTGCCGATTTTAGGAAGGGGTAATGTGTACATCCAAGCACTAAAAAATCTGCACCTTGATTTACAACTGGCTGTAAAACCTCAGTTAATGTGTTAAGACAAGCCTCACTCATCTGCGCGCCTGCTTCTACAAAGGGTACTAATTCCAAACTGGTAACAGTCAGAACATTGACCCCTGCCGGCTCAGCAAAACGATGCATCACATCTTTAATCAACTTTCCACGAAATGTCGCAGGTGTTGCAAGAACAGCCACTGTTTTACTTTTTGTTTGCAGAACGGCAGGCTTTAACGCAGGAACTAAACCAATAATGGGGAAGTTCTCCCCATAATGTTCACGCAAATAATCCAAACTAAAAGCAGATGCCGTGTTACATGCCACGACAGCGACTTTACAGCCTTGGCGGTATAACCACTCTATGGCATGTGCAGTCAACTCACGTATATTTTGATCATCACGTGGCCCATAGGGTACATGTGCAGTATCGGCATAATACACAATACGTTCATTCGGCAAATAACGCGCAATTTCCAAGGCCACAGATAAGCCACCAATCCCCGAATCAAATAAACCGATCGGTGCATCTGCGCCAGCTTTCGGCATGGGTACATCCAGTGGGTAAATGGGGTGAATGGCGGTCATAGGATCACTTATATGTTGTTCAGAATGACAAGGTGGAAAGCTTAAACCTCAGGTGCCTAATTGCAAGCTCAAATCACCACTTTGTAACACTAAAATGGATTCACCTTTTTCATTTTCAAGCAGTTCACCCATCTCAACCAAATGAAAGAATGCGGCACGCTGGATCAGTGCATTAATTCCAAAACGCACATGTACATAAGGGCGCAATTCACCTTGATATTCACGCATAAAAATAGGATGTTCATCATCCACAACAACCACATCTTGTGTCGTGGTCGTAAACTGGATATAGCGCTTATTTTCTAGCTCAAGCATATCGACTTGATTAACAAATAAAGGCTCATCTTCTACCTGTATTTCAATCTGCTCGACTGGGGTCTTTAAATAGAACTTGCTGTCTTCTTTCCATAGTACTGTCGAAAACAAGTCAATAAGCGCTTGGCGTTTGATCAATTGACCATCGTGCCACCATTCTCCATTGGCTAAAACCTTCAGATCCATTGCACCACAATGCTTTGGATGCCATTGATCTAATGGTGGGATTGACCTTTTGTGACCGGACTGTCCATCTTTTAAGTATTGTGCAATGTTCATTAAATTTCTATCATCCCTATTAATGACTTTTTTCGTCGGGTTTCCGATCAATTGCTGCTTCATCCGCCTAATAAATACCTTAGTGACGGAAAAATAATATGATTCAGCCAATTGGCTAGAACTCGGTTTAAAACTATACTAGCCCACAATATTCAAGACACGATAGAAAAATTGTGTCTGGGCATTAAGAACACTCATGGCAGCACCATTTAAATGAGTTAAATGGATGCCACCTTCCGAAATATGAGGAGTCCTACATGGAACACATCGAACGTGAATCGATGGAGTTTGACGTAGTTATCGTCGGTGCAGGTCCTGCCGGCCTATCTGCTGCGATTAAAATTCGTCAACTTGCAATTGAAAATAACCTAAACGATCTGTCCGTTTGTGTCGTGGAAAAGGGCTCCGAAGTTGGTGCGCACATTCTATCCGGTGCTGTGCTAGAACCTCGCGCAATGAATGAATTGTTCCCAGACTGGAAAGAACAAGGTGCGCCTTTAAATGTGCCTGTAACTGAAGATAAAACCTTCTTCTTATTATCTGATGAAAAATCACAAGAAGCACCGCATTGGATGGTACCAAAAACCATGCATAACGATGGTAACTATGTTATTTCGTTAGGTAACGTGGTTCGCTGGTTAGGTGCTAAAGCTGAAGAATTAGAAGTGTCTATTTTCCCAGGCTTTGCAGCGTCTGAAATTCTTTACCATGAAGACGGGACTGTGAAAGGTATTCAGACTGGCGACATGGGTATTGGTAAAGATGGCGAACCAACGCACAACTTTACCCCTGGCTATGAACTTCATGCGAAATACACATTATTTGCTGAAGGCTGTCGTGGTCACTTGGGTAAACGTCTGATTGCTCAGTTCAACTTAGATAAAGATGCTGATCCGCAACATTACGGTATTGGTATTAAAGAACTTTGGGAAATCGACCCTGCTAAACACAAGCCAGGTCTGGTGATGCACGGTGCAGGTTGGCCTTTAAGTGAAACAGGTTCTTCAGGCGGTTGGTGGTTATACCACGCTGAAAACAACCAAGTGACGTTGGGTATGATCGTTGACTTATCATATACCAATCCACACATGTATCCATTTATGGAAATGCAGCGTTGGAAAACACATCCACTAATCAAGCAATATCTTGAGGGTGGTAAACGTATTTCTTATGGTGCACGTGCGGTTGTAAAAGGTGGCTTCAACTCTTTACCTAAATTCACTTTCCCAGGTGGCAGCTTAATTGGTGATGACGCAGGCTTCCTAAACTTTGCGAAAATCAAAGGCTCTCATACAGCGATGAAATCAGGCATGCTCTGTGGTGAAGCTGTATTTGAAGCGATTGCTGCGGGTGTGGAAAAAGGCGGCGACCTTGCCATTGCACGTGTGACTGAAGGTGAAGACTTCTTCGCTAAAGAGTTAACTGCGTACACAGACAAGTTCAACAACAGTTGGTTGAAAGAAGAGTTATATAACTCTCGTAACTTCGGCCCTGCTATGCATAAGTTTGGTCAATGGATGGGTGGTGCGTTCAACTTTGTTGATCAAAACATCTTTAAAGTACCATTTACACTACATGACTTACAGCCCGACTTCAGCGCTTTAAAAACTGTCGATGCTGCGAACTTCAAACCGAATTATCCAAAACCAGATGGTAAAATTACATTTGACCGTTTGTCTTCAGTATTCGTATCGAACACCGTACATGAAGAAAACCAACCTGCTCACTTGAAACTGACAGATGCTTCTATTCCTGTAAATGTGAACTTACCAAAATGGGATGAGCCTGCTCAACGCTATTGCCCTGCTGGTGTTTATGAAATTATGGAAGAGAATGACGGTTCTAAGCGTTTCCAAATTAACGCGGCCAACTGTGTACACTGTAAAACGTGTGACATCAAAGATCCTTCTCAAAACATTACTTGGGTAACACCTGAGGGTGGCGGTGGTCCTAATTACCCTAATATGTAATTAGTACCCGAACATGTAATCTCTTTTGAGATAAAAATAAACCCGCACTCAGCGGGTTTATTTTTTAATATACGATCACATTCTTTAAATAAATATTATTACAAAAAAACTAATCCCTATAAAAAATGCATTTCATAAGTAGTTTATTTAAAATAATTATCAATGTGTCATTTTATATCCACTAGATTTAGATATTTTATAAATAATTAAAAGAAATAATTCCACTAAGCTTAAATACAAATTTAAATTTCATCTATGTAGTAATATATTCTTTTAGATCCTTCAATTTTATAATAATTAATTTTAATTTCTCTAGGATTTTCCATATTACAAAGCTTACTTACAACTTCATCTCCTCCACCGTACATTGTAATTACCTTATTTTCAATCAGAAAATTAAACGATGTAGGCTCTTGATGATTTCGATGAATTTTTTCCAACTTATATTTTAAGGTCAGATCTTTTATCTTAGAAAAATCAGTACTATTAAATGGAAAAAATCCCCTATTATACCCCCTAAAAAATCGCTTGTTTATTTTTTTCGTATAAATATGCTATTTTTTCTTCTTCAGCATATACAGGCGAGCTAATGAGCATCATAAAAACCAGTATATTCTTTTTCATTTTAAAAGCCTGCTTTCTCTAATTTTAGTAACTCTATATTGATCATACTGAACAGTATCACATTGAAAATATGCATTATCAGGATCAAGGGAGCTTATGAGACCATCAAGTTTTAGCAATCACAGTATAATTTATACTAACCTAAAATATTGCAGTTCAATCAAATATTACACCTATATTTCAGTATTATTTTTTTAAAACAAGTAATTTAATTTCACCAAAAATTTAAAATTATAGCTTTAAACCCCAATATCTTTATTTAATAAACTTATTAGTCTATAGAATATTGAGTTTGCTTGAGACAACAAACCCGCTTAGGCGGGTTAATTTTAAATTATTATAAAAAAATCAACTACCTTCGTATTTCAAACGCTTGAAAGTTATTAGGATGCTTCTGTTTTCTATATTGTTCAGATTTCACAATAAATATAACATCAAACAATCCATCATAAGAATATATATACCTATAATTACTTAATCTTGAGTCAAAATCAATTTTCTTAAACTTTAAAGAACTATTATTTTCAAAAAAAGTGTCATTAAAATTTGGGATAAATTTAGTATAAAATACATTTTTACTATGTAATTTAACAACACTCCATTCAGAATCACCAACACTTTTAATTAAATTAACTTGCAAGTCTGGAAAGTTCGGAATATTAAAATATACTCCTTGCTGCTTCTTAAAGTTATTATTTTTGTGGGCTAAAATTTCTAACTTACCAAGCATTAAATCTGATTTATTAAAATCTCCATTTTTTACACAAAAAATAATTCTTTCAATTAATAATTGGTAATTAATATTATTTTTTGAAATAAATTCATTATTCATATTCAATCCATTTATCCCATTTATCAACTTATCATTAACACTATTATTTGCATAACAGCCGAAAAAACTAGTACTTACCCATACGATTACTAGTAAAAAAATACGCATTCCATATCCCTTACAAGTATGATTTGAAATTAATTTTCGTAATAGCCATTCTCAAACAAAGGATCAAGTTGACCATTTTCCAACTTCCACGATGATACACTGAAATCATGCTCACCATCAGCATCAAATAAATCGACACCTTTACCATCCTCGGGATATTCAGGATAAATGTAAGCATTATCTCCATATTTTTTATAAAATTGACTACACCACATATATGGATTTACCACCCTAAAAGGGGGAATTTTTCCATCAATTTCAATGTATCCTTTTCCATTTGGCAAGTCATCAATGACATCATCTAAAATATCTTCTGCTTCTTCAGCACAGGTATCATTCAAAATTACATTATAAGGTTTTCCTTTAAGCACTGCCGCTTCAACTTTTGCTACTTTTTGTTTAATTTTATGAAATTTTTTTTCCGTGATATTTATTTTAAATATTTGAACAACTTCATATATTAAATAAGAAGTTGTACTTGGCCTTTTATTTACGTATCCATTTGCATAAATTTTTTCATTTCCGTCTATCTCTTCTTCACCTTTTTTATATTCTATATCCCCCAACTCTTCTGTTGGGCCAAAACTAAAAAAGGCCTCCACAACATTATTTTTGGTTATGTAAAAGAAAGCATGACCATAATCACTACCCTCCCCTTGCAAAATTTGAACTTTTTCAACTTTATTTTTTAAAATACCTACTTTGCGTTCAACAAAAGCTGTTTCTGCTAAATTTGCTTCAAATCCAACCAACAAAGAATAATTATCAATTTTAATTTCAGTTTCAGGCTTTCCTTCTTGTGTATCAACCATTTGACTCATTCAATTATTATCCTTTAAAAAATCTTCAGCATCCTGACCAACCAAAATTCTTAATTTTTCCTTCTGCTGAGTAAAAATACGTTTTGTCATTGCGTTAATGTCACTTATTCCAGCCAAGTATTCTCCATTTGGTTTTACAATCACATATTTTTCATTTGGCATTATTTTTTGAGTATGATCTATGACCTTAATTTGTTGACTGAAGCTTTTCAGTTCATTTGGCAAGGTTGTAATTGGAACATTTACTTGTTGAGGCCCCGCAAACTTATGCTGCCCAGCCTTCACCTCAAACTTACCAGCGGTAGTAGGCAATACACCCGCACTACTAATTTCAATCTGGCTACCACCAGCGGTCAGCACGATTTTTTTGCTTGCTTTTATTTCAACTTTATCTTCTGTGGAAATAATTTGAATACCCTTTCGTGCAATCAAATCTGCCCCATCACCTTGAGCTTGGATTTCAACTTTGCCTTTGCCTGCGTACGCACGTAATCCTTCTTGTGCCGCAAATAGACTGATCTTGCTTTGTGCATGGGCAATTAATGATTTTTGACTGCTGAGGTTGATGCTCTCGCCTGCACTTTGGCTGATCTGCCCATCTGCTGAAAGATGAATATCTTCCTGACTACTCACAGCAATTGAGTTTGGTGCAGATAAAATCATTAAGGCTTGTTTAAAGGCATCGGCTTTTTCTTTACTTCCTTTTTCGATTTGTCCAAGGAAGTTTTTTAAATTATCTAAGACTTCAAGTGGGTCAGTTTGTTGATTTTTCGCCACTTCACTTAAGGCTTTGCTACTGTTTAAGTTGGCTTCAATCTGTTCTTTCGCAGTTTGAGCATCGAGGTGCATTGCCGCTGCTTGTTGTTGTGGGTGTGTACTGACAAGTAGCCCTTGTCCTGCACGCACTGCGCCCCATTGATCCGTTCTTAGTTCAAAGCCTTCGCCTCGTCCTTCACTTTCTGCAGTTTCTTTCGGATGACTGAGGTTACCGAGGTTGAGCTGAGTTGCACCATGGGTGCTTTGTAATTGTGTCGAGATTTGTCCAGTCGTGTCATCAAAGCGTAGTTGTCCATAGCCTTCACCTTGGACTTCCTTACTTTTTATTCCAGCCAGTTTTTTGGTATCTGGCAGTTTACCTTTACTATCAAATTGCGTCGGACTGCGCTGTGCTTCATGTATCCGTCCCACCACAAATGGTCGGTCAATATTACCGTCAAAGAAATCGATGACCACGATTTCATTAATACGCGGTAAGAAGCGTGCGCCATAGCCTTCACCGGCCCATGGGGTAAGCACATCTACCCATGCAGAATCCGTATCATTGTCATTGCTGCCTGCACCGCCATCATGGCTGTGGTCATCACCACGGGTAAATAAGAAGCGAACTTTAATTCGCCCCCATTCATCGACATGGATTTCTTCACCACTTGGCCCAACCACTTTGGCGCGTTGCGGATGGGTACTTGGACGGTGTTCGAGTGGGTTATATGCAGGAACCGTAGGAATATTACGTCGTTGCAGAATTAAGTTATTGGCTTGCCGTTCTGCCTGTTCATGGATCGGTTTAATCTTCCACTGGCTTTGTTCAATCAGTTGATTGACTTGTTCGGTGAGGTCTTTGGGTAAGTTATTTTGGTTATAGAATTTCTTTTCGGTAATTAGAAACTCTTTATCTGCGCCAGTGTGTTGATCAATTTCTGGGTGTTCATTCAGTTCAAACCAATAGCCAACTTGAACATCACGCACGGTCGATTGTGCAGCGAATTGCTTGGACTGTAATTCGTTATAGCGTGTTAAGTTCTGATTCAGTTTTTCAATTTGGCTGTTGGATGCTTTAGTCGCTTGATCCTCACCTTTTAAGTCTTGCATCCATGCGGGGCTGACATGCCATGCTTGTTCAAGACTTAAACTGGCATTGTCATGGCTTTGACTATGCTGATGTTTGCTTTGGACTGAACCAGCACCTTCTTCTTGACTAAGCCCATCAGCTTGCCAGCGTTGCACATGCACCGCAGTCGGTTGAATACTCCGTTCACTGATCAAGCTGGTAATGCTGTCTTGTTTTTCTGTGGCACTAGAGCGATGAAAGCGGATACTACGACGGCTGAGTGCTTGAAATTGGCTATTGTCATCGATCAGGCGAAGTTTTTGTTTTTCAATTGGGGCTGAGGAATGTGGCACTTTCAGCTGCGCTTCATCAATTAACCAGTTGATACCTTCACTGCGCCATAGCCGCGTTAAAAAATCATAGTCTGTTTCATTCGACTGCATAATGAATGGTCGAACATCATAGTTCTCACTTAAACCGCTTAGATCAAGCGTTAGACTTGCTGCGAAAAGCGGGCTTTTGCTTTGCCATTCTTTAAACAGAGTCTCACTGACATCACGCACCGATTTGTTCATAAACACACGGCTGTTGCGGCGTTTATGCCATAGCGACGTTGCATCTTCTAAAGTAAGTTTATATAGCGTGAGTGAACCGTCACTCTGCCCTTGGGTGGCTTCAGTAATAATACCCGTGGTACGAAAGAGTTCGCCTTGATCGGTCACTTGATCAACTGCGACTTGTGCGCCAATAAATTGTTTTAATGGAATAAGGGCATTGGTGGATAGGCAAATCAAAGTCGCTTGCACGCCTTGATTCAATACATGCTCCCCATCAATACGTTGAATAAAAATCTCTGCGTTCAAAGCAGGATTGGAAAATTGAACATGAATAGCGCGTTTTTGGGCAGATAGGCCAAATTGTTCTAATACAGCAAGTATATTGCTTAACATAATTAAAATTCTAAATTGTAATAATACGAAATAATTAGATCATTATTTTAATCAAAAAATAGACTTTATTTAATCATAGGAAACATCAAAGATGTTTAGATATGTAAAACGAAGTCTCAAGCATGTTACAAAAAATTCAAAAACTCATTAGAAAAACTACACAAATAAGATAATGAATTTAACTCCCCTAAATAACACATAAAAAATAATAAGTTAATTTAAACAGGATGATTAAAAATAAATCATTACTATATTGTTTTACAATTTTAATCCCCTATAATCTAGATCAAACAGACAGGTCTGTCTATTTTGCTGAAAAACCGAATGACACGATGCATTCAGAGGGTAAAAATAAATAAAAGAAGACGTCTAAAGCGTTCAAAATACAAATCATTCACTGCCGCTAACATAGTCAATGATTTGTAGCACACCATTATCAGCAAAGCGCGGTTATTCCTAGAATAACCGCGCTTTTTTATTTTTTAAGCACGTTATAACTTAACTTATTCACTGCTCAATCAAGCCTAAAGAAATTCGAGTGTCGTTCAATCCTTCTAATTAAGCATAGTAATGCTCATGCCAATTCTAATTGAATGAGTGTGTACACCCGTTTCCAATAATCATCCAAATTTACTTGATTTGGATCAATCTGCGCTTGAATGGTCATACCATCTAAAATACTCGATAAAAATGCCGCAAGCTGATCTGATTGTTGTATGCCTACACGTCGAAGTGCATAACTTAGTTTAGACTTTAACCATTCTTTATAATCAATTGCAGGTTGTAAAGAAGAAGGATAAACCTTTGAAATTTCTTCTACTGCTTTTTGAAACATGCATCCATTAAAATCTGCTGATCGAAACCATGCATCGTACCAAGCAAATATTGTTTTAATATGAGATAAATAATCTTTTGGATCACATTGAGCAATTGCAGCATCAAGTGACTCCTGTAAATTAAGATTTCGGGTCACGAGACATTCTTCAATTAATTTAGCTTTGGATGGGAAATATTTATAAAACGTCATTTTTGCAACACCAGATTCACTGATAATCCGATCAATACCAATAGAGTTATAGCTATAGGTGTTAAACAGTTTCAGTGCAGTGTGAATGATGTCTTGTTTCTTTGACATTTTTTTACCTGAAGTGCCAAACTTTAAAAAATTAAGCCATTGGCTCATAAGCACAGTGTACGTATAGAATTTACATCCTCTATGGCCGTGCATTATAGCTTAAAACCAACCATGAACCTTAAAACAGCTGAGCCACTTTTTTCCAAATCATCTAATACTAAAAATATAATTATTAAAAGCTAGTTCATTTAAATTGTTTTTCACATCAAATTAGCAACTAAACCATTAATATTTATAAATTATAAAAAATAATTTGAGCGTCAAAACAAATATAATGACTTGATTAAAATACGTAAAATTTATTAAAAATAAAATGCCGGCTCATAAACTTATTTCTCATAAAAAGATTAAAAACGTGCATTGCTCGACATAAAATATTTTTGCTAAATGGCTATGAACAGCTGGTTTTCTGTTCAGCACTTTGCACTCGTTCTTGCTGAGCTTTTTTCATTACTTGATAGCCGCCAGTTACACCCAGTACTGCCATAATAACTGCAACAATAATATCAGGTAGCATACTTCCTGTTCCAAATACGCCTATTGCTGCAAATATCACTGCCGCATTACCGATAACATCATTGCGACTGCATAACCAAACAGACTTCATATTTGAATCACCGTCACGAAATGCATATAAAAATACTGCGCAAACAATATTTGCAATTAAGGCTAGTATACCTATTGTACCCATTGTGATTGCTTCAGGAGGTATGCCTTGTACATAGGCATATATCACTTTTGCAATGACAACGAAGCCAAATAGTGCCATGACTAAACCTTTTGCAAAAGCAACCGATGCACGCCAATATAAACTTGCACCTAATACTGCGAGTGATACACCATAGTTAACCGCATCACCAAAAAAGTCGAGTGCGTCTGCCCAGAGCGCAGAAGAATGTGCATACATGCCACCAACGAGTTCCACCAAAAACATCACAAAGTTGATGACTAGCGCTATCCACAAAGCTGTTCTAAATTTGCTGTCTGGCTTTTTCGGTGCAGGTTCATGACTACAAGTACAGGCCATTTTCCAATTCCACTGTTTGTATTATGATCATTTAAAACTATGGAGTAACTCCAAGGTCAAGTATGTCTACTACAAAATATTTTTTGATTAAAGAATTGGCTCAACTAACTGGTCTGAGCAGCGATACAATTCGGTTTTATGAAAAGAAAAAGCTGCTGAAGCCGAGTTTTCGTGCAGAAAATAATTATCGTTACTATGATGAAGAAACGCTCAAACGGCTGATTTTTATTAAACGTTGTCGTGACCTCGATATTTCCCTCAATGAAATTAAAAGCCTGCTTGAATTAGAACAACAGCCTGCGCAAAGCTGTCAAATGGTCAATCAATTAATTGATCAGCATATTATTCAAGTTTCTGAAAAAATTAAAGAATTACAAAATTTCAAAAAGCAATTAAAACAGCTTCGTGCCGCCTGTAATGAAAATTCTCGTGTAGATAGCTGCCAAATTTTAAAGCAGCTAGAAAATGGAACATCTTGAAATCCCAACTGTTTTACTAGGTTGAATCCTTTTTTTAGATAGCTAAAATAAAAGGCGTATTTTTTGTATGCCTTTAAAGACATGACTATTCAACACGTAACTGAACTTCTCTCTCCTGCCGGCTCACTGAAAAACATGCGCTATGCTTTTGCCTATGGTGCCGATGCGGTTTATGCAGGTCAGCCACGTTATAGCTTGCGTGTTCGTAATAATGCTTTTGACCATGACAATTTAAAAATTGGTATTACTGAAGCCCATGCCTTAGGCAAAAAATTCTATGTTGTGGTCAATATCCAGCCGCATAATTCCAAACTTAAAAATTTCATTCGTGACCTTGAACCTGTAGTTGCCATGAATCCAGATGCCCTGATTATGTCAGACCCTGGTTTGATTATGATGGTGCGTGAGAACTTCCCTGAAGTGGCTATACACTTATCTGTTCAAGCCAATGCAGTGAACTGGGCTACGGTGAAGTTTTGGAAAAATATGGGGCTAACACGTGTCATTTTGTCACGTGAACTTTCCATCGAAGAAATTGAAGAAATTAAGCAGAATGTGCCTGATATGGAAATTGAAGTTTTCGTACACGGCGCATTGTGCATGGCTTATTCCGGTCGTTGCTTACTTTCAGGCTATATGAATAAACGTGATGCGAACCAAGGTGCATGTACCAATGCATGCCGTTGGGACTATAAAATTCACGATGCAGCAGAAGACGAAACTGGTGATGTAATTCCTGTCACTCAAGTTGAGGACGCATTCAAAGAAAGTAAATGCTGTGAAAATAAAGATGTCGATGAGCAACACGCCTTAGAACAACACCAATTTGGCGAGCCGGTTTTATTACAACGCAATGAAGAAGACATGTTTGCAGCTGAAGAAGACGAACATGGTACTTACTTTATGAACTCTAAAGATTTACGTGCCGTCCAGCATGTCGATCGTTTAGCGAAAATGGGCATTCATTCTCTAAAAATTGAAGGTCGAACTAAATCCTACTTCTACTGTGCCCGTACTGCGCAAATTTATCGTAAAGCGATTGATGATGCCCTTACAGGCAAAGCCTTTGACCCATCACTGATGTCACAACTTGAAGGGCTTGCGAACCGCGGCTATACCGAAGGTTTCTTGCGCCGTCATGTACACAGCGAATATCAAAACTATGAAACTGGTTCTTCACGCTTTGATCATCAACAGTTCTGTGGCGAAGTTTTAGAGCGCAATGGCGACTACATTAAAATTGATGTTAAAAACCGTTTTGTAGTTGGCGATTCCTTAGAACTAATGACCACATCCGGCAATATCACTTTTACACTAACTGAAATTAAAGACAAAAAAGGTAACTTGATTGAAGATGCCAAAGGCTCTGGTCACATTGTCGATATTCCCGTTCCTGCCGATGTCGATATGGCATTTGCTCTACTGATTCGAAACTTACCGAATTCGACGGCAGATATTTCTGCATCGTCTTTGGCTTATCAGGCTTAAGTTGCAATTATGGCTTTGTTGATTACGGATAAATGTATCAACTGTGATATGTGTCTACCCGAGTGCCCAAATGTTGCGATTTATGAAGGCACAAAGGTCTATGAAATTGATGTAGATCGCTGCACGGAATGTGTGGGCTTCTACGAGCATCAAACTTGTGTTTCCGTTTGTCCAATTGAGTGCATTATTCCTCATCCAGATCACGTGGAAAACCAAGAACAATTGATGGAAAAATTTAAAGGTTTGAATTTGTTCAAATCTTAAATGCTGAGATAGCAAATGAAGTCGCTTGAATACTGGTGGCTTATATTGCATTCAGTATTACAGATATTAAAAAGACAACCTTGGGGAAAGTATAACAATAAGGTTGTAAAACAAAAAAAGTTGGGCAACGAATAGGATCAAAATGTGTGGGGACATTTTGGTTCTTATTTTGCAGACAAAAAAAAGGAACTTGGATGTTAGCGTCCAAAGTTCCTGTAAAACGAGAATATTGAGAACAACAATATTCAAAAATGATAATAAAAACTTATCTCAATATTAGGTCAGTGTGTATGAGGAACACACTGACCTTTTCTTTCATTATTGACCTGAACGAATAATGTAATCGAATGCTGAAAGTGATGCTTTCGCGCCTTCACCTGTTGCGATGATGATTTGTTTGTAAGGTACTGTTGTACAGTCACCCGCAGCAAATACACCTTTCACATTGGTTTCGTTGCGATCGTTAATTACAATCTCTCCGCGGTTTGAAAGTTCTACTGCTGTTTCTTTTAAGAAATCAGTGTTTGGTAACAAACCGATTTGTACGAAAATCCCAGCCAGTTCAACAGTTTTGATTTCATCAGTTGCACGGTCTTTGTATTTCAAAGCAGTCACTTGTGAACCATCACCCACCACTTCTGTTGATAAAGCATTTTTGATTACAGTGGTGTTTGGTAAGCTGTTTAATTTGTCTTGAAGCACTTGGTCAGCACGAAGTTTGGTATCAAACTCAACCAAAGTCACATGCTCAACAATACCAGCAAGGTCAATTGCAGCTTCTACGCCCGAGTTACCACCGCCAATCACGGCAACACGTTTACCTTTGAACAATGGACCATCACAGTGTGGGCAGTAAGCGACACCACGAGTACGGTATTCTTGTTCACCTGGAACATTCATTTCTCTCCAGCGTGCACCGGTAGAAAGAATCACTGTTTTAGATTCAAGTTTTGCACCGTTTTCTAAAGTCACTTCAACTAAACCGTTGGCAGTTTCATCAGCACCTTTAATGTTCGATACACGTTGCAAGTTCATGATATCCACACCGTACTCACGTACATGTGCTTCCATTTCAGCAGCAAACTTAGGGCCTTGTGTTTTTTGAATCGATGTAAAGTTTTCGATGTCCATGGTATCCATCACCTGACCGCCCATGCGTTCAGCCACGATACCCGTCTTGATCCCTTTACGTGCAGCATAGATTGCTGAGGTATTACCCGCAGGGCCACCACCAATCACCAACACATCAAAGGCATCTTTCGCATTGAGTTTTTCAGCATCTTTTGCAGCAGAGTTGGTGTCTAATTTAGCAATGATTTCTTCCAAAGTCATACGACCTTGACCAATGTGTTCACCGTCTTGGAATACCATGGGTACAGCCATGATTTTGCGTTCTTCGACTTCGTCTTGGAAGAAAGCACCATCAATCATGGTTGCAGTTGTGCCAGGGTTGTAAATTGCGATCAAGTTTAGTGCTTGAACTACGTCAGGACAGTTATGGCAACTGAGTGATACAAATACATCAAAATCAGCTTTAAGACCTAAGCCTTTAATAGAAGCAAGAACTTCATCAGACACTTTTGGTGCATAACCTGAAGTTTGTAGCAAAGCTAGAATCAAAGATGTGAACTCGTGGCCCATCGGTAGACCGGCGAAGAATACACGTGGTGTTTCACCTGCTTTTGCAATACCAAAACTTGGTGCACGGCTGTTGTTGCCATCGAAACGAGCAGTAACAAGGTTAGATAAAGCAGCAACTTCAGTTACCAGTTCTTTAATTTTGTCAGACTTGTCTGTACCGTTTAAAGTTGCGACGATTTCAATCGGGCCTTCAAGGCGTTCAAGTAAGGTTTTTAATTGAGCAGAAGTATTTTGATCTAACATTGCTAACGTCTCCAAAGGAGTAAATTTATTTGATGAGAGAATCATAGAACAAACCATTAAATAGGTGAAACGGTTTGTTTTTATAAAATTAATCGGTTTTACTAATCAATAGAAGAAATATCTTTCTAAATCAGAATACTATCTAATTATTCTAACATTAACACATAGCATAATAACAGAAAATAATGTGATAAGCCCCACATTTTATTATTTATATGCTGAAAATTCCTTTCATATTTTTAATGCAAATAGCCTTACAAAACACATATAAAGTTTTAAGTTTCAATTCAGAAAATCCGCATTAAATCGATAGAAAGGTGAAGTGAATAGCCGTATAAAAAAATGACTTATCCCTCAAAAAACCAAAGAATCAGTTGTGAAAATCGATTAAAACAGCAAAAAGTATGCAGTGAGCGCAAATATGAAAATTGAATTTGTCTTTGATATTGTTTATCCCATGAGTTATGTCGCATTTCAAAAATTGAAGCAAAACTCGAATGAACATACAGCAACACGTGTGGAATTATTGCCAATTCAAATCGTGCCTGCAATACCTGAGCAGGGTTTAGATGTGCTCAAATATCTAACAGAAAAATATGGCTCAGTCGCAGCAAATCGAAAGTTAGAAATGACCAAATTTGCAGCGTATAGCGAAGATATAATTGTCAATATTGAACATATGAAGCGTATGCCGAATAGTCAGCTTGCGCACCAAGCCATACTCGCACTCGATAATACACTCGACCAATATGCTCTCACCCAAGCGCTATTCCATGCCCTTTTTGCTCATGGTAAAGACATTGCTGATGTTCGAATCTTAAAAGATATTATTGAAGGTATTGGCTTAGATGGCACTAAAGTTCTGCGCTCTATTCAACATAAAGAGATTGCAGATTACCAACACGAATTGACTAAATATGTTAAATCTTTAGGTAAGCACCCTATTCCATACTACATTGTCGATGGTGTGATAAATGACCAAACATTTTCTACTCAAGAGTTAAGACAAATGTTACTGCGTGCGAGTTAATTAAAATCTAGCATGAGCACGTAAATAAAAGGTAATAAGAAAGCCCCCATACTGAATACAGTCTGGGGGCTTTCTTATAAGATCATTTTCTTAAATCCCAATGGCAGAGAGTTGATTAAATCAATTTATTCCCTGTTCGATACGTGCAATTCTTGACTTAAATTGCTGCGCCAAAAGATAAAGAATGCTACTTAAAACCAATGTTAACGCAATAAGTCCAATTAGAATCCAACGCACAACGCTATCAATAATATTGGCTTGACTAACCTGAGTTTCGACACTCTGCGCCATTGGTGTCATGGTCTTGGCAAAAAGCTGATTCTGCATGGTCCAGAGCTGTTCAGGTTGAAATCCATATTCACGAAACTTCGCAGGATTTTGCTGTTCTGAATTAATTAAACTCTGCACATAAGGGATCGCTGTCGCACGATCTACGGGCTTATGTAACAAAGCCGCTTGAGCATATAAATAAGCCTGAACTGTAGTCGCCACTTCCGCCTCTTTCAGTTCTTGCGCTAAACGACTGTCTTGAATATTTTTATCGTACTGAACCCATTTTTGATACGCGGCTTGATCATTATCTTTCAAGTCATACTGCACATAAGTCAAACCTGACCACAGCAGAATAAAAGACAATAACCAACCAACAAACTTCAGTACAAAAGATTGAAAGCGGATTCTAAAAAATTGGAATTTCTTTAAGCATCCCACTAAAAAGAATGCCCCAATAAAAGACACAAGTAATTTTAAGAATAACCAGCCCATAAAGGATAGAAAATTAACAAAATAATCAGACTGATGACCTAAATGACTGGCAACCTCGCCGGCACTTACAGGAACATGCAACTGCTGAACCGTTTGGCTTATACCAAAAAAGCTATAAACCATATCTTGTTGGATAAATAAACCAACAACCGACACAATCAATAATGAAAAACTGGTCAAAGACAACAGCACCAAATTACGTTGTCGCTGCTTAATGGTTTTTAAACCCGCATTGAGTTGCTGCGGGTTTAGTGCATATTCATCAATGGGAGGCAAATATATTCTCCTTGAGCTCTAATGAACCTCCCTCATATTTATGAAGAAGGATTGGAACCACTGGTGCTTGATTCAATTACTAAATGATTCAGATTATTTTGCAATGCACGAATACGTGTAGTTGCTTCTTCACGTTTCTGCACCCCTTCTTTCTGAATTTGAATCACATCATTAACAGTTTTAATGAGGGTATTTTGAACATGTTCAAGGGTTTCAATATCAATCACGGAACGTTGGTTCGCTTTCGCAGTATCCACAGAGTTCTGGTGCAACAAGTCAGCATTACGCTTTAACAGGTCATTGGTCGCATCATCAATGCTATTGGCCAATTGCACACTGTTCTTTTGTTCTTGTAGGGAAATTGCCAAACTAATTTGGTTTTTCCATGCAGGCAAAGTAATGTTTTTAATCGCATAAAACTTATCGACTAACATTAAATTGTTGGATTGAATAATACGAATC
Organism: Acinetobacter gandensis; assembly: GCF_001678755.1. GTDB lineage: Bacteria > Pseudomonadota > Gammaproteobacteria > Pseudomonadales > Moraxellaceae > Acinetobacter > Acinetobacter gandensis. The sequence goes on from NZ_LZDS01000023.1 coordinate 277,016, forward strand.
ATTGGCAAAGTCTGCATCGCTGACTGCTGTAATATCTGCAAGTCACTAATGCGTTTTTCTAGATTATTCGCCAAATGATTCAGGTCATAGACTTTTTGTGTCGTCGCTTGATCTTGTTCTTGAGTAGTTAAGGTCGCAATTTCCTGTTGAATGTCCTGTTCTTTCAGTTTCCCTGCTGCAATATAAACACCAAGTTGTTTATATTCATCTTGAACACCTTCAAACATTTTATCCAAGGTATTCACACGTGCCTTCAAACCACTTTGTGAAGTTTCAATTTCCTTCACTAAGCTATCGATCTGTTCTTTGGTGCTGTTAAAGTGTTGATCAAAACTTTGTTTCGCGCCTTTAAATTTACTCAACAAGCCGCCAAAAAAACCTGAACTTTTAGACTTGCTTAAAATACTATTGGTATTTAACTGCTGCGCGACTTGCACCACCTGATTGAGTTTTTGCCCTGTGGCATCAAGATCTTTGTTCTGTACAAGATTTAATAACTCATCGGTATAAGTCGATGTTTTGGTGGCAATATTTTTACCATACTCAGCCACACTGTTATGACTTAAATCTGCCAATTCTTTACGAGCAGCAATCACTTCATTAAAGTCAGAAGCTTGCAAGCCAATCTCTTGCAAATTGAGCTGCTGAAACTTTTGTTCAGTCAATTCTGTTGTTGCTTCAACGGGTAAATTCTTGGCATCAAAATCGGTCATAACTCACCTTATATTTCTAAGACTTAGAGGAATTCTCTAATGATTTTTTTAAAGTTTTAATCAAGTTTTCACGGCTATTATCTAGCTTTTCCAAGCTACTTGTCGAGTTGCTTTGCCGACTTTGTTTGACATGATATTGCCAAGCCGGAATTAACACTTGTTGCGCTTCTTTAAAACGGTCAAGCAAGCTAAAAGATAATTGCTGTGAAAGCTGCATTTGTGTAATTGCAATATCATTACTCGCCTGTAAGGTTTGTAAGGTATTTATTTTCTTGGACAATCGCTCTGCAAAATTATCCAGTGGATGCTGTTTTTTTACAAACTGCGGATATTCAACAAGAAACTCTTCGGCAGCGACAATATAGCGCGCCATTTGCTCGCGTAAGCCTTGTAATTGATTCAATCGAGATTGCGACTTTTGAATTTCTAACTGTAACTTTTGACTCAAATGATTGGCACGGTCTAATAGCTGATCCAGATTTTTATAGTACTCCACCTGCCCTGAACCATATTCCAAATCAATGCCTAACCACTTTTGCAAGGCATTAAATTTTCGGTTTTTCAGGTATTTTTTTGAGTCGGCCAAAGCTTGAATCAATTGTTCAATGGTTTGACTGAGTTGTTGTGTCAACATTGGGTCGACACCATCCAATAACACAGCCTGTGCCTGAATCAACTGATCGGCATAATGATTTAACCGATACTGATCGCTGAGTAAAGGCACAAGGTCATTGCGCTTAATTGACAATACTTCTGTACGGTCAACAGCAATCTCCTTTATAGGTACCAATACATCAATTTGTGACATAGCAGATTAAACTCAATAAAATCATTTTTATACTACAAGTTTTGCCATAAAAGTCTTGTAGTATTTTGCAAAAAATTAAGCAATTTCAAAATGCCAACTCACTATGCACCTAGATTTATGTTTACGTGATAGCTCGCAAGATTTTAAACCACTTCCAATGTATACACATGATGCGCTACAAAGATGAGTACAAACTTAAGAAAAAAATGAACTACTAAATTAAATAGCACTAATTATGTTAAACCTATGACTTTGCATAATTTGTGATAAAAAATGATCGTAAAACCAACTCAGAATATTTTATGATCAACAGCAATATATTCATAATTTTTGAGGGACGAATGGAACGTTTTTTCCATAATACAATGTATGCAGCCCGCTGGATTTTAGCTCCAGTCTATTTTGGCTTATCTTTTGCCCTACTGTTATTAGCAATTAAATTCTTCCAAGAAGTATTTCATGTGTTACCGCATATACTGGAATACACCGAAGCAGATCTAATTTTAGTGATTCTTTCCTTGGTGGATATGACCATGGTAGGCGGTTTAATTGTCATGGTGATGTTTTCAGGTTATGAAAACTTTGTCTCACAACTGAAAATTACGGAAGGTAAAGACCGCCTAAATTGGCTTGGCACGATGGACGCCAATTCACTTAAACTAAAAGTTGCTGCTTCCATTGTGGCAATTTCCTCTATCCACTTACTTCGGGTGTTCATGGATGCCAAAAATATCCCAAATGACAAAATCATGTGGTACATCATCATGCATCTGACTTTCGTCTTTTCAGCCTTTATGATGGGCTATCTAAATAAAATCAGTAAGCACTAATACGCAAAAAAGCCATCTATGTTTGATGGCTTTTTTCATTGTCTAATTTCATTTAATTAATGCAATACACTCATCTGTTTGAGTTTATCTAAATCTAGAATTCGAATTTGGCTATAGCTCCAATCCACAATCTGCTGTTGCACAAAAAGTTGCAAGTGTTTATTCAACGTCTGACGCGATATATTGAACAACTCGGCAAATTCTTGCTGACTTAACTTAAACGGAATCTGCGCTTGATATCCATATTGTTCATATAACTTAATAATATGCCTAGCGATTCGTTGAGTAAGACTGGCAGTACGCAAATAACGGTTTTGTTCAAACATCGCATACATGCGACGACTCAACAGTTGGATGATATGCCACATGGCCTCTGGTTCATTTTTCAAAAGTTGAAAAAAAAGCTCACTGGGTATAATTGCTAATTCAACATGCTCTGCGGCGAAATAATCAAAATTCAACGCTTGCTGTTGCAATACCGATACAAGGTTAAAAACCGATTGTATACGAATAAAATCATTCACGATCAACTCGCCATCGGCTTGTAACCATCCGACTTGCAAAGTCCCAGACAGTAAAATATAAACATCACTTATGCATTGATGTTGCTGCAAAATTTGTTGATGCGCATGATGACGGCTAAATTGAGCGTGTTGCAAAATATTTTGCTTTGCAGCAAGGCTCAGTCCCCGAAAGACTTGATCGTCAGCGAGTATATTTTCTAATTTTTGTCTTGCTGATAATCGTAGGTCAATCACAAGATTCCCAAAAAAATGCCTAATATTTGAATATTAAGCATGGAATTAAAGGGAAAGAACTATTATTTTTAGCTATGTTTATACACTTAGGTGCTGTTATTTAGCGTTCATATTTATGATGCTTTTTCATAAATACGACCTTCTTCAGACCGTAGGTTTGAAATATCTTGGTTCGTCACATTTTTTAGAACAGTACTTGGCTGACCATTTACATCTACAGGGACATCACCTTCAATAGTGACACGCGTTGCCACACGAAGTTCATCACCATAGTCATTAATCGCACGGTGCTGCGTGGCACGGTTATCCCAAATTGCCACATCACCCTCCGCCCAGCGCCAGCGTACTATATTTTCCCATTGCACAATTTGCTCTTGAAATAAATCAAACAATCGACGTGATTGGGTTGGACTATAACCAGAAAAGCGTTTAAAGAAATGTCCAAGTACCAAGGTCTTTTCCCCAGTTTCTGGATGTACACGTACTAATGGATGCTCTGTTTCAATCTCCACAGCAGTACGGAATAAATGACGGCCTTCTTCATTATATTCACCCTTCGGCTTAGCATAATCATAGCTATTACTATGTACTGCACGTAGCTGTTCTGCGAGTTTTTGCAATTCAGGGCTTAAATCTTCGTAAGCTGTGGTCGTATTTGCCCAGACCGTATCGCCACCATTTGATGGTGCAATTACATTACGTAAAATGGTGGCTTTGGGATAATTCGGTAAAAAGGTAATGTCGGTATGCCACGAGTCAGCACGCCCACCACGCGAATCAATAGATAAAGTATGTGCTGTGCCATCTTTAAGCGGAACACTTGGATGATTTAATGGCGTACCCAATAAGCGTGCAAAGGCTTCTTGCTCAAGGTCAGTCAAATGCTGCTGCCCACGAACAAAGACTACTTTATATTTTAATAATGCATGATTGAACTCTGCGACGACGTCTTGGTTCAAATCACCCGAAAGTTTGATCCCTGTGATTTCTGCACCAATGCGGCCTGTTACAGGTTTTACTTCAATATGTTGATATTGATAATTTGGATTATATGTTTGCGCTTGTAATTGTGTCATGTCGGTATACCTGATCTTTTCAAATAATGTAAAGCAACGTATTTGTTGTTGGTTCCACTATGCCGACTTACACCTTTTCAGACTGTCAAATGGTTGACAGTTATTCAGAGTTAAACTGCTATTGTTTTTCATTATTTTGCTTAGCAATTTTACCTACAGTTTTTGCTTTAAAACAAAAAAGCCATCAAGTTTGATGGCTTTGAAATATATAAATAAACAGGCGAACGGAAATTATAAATAGTCGCCTTCGCGCTCAGGTTGATAGAGCACTCTTTCAATTTTCACTTTCATAATATGACCATCGGGTTGTGGCCATTCAATCTCTTGACCTTCTGCTAGCCCAAGGATTGCCGCACCGACCGGAGCAAGGACATTCACCTGCCCTTTATCACCACGAAAGTCATGCGGATACACCAACGTAATTTCTGTAGGTTCAATCGATGGCGCAATGGTAATTAACACTTTAGCGTTCATGCTGACCACATTGGTGGGTACATCTTGCGGTGCTACCACTTCTGCACGGGCAAGCTCATCTTCGAGATGTTCCATTGTTGGCGTTAATTTTGATTGATGCTCCAACATGGTTTCTAGGCGATGGAGATCTTGTTCTGAAACAATAATACTCGGTTTATTCATCTATCCAATTCCTTTTTGCTTATGCATCAAAAACGCTAATGATGGGAAGATCTTGTTGTAATCACTCATTCTTTTATATCAGAAATATAAAAAATTAGATAACGACTTACTTTCATTCAAATATAAAAAAAGCCCCCTTGAGGGGGCTTTTCTCAAGTTAGATTATTTTGCGTAAACAGGGAATTTAGCGCAAACAACCTCTACTTTTGCCTTAACAGCATCAATCACTGCTTGATCGCCTTTTGCATCAAGAATATCAGCGATCCAACCAGCAAGGTCACGTACTTCAGCTTCGCCGAAACCACGAGTTGTCACAGCTGGTGTACCGATACGGATACCAGAAGTCACAAATGGTGAACGTGGATCATTTGGTACAGAGTTTTTGTTCACAGTAATGTGCGCAGCACCTAACCATGCATCAGCTTCTTTACCAGTGATATCGCCTTGTTTGATTAAAGACAATAAGAACAAGTGGTTTTCAGTACCACCAGATACTACGTCATAACCACGAGCGATTAGAACTTCAGCCATTGCTTTAGCATTCTTAACCACTTGTTGTTGGTAAGTTTTGTATTCAGGTGCCATTGCTTCTTTAAAGCAAATTGCTTTAGCAGCTACAGCGTGAACCAAAGGACCACCTTGGTTACCTGGGAATACAGCTGATTGTAATTTTTTCTCAATCTCTTCGTTTGCTTTCGCAAGGATTAAACCTGAACGTGGGCCACGAAGTGTTTTATGAGTCGTTGTTGTTGTTACGTCAGCAATTTGAACTGGGCTTGGGTATACGCCAGCAGCAACTAGACCTGCAACGTGAGCCATATCTACAAATAGGTAAGCGCCAACTTTGTCCGCGATGTCACGGAAACGCTGCCAGTCAACAATTTGGCTGTAAGCAGAGAAACCAGCAACGATCATACGTGGCTTGTGTTCTTCAGCTAAACGTTCAACTTCTTCGTAATCGATTTCACCAGTTTCTGGGTTCAAACCGTACTGAATTGCGTTATATGTTTTACCAGAGAAGCTAACTTTTGCACCGTGAGTCAAGTGACCGCCGTGCGCTAAGCTCATACCCAAAACTGTATCGCCAGGGTTAAGAAGTGCTAGGTAAACAGCAGAGTTCGCTTGAGAACCTGCATGTGGTTGAACGTTAGCGTAATCAGCACCAAAAAGTTCTTTAGCACGGTCAATTGCCAATTGTTCAATAACGTCTACATATTCACAACCGCCATAGTAGCGTTTGCCTGGGTAGCCTTCTGCATATTTGTTAGTGAGTTTTGATCCTTGCGCTTCCATTACTGCTGGTGAGCAATAGTTTTCAGAAGCAATCAATTCGATGTGCGCTTCTTGGCGAGCATCTTCCTTGGTGATTGCTTGCGCGATTTCTGGGTCAAATTCAGCAATTGAGATATTGGCAAACATTAGCGAGGTCCTATTAAATTAGGGCTTTTAAGCCGTGCTAAGATTGGCGCGTATTGTAGCATGAAGTTTTGAAAATGAGAGCGGGTAGTTTTGCTAAATTTAAATAAAAAATGCCTATCTTCATCCGAAAGATAGGCATTCTGTTCAAATCAAATTATTGAATTGGCATAAGAGATTTTACATCTAAGATAATTTCATCCCAATTCGCGGTATAAACCGTCGCATGATCCCATTTTGGCGTGATTGCATTGTCTGTGTCCGTCACATAATTAATTTTAGTTCCTTTACTTGTGGCTAGCTGTATCAATACATCCGTTGCTGCTTTTGGTACTGTTGTGTCATTACTGCCTTGATAAATGAAAATTGGTGTACTCAATTTTTTGAGCAGCGGCTGAGAGTCTTGCTCTAAGAATTGTTTAACCACTTTAATATTGGTCATAAAATTAGTTTGCGTTCGTGGGTAGCCATCTAATTTTCCATTCTTTTGTACATAAGCACCCATTGCCCCACCTAAGGTTTGCCCTAACACGTCATAACATACACTTTCAGCTTGAGCAGCGAGCTGGTCTGTTGGTGGGACAAACACTTCACTATATTGCAACGTTGGTGTTGAATTTCTTAAACCTGCTGTAATTAACGATGTAAAGGTATCAAGCGGCGCAAGAATATTAATTTTCTTAATCGGATCGGTTTCAGCTGCGGCTTTTTGTTCACCTCCACTGAGAATTAAAGCCAAATTAGAGGCTGGTGCTACAGCCACTGCGCCCTTATAGCTCAACTGTGCACGTGAAGCATATTGCGCAGCTCCCAAGGCAGCTTGCCCACCCTGTGAATGTCCTACGACGGACCACCGTTTTTCAGTGGTGTTACCTAAGTTTTTACTCGCAGCAACCACCGCATCGGTAATGGAAAATGCTTCACTTTTTAAATTTAAGAATGGATGTAACTCTTTACCACTCGGTTCACCTAAACCTTCATAGTCAGGGGCAACTACCGCATAACCTGCTGCTAAAAGTTTTGAAATAAAATATTCATTACCTTTTAAGCCTTGTTGGCTTGGTGCACAGGCATCAGCAACACCTGTAGTACCATGCGCCCACGCCACAATGGGCCACCCACCTGTCGGTTTGGTACCTTTAGGCGTAAAGAGTAAAGCTGTAGCTTGAGTTTCAGTACCATTTACGCCAAGCATTTTATAAGTCATCAATGTTTTATTGGCACTCACCGTATCCAAAACGGCATTAGCATTGGCATTAGCATCAATATAGACCTGAGTTTTTACAACAGGTGCAGCTATATTATTTTTTGGTATCCCATCATCGCTAATAAATGACGAATCACCGTCGCTTCCTCCACACGCAACCAAGAAAAGTGTACTACTGACCAATACCGTTAACTTAAGTTGGTTCATCATCCTTGTTCCCTCTATTTGTTGTTTTAAAGTCATTCCTATTGATTAATCTCATGGAATTTCAATACGTTCAAGTGGTTTTATCACCATTGATCACTCTATTCATTTTTGAGGAACTCGATCTTAATAACCACCTGATTTAATTTATATTTTAAATTCTAAATTTACATTTTTCTAACAATCTAGATTTGGGGGAATATGTATGTAAGCCATGTTAATTTTCTTTCTTCTAGGTTTGGTCTTAGGTTATTTTGTCTTTGGTATGAAAACGAATACGCAAACTGCAAAAGTCATTTATATAAGTTTGCCCGCAGCAAAGACATATCAACAAAAATAAATACTCAAGGCATCATCATTCAACCAGTGAATGGATTCGCGAATTCAATCAATTGACACGCAATAAAAACGCCTAGTCTTTAAACCTATTGAAACAGATCTTTGTTAATTATGAGATTACCATTAAACAACAACGCTTTATTGTGTTAAATAGCGACTATATTCCATATGTGATTTTGGAATAACTTGATACAGATAAAATTTTAAAATCGGTATTGAAAATGGAATTCCATTACACCTGTTTAAAGGTGTAATTTCAGCAGACGCATTTAAAGAAGATTATTTAGTCAATACGTAGCCATCTTGATAATTTCGCGACAAATAATCATGGCATTGGTTTGTCAGCCTGTGTGTGATCATGTACATTCGTTTTTATTCATCCAACACTGCGGAACTGGACATGCAAGCCATTATTCTCGACACAGAAACCCATACCCTAAATGGTCAACCCATCGAGATTGCCTATGCACCTGTGCAAGTTGCTGATGCAAAAATCACCCTAGATAAGTCTAAGATTTTTGACCAACTTTATAGTTGTGATGAACCCATTTCTTATGCAGCAATGGCTGTCCACCATATTTTAGAATCAGAACTTGTAGGTCAACCCCACTACAGCAGTTTCGAACTCCCAAGTGAAACCATATATATCATCGGTCACAATATTGATTACGATATACGGGCATTAGAAAAATGTGGTGTCGATAGCACTAACATTAAAGCTATTTGTACACTTGCCCTTTCCCGTCTGGTTTGGCCCGATGCTGAAGCGCATAATATTTCTGCTTTAATCTATATGATTACGAAAGGCAGCGAAAAAGCCCGTGAAATGATTCGTAAAGCGCACCGTGCCGATATGGATATTATTTTAACGGCTAATATTTTGATGCATATCGTGCATCATTTAAAAATAAACAGCATTGAAGAATTATATGCCGCGTCTGAAGATGCACGTATTCCACGCACAATCAATTTTGGTAAACATCGTGGTACAGCTATTGCTGATCTGCCTTCAGACTATGTTCAGTGGCTTATGCGTCAAGATGAACTCGACCCTTATTTACGCAAAGCTTTAGAAAAAGCTGCAATAGTCACTTTATAAGACTTTGATTATTTAACAATTTCTTCATCTTATTGTAATTTTCAAGCAATAGGCTTGCCTTAATTCTTTTCTTAATGGAATTAAGGCATGTTTAATTATCAAAAAACTGAGCTTGGGTTTAAAGTTTTAAAAGATCGTAGTATTACACTCAATGCTCGTCAGCGTCGGCTTTTGTTGTTGATTGGTTCGGACGACTTTAATCAAATGCAATCACATCATCAGCAACGAATTGCTGAAGCCTCACTGTTACAACAATTAGTGGAACTGGATTTAATTCAATACTGTGGTGATATTGCACATGTATCTGATGAACAAACCATCCTCTTTTCAAATGATTCAAATATTACCCAAACAACTGCACAATCCGAGAATCATCTCGAAGCTTTTCCAGCACTCAATTCAAGTCACTTAGCATCAAAGCACAATCTAAATCATAGTTTCGACTCTAATCAAAACGTGCACAATATCCTGTCACGTAAGCCACAACAAAGTACGTCTTTACCTACTTTCGAGGATCATCATAAAAGCTTTCATAAAGAGTTAGTTTCTGAAAATTTAGTTTTTATAGAGCAAGATTTTGAAACATTACAACTTTATATGTGCAACTTTATATGTGCAACTTACTGCATCAATATTGTGGTTTGATGGCCAAAAAGTTGGTGATTTCAATTCAAAATACTGAAGAGATATCACAGCTTAAATCCTGTCAAATGCAATGGACAACTTTGCTGAATGAATCTCACATTCAACCCAAATTACTCCGCCACGCTTTGCAGCAGGTCAATTACAGTCTAAATCATTTACAAACTGCCGCCTGATTTAGATCGAATTACTCACTTCTGATTCAAAAAACAAATTAATGAAGTAAGGATAGATTAACAATAAAATATACATTTTTATTAAATTCAATATCTTGCATTAAAAATACATAAACCATGCTGCCATTCCCTATAAAGTATAAGACTTTCTCCTAATGTCCTTGGGCTGCCGAATATCGCAAGAATGCGTTGTTTAGTTGAATAAACTCGAGCTTTCATATGACACAACAGTACGGTTTAGAATTTGATTCTTTTGATAACCCAATGCAACTTAGCAAAGTCGGCAATTGGATTTTTACCTTTCTAAGCCCACGTGAAGCCATGCCCGATGTTCAATTAGCTATAACTAACGTCATGCCACGTCAAATCAGTGATGAATTACAACCCCGAAAAGTGGTTATTCATAATACAGCCGAAGAAAATATTTGGCTGATTGAACAAGTTGAATGCTTCAACAGTCAAACCAATCAAGAAGTCATTTTCCCTGCTCAGGCAGAAGAATCACAGATGGTTATTCAAACGATCATTTCTGAATTTGATCGTTATGATGTCATACTGAAACTTCAGCCACGTTAATTTTATCCAACTAAAAAATTTGAAGCGATATAACTCAAATACTTATACACTTTTTTATTGTCTTAGATTAATTGAAAAATATTTCATACAGAAATTGTGCAGCGTTATCCTTTATCATAGCGCTGCATAATAATTTTCAATATGGATAATAAAAATGAATTTAGCGAATTATTCTAATGACCAGGCCCTCATCATCTTTAACTTATATAACAGTTTAGAAGAATGTATTGAGGCAATTGGCCGCATGCATCTTGGCCCAAAACTTGTACTGAGTGAGGATGATTTATCAAAGGATCACAAAGTAGTTGATCGTTATGTAGGTGGCATACTCACCCAATCTATTGTTATTCGTAGTGAAGATGTTGAGCTCGCTAAAAGCAACCCTATGATTCGCTATCAGCTTTTGTCCTATGTATTAAATCAATTTAAAAAAGCAAAAACGGACTAGACTAGATTTTAGGCATGAAAAAACTCACAACAATGTGAGTTTTTTTCTTTCCATTATTGATTAGGCTTCGAGTAAGCGATAAATATTTTCCGAATTTTGGCTTTCAAATAGTAATTCAATACTTGGCAATATAATTTCACCAGCAACAACAATATGTTCAATACGATGAAATATTGCACGTGAATCATCAGCATCCTTTCCACGTACCATCGCTTGCGCATTATAAACTTGGCTAAATTGATCTTTCACTTTCACATCGATCATCTGTTTCATTGCTATATACTCTACTTCTTTTAATAATTGAATTTTTTATACCACACCATTAAGCAAATTCTGCTTTTAAAATGTTAGATTTCTTGGCAATGTAAAGTTAATTTACATTAGTAATTATATATCAAATAGATAGACTAACCATATTTATATTGTTTGACAAAAAACCACCAATACATAAATTTAAGGCATTAAAAAGCCCGCATCTCTGCGGGCTCTATGTTGGAAGGCTAGTGCTGATTTCTTGTCTGCAATATCTTAAGTTTAAAATATTACGAAACTCAACGAGCTGTCATTGATCCGTCCAACTTATTGGTAGCGTCGTTTTATGACCTACCGTGATTTAAATATAGCACTTTCTAGTATCTTGCCAAGTCTTGCTAACACTTCAAAACAATTGATCAAATAAAATACAATTGCATTGATCTTTGAATAAGCAGAAAATATGTTCGGTTCAAATGAACGTTAATTAAAACTTCAACTGCCAAACTTAAGTCCATGTTTTCAAAACAACATTGCTAAATCTGGTTTAAAGTTTAGCTGAATAAAAACATTAATCTGCTCAATCTATCTCTTAGCCTGGGAAAATACCGCGTTCTTTCCGTGCTTTTAAAATGCGTTCACACGGGCTTTGTTGCACAAAGATTTGAAATGCAAAGCGCCCCTAATTGAGCCAAATTTAAGGCGTAACTTGGGTAAGTGGTCGACCTAATTCCGTAAATCTGTTAAGAACTGCTACACGTGCATGGATCTCATTCACTTGGCTATCAAAACTCCTTGCACTGAGTTTATCTCCTAATAATTTGATGCAATGCATCTTAGTTTCAACCAAACTTCGCCGATGAT
>NZ_LZDS01000024.1 GCF_001678755.1 Acinetobacter gandensis
TTGCAGTCCTTACATTGATAGTTCTGCTTGCCATAGCTTTTTTTGCCGTTTTTCTTTAAACTGGGACTGTGACAGTCGGGGCAATTGATCTGTATTTGTGTCTTCATAACCTCAAATATATCATCTTGCTTCGGCTGTCACTCTCCTTTATTAACTCAGCATACTTTCTGATACACCACCCATTTTCGAACCATTGGATTTCATTGCAAGGCTGGCCGCCCTGGTACCGAAGCCCAGAGTCAACCTAACCCGCTTCCACGGGGTGTTCGCACCCAACAGTCGGCACCGGGCGTTGGTCACGCCGGCAAAACGGGGCAGGGGCAACAAGGTCAGGGTGGCTGATGAACCGGCAACACCAGCACAACGGCGAGCGTCGATGACATGGGCGCAACGGCTCAAGCGTGTTTTCAATATCGACATCGAGACCTGCAGCGGCTGCGGCGGCGCCATGAAAGTCATCGCCTGCATTGAAGACCCTATAGTGATCAAGCAGATCCTTGATCACCTGAAGCACAAAGCCGAAACCAGCGGGACCAGGGCGTTACCCGAAAGCCGGGCGCCACCGGCTGAGCTGCTCCTGGGTCTGTTTGACTGACGAGCCTGAAGGCCAACGATACCAATCAAAATGCTGCGTTCACAGCGCCGCGGCAGGGATCCGCCGTGCTGGTTGTCGGAAAAGGAGCCGCTAGTGGGAAAGAGGAGGGTAAATTTTCAGCGTTGCTGGCTCCCCGTCAGCCGGATTGGGTTGCATCGCAGGGGTGTCGAAAGAGTCAACTGCGGTCCAAAGCTGTTGGACTTGGGTGAAAAGGGCGTTTATTCTTCCTATACGTCTTTAAGTATTCATCCTATGGGAGATACTGGTAAATACCGCCTATGGATATTACGTTACGGTGAACATTATCTGATCATTGAGATCGGCTATGACAAGTTACGTGAATCTATTCGTGAACATCAATTCCAACTTGCATTTAATAAAGGTATTCCATATGAAACTTTATCACGTCGTAGCTACGGCTAAAAACAACACCATCGGTCTAAATGATAGCATCCCTTGGCAATCTCGAGCAGATATGTCTTTCTTTCGTCGTCGTACGATGAATTCAATTATTGTGATGGGTCGTAAAACTTACGAATCCTTATATCGCAAACTTACAGGTCGACACATTGTTATCTTAACACGTAACCCAGATACATTCTACCTTGACAATGAGAATCTGATGGGTGATACAGTCGTTGTAAGTAATGACCTACAACTGGGTATGGGTAAAATTCTTGATTGTCTAATCGATCATCCTGAAGTCGATCGTGAGCGCGCTTATATTGTAGGGGGTGAACAAATTTACACCCTAACAGCTAATCTCGTAGCGGGTGCGTACGTTAGCCATATAGAGGTGCATGTTGAAGGTGATGCGCATTATAAACTACCTGAACACTTGACCGTCGCTACAAATCATCCAACGGAATTGGGTAATGAAGAAGATCCATTCCGTTCTTATACTTTTTACGAAACAGAAATAGCAGGTTAACATGGACACAGATACACTAGCCCTGGTGATAATCGGGCTGATATTGTTTACAGTATTATATACATTACAACACAGTCACAGTATCATTAAGGACATTGTGACACTACTCAAAAGCACACCATCCGATGAAAAAGAATATGTAGACTCAGAACTCTACATTCAGCATGTAAAAACCATTCGGATGTACGGATATCTAGACAGTACGAACTATAAGGTTCATGTTGGCGATGCTGATATCTGTAGTGGAGGTGTCACGCGTCGTGGGCATACGTTGTCGGCAGCGGGCCAAAAAGGAATACGTCCATGCCCATCGAGGTGAAACCGGCTGTGAGCGCGGGTTCAAGCATATAGCCCGACAGGCGCGTATCCTTGCCGATCACGACACGATGGCGGTGGTCACCGCGACGAAAGACACGGCCAGCCGCCATGCCGACGCGCAAGGCGGTTTCCGCCGTCATCGCGCCTTCGTTGGCTTTGCCACGAATACCGTCTGTGCCGAAATATTTGCGCACCATAAGGTCGATTATCCTGT
>NZ_LZDS01000025.1 GCF_001678755.1 Acinetobacter gandensis
GCTGTCGGAGCTGTCGGAGCTGTCGGAGCTGTCGGAGCTGTCGGAGCTGTCGGAGCTGTCGGAGCTGTCGGAGCTGTCGGAGCTGTCGGAGCTGTCGGAGCTGTCGGAGCTAAATTTAGCGGGTTCCAACGGAACTGACCATCATTGATTTCACTTATTTTACCAATACCCGGAAATGGTAAATGTGCAAATGCAACAACGGTTTGCTCTTGAGCGAAACGTTTAAAAACTGCTAAACGTGTTTCACTGGCTTTAACCGGATCGACATCAAAATCGACTGATAACTTGGGTTGTTCAAACTGTAAATGATAGGAATGAACCACATCGCCGAGTATGGCAAAACTTTTAGCTTGCGATTTTAAGATAAAAGAATAATGCCCCGGTGTATGTCCCACACTCGGTAGTACTTCTAATCCATTAATCACAGAACCAACACTAAAAGTCTTAAAACTCCGCATGGTTTGATAAGGCGCAATCGCAGCTTTAATTTTCGCAACGGTTGCTAAATAACCGTCACGTTTTTCCGCAGCTAAAGTGTTGACGGTGCTTTCACTTAACCAATACTGACTTTCTTGTTCATTGACGTAGATCGTTGCATTCGGAAACACGGCCTTACCTTGTTTCGCAATACCACATACATGATCAGGATGTAAATGAGTTAAGAATACACTTCGTACACGATTAAGCTTATAGCCGGCAGCTTCAATATTTTGTGCAATAGAACCTAAGTTCGGACCAAAACAACTTGCTGCACCACTATCGACAAGACTGATACCACCTTGTCCATCATCAAGCAGATAGGCATTGACACTGGTTTGTATGCCTTTACTCTGATCAACCGCAAGCTTTTGGAATAAAGCACTGACTTCTTCTGGAGTTAAATTTTGTTTAAACAAATCAGGACTTAATTCGAGTGTCCCATCTTTTAAAGCAATGACTTTATATGCGCCCACTTGGAAAGGATAAAATCCCATGGGCTGTGTCACATTTGATCTGATTTCCGTTTGACTAACTGTCGGCTCTGCACTGACAAACTGACTGGTTAAAAGTGTTGCTGCAAGCACAGCAAAACTAAAGTTTTTCATTGTTGACCTATATCACTTTTATTATTTCATGCAATGAAGCAAAGGCTTCAAAATTAAAAAATTTAAACGCCTATATTGTGCCTGAAATTCAGGCAGATTTTAAGTCTAATACAGAATAAACATAGTACTAACTTGATACAGGCTTATGTGGATCGCCCTAAACTTTTAAGCCCAATAAAATAAAAGCTGAATGCAAGAAAACTTTAAGCTTGGCGTGCTATATTTTCGCCAGTTTTTAAATCTATACGTCTGTACAGTGCTATGAGTGAAATTTCCCCGTTTAAAGGTAAATCTGGACTTAAACGAATTTTAAATGCAACGCAATATTCCCTCGACGGATTCAAAGCTGCTTATCAAAATGAAGCTGCATTTCGACAAATTGTCTGGATGAATATTATACTTATTCCCACCAGTTGTTTTCTCGATGTGAGTCGTGTTGAACATGCCCTTATGGTGGTGGTGTGTTTATTTGCCTTGATTGTTGAGTTATTTAACTCTGCCATTGAAGCCGTTGTCGACCGCGTATCTTTAGACAAGCATCCACTTTCTAAAATTGCCAAAGATATGGGAAGTGCTGCTCAATTCGTCGCTTTAGCAATTATCTTTTTTACTTGGTTAATTATCCTGTTGCCTTAAATAAAAGCTGTCTCACTCTATTTGCAGGGTTATACCCTGCTTTGTTATATCGATGCGCTTCAATAAATGGATTTAAGACGATTTTAAAGCCATAAAAAAACCCAGCTTTCGCTGGGCTTTTTTCGAATCAGTTCAGTGCTTAGTGAGCAGCGAATTGGTTCATTGTGTTTTTAGCATCATCGTGCGCTTTAAGAGCGTTGTCACCAGAGAAAATTTCTTTGTGATCATCACCGATATCAGAACCAGCCATTGCTTGGTGTTTAACACAAGAGATCGTACCGCGGATTTCTTTACGTTGAACGCCAGCTACATAAGCAAGCATACCTTGGTCGCCGAAGTAACCTTGAGCAAGCTCGTGAGTAGAAAGAGCAGCTGTGTGGTAAGTCGGAAGTGTGATCAAGTGATGGAATACACCCGCTTCACGAGAAGCATCAGCTTGGAATGTACGTACTTTTTCGTCAGCATCAGCAGCTAATTCAGTTGCATCGTACTCAGCACTCATTAGTTTAGCGCGGTCGTAAGCAGAAACGTCTTTACCTTCAGCAACCCAACGGTCATATGCTTGTTGACGGAAGTTTAAAGTCCAGTTGAATGAAGGCGAGTTATTGTAAACAAGCTTAGCATTTGGAACTGTTTCTTTAACACGGTTAACCATGTGAGCAATTTCTTCAACGTTTGGAGTCGCAGTTTCGATCCAAAGAAGGTCAGCACCGTTTTGTAGGCTAGTTACACAGTCAAGTACAACGCGGTCGATTTGAGTGCCTTCACGGAACTGGTATAGACCAGAAGCAAGACGTTTAGGACGGTGAAGTTTACCATCACGCTTGATCAGGATTTCGTCTTCTTGAGCTTCTGAAATGTCGATTTCAGTTGTGTCTAAGTAGCTGATGTATTGAGAAGCGATGTCGCCTGGCTCTTTAACCACTGGGATTTTTTGAGTCAAGTCAGCGCCTTCAGAGTCAGTACGTGCAACGATGATACCGTCATCAAGACCCATTTCTAGGAATGCATAGCGAAGAGCGTGGATTTTCGCGATGAAGTCTTCGTGTGGAACTGTTACTTTACCAGCTTGGTGACCACATTGTTTCGCGTCAGAAACCTGGTTTTCGATTTGTAGTGCACAAGCACCCGCTTCGATCATTTTCTTAGCAAGAAGGTAAGTCGCTTCTTCGTTACCGAAACCAGCGTCGATGTCCGCAATAATTGGCACAACGTGAGTTTGGAAGTTGTCGATTTGTGAAGTGATTTCAGCTGCTTTAGCAGTGTCGCCCGCTTCTTGTGCTTTTTTAAGGGCACGGAACAAGTCGTTTAATTCTTTCGCGTCAGCTTGACGTAAGAAAGTGTAGATTTCTTCGATCAATGCAGGAACAGAAGTTTTTTCGTGCATTGATTGGTCAGGAAGTGGACCGAATTCTGAACGAAGCGCTGCAACCATCCAACCTGAAAGGTAGATATAGCGACGTTCAGTTGTACCGAAATATTTTTTGTTCGCAATCATTTTTTGTTGTGCGATGAAACCGTGCCAGCAACCTAATGATTGAGTGTATTTGCTTGAGTCAGCATCATATGCTGCCATATCACGACGCATAATCGCAGCTGTGTATTTAGCAATGTCTAAACCAGTTTTGAAACGGTTTTGAATTTGCATACGTGCAGCATCTTCAGGACTGATGTCTGCCCAAGTATTGCCGAATTTTGCTTTTAATTCGCGGATTGCATCAATCGCTGTTTGGTATGTAGTCATGATATGTTCCTGTAATAATATTAGGATTTTTCTTCAACGAACGCTAAAATCATACCCTCTAATGATTGTTCAGATTTAGAACATTTCGTTGCGATAGACACAGATTAGAGTGACTAAAAAAATTAATCCAATATTCTGGGTTAATTTTCAGTATTTATTTAAAAAATATGTAGATTAAAGTCGTATTATAATAAATAACCAATCACAATAAGTATTTGTTTTTTATTTTAATTTTTTGATATTTTTTAAAAATTAAATGAATCTTTTTTAAACAATCTGTTGGATTTTTATTCATTAGACTTAAGTCGACCGAGGCTTTTTATTCTGAAAATACAGCATTTTTTACGCCATTTTTTTATATTTTTGCCTTACTCGTTGTATTTATATTTTTTAAGAGAATCTTATTTTTCACATTAATATTCACACTAAATATTAAAACCAACTTATTGCGTACACGCTTTTAATTTTTTGTCAGACCCCGTTTTGTCCGCAAAAATTTGATGCTTTGCTAATAAAAATGTTTGAACTCTTTTTTCGCGTTTTTTTGACATTAAATGACTTCTAAATATTGATATTCATGCACAAAAGTACACGCGATTTTTTCATCCAATTTCTACACAAGCCTTAGGAGTTATGGCATAATCAGAAAAATTTCTTAATTTTATTGTCGGTATTTATTTTATGAATCTGGAGCGGGTCGACCTCAATCTATTAATATATCTTGATGTACTTCTTCGTGAAAAAAATGTAACCCGTGCGGCTGAGCAATTAGGTGTGACTCAACCAGCGATGAGTAACATTTTACGTCGTCTGCGCAATTTATTTAATGATCCTCTACTGATTCGCTCTTCTGAAGGTATGACTCCAACAGAACGTGCTCTCGAACTCCAACCGCGTATTCGTGATGCATTGTCTGACCTTTCGATGATTTTGGAACCCCGTACCGAGTTCCGTCCTTATACCTCAAATCGTGTCTTCCGTATTATGACTTCGGACTATGCCGAAGCAACACTGGTTCCTCGCCTCGTTAAAGCTTTACGTTCTGAAGCACCGAATGTTGTGCTGGATTTCTTAACACCAAGTGATGTGTCTTATCGTGATATGGAGCAAGGCAAAGTTGATCTTGCCATTAACCGTTTTAACGAGATTCCGCAAAGTTTTCATCAGGTTTTGGTTTGGCGTGATAGTTTTTCTTGTCTTCTCAATGCTAAACACCCTGCTGCAAATAATTTGAATTTAAAAAGCTATTTAGATGCACAGCATATTTGGGTGTCTAAAACGGGTATGGGCGTTGGCTTTGGTGTCAACCCAGAAAAACAAGCCGGCCTCGGTTGGATTGATCAAGCTTTAGAACGTATCGGGCAAAAACGTAAAATTTCAGTTTTTACTCGTCATTACCAAATGCCTGGGCTTCTGGCTTCTAATGTCGACTTGGTTGCAACACTGCCTTCACGTATTGCTCGTCTACAAGCAAAAAGTCAAAACCTACTGCTAAAAGATCCTCCTTTTTATATTCCAGAATTTGAATTGAAAATGGCATGGTGCCCACTTCTACACCATCATCCTGCACACCGTTGGTTACGCCAACTGATTCTTTATGTTGCACGTCAGATGATCGAAGAAGAAAACCGTGAATATTTGATGAATAACTCTCAGTTTTCTCAATATCAATAAGTAATTCTTTAAATCCTTATTTTTTCAAGCGTATACTGTCAATATACGGGTAGTAGTTAAGACTACTACCCAACCCATTTTTGTGTTAGAAATACAGAAAAATAGAATGAATCACAAACAGGTGTATTCGTGAGCCTTTTCCAAAATATTGTCATTATTATTCTCCTGATCATTGGAGCTGGATTTCTATCCCTTACAGAAATTGCCTTAGCTGGTGCGCGTAAAGTCAAGCTTAAGATTCTTGCCGAGTCAGGTGATGCACGCGCACAGCGCGTTTTAGACCTACAAGCCAACTCCGCAGATTTCTTTGCAGCCTCGCAAATTGGCTTAAATGCTGTAGCAATTCTTGGTGGTATTTTAGGTGAAGGTGCTTTTCGTCCATACTTCCTTGCTTTAGTGAATCGCTTCTATCAAGGCCCTTGGGCTGAAACCATTGGCTTTACCCTTTCATTCACCTTAGTTACTTCTCTATTTATTCTATTTGCTGATCTGATGCCAAAACGCTTGGCAATGATTGCACCTGAAAAAATTGCAGTGTCGGTGATTGACCCGATTCAAATTTTTATTAAAGTTTGTAAGCCTATGGCTTGGGTTATTAACGCCATTGCGAACTTGCTCTTCCGTTTATTTAAAGTCAACACCACACGTGATGACAACATTACTTTTGATGACATTTCCGCTGTCATGGATGCTGGTGCACAAGCGGGTGTTTTACAAAAGCAAGAGCACCACTTCATTGAGAACGTATTTGAACTTGAGGAACGTAATGTTCCATCTAGTATGACCACACGTGAAAATGTGGTTTACTTTACTTTAAAAGAGTCTGAAGCCAGTATTCGCCAAAAGCTTGCTGAATTTCCTTATTCTAAATTTTTAGTATGTAGTGAAAACATTGATGACGTAATTGGATATGTCGACTCGAAAGATATTTTGGTTCGTATCCTTAACAATCAATCTTTACTTCAACTCAATGAAAATACCATTCGAAATGTTTTAACCATTCCCGACACACTCACTTTGTCTGAATTGCTTGACCGCTTTCGCTCAACCAAAGAAAAATTTGCTGTGGTCATCAACGAATATGCCCTTGTCGTTGGTGTAATCACACTTTCAGACATTATGATTACGGTAATGGGTGACTGGGTCACTCCAATTGAAGCAGAGCAACAAATTATTAAACGTGATGCTAATTCATGGTTAATTGATGGCAGCACGCCGATTGAAGACCTGAAACACGCACTGGGTTTAGATGAAATGCCTGATGAAGAGAACTATGAAACTCTCGCAGGTTTTATGATGTACAAACTACGTAAAATTCCACGACCAGCAGACTTTGTGAGTTTTAATGGTTACAAATTTGAAGTGGTTGATGTTGATCATTTTAAAATTGATCAGCTATTGGTTACGCGCCTTCAAGAGACACTAAACGACACCATTCCTGAAGAAGAATCAGATTGATCTGATTCTTCTTTTTATCATCTAATAATTATAATAATTGGATCAAAAGAGGGGAATATCACTACGCGCCTTACTCACTTGTCTAAGTTTCTATACAGGTGCTTACTTGGTTTATTACTTTTTTAGCAACACTCAGCAAGCTTTATTTCTCATTATTGGTGTTGCTCTGATTATTTTAACTTGGTTTTTGACGCCCTATCCGCATGAACGAGGTCGCCAAGGTTATACCGATACGATGACTTTTGGATTGTTCTTCTATAATCCACTCATATTTTGGTATCGTTTTTTTAGTTGGCCGATTCGCATATTGTTGGCACTTTGGGCATCAAATTAAGCCCATGAACATCAATGATCACCCCCAGCAATGTAGCAAAATGTAAAATCATGCAGATTTTATAAAGTAGATAATTAAAAAGTCATTTTGCAGGTGTTACTAAGTATTTTATTTTTAAAAAACATTTTTTAGCTAAATAGTGACCAATTTCACATTTTATTGGCTTTGTTTTGTCCTTTTTTTATACCCGCTAAGCTCTGTCACTCTTTACATGCTCGCAATATAAAATTCAAAGGAATGAACCATGCTTACCATACTTGGTCTAGGCATGATTATGTGCTTTATGTATCTAATCATGTCCAGAAAAATGAGCCCACTTGTTGCGCTCACCTTAATCCCATTACTGTTTGCTCTAATTGCATGGTTACTTGGTTATTATTTTGAAAGTTTGGCACATATACAAATAAACCAAATCGGCGAAATGATGATTGAAGGTGTAAAAAAATTAGCACCTACAGGCATTATGCTTTTGTTCGCGATTTTATATTTTGCCATCATGATCGATACTGGACTATTCGATCCATCTGTTAAATTTATTTTACGCTTAGTTAAAGGCGATCCGCTTAAAGTCGTCCTTGGCACGATTACGCTCACTCTGATTGTTTCACTCGATGGCGATGGCTCTACAACTTATATGATCTGCGTTGCAGCGATGTTACCGCTGTATAAACGTTTGGGCATGAGCCCTTTAATTATGGCCTGTCTCATTATGCTTTCTAGCGGCATTATGAACCTTACACCTTGGGGCGGCCCAACTGCCCGTGCTGCCAGTGCCTTACATGTTGATCCTAGTGATGTATTTGTTCCCATGGTTTTGCCCATGCTCTTTGCCATCGCATGGCTCTATTTCTTAGGTTTCATGTACGGCCGTATGGAACGTAAACGCTTAGGCATTATTCAGCTAGATGTCAGCCATGGCGATAGCATTCAAATTTCTGAAAATCCTGAAGCCAACCGAGCTCATTTACGCTGGTTTAATGCATTACTCACGCTGTTATTAATGGTCGGCTTAGTACTCGGTATTCTACCTATGCCAATTTTATTCATGGTGGCGCTATGTATTGCACTTGTTGTGAATTATCGCAGTATCGACATGCAAAAGAGTCTGATTGCTCATCATGCCGGTAGTGCATTGAACGTCGTCGGGATTATTTTTGCAGCAGGTATTTTTACAGGCATTTTAGCTGGTACGGGTATGGTAGATGCCATGTCTAAAGAATTAGTTGCGATTATTCCAGCCAGTATGGGACCTTACTTAGCACCAATCACGGCAGTGATCAGTATGCCTTTGACCTTTTTCATGTCAAATGATGCTTTTTATTTTGGCGTCTTACCTATTCTTTCAGAAGCCGCTGCTCATTATGGTATTGAACCCGTTGAAATGGCACGCGCTTCTATTGTCGGCCAGCCTGTGCACTTACTTTCACCATTAGTTCCATCGACCTATTTACTCTGTGGGCTTGCTGGTATTGAATTTGGACAACATCAAAAATTCGCGATTATTTGGGCTGTAATTACTTGTATGGTAATGCTACTTGCCGCACTTGTCTTTGGAATGTTCCCATTTTACTCCACACTCAATTAACCTAATTTTTGCCAATAAAAAAGCGCCAACTGGCGCTTTTTTTAATTAATGCTTACTAATTAAAGCATCCAGTACTGCTTGATAATGGATGGCAATATCTTCTTCTAAAATTTTGTAGACATTATCAAACTGCACCATTGGCCAGCCTTCTTTCCAAAACGGGAAAATGTTATGCAAATCATGGGTAACTGTCGCATCTTCACGTGTAATCGCTTGCGCTACTTGTGACAGCACTTGTGCAGTCTCAGCACCATCAATATCTAAGTAATCAATACCACGTACTTTTAGAATGCGGATACGGTCTTTTTTATAACGAATTTTTTTACTTTGTGCTTCATTTAGATTTAAAGCTAAAGTCACTGCTTCAACAAATTTTGCCTCAAAAGCAACATTTAGACAGACCAATGCTTGTTTATGCGCTTCCTGACGACCTGCTTTACCACCATTACGAATGACAACATTTGCTTCAGTATTTAATTCATCAGATTTCATAGACTGAAGAATGTCTAAAATTTCGATATCACTCAGTGTTGCAGGAGATTGATCAGTCATAAACTGCCTTTTCAAATAAAAAATAATTCGGTTTATATTTTCGCATAAAAGTGTATTTAAAACTGCTTATTCAATTATAGAATTATTCGTTTGCTGTTTAATGATCAGATATACAACACTATTTTTTATTTTTTTATGCCATTTTTAAAGAAATCATCTATATTAGTTTCACGCTTTAATACCAATGTCACCACATGACTCAGAATAAACAGGCTGTTCTTTTTCTCCAACAACTGAAACTGCAATACCCCGCTGCCTTTAAACGAAATTACCTGCTTTATAGTATGTTAAAAACCCAAGGGATTTTAGATGAGCTTAAGGAGCTCTTACCTTGGATCATTGCAGCCATGATCTTTGTTTCATTGAGCATGAGTATTCATCAGGCCATTCAGTATTATTTTCCGAGTATGAGTGACTTTCGCTCAAATAGTATTGCTGTGCTGAGCATTATGCTGTTTTTTATGTTGGCCGTACTGGTTGTCATTAAGCAGATCAAACACAGTTCAATATCGCTATATAAAAGCCTAAAAAATACGCCGTTTAAGCTTGCCGTAGTGATTTTGCTGCAACTGTTAAATATCGCATTTTTACAAAGCCAGTTTGTGCAATCTGTGCTTTTCTTTTTTGCAATCAGCTTTGGTTTTGTTCGCTTTTATAAGGAAAACCTATTTAAAGGTGAAAGTAGCAGCGAACAATACTATGTATTACAAGAGACTCGCCGTATTTGTTATTGGTCTTACAAACAAATGCTTAAAGCTCAATTTAAATTAAAATTATGTACAGCATCTGGTACTAAACAAATTCAGCTTAAAGAAGAGTTTACTAAATTTCAGACTTTGCACATTCAAATGCTGCATCATGAAAACCAACTATGCAAAAAGCTTAAGCACAAAAATGTGGAAAATTACTTAGATGAATTAATGAAATAAAAACCACCTCATTTTGCGCATGTACAGGCATCATAAAATGAGAAATAAGGTAGGTATTTTCAATAAAAAATAGTATTTTTTCGACATATGCACATGAATTGATTGAAATTAAAACAAATACAACTAAATACGCTTGCCAAGTTTAAATCTGTCCTCTATTATTGCGCACATGCCCGAGTGGTGAAATCGGTAGACACAGGGGATTTAAAATCCCCCGCCCACAAAGCGTGCCAGTTCGAGTCTGGCCTCGGGCACCATTTTAATACTTCTTAAAATGGTGCAATAAAAGATCCAGCATTATGCTGGTTTTTTTATGCCTAAATTATTCTTATAAAATTTGTTCCATGCCTGAATCATCTAAATTCGATCTTCCCTCGTTACAACTCAAGCATCCTAAAGCATTTTTTCAACGCCTCCTCTTTAGTCATAACAAAATTGTAGGCTTAAGCCCATCAGTACCTGTTTTTCTTTCTTGCCTTCTATTTTTTGTTTTTTTTATTTTCTGCATTCAATTAATGGGTCATTTTGCCCAAACATTCATTAATGTTACAACCAATACAGCGCTATTTAATATAGGTCTACTCTGTGTAGTGCCTTTTATTTTTATATATGTCGCATATGCGCATTTTCAGGCAACCTATAGTGCAAAATGCCAGATCCATGTCTTGCAAGTGCAACTTTATTTATTACTGATAACAATGCTTTTACTTGGGTTTAACTTTAACTACTTTCACTCAGATTTCATTAATATTTTTTGCTTCAGCTGTATTAGCTTGAGTACGTTTGGGTTGGTGCTATCTGAGCCCTTTTTTAAATCTGATTGTAGCGCTATAGATCGCATAAAGTTACAAAAGCTGAGACAACTTGCGTATTGGGCATACAAAGAATCTAAAAGAATTCGAAAAGGAGAAAATCAAGATATACAGGACTATTTTTACCAACTGCATATACAGGCAATGCAACAAGAACAAAAACTTTGCCAACAGATTCGTTTTAAATCAATTCGCGAATATTTAGACTCATAGTATTGTCTTAAAAAATCCCACAAAAAAGCCCCGTTAAAAGCGGGGCTTTTTAGTACAGACTTTACCATTCGCGATTGGCAACTAACTCTTCCATTTCAATATCCATATAATCTGCATCTTGTAAAACCATCATCATGGCTTCAGCAATATAATCTGCAGCAGTATCATCCAATGATGAATCCAAATCTTCAAATTGTGGCTTCATCTTGTTTAATTGCGCTACAGTTTCATTTGCAAAATGGTAGATATCAGTTGCAGATAAATCAGTTTTCGACACCTTCTTCGCAAATTGGTCGACCAATAATTTTACTTCCGCCACCAATACATCTGGATAATATTCATCATCAAACATAGGCAGCAGTAAATCTGCAAACATACCAAAACTCTAAACTAAATATTTAAGCTCGCCTGTATAACACAAACGCTACAATTAAGCCAAATAGCATCGAAAAAAACCGTCAAATTTAGAAATTACCAATCACGTAAACATTCAAATTGCATCACATCATCTTGTTAATCTAAAACACCCAATAATTTAAGCCGACTGCATGGCCTGCCAAACTTTAATAGCCTCAACTGTGGCTTTTACATCATGTGCACGCACCATACTCGCTCCCTGTTGAATACTTATCAGATGCCCTGCAACCGAACCTACAGCGCGATGCTGTGCATCTGCCCCACCTAAAGCTTCACCAATAAAACGCTTACGTGAGAGCGCGGAGAGCATTGGATAGCCCATTGTCATAAGCTGATGTAAATTTTGTAATAGCTGTAAATTTTGTTGTGCATTTTTAGCGAAGCCAAAGCCTGGATCAATCATAATATTGTGTGATTTCACCCCTGCAGCTAAAGCATCATCAATTCGCTGCTTAAGTTCATTCATCACATCTTGTGTCACGTCATCATACTGATCGAGATTATTCATGGTCGTCGGCTCACCACGCATATGCATGATAATGACGGGTAAATTCAATGCTGCTGCTGTTTCAAGTGCTTGTGGCTTAGTCAGTGCTCTCACATCATTCCAAATATGAGCACCGGCTTTTACCGCTGCTTTGATGACCTCAGGTTGTGAAGTATCTATTGAAATCACAACATTCAATTTCGCTAATGCTTCAACAACTGGTACGACTCGGCGGATTTCTTCTTCCACTTCAACCACTGAAGCACCTGGGCGAGTTGACTCTCCCCCAACATCAATGACTGTCGCGCCATCTTCAATCATTTGAATCGCATGTGCGATGGCTTGCTCTTTAGCATTATGATGCCCACCATCGCTAAATGAATCAGGTGTGACGTTTAGGATGCCCATAACGTGCGGTTTAGATAAATCTAATTGTAAATTCCCACACGTTAAAATTTGATTTGGCAGTGTTACTAATTTCATATCAATTTATCCTAAACATCATGCAGCATTACACTGTGTTATTTTACCCTTAACCACACATCATTGCCTGCAAATGCACTTCATGCAGTAGTTAAAGGCATAAAAAAACCACCCGAAGGTGGTTTTATACATCTTAAACCTTAGGTAAAGATGGCAATGGTGGCGGAACTTCTGGACCATCTGTAGGTGTTACATCAATCACTGGATTCTCAGCGATGTACACTTTCGGTGGTTGTGGTTCACGACCTTCCATAATGTCACGGATTTGATCACGATCAATGGTTTCCCATTCAAGTAATGCTTTCACCATGGCATGCGCAATATCCTTGTTATTTTCAAGAATGTCACGTGCTACACGATATTGTTCATCTAAAATGCGGCGAACTTCACGATCAACCTCGAGTTGAGTTGCTTCAGAAATCGTACGACTTCCCAAACCACCCATAAATGATTGCTGTGAGTCATCCTCGTAAACCATCACACCCATTTTGTCTGACATACCGTACTTAGTGACCATAGCTCGTGCCATTTTGGTTGCACGTTCAAAGTCATTCGAAGCACCTGTCGACATTTGGTTAATGAACACTTCTTCAGCAATACGACCACCGAACAAGATTGAGAGTTCATTCAACATTTTGTCTTTGTAATGGCTAGTTTGGTCGTGTTCAGGCAACTGCCAAGTCACACCCAATGCCCAACCACGCGGCATAATTGTTACTTTATGCACTGGGTCAGTACCCGGCAAGATTTCAGCAACAATCGCATGGCCTGCTTCATGGTAAGCTGTTGCACGACGCTCTTCTTCACGAATCACCATAGATTTGCGTTCAGGGCCCATGTACAGTTTGTCTTTAGCATCTTCAAAGTCATGCATATCGACGGTATTCTTGTTACGACGTGCAGCAAACAACGCAGCTTCGTTCACAAGGTTAGCCAATTGTGCACCTGAGAAGCCCGGTGTACCACGTGCCAAAACTTTCACGTCTACACCAGTCACTGAAGGTAATTTTTTCAAATGTACATTCAGAATTTGCTCACGACCTTTAATGTCTGGTAAAGACACCATCACTTGACGGTCAAAACGACCTGGACGAAGTAATGCTTTATCTAGTACGTCAGCACGGTTGGTTGCAGCAATAACGATAATACCTTCGTTACCCTCAAAACCATCCATTTCAACCAACATTTGGTTCAATGTCTGTTCGCGTTCGTCATTACCACCGCCAGTACCCGAACCACGATGACGACCGACTGCATCAATCTCATCGATGAAAATGATACATGGCGCATGGCGTTTCGCTTGTTCGAACATATCACGGACACGGGACGCACCCACACCCACGAACATTTCAACAAAGTCAGAACCCGAAATACTAAAGAACGGTACTTTCGCTTCACCAGCAATTGCTTTCGCTAGTAAAGTTTTACCTGTACCTGGAGGACCAACCATCAACACGCCTTTCGGAATGCTTGCACCTAAACGCTTAAACTTAGATGGATCTTTTAAGAAGTCGACAATTTCTACAACTTCTTGCTTCGCTTCATCACAGCCTGCAACATCAGTAAATGTCACTTTAATTTGATCTTCAGAAAGCATTTTTGCTTTTGACTTACCAAAGCTCATTGGGCCGTTCTTACCACCAGCTCCACCACCCATGTTGCGCATAAAGAACATGAATAACAGAATGATTAAAAGAACAGGGAAACTTGCAATCAGAAGTTGCATCAAAATACTTTGACGCTGTGGCGCTGTACCTTCAACAACAACATTGTTTTTGATAAGGTTCGGCATTAGTTCAGGATCTTGAACCGCAGGACGGATACTTTCAAACTCTGAACCGTTTGATTTTTCGCCACGAATTCTTTCGCCATCAATGGTGACTTGTTTAATCTGACCCGCATTTACGGCTGCCACGAACTCAGAATAGTTCATCGCGGTCGGTTGATTGCGGTCACTGACGTTGCTGAAGATTAGCACCAGCACGCCTAGGATAACCAGCCACAACACGGCATTCTTAAAAAGATCGCTCAAAGCTTTATTCCCATTTCTATCTAATTCGATCATTCCCACCCAAGTGGGTGACTCTAATATTTACGCTGCAGAGTAGCTTCGCAATAATTTAAAAACGTACAAAATGCACAATTTTTAACGCCTTGGCAAGTAAACTTTACTTGATTAGCTTCTTACGCCCTTGCCCAATCAAAAACACTTCTTTTGAACGAGCACGAGATGCCGCGGGTTTCGCTGTTTTTAACACATCAAATGTATCAACAACTTGCTTACGGTATTCGTCAAATCCAATGCCTTGGAACACTTTCACAACAAACTGCCCTTTGGGTCCTAGAACCTTCTGTGCAAAGTCAATTGCTAATTCACAAAGATAAATTTGACGCGGTTGATCTACAGCCTTATTACCTGATGTATTGGGGGCCATATCTGAAATTACAACGTCTACTTGACGTCCATCTAAAATATTTAACAATTTATCGAATACTTCTTGTTCACGAAAGTCACCTTGCAGGAAGGTTACATCCGGTAAAGCATCCATAGGTAAAATATCAGAAGCAATCACGAGACCTTTGTCGCCAACTAGCTTACCTGCTATCTGAGACCAACTCCCAGGTGCAGCACCCAAGTCGACAACTGTCATACCAGGCTTAATAATTTTATACTTTTCCTGCATTTCGAGTAGTTTATAAGCGGCACGCGCACGATATCCTTCCTTTTGCGCTTTTTTCACAAAGGGATCGTCAAGATGCTCGCGCATCCAATCACGACTGCTTTTGGATAATTTTTGGTTGGTAATGCGTGTAGCCATAACTCTCTAAATAAAAAAAACTTCTCATTCTTGATTGTACGTGAAATTACACCCTTTTGCAGTATACATCTGTATCTAAAAACATGCTAAATCGGTGTTTTTTTCAATAATACTCATCGATAAAATGCTGATTATTTAAAGCGCTTCAACTTTGATTTTGCTATACTAGGTCGTTTTTAAAATTAGGTTATATTTATGGCGGCTTTATCTATTCAAGAACGTAAACGCTTACGTCAAATTGGTCACACGCTTAACCCAGTGGTTATGGTAGGTGATAAAGGTTTATCTGAAAGCGTTGTTGAAGAATTAAACCGTGCGTTAAACGACCATGAACTGATCAAAGTAAAAGTCGTTGCAGAAGACCGTGAAGCACGCGCTGCAATGATTACTGAAATTGCATCAGTTTCTGAATCAGAAGTTGTTCAAACTATTGGTAAAATTGCATTGCTTTACAAAAAAGCGCCAAAGCAAAATGCAAAATTATCAAATCTTGTTCGTTTCGCTCACTTATCTAACTAAATTATCGCATGGCAAGTTTCGAACTCAGCGCATTTGATCGTCGTTTTCAGGCTATCTCCCTCGTTGGTGCGATCGAACAACAAAGCCCATATACATTAAATGTGGGTTTTTGGATTCGTGATCCGAACCAATTGATTCAATGGCCAGAAATGGTATCTGCCCATCCTAGAGCTGATTATCTATGGGAGCAGACCTGTCTTGAAGTTTTCATTGGTGTTCGTGATGAAGACTTCTATCGTGAAATCAACCTCTCCCCTTCACAAGCTTGGCAGGCATACCAGTTTGAAGAATATCGCTATCCAGAAGACATGCCGCCACAAGCTGCTTACGATATTGAACTGAATCAGTTAAAACGGACGCACTATGGCTTAAATGTCAGTCTAGATCTGACAGAATTCATGCTGAAGTACAAACTTAAATGGGAAGACCTATATCTAGGTTTAACCGCAGTATTACAAACCCCCGAGGGTGCGCAATACTATGCCATGCAGCACAGTAGCCCTAATGCAGACTTTCACAATAAACGTGATTGGTTGCATCAGTTCTAAATTGTGAAAAAAAGCAAAAGGTTTTCCTTTTGCTTTTTTATTGCTTGTAAATCGCTTCAAGTACGGCCATATCTACTGATTCGAAACTATCGCCAACAGTTATTCCGTTTAATCCGTATAGCCGATCTACACATGTTAAATAGACCATCCTATATGCTACTTTCAGACTTCATCAATATTCAGTCCTGAATTAAATCTTAGCTTTTTAAATCTGTAGTTTTGTCATTTACGTCTGCTTTAACTGGCACGACTTTTTTCCACGCTTCCAAAGTATGTTCTTTTGAACGTTTAAATGTTTCCGTTAAATGTTCTTTATGTTTACCCGAAATTTGAGTGACATCTTCTTTCAATTCTTTACCTAATTTTGAAAGGTCTTCAATCACGGTATTTAATTCAGTTTTTACAAACTCTTTAAGCTCGCCAAAATCTTTTTGAGAAGATCCAAATTGTGATTTCAACTGATCTAACTTTTGCAACAAATCTTGCTTAAGTTGGCGTAGCTGATCCTGCACACTGGCATTCAGCTGTTTTGCTTCAGCTTCAATTTTACTCGTACTCTCTGTGACCGCTTCAGTCGCCTGAACAGAGGCTTCTTTGGCAACTTGTTCCAATTTTTCTGCACCCTCTGCTACGACTTCTTTTAGGGAGGATTTAGCCGCTGCTTGTTTTTGTTGTGTAGCCATGACTGTGTACCTTTAGTTATTAGATGAAATAACTACATTAGCCGAATTGATAAATTTTAATTTATGATTTGTCAGACAATAATTAATTGCTTACATTTTTTATGTATTTCCTTAAAACCAAACTTTCACTCGAAATACAACCCCTATATCTCACATATTCACGATTTTTAGAATGGACTTCACGCTCCATCATGCGTATAATGCAGTGTTAAGTTCAAGCGAGCAGACATAGGGAGGGTAGGTTTTTAAATAGCCTTCCTTTTTTTTCGTCTTCTCGCTTTTTTACAGCCTAAATTTCAGGAGCTTTGGTTTGAGCACCCCAGCAATTTTAGCCCTTGCCGACGGAACTATCTTTAAAGGTACTTCTATTGGCGCATCGGGTAGTACGACTGGTGAAGTCGTTTTTAATACAGCAATGACTGGCTATCAAGAAATTTTGACTGACCCTAGTTATGCACAACAACTTGTGACACTAACTTACCCACATATCGGTAACACAGGTTGTAATGATGAAGACGCTGAGTCAGGTCGAATTCATAAAGTATGGGCTAACGGATTGATCATTCGTGACCTACCTTTATTGCATAGCAACTTCCGTGCTGAGCAATCACTTGGTGATTACCTTGAACAACACAATGTTGTTGCTATTGCAGACATCGATACACGTAAATTAACGCGTATTCTGCGAGCAAAAGGTGCACAAAATGGTTGTATCCTTGCTGGCGAAAACATTACAGAAGAAGAAGCTTTAGCTAAAGCACGCGCTTTTGGTGGTTTAAATGGTTTAGACCTTGCAAAAGAATGCTGTGACCCTGAAGGCTTTGAATGGACTGAAGGTTCTTGGACATTAGGTAAAGGTTTCTCTCAGCCTGAAGCTAAATTCCATGTTATTGCATACGATTACGGTGTCAAAACCAACATCTTACGTATGCTCGCAGACCGCGGTTGTAAATTGACTGTCGTGCCTGCGCAAACTCCTGCTGCTGACGTACTTGCATTGAATCCAGATGGCGTGTTTTTATCGAACGGCCCCGGCGATCCAGCTGCATGTGACTACGCAATTGAAGCTGTAAAAACAATTGTAGAAGATGCTCGTAACGTACCTGTATTTGGTATTTGCTTGGGTCACCAAATTCTTGCACTTGCTTCAGGTGCTAAAACTGTGAAAATGCCTCACGGCCACCACGGTGCCAACCACCCTGTGCAAAACATGGAAACTGGTATTGTGATGATTACTTCGCAAAACCATGGCTTCGCAGTCGATGCAGAAACATTACCTGCAAACTTGAAAGCTACGCACAAATCACTGTTCGACCAAACCCTACAAGGTATTCACCGTACAGATAAACCTGCGTTCAGTTTCCAAGGTCACCCCGAAGCAAGCCCTGGTCCACATGACTGCGCACCATTGTTCGATCATTTCATCGAACTTATCGAAGCATCTAAGAAGTAATTAAGGAAGCATCATGGCTAAACGTACAGACATTAAAAGCATCTTAATTATTGGTGCTGGTCCGATTGTCATCGGTCAAGCATGTGAGTTTGACTACTCAGGTGCTCAAGCATGTAAAGCCCTTCGTGAAGAAGGCTACCGTGTTATTTTGGTAAACTCTAACCCAGCAACCATTATGACTGACCCTGCTATGGCAGACGCAACTTACATTGAGCCGATCACTTGGCAAACTGTAGCTGCAATCATTGAGAAAGAACGTCCAGATGCAGTTCTTCCTACAATGGGTGGTCAAACTGCATTGAACTGTGCCCTTGCCCTCGATGAGCACGGCATTTTAGCAAAATTCAATGTTGAATTGATTGGTGCGACCAAAGAAGCAATCGAAAAAGCTGAAGACCGTAAACTGTTCGACCAGGCAATGCGTAAAATTGGTCTTGAATGTCCAAAAGCTGACATTGCTGAGTCAATGGAACAAGCGTTAGAAATTCAAGCACGTTTCGGCTTCCCTGTGATTATCCGCCCATCATTCACCATGGGTGGTTCTGGTGGCGGTATCGCATACAACCGTGAGGAATTCATCGAAATCTGTGAACGCGGTTTCGATCTTTCTCCAACCAAACAGTTATTGATCGATGAATCTTTAATTGGCTGGAAAGAATACGAGATGGAAGTTGTTCGTGACAAAAACGACAACTGTATCATTGTATGTACCATTGAAAACTTTGACCCAATGGGCGTACACACTGGTGACTCAATCACTGTTGCTCCTGCGCAAACATTGACAGACAAAGAATTCCAACTTCTACGTAATGCATCTTTAGCTGTACTTCGTGAAATTGGTGTTGAAACTGGCGGTTCTAACGTTCAGTTCGGTATTAACCCGAAAGACGGCCGTATGGTTGTAATCGAGATGAACCCACGTGTTTCTCGTTCATCTGCACTTGCGTCTAAAGCAACGGGTTTCCCAATTGCAAAAATCGCGGCGAAATTGGCTGTAGGTTATACCCTTGATGAGTTGAAAAACGACATCACTGGCGGTACAACCCCTGCATCTTTCGAACCAGCAATTGACTATGTTGTAACAAAGATTCCTCGTTTCAACTTCGAGAAATTCCCGCAAGCGGACGCAACTTTGACGACTCAGATGAAATCTGTCGGTGAGGTAATGGCAATTGGCCGTAACTTCCAAGAGTCTGTGTCTAAAGCGCTTCGTGGTCTTGAAGTTGGCGCATGTGGTTTTGATGAAAAAATCGCAGTGGGTACTGAAGGCGCACGTGAAAAAATTCTCGTTGAATTGAAAGTTCCAGGTCCAGAGCGTATTTGGTACGTAGGTGATGCATTCCGTCACGGTTTCACACTTGATGAAGTATTTGAAGCAACCAAAATTGACCGTTGGTTCTTGATTCAAATCGAAGACATCATCAAAACTGAAAACCAAATCAAAACTTTAGGTTTTGGTGATTTGAATGCGGACAACATCCGTTCGTTCAAACGCAAAGGTTTATCAGATCTTCGCATTGCGGACTTGATGGGCATTTCACAAAAACAATTCCGTAAACACCGTTGGAACTTGGGCGTAACTCCAGTTTACAAACGTGTAGATACATGTGCTGCAGAATTCGAATCTGATACAGCTTACATGTACTCTACTTACGATGAAGAATGTGAAGCGAATCCATCTAACCGTGACAAAATCATGGTGATCGGTGGTGGTCCTAACCGTATTGGTCAAGGTATCGAATTCGATTACTGCTGTGTACACGCTGCCCTTGCAATGCGTGATGACGGCTATGAAACAATCATGGTGAACTGTAACCCTGAAACTGTTTCTACAGATTACGACACATCTGATCGTTTGTACTTCGAACCAATTACTTTGGAAGATGTACTTGAAATCGTGCGTATCGAGAAGCCTAAAGGCATTATCGTTCAGTACGGTGGTCAAACTCCGCTTAAATTGGCTCGTGCTTTAGAAGAAGCTGGTGCGCCAATTATCGGTACATCTCCAGACGCAATTGACCGTGCGGAAGACCGTGAACGTTTCCAACAAATGATTCAACGTCTGCAACTTCGTCAACCAAACAACAGCATTGTTAAATCTGCTGAAGAAGGTATGGCTGAAGCGGCAAAAGTTGGTTATCCATTAGTTGTACGTCCATCTTACGTACTTGGTGGTCGTGCAATGGAAATCGTGTACAACGATGACGAATTGAAACGCTACCTACGTGACGCGGTTCAAGCATCTAACGAAGCGCCAGTTCTACTTGACCATTTCCTTGACGACGCGATTGAAGTTGACGTGGACTGCGTATCTGACGGTAAAGACGTTGTGATTGGCGGTATCATGCAGCACATCGAACAAGCTGGTATTCACTCAGGTGACTCAGCATGTTCTATTCCTCCTTACTCTTTATCTCAAGAAGTACAGGACGAAATGCGTCGTCAAACGATCGCTATGGCAAAAGAGCTTGGCGTAATTGGTTTAATGAACGTTCAGTTTGCGGTTAAAGGTACTGACGTATACATCTTAGAAGTGAACCCACGTGCATCACGTACTGTGCCATTCGTTTCTAAATGTATCGGTGAGTCTTTAGCAAAAGTCGCTGCACGTTGTATGGCAGGTCAATCTCTTGTGTCACAAGGTTTCACTTCAGAGATTATTCCTGAACACTTCTCTGTAAAAGAAGCTGTGTTCCCATTCAACAAATTCCCTGGTGTTGACCCAATTCTTGGCCCTGAGATGAAATCTACTGGCGAAGTAATGGGTGTTGGTAAAACATTTGGTGAAGCATTCTATAAAGCTGTGTTAGGCTCGAATGATCGTTTACCAGGTCTACCAACTGAAGGCGAAGTAAAACATGCATTCTTATCTGTTCGTCATTCTGACAAGCCACGTGCTGTTGGTATCGCGAAACAGTTGACAGATCTTGGCTTCAAAGTTATCGCGACTGGCGGTACTTATGATGTAATTAAAGAAGCTGGTATTGAATGTGAACGTGTGAACAAAGTGACTGAAGGTCGTCCTAATATCGTCGATCGCTTGAAAAATGGCGAAGTTCACCTCATTATCAATACAACTGAAGGCAAACAGGCTCAAGAAGATTCATTCTCGATCCGTCGCTCTGCACTACAAGGTAAAGTGTATTACACAACTACCCTTAACGGTGCTGATGCAGTATGCCAAGCTTTAGCAATTAAATTGCCAATGGATGTATATCGTCTACAAGACCTTACCAAAGGTTAATTAGCTTCCAAGAAGTCCCGTCACCTTCTTGGTGGCGGGCTTTTTTCATTTGTAAATCAGTGTTTTTCTGATTTTTTCTTTTTTTAAACAAACATGAGGGACAACAATGCAACGTTATCCTATGACTCCCGAAGGCAAAATTGCCCTAGAGAAAGAATTACAGCAACTTAAAAGTGTTGATCGTCCACGTATTACTGCAGCAATTGCTGAAGCACGTGAACATGGGGATTTGAAAGAAAACGCGGAATACCATGCTGCGCGTGAGCAACAAGGTTTCTGTGAAGGCCGTATCCAAGATATCGAAGGTAAATTGGGTGCTTGCCAAGTCATTGATGTTAAAGACTTAGAGCAAAATGGTCGTGTGGTTTTCGGTGTGACTGTAACGATTGAAAACTTAGATACTGAAGAACAAAAAACTTACAAAATCGTAGGTGATGACGAAGCAGACTTTAAGATCAACAAGATCTCTGTGAACTCTCCAATTGCGCGTGGTCTTTTGGGTAAAAACGAAGGCGACGACGTGAAAATCATCACACCACAAGGTGAAGTTGAGTACGAAGTTTCTAAAGTTGAATATCTTTAATTCATTAAGATAAGCAATTTTAAGCCCCTCTTTTGAGGGGTTTTTTATTGTTCTATGTTTTTCGCTTAGGTCATGCATGCTATCGAGTGACCAAAATGTACGTTCAGCAACAATAGTCGACTGAATACGTCATTGTTCAAATGGCTTATTTCATTAAAGTGTTATCTAAAACAAAAGAGTCATAACACACGATGAAATTTGGACATGCAAGCCGAACAGCGCAAGCTGCTGCTGCCATTCGCGCTAATCATTATCTATATACGAACCAACCTGTTTTTTCCGACCCTTATGCCTTTCATTTAACCAGTCCAATTTGGCGTCGACTCCTTTCAAATCGTACGTTTATAAAAGCGTTAAATAGCAAAATACCCAATCAAACGTTTGGATTACTCACTGCACAAGTCGTGGCTCGTTCACGCTATGCCGAAGATCAATTAGAAATGGCACTACAACAAGGGATTAAACAATATGTGCTGATTGGTGCTGGCCTAGATTCTTTTGTCCTCCGTTTAGCTCAGAAGTACTCCGATATTAAAGTCTTTGAAGTTGATCACCCTGATACTCAGGCATTAAAAATACAAAGTCTACAAAAACTCGGCCATGTTCCAGACCATGTTGAATTTGTTTCAATTGATTTTGAAAAAGAAAATTTAGCGCATGCTTTAAAACGTAGTTCTTATAATATCGCGCAACCTGCTTTCTTTTCTTGGCTTGGAACGACGCATTACTTAAACCCAGAAACAACTTTTAGCACCTTGCAAACCATTGCCGAATTTGCAGTCGCGGGCAGCGAATTAGTTTTAGATTATTCTATTCCCTATCAAGATTTAACAGGACTAGAGCGTGTCGGATCATTTGCTGTTTCCAAATTTACCTATTTTTTAAGTGAACCCATTATTGGGACATTTCACAGTGATGAGTTACACCGTGCCGTTTCAAGGCTAGGTTATGTGGTCTTAGAAGATTTATCTGCACATGACATTACTCAGCGTTATTTTGCAAATCGTAAGGATGGAATACGACATACTCAAGCCACGCATTTGCTGCATTTAAAACGGGCTTAAGCATTTATCTATAGTCGACATTTATAGTGAGTCAGCTAGAATAGTCACGCGAATCATTAAGCTATTTAAAATTATGTCTGAAAAATTGATTAATTCACCTGTCAATCATTGGTGTGAGTTTGAGTTCATCTCTAAAACAGTGAAGAACCCTAATATTCACATCAAAGGGAATTATTCATATTATTCTGCATATTGGGATCAAGGTTTTGAGCGTTGTGTGGTGCGTTATTTACATGATAAGCCTGCAACAGCTGAGAAGCCGATAGACCAGCTATATATCGGTAATTTTGTCTGTTTTGGCGCAGAATGCGTGATTATGATGGGCGGCAACCAACTCCACCGCACGGACTGGATTTCAGCATTTCCGTTTGATACACGTAGTTTTGTACCTGCCGGTAACACAATCATTGGTGATGGCTGCTGGATCGGCTCACGTGCGATGATTATGCAAGGCGTTACACTCGGTGAAGGTGCTGTGGTGGCTACAGGCGCGGTGGTAACCAAAGATGTACCGCCTTATGCTGTTGTAGGCGGTGTACCTGCTAAAATTATTAAATATCGCTTTTCTGAAGAAGATATCAAAAAACTGCTTTCACTCAAGCTCTATGACTTAGATGAAAAGCAGTTTTTAAAGATGCGGGAACAGTTGCAGACGGATAACATTGAATATATAGTAGAATTCTTAAACAATTAAACCCATGATTAAATTATTAAAATTCCTAAAGATTCTATATGCAAAGTATTTTGAGTTTTGTAAGTGAAAATCCTGTTTTCTTTACCATATTATTTACACTTTCAAATATCTTATGGATGATATTTTCTTTTTACCAAAAACAAAAAAATGATAAATCTTTAATTGATTATAAAGCTGAAAAAGACAAAGATTTGGAAAGCTTAAAACATAGTTTTGATTTAAAACTAGAAACAAAGAAAAAGAATTTTGGTATCAAGCAAGAAATTTATGGCGACTTCTTTAGTAAATTAGACAAATTTCATTCAAAAGCACAAATCGACTCACAAAAGTCAATCAACCTTTATATGCAAAAATTTTTGATTGATCTTTTTAATGCTTCTGAAAAAAATGATACCAATATGATAGCTCAAGTTACTAGTGAGTATCATCAAAACATCCAAAGCTTATTTGCAAATTTATCTAAAGAGCTAAATACATTACAAAATGAATGCAATCGCTTGAAATTCTTTGCCCCTGATGCCATAAGAGACAAATTAGCTGAAATAACAATTGGCTATAAAAACGTTTTCGAAATGACAACTCAGTATATAAGTAACATCTCTAAACTATTTTTTGATGAATCCGCACAAAATGAGATAACCCAAAAATTTACAGTAGATATTCAGCCCATTTCAGAAAAATTAAAAAATGACATGGAAGAAATTGAAAAAATACTAAGATCAGATTTATTTTCATAAAAATAGCCACTTAGGTTGAGTGGTTTTTTTAATCATACAATAGCTATTACATGTTTTAAAATAATAGCCCTGCACTATCATTATGAAATTTAGATTTTTTAGTCATAAGTTGTGCAAGGGATTTTGATAGATATAAATCAATTTATTTAAAAGAGTGAACACTTTCTTTTCCAATGAACACCTTCCCATACAGTTTCAATATTCTCAAAATTATCTTTAGCCCAGTTCAATTGGTTATCTATCATTTCTATTTATATTCATCAAGTTAACTATATATTAAGTATAACAGTAGCTCTATAAATTAACATTTAACACATGAGCATCTCGCAACTTGTCATAGCCTTTTCTCTAAATTCATACTATAAAGAACTCACAAAATAAAAAGATCACTACTTTTCAGGATGAATGATGACGAGAACCACTCAATTCTCAGGCATATTTATACTTGCCCTACTGGCAGCAGTCGTCGCAACTTTTTGCGATGCGATTCATGTCTATACCCAGACGCTTAGTTATCCAGACCCAATATTTTTTAATCAGGCTTGGTGGGTATTCCCCGGCTTTTTTATTGCCTTTGCTTTCATGGCATTTAGCTACATCCAACTTACGCAACTATTCAAACACTATGTGATGACTCAGCTCAGTTGCCATCACGACGGTACAGCTCCATTGATTGAGGCTTTGGTGCTCTTTGCGATTGTCTACATACTCAGTGGTTTTGGTAACTTCCACCCAGAAGCATTGTGCTGGATTTTCTATATTAGCTTTTTTATTCGCTGGTTATTTAGCTATGAGCGTACATGGCTACTGATATTAGCCATTATGCTTGCCATTGGCGGCATGTTCTTTGAAGGACTATTAGCTGAATTTGGGTTAGTCAAATATCGCTATTCAGAAGTTTTTAATGTGCCGTATTGGCTCGGTGGCGTATATATGCATGGCGCATTTGCCTTACGTGCAGGTATGCGTCGTTTTATTTATCGTTAATTTTTTAAATTTGGAAGATTTAGAAATAAAAAAAGACCACTCAATCGGAGTGGTCTTTTTTTGAATATGGTGGCTATGACGAGACTTGAACTTGTGACCCCCGCATTATGAGTGCGGTGCTCTAACCAACTGAGCTACATAGCCTTAAACTGTGCGCGCATTATGGAGGGATATTTAAATATCGTCAAGCCCATAATGCGCGTATTTGATCAAAATTTGTTGAAGTGAACCGATAAGCCGGGTTCTGTCGAGGACGATCATTCCTCTAGGCGTACAATCACTCATACGCTCAAGCGACCTACCCGGATCCAGCATGGGCCATGCCTAAAGGATCCCTATTTGGTCTTGCTTCCGGTGGGGTTTACCATGCCATGAACTGTTACCAGTCATGCGGTGCGCTCTTACCGCACCCTTTCACCCTTACCTCCGATTTTGATTGCTCAAAACCATAATGAAGGCGGTCTACTCTCTGCTGCACTTTCCGTCGGCTCACGCCGCCCAGGCGTTACCTGGCACCTTGCCCTATGAAGCCCGGACTTTCCTCCCCTGCTTTAGTCACGAAGACCTATACACAGCAGCGATCGTCTGGTTCACTTCGGGGCGAATTCTAACAAATTTGCAAACTAATTGCTTGATGTTTTTTGAGCAATCAGTTTTTCATACTTCTGCAAAAGTTGCTCTTGGGTTTCTGCATGCGATGGATCAAGCGGAATACAATCTACAGGACAAAACAACTGACATTGTGGTTTGTCATGATGACCTACACACTCCGTACATAGGTCTGGATTAATTTCATAAATGACCTCACCCATAAAAATTGCCTCATTTGGGCATACAGGTTCACAAACATCGCAATTGATGCATTCATCAGTGATATATAAAGACACTCTACCAGCCTTGTTGTTGTTTCCGTTTAAAGGCTTCGACCACAGCTTGAGGAACAAACTGTGTTACATCACCATTTAAACGAGCAATTTCACGCACTAATGTCGATGAAATAAAAGAATATTGCTCTGATGGTGTTAGGAATACCGCTTCAAATTTAGAATCTAAACGGCGATTCATGTTGGCCAATTGAAATTCATATTCAAAATCTGAAACTGCACGTAAACCACGCAGTACAGCAGTGGCTTTTTGTTCATTAAAGAAATTTACCAACAAACCATCAAAACCTACAAATTCAACATTAGACAGATGACTTAATGACTCTTGTGCAAGTGCGACACGTTCATCCAGACTAAATACTGGGTTTTTGTGATGACCAATTGCAATTGCCACAACAACTTCATCAAACATACGTGATGCACGAGTGACTAGATCAATATGACCATTGGTAATTGGATCGAATGTGCCCGGATAAATTACACGAGTTTTAGACATCCAGCTGTACTCTGTTTATTTTGTAGATGGGTATTTTAGCAAAATCTTGATTTATAGGTGAAGTAACTCGATTAATTTAAAGACTTCATCTCTTCAAAAGTTCGGGTACAATAGTCTTAAGTTTGGAAGTATTAGATTATGGCGAAAGCAAGTATTGTAGTTAAAAAGAATAACGGCGGAACGATTGCACTCAACAAGCGTGCTCGTCATGATTATTTTATCGAAGAAAAATTTGAAGCTGGCCTTTCTCTACAAGGCTGGGAAGTCAAGTCTATGCGCGCGGGTCGTATGACCATTGTGGAAAGTTATATTACATTTAAAAATGGTGAAGCTTTCTTATTTGGTGCGCAAGTACAGCCTTTACTCAGTGCTTCAACACATGTTGTACCTGAAGCGACACGTACACGTAAGCTTTTACTTAATCGTCGTGAAATTGAAAAGTTACAAGGTGCGATTAACCAAAAAGGCTATTCGTGTGTGCCTTTAGCGTGTTATTGGAAAGGACCAAATGCCAAATTGGAAATTGCTTTGGTAAAAGGTAAGCAATTACATGACAAACGCGCGACTGAAAAAGACCGTGACTGGCAACGTGATAAAGCACGGATTTTCCATAAATAAGTCCGCATGTAGATACAAAATAAAAAAACCTCCAATTCGGAGGTTTTTTATATGTTGCAATCAGCATTTAACAGAATTTCAAACCACCAAAACAGTTCGGTGCAAAACCTTGCCCATTTAGGATTAAGTTTTCAACATTAAGTTTTAGTGGTGACTTGCTTAAATCCACATTACCAATATTTGCTGTCAAAGCACCAATTTTTAATAAACCACCCAAATCGCTGGTCTTGGCAGGATTAGTATTTAGGTAAGCACTGACTGCTGTACCAATTTGAGGAAAAAACTGTTCAATATTAATTAAATCTTGTGGAATCACTTCACCAATGTTTACAGGATCTTTAGCCGATAACCACCATCCTGTTTGAGCAATATCATCGTCATTGGTGCCCAACCACTTAATGGCTTGCTTTTGTAGACTAAGTGACATTGCTGAATTAATTGGTAAGTTATGAATTAAACCCAATGATTGTTTTAATGTTAAATCCGCAGTGATTCCCGTAATTTTACCGCTCATATAGACATTTTCAAATTTTGAACCTGTGGGTGCGAGCAGACAGGCTAACCAATCACACCCTGTCACCGTGGCAGTTACCTTACCGCCAAGAGCTGTCACACCCGTGGGGTTACCATTCGCGTTATAACTTACAGTCCCAGCTGCTGGATATCCACTTTTGTCATCACCCAGTAAGATATCTGGGACTTTGACTTGTGATACCAACGTCACATCTTTCATCCGCGTACCATTCACCACAATTGCCGGTGTGGTAAATGGATTACGCTCGATATTTGGGATATTAAAACCACCCGCTGTGGTTTTAAAATCAACCTCGGCCAAGCCTCCCAAGCCTAAAGCTTGAAGTCGCCCAGTCACTGATAAATTACCGTATTGATTTGAACCGTACAGGTTATATCGCGTGCCAGCTGTACTTGCGAGACCTTTAATCATACCACTACTATCGGACTGTACTTTCATATAACCAGATAAGTTATTAATACCATTGGGTTTGCTGGTATTTTCTGTACCTGTAGTTAATAAACCTACCACTTTATCTGCACTCAAACGGAAGCCAACAACCTCACGTTGCGATGCACTTTTTGGATTTTTTATTGCAAGTTCTATGAATGGATTGGTTAATTTTGCAGAAGAACTAGCACGGCCATCCGAAGAGCTACTTTGCCCGCTCAGACTTAAATTATCGATATCAATATCGCATGCACCCGCGCCATTTACACCGCCACATCCAAGCCTTAGGCTTTTAACATTGACGTTAATATCCATTTCAGCATCCATACCAAGTTTATAAAAACCGACATTGGCTGCTTTCATCAAAGCATTGGTATTCTCAGGATCAACAACACTCAGATTAATTAATGCAGCACCATCAATACTAGACAACTCTTGATCATCTAAGCTTACAAGGCCTTCATTAGCGTATACAAATGATGTGAGCGACAAGGCAGATAACGCAATGATTAATGCTGATTTTTTCATTATTAATTAATCCTTTTTCATATTTCCACCCATCCCGAGTGGATTTTTATGAGAAGATTAAATCAATAGTTTTTGAGCAAATGAATATCATTTTTGTGACACGTATCACAGATAAATGATACATAATGCCAATAAGTATGCATAAACACTCAATAAAAAAGCCTGAAGATATTTTATTCTCCAGGCTTTTCAGTGATTTATATCATAATTTCTAAGTGTATTTTCTTACAAATTAATTAATTTTATTTAACAACAATCCGATGTATTCACCAAACCAAACAGCCGTTGTTAAATCTCCTTCAGGTGGCGTCACCTCAACGGGTGCATTATCAGATTGTGTCATTAGCCCCAAGAAGCTCGACATACGGTTTAAATCTGTAGTGCTTCGCCCTGTTGGCATAAGAGGTAAGCCCGACCACAACATGCCATGTTGCATGGCAAAAAGATTAATTTGCTGTAAAACAGCCAATTTATCACCACTAAGACCTCCGCCATTGGTAAAACCAGCAGCTAATTTACCCTGCCAAGTGCGTGCTAACCAGCGCTTAGAAGACTGCTCCATAAAAAGTTTCATGGCAGCACTCAAGCTCCCCATATAGGTAGGGCAACCAAAAATTATCGCATCTGCCGCATCAAGCACATCCCAATCAACTTGTTCAACATTCATTAAATGTACTTGAACACCCGCTTTTTCAGCACCTTGCGTAATATATTGGGCTACTTTAGCAGTATGTCCATATGGACTGTGATAAACAACAGCAAGAGATTTAGCAGTCAAAGACATAACAATTAAAAGTCGATAGATTCAGTCAAGTTTAGCATTTTCACGCCATAAAAACGAATGTTGCCATACGACCTGTTTTTGCTTCTCTACGGTATGAATAATATTGATCCGCTTGGCTGAATGAACATTGGTCTCCACCCAGTACAGTTTTAACACCATGTAATTTAAGTATATAAGTGGCTATAGAATACAGGTCCGCATAGTACTTCCCTGCTTTAACACCTTCTTTAAAAGCTGTCTCTAGTTCAGGATACTTGGAACAAAAGGCCGTCTTAACTTCAGCACCGATCTCAA
Source organism: Acinetobacter gandensis (assembly GCF_001678755.1). GTDB lineage: Bacteria > Pseudomonadota > Gammaproteobacteria > Pseudomonadales > Moraxellaceae > Acinetobacter > Acinetobacter gandensis. Next base: position 30,309 of record NZ_LZDS01000025.1, read on the forward strand.
AACAGTCTTGGCTAATGGCTGCACCCAACCAGGCCACAACAGGCTGACTTTGCATAGCTACAATAGTATTTTCAACAATACCGTGTGCTAAACCTTTCCAACCTGCGTGTAAGTTGGCAACTTCGCTTCCATCCGCATTAACTAATACTATCGGCAAACAATCTGCTGTCATCATCATTAATACGTGGTGCTTACGCTGAGTTGTCATACCATCGCCTTCAGGCGCAGTAAAATACATTTGCTCATTAATCGTATGACAAATGGTACTATGAGTTTGATTCATCCAACTGATTTTATCCACGCCATAGCCTGCAAAGTCTTGAAGCAATTGCATCCGGTGTTTTTGCACACGTGCAGGATTGTCACCAACATGCAAAGCAAGGTTAAACCCTGCTAATTCAGGTACATCTGATGACTGCATTTGCTCATGATGTACACGTGTTTGGCCCACATATACGCCGTGTGGCAGTCCCTGAACAAATTGCATGTTGTCGTCCTTTGTAACTATAGCGAGTAAATCATTCTTAAGCTTAGTAAGCTTTATTTTCTGTACGGAGCACTTCAACTAAATGATTGAAGTCTTCTGGCCATGGTGCATCAAACATCATGTCTTCACCTGTACGTGGATGAACTAAGCCCAGTTGCACAGCATGCAATGCCTGACGTTTAAAGCCACGCAAAGTGTCGTCAAGTAATTGTGATGCGCCTGCTGGCATACGTACACGTGGCATATAAACGGGATCGCCAACAAGACCATGACCAATATACATCAGATGCACACGAATTTGATGTGTACGACCTGTCTCAAGACGTGCTTGAATACGAGTAAAGTTTTGGAAACGTTCTTTCACATTATAGTGAGTCACTGCTTCTTTACCGCCTGGTAACACCGCCATTTTTACGCGATCAACCGGATGACGTTTAATTGGCTCATCAATCGTGCCACCTGCAATGATATTGCCGTACACTACAAGATCATAAACGCGATAAACAGACTTTTTCGCAAGCTGCTTACTCAATGAAAATTGTGACTCTAAGTTTTTAGCTACAACAAGTAGACCTGATGTATCCTTATCAATACGATGGACTAAGCCCGCACGTGTAAGTTCAGCCGATTTTGGATAATGATGCAAAATTGCATTCACTAACGTTCCGCTACTATTACCCGCACCCGGATGTACTACCATACCCACAGGTTTGTTAATCACCATAATATCGTCATCTTCATAAACAATATTAAGTGGAATATCTTCAGGTAAGCTGCGTGTCTGTGCTTCAAGCTCAACTTCGAGTGTTAAAAGCTCATTGCCTTCACATTTGTACTTTGGCTTGACAGTGTTACCATTGACCAACAAATGGCCCTCTTTGAGCCATTGTTTGAGTTTTTCACGAGAAAAATCAGTCCAAACCAGCGCAGAAACTTGGTCGATACGTTGTCCTAAATAGCTTTCATCCAATTGAAATTGCAACGATAAACGTGTTGCAGTTGAGTCTGAAGTATGGTTATCTGCATCCTCAGAATCTTCAAGTAAATTGAAATCAGTTTCAGGGAAATTAGAATTGGAAGATTGTGCTTGACTCATTTGCTCATTCAGACAAAAGTGGTTTAATAGTTCAATTGTAGCTCATTGCCCGTATTAACAGAGGAATTTTTATGTCGCTACCAAAATATAAAATGACAATGCTTGCTCTAACTATAGGCATTGCATCGGCAATGGTAGGCTGTAGCAGTAATCCAAAGAAAGAAGTGGTCGACACAGGTCCACAATCAAGCGAACAGGTTTATATCGAAAAAGCAAAAAAAGCGCTTGAACGTAACCAATATACAGATGCGGCAAAACACCTTGAAGCACTTGAAACCTATTACCCTACGGGTAACTATGCACAGCAAGCGCAACTTGAACTATTGTATGTAAAATTTCAGCAAAAAGACTATGAAGGTGCAATCGCACTTGCAGACCGTTTTATTCGTATGAATCCACAGCATCCACAAGTTGACTACGCTTACTATGTGCGTGGTGTGTCAAACATGGAGCAAAACTATAACGGTTTACTTCGCTATACGTCATTAAAACAGTCACACCGTGATGTCAGCTATTTAAAAGTGGCATACCAGAACTTTGTCGACTTTATTCGTCGTTATCCTTCAAGCGAATATGCTGTTGATGCCGCACAGCGCATGAAGTTTATTAGCCAAGAATTGGCTGAAAGCGAAATGAATGCTGCACGTTTCAACGTAAAGCGTAAAGCATGGTTAGCTGCGGTTGAGCGCTCACTTTGGGTGATTGAACACTACCCGCAAGCACCGCAAGTACCCGAAGCTTTAGCAACTGTCGCTTATGGCTATGACAAACTCGGTGATAAAACAACATCTCAACAATATATTGAAGTGCTGAAGCTCAACTACCCTAAATTGGTTAAGTCCGACGGTACCGTGAATATGCGTGCCGCACGTAGTGAAGGTAGTTTTATTAACCGTGCGACCTTAGGTATTTTTGGTAAAGAAGCCCAAACTTTAACGGAACAAAACCCGTCTGAAGTTGAGGCCGATGAAGAAAAACGTAGTTTGACTAATCGTTTAAGCTTTGGCTTACTCGATCGTCCAAAAGATGAAAAAACACAATCGACCGAAGCAGCTGAATAATATCAGTTCATATATTGTCGATTTTTTACAAAGGGCAAGTTAGAATACTTGCCCTTTTGTCTTTTCATGATGAAATTTATCAGATAGATTAAAAGATACGCACTCTTTAGCACATACCGATTTTGTAGAAATGAATTACAGCATTGCTGACGTTATTTTACTTAAAGAACTGCACTAACTGACCGAATAGACAGACAATACAGCATGGCAATTCCACAACACACCATTGATCAAATTTTAGATCGCACCGACATTGTCGATGTGATTGGTCAGTTTGTGAAATTGAAAAAGACCGGACGCACCTATTCTGGATGTTGCCCTTTCCATCAGGAAAAATCGCCATCTTTCCATGTATATCGTGATAAACAATACTTTCACTGTTTTGGTTGTCAAGCCAATGGTAATGCCATTCGCTTTTTAATGGATATCGGTAGCCGAAACTTTATTGAAGTAATGAAGGATCTCTCTAGCCAAACAGGTATTGAGCTCCCTAAAGACAATACAGACTCAAATAAACTTAAATATAAACGTGAGTCAAAACCCAAACCTGTAGAAAAAAAGCCTGCTGCATCGACACAAGAGCCTCTGGTTCAACAACCATCAAATTCAGATACACCCGCAGTTTTTGAACATGATCCATTTGCTGAGTTTCAGTCTGCAGACGAAGCTTTTTATGGCAATGATCCATTTGCGCATTTCGATCAAATTGCTGATGGTTTTGAAGATGTCCCGCAAGACGGTAACCTTTACGACCTATTAGAAAATGTCGCCCAATTTTATGAGCAACAGCTTCCATTAAGCCAAATCGGTCAAGCCTATTTTAAACAGCGTGGGCTGAGTGCAGAAACCATTGCCTATTGGCGGCTGGGTTATGCCCCTGAAGATTGGCAGCATTTAGAAAAAGCGTTCCCACAAGATATCGAAGGGCTTAAGTTATTAGGCTTAATTCGTACCAGTGATAGCGGACGTGACTTCGACTTATTACGTGAACGGGTTATTTTCCCGATTCGCGATAATAAAGGCCGTGTTGTCGGTTTTGGTGGTCGTGCCCTGAATGACGAGATTAAGCCCAAATACATTAACTCGCCAGATTCTGAGGTCTTCCATAAAAACCAATTGCTTTACGGCCTATATGAAGGCCGTAAACAGAAAGCGCAAGACTGGCTCATGGTGGAGGGTTACATGGATGTCATTGCATTACAGCAATATGGCATACATGGTGCTGTAGCAACACTAGGGACAGCCAGCAATACCGATCATTTAAATATTTTATTTAAACAAAATAATCGAATCACTATTGCTTTTGATGGTGATGCTGCTGGTCAAAAAGCAGCACGTCGTACCCTTGAAATTGCTCTACCGCTGCTGAATGACGGCCGCGAACTCAAGTTCTTTGTACTGCCAAATGATCACGACCCTGACTCGCTCATTCGCCGCGAAGGCATTGAAAATTTCCGACGTTTATTAGATCAATCACCATTAATGTCGGATTTTATTTTTGCTCTGTTGACGCAGAACCAAAATATTGCAACACCTGAAGGTAAAAGTCAGGTGATGGGCGAATTAAAAAATTTGACAGAGCTATTACCGAAGCATGGTTCATTCCGTTATTTATTACAGCAATTCTTCCGTGAAAAATTAGGTTTTAATCGTAAGTGGCAACCACAAGTTAACAATGATGCTTCTTTGAGCTTCAGTACCAAAATTGATGCTGAAGAATATGTCATCGCCATTTTAATTAACCACCCTTATCTTTATATTCACTTTGAGCCATTACGCGCACTGGTTTCACAAGACTTATTACTCTTCCACATATTGAATATTTTCAATGTGATTTTCGATGAGTTACCTGATGACCCTGAGCTTTCGACTTATTATGTGTTAGGTGCGTGTGCGGCTCATCATCATGAATTGCAGCATATTTTAGAACACGCAAATATAAGCGACTATACGTCTTCGCCTGAACAGGCGGATAAGCTGGCAGCAGATTTTTCGACTAAGCTGCAATATGCTTTCTTAGAGCAAAAAATTAAAACCAATAAGTTCTCGTCACTTGCAGAAATGCGCAATCTCAAACAACGAATTGCAGAGATTGCGAAAAAACGATCACTGACTTTACTTGAAGATTAAAGTTTTTGGGCGGAAATAAGCCCCTATAAGATGCATGACATTCAATAAAACATTGAATATTTGCAGCGAGTTATTTCTTCGGTTTACGACGATTTTCCGCAGTATGAACCAAATCTTGTTCTAACATTTCAAAATAGGCTGGATCTTCAGCGGTCGCTGCATGGCGCAATGCAATAGATGTCGGATGCAGTAATTTTTGTGTTAAGCGATGAGAAAACTCTTGCATGACTTGCGCAGCATCTTCCCCTTTTTGCAGACGATTTAAAGCCAAAGCCAATTCTTCCTGACGTAAAGCTTCACCCTGTGCACGGTAGGCATGAATTGTTGAGCCAGCTTGATTCACTTTTTGTTGCGTGATCAAATCAGTCGCAAGCTGATTGACCATAACTTCAGCTTCAACCGCTGCTTGCCGACGCTGAGCTAAGTTTTCTTCAATCACCGTTTGCAGGTCATCAACACCGTACAAATAGACGCCATCTAGACTTTCTACTTTCGCTTCAATATCACGTGGTACAGCCAAATCCACTAACAACATTTGCTTATAACGACGTTTTTTCAATGCGGCTTTTACATCAGCAAAATGAATAACCTGATGCAAACTACCAGTACAACTTGAGATCACATCTGCGCGATACAAATTAGCCGCCAGATCATCAAATTCAATAATTTCAACTTCAACGCGATGTGCAATTTCTTGGGCCAAAGCTTCAGCACGTGCGCGTGTACGGTTACAAATTATGATTTTACCAACACCCATTTCAGCTAAATGCTTCGCCACAAGACTATTCATTTCACCTGCAGCAACAACCATCACGGTTAGTTGTTCGGGCTTGCTAAACACCTGTAAAGCTAACTGCGCTACTGCATAACCCATTGAAACAGCGTGACTTCCAACAGCAGTTTCAGAACGTACTCGCTTCGCTGCATAAAAAGCATATTCAAAAATTCGGTTTAAATTGGGAGAAACAGTTGACGCATCTTTGGCTAAAGATAAGGCCGTTTTCACTTGCCCTAAAATTTGCGGCTCACCAAGCATCAAAGAATCAAGACCACTCGCAACCCGCATTAAATGTGTTACGGCTTGTGCATTTTCATAACGATACACGTGATTTGACAATTGCTTTACATCAATACCATTTGATTGGGCGAGCCAATTCAATACCATGTCTGCATTTTCAGACATCGCATACACTTCGGTACGATTACATGTAGACACCACCACCATGTCATTCAATTCAGGGGTGTGGCTTTGCTGTTCAAGTAAAGCACTTAACTTTTCAGGGTTAAATGCGACTTGCTCACGCAGTTCTACAGAGGCGGTTTGATGGTTGACACCCAATGCAAAGAAAGACATATCAGATCATCATTTCGCTAAATTTATGCTATTGTGCAACATCGGTGTCATAAAAAGCATTACTTGGATCAAGAAAAATTGCGTCTAACAAATAGCCGAATTAACGGCCAGACAATAAAGCATTATTCTACCACATTCTTACTTGTGGGTAGCATGGCTTCAACTCTCCCTATTCGGGCAGTTGGAGAAGTTTACCATGCAAATTCAGGATATGATGCAATAAAACAAAGTATGATTGCTGAGTTTGCATTGGCATACCAAGATATTCCAACTGCTTTGCATAATTACACTGTTCTTGCGATTAAAAGTAAATCAAGTATGGTCAAGCAACGCGCTCTAAATGTTGCGATTGAGCAAAATGACTTACATGCAGCATTAGACATTGCAACCCATTGGGTGGTGCAAGAACCTGAAGACGTTCCTGCTTTATTTTATTTATCACATATCGCGTTAAAATCCCATGAGTACGAACTCGCGGCGGAAACACTCGATAAAATATTAACTATTGACCCAAATGCAGACCTTGAGCAAATCTTGGCAGGTATTTCACCTGAATCGACGGACGATCGTGCTTATCTCATTCAGGCTTTAAGTGCCAGTAAAGAAAAAAATAATCCTTCTATTTTGGTTTTAGTCGCAGGCTTACAGGCACAAAATGGTGAAATTGCAGATGCACTTGACACCATTAATCTTGCACTAAAAAAACGTCCAAAAGTCACTGGCTACATTTTAATGAAAGCCAATTTATTAATGGCTATGGGCGATGAAGATGAAGTTTTAAAATGGTTTGAAAAATCCAGTCGTAAGCACCGAAATAATATGGAAGTGCGACTCGCCGAAGCCAAATATCTGATTAAAATTAACCAATCAGAACTTGGTCTCAAAAAATTAGAAGACATTTTAAAAAAATGGCCTGATGCTGAAGAAGCCTTATTCATGGCGGGTTTAACCAGTATTGACTTAGAGCTGTATGAAAAAGCTGAAAAATATTTGGTCGAACTGCGTTATTCATCGCAATTTCAAAACGAAGCTTATTACTATTTGGCTGTCAATGCGGAACGTAAGCAACATTTTGAAACTGCAAAAGCCTACTATCGTTTGGTCGATGGCAGCTTATATACCGTTTCACGCCGCAATATGATCAGTATTTTTGCTCAACAAAGTAAATTGCATGATGCTTTGCGCTTTTTAACGCAAGAACGTGTCAACTATCCACAACATGCAAGTTTTCTGTATTTGGCTCAGGCGGATATTCTTAAACGCATGAATAATAAAAAAGCAGCCATTCGCTTACTTGATGAAGCAGTACGCAACTTACCCGACGATCCAGAATTAATTTATTCAGAAGTTTTACTTTTAGATGCCCATCAAGATAAAGATAAACTGGACAGACTACTTAAACAATTACTCGAAATTGAGCCCAATAGCCCAACCTATTTGAATGCTTATGCCTACACTTTAGCCGTGCAAAACCGCCGTTTAGATGAGGCGCGTAAATATGTTGAACATGCCTTGGAATATGCGCCTGAACAAGCCTCGATATTGGATACACTCGGATATATTTGTTATTTACAAAATGATTTTAGTACAGCTGCGGCCGTGTTAGAAAAAGCTTTTGAATTAAGCAATAGCGTCAAAATAGGTGTTCGCTATGCGCGTTCTGTCTTTATGTTAGGCGACTTGTCAAAATTTGACGCCCTGTTACAACAACTCCAACAAAAATACCCGAATGATCCGCAATTAGAACAGCTGAATTCGTTATTGTTACCCCTACAAATGAAAAAGAGTTAAAACATTTTTATGCGTATAACTTCAAAATTTGGGTTATCCACCCTCACTTGCTGTACATTATTTTTCACCGGTTGTCAGCAATATGTACAACCCCAAACTCCGCCTACGCCCGAAGAAATTGCTGCAAACCAATTTAATCTACAAGGTAAGATTGGTGTTCGAACCCCTCAGCAAACAGGTAGTGCATTTTTTACGTGGGCACAAGACCGTGAAGAATACGAGATTGAACTGAGTGGTATTTTAGGTGTCGGTAAAACCCAAATATCTGGCAAATCAGGGCTCGTTCAACTCAATAGTGCAAAAACCGGCCTCATTGAAGCAGATACACCAGAAGAATTGCTTGAGCGTGCAACTGGTTGGCAAGCTCCAATCACCCATTTAGTTGATTGGGTTCAAGCACGTCCTGCAACGACTCAAGCAAAAATCACCCGTGACACCGCAGAACGCCCTCAACAGATACTTGAAGATGGTTGGACCGTAGATCTAAGCTACAACGATGCTGCACAGCTGCCAAATAAGTTAATTTTAAAACAAGCGCTTGAGAACGGTACAGAAAACCGTATTACAATGATCATTCAAAATCGTTAATTTTTTCTAAGCTGACTTATGACTTCTGTGATTCGTGTACCTTCTCCAGCAAAACTTAATCTTTTTTTGCATATCACGGGTCGCCGTGCCAATGGCTATCACGAATTACAGACCATTTTTCAGCTCATTGATCTTTGCGACTGGCTTGAATTTAGCCAAAGCGAAGTAACAGATGAGCAAGCTTTGATTCAAATAGATGGTTTAAATAATGTCAATCTAGAGCAAAACCTTATTTTTCGTGCTGCGCAAATACTCAAACCTTTCGCGAAAAATTTGACTGCACAAAGTATCCGCATTGAGAAAAATATTCCTATGGGTGCAGGACTAGGCGGGGGTTCATCCAATGCTGCAACCACGCTTATTGTGCTGAATAAATTATGGCAATGTGAATTAAATACTGAACAATTGGCAGCATTAGGTATACAACTTGGCGCAGATGTTCCGGTATTTGTACATGGTTTAAATGCATGGGCTGAAGGCATTGGTGAACACTTAACATTCATAGATTTAGATCAAAAACAGTACATTGTGTTAAAACCTGACTGTTTTATCAGCACTCAACTGCTTTTTTCACAAAAAACGTTGACAAGAGACACGAAGCCTACTAAATTTTGCGGCTATCAGGATATGCCATCTGATTTTGGAAATAACTTTGAGCCTGTGGCAAGAAGTTTGTATCCCGAAGTCGATGAGGCAATGCAGTATTTAGATCAGTTCGGTACAGCAAAGCTTACAGGTACAGGTGCTTGTGTATTTACTGAAGTAACTGAAAAAATGAATATTGATGACATTCTGAAAAATTCACCATGTAAAGCTTACTTGGTTCAGAGTTTGAAAGAATCACCATTACGTCATTTTGAAGTTTGATATAGGGGCGTCGCCAAGTGGTAAGGCACCGGGTTTTGATCTCGGCATCCGTTGGTTCGAATCCAGCCGCCCCTGCCATCATTTTTCACCTGTAGATGTTATTGCTGTAAAGTTTTAGGGGCGTCGCCAAGTGGTAAGGCACCGGGTTTTGATCTCGGCATCCGTTGGTTCGAATCCAGCCGCCCCTGCCATTTAACTTCACAGTCAATTAATATCAAATTAGGGGCGTCGCCAAGTGGTAAGGCACCGGGTTTTGATCTCGGCATCCGTTGGTTCGAATCCAGCCGCCCCTGCCATTTCTTCAAAAAAGACAGAGCATAATTTACAGCGTCTTTGTTAATTCACCTTGACAAAACACAGTAAAAATATTAAAGTTCTGCCGCATTAGGGGCGTCGCCAAGTGGTAAGGCACCGGGTTTTGATCTCGGCATCCGTTGGTTCGAATCCAGCCGCCCCTGCCATCTAATTCCCTAATTTGCCAACCGCCAAGGGTGCTTCATGCCCAATCTTGTCGTTTTTAGTGGATCTGCACATCCACAATTCGCCCAAAAAGTCGTAAGCCACCTGCACATCCCTCTAGGTGCTGCATCTATCGGTCAATTTTCTGACGGTGAAATCGCTGTTGAAATTACTGAAAATGTTCGTGGTAAAGACGTGTTCATCGTACAACCTACTTGTGCCCCAACTAACGATAACCTAATGGAAATCTTAGTGATGGCTGATGCTTTGCGTCGCGCAAGTGCTGGTCGTATTACTGCTGTAATTCCTTACTTTGGTTATGCTCGTCAAGACCGTCGTCCACGTTCAAGTCGTGTGCCGATTACTGCAAAAGTTGTAGCAGATATGCTAACAACTGTGGGTATTGACCGCGTTGTGATGATCGACCTTCACGCTGACCAAATCCAAGGTTTCTTCGATATTCCTGTAGACAACATCTACGGTACTCCTGCGCTTTTAGCTGATCTTCGTCAACAGTCTCATGACAACCTTATGGTTGTTTCTCCAGACGTTGGTGGTGTTGTACGTGCGCGTGCAGTTGCTAAACAAATGGGTGATATCGACCTAGCAATCATCGACAAACGCCGTCAAAAAGCCAACGAATCACAAGTAATGCACTTGATTGGTGACGTTAAAGGCCGTGACTGTGTCATTGTGGATGATATGGTGGATACAGCAGGGACATTGTGTAAAGCTGCTGATGCACTTAAAACTTTCGGTGCGCGTAAAGTTGTTGCTTATGCAACTCACCCAGTTTTATCTGGTAAAGCACTTGAAAACCTTAAAAATTCTGTGATTGATGAACTTGTTGTTACTGACACAATTCCTCTTTCAGAAGAAGCTTTAGCACTTGGCAAGATTCGCCAAGTTTCAGTAACAAGTATGGTTGCTGAAACAATTCGTCGTATTAACAACGAAGAATCTATTAGCGCAATGTTCGATTCTTATCTATAATAGTGCGCTGAAATTCCAAAGCCCTGCCATTTGGCGGGGCTTTTACTCACTAGACTGGTCGCAAGTCTAGTCATTTAAACTTAAAATAGGATGTCTATCATGGCAAACTTCGTATTAAACGCAGCAGCACGTGAAGAAGCAGTACAAGGGAAAGGTGCGAGCCGCCGCCTTCGTCTTCAAGCTAAAGTTCCAGCAATCATCTATGGTGGCGAAGCAGCTCCTGTAACAGTAACTTTAGAACTACGCGAGCTTGTTAAAGCTTTAGAAAACAATGCATTCTTCGAAGAAGTTGTTGAAATCAACATCGACGGTAAAGTTGAAAGCGTTAAAATCCAAGCGTTACAACGTCACCCAGCTAAAAACACTCCAATGCACGCTGACTTTGTTCGCGCATAAGTGTTAAATGGTGTAAATGAGTGAGTAAACTTTCACTGATTGTTGGTTTGGGTAACCCAGGTTCTGAGTACGCCCAAACCCGCCATAATGCAGGCTTCTGGTTTGTTGAACGCCTTGCAGATCAATATGGCATTTCCCTCAAAGCAGACCCAAAATTCAACGGAATTAGCGGTCGCGGTAATATTGAAGGTCAAGACGTTCGTCTGCTATTACCTACAACCTTTATGAACCTTGTCGGTAAAAGTGTTGTTCCCTTCGCTAAATTCTATCAAATTGCTCCTGAAGCGATGCTCATTGCACATGATGAACTTGATATGAATCCCGGTGTCATTCGCCTAAAAACAGGTGGTGGTCACGGCGGTCATAATGGTTTACGTGATATCGTCCCGCATACAGGTCCTAATTTCCATCGTTTACGTATTGGTATTGGTCATCCTGGTTCAAAAGAACGTGTATCTGGCCATGTCTTGGGTAAAGCACCGAGTAGTGAACAAGGTTTAATGGACGATGCGATCGCACATGCATTATCACGCACGAAGTTGCTGGTAACAGGTGAGCTTCAGCAAGCCATGAACCAAATCAATGCTTACAAATAGAACTGACTAATCCACAAATTGTTGAACAATGCTTATTGCCATCTTGTTCATTTCAGAGCAAAATGCGCTTGCATTTGACTGCTTATCCAGCATTCATAGATTGTTCCACCATAAGATCACAATCTTAGGTCCACTAAGGAGACGCTAGCCATGCTATCTCGTTTATTAAAAGCTAAAATCCACCGTTGTGTCGTTACACAAGCAGAATTACATTATGAAGGTTCTTGTGCGATTGACGGTATTCTCCTAGATTTAGCCGGTATCCGCGAATATGAAGAAATTCATATGTGGAACGTGACTAATGGTAAGCGTTTTACGACTTATGCAATTCGTGGTGAAGAAGGTTCAGGCATCATTTCTGTTAATGGTGGCGCTGCACTGCAAGCTGATGTTGGTGACTTAATGATTATTGCGACTTTTGGTGATTTCACTGAAGCGGAAGCAAATGCACACAAACCTCGTTTAGTCTATGCAAATCCAAATAATACTGTGAATCACACAGCAAACTGCATTCCAGTTCAAGTTGCATAAACAAATTTAAAGATTCAAAAAAGCCTGCCGATTTGCAGGCTTTTTTTATGGCTAGAAAAATTGGCTTTTATTCGTTTAAATCAGTAGCCAATACCTTTTTGCTAAAATAATTTTTAATCAATTTACCAATGTCGCTTTCGATCCTTTCCACCACGCTTGTTTTTGTTCACAGTCAAATGCTTGTAAATTTTCTCCCACTAAGCCCACCAATAAAGGCTGACCATTTTTTTTCACTTTAAGTGCCGCATATTGAGCATCGCGATAACATGCCTCCAATCCTTCAGCAAATAAATAACTTCGTGCTGCTGGATATAGCCCATCAAAAGTATTTTCAGAATTTTTGAGTATGAGCTTTGTCGATGAATTTGGATACATCGTTAATACGTCTGGATTAAAACTAGTACGAATGACCCGATGCTGCGCATCGAGCTGTACATAACTCAATATACTTGCTTGATCAATAAAATATTCACGTTCTAAATTTTCAGTTGTTCTATCTTGAGCAATCTGCACATCTGTTGATGTTGCTTGAGGTGGTTTGCCTCCAAAATACAAATCGTAGTTTAGCGCCATATAATCCCCTTGAATCAATGAACGCGGATCGACCGGTTGGAGTTTCACATAAATATGATCACTATGAGCCAAATGCCACTCATGTCGTGCAATCATCAGTCCAAATAGAATAATACTGAGAGTGGCTAAAACAAGTGGAAGCATTTTTTGCATGGGCATTTTCATTATGCTCCTCCTACTTGCTTTACATTTACCTTTGACAGTACCCATGTGATACCTAGCAGCAATACACCTGATAGCAGAATGGTGAGACTTTTTAATAAAAAACTGAGCCCTAAGTTGTAATACAGCATCCATAAACTAAAAATGAACAACACAATGCTTAGCGCTTTGACTAATGTTTGTTGATAAACCTGTGCCCAAGATATGAGAACCAATAATAAGAAAATTTCAAAGTAGCCCAGCGCAATGAGCACCATACCCAATAACAATAAAAGCCATTTTTCTCCCCCCAGATACTTTTGATCATATGTGATGTATAGGCAGAGCCAAATTACAGGTAAGATATAAACAATAAATAGGAAAGCAACAGGACTATTTGATTGTTCAAAATAAAGAAAATTATTTGACAAGGTCTGCAAAACGACACTCGCCAAGACAATAAATAACATCCATAACACAACGGTTTTGCGATACATTGATTGCAGCCAATATGCTGCAGTTATGAGCAAGATAATCAGTAGCAGATGGTTTAAACCTGTTACAGCTAAAAAGAGGTTTTCTTCAGCCTGGATCAAATCGCCAAAGCAAATGGTCGCCACAGCGAGACCATATCCTGCAATCAGTTGAATGAGTGCAATAAACCAATGCATACGACTCGATAGACACAGTAATATAAATCCAATTTGCAGGATTAAAATAAAGGCAATACTCTGCGTCAGCATCTCGCTATGAATTAATACCGCAGACTGTCCACAAACCCATAAACAATATGCAAATTGGCGACTAAAAATACTTTGCGCACGTCGAATAAGCCACCAAGCTATAGTAATGAAGATCAAACCCATTACAATGGAAAATGCTTTCCAATAAGTCAGCAATAGACTTGATAAAATAATGCCTGCGAGCCATGCACCAATCGCTAATGGAATAACAGCAAATTTAGTTTGTGGCAGGAACTTCATCAGCGCCAAACTAATTACGGCAAACCAAGCAAAAATAAGCAACGCCAAAACCAGTATTCCAACAATCGAATCCGACAAAATATGTTCAGCCCATTGGAATATCAAAATACTAAAACTGGCTGCCAAACCTGCGGCTTGTAAACTGGTTTCTAATGCGCGATGTTGCAGATAAAAATAGAGGATCAGATAAATCGGTAGCACGATTGAAAGCAGCAAATACTGCCATTGATATTGTTCAACACCATTGCCGCAAAATAGAAACATGCTATACATCGACATTACTGTGACAAATGCAATAAATAGAAAGCGCAATGCTGAATAATATTTCAAACTGAACGTAAGAAAGAACGCCGTCAAAACATTCATACACAGCAAATACAATAATGAATGTTCTGACATTAAATAGCTTTGTTTAAAATACAAAAATAAAGCCAATTGACTGACGATACACAGCAGCGCAAAAACACCTATATTGGGTCGATAGAGCCAAGGCAAAAGTAGCAATGCCCAAACCAAAAACAGCAAATAACTATCCGCACCTGTTTGATAGACCTGTCCAATCACAGCGAGACTTAAGCCAAGGAATAACCCGCTCAAAGCATCAAGACTTTGCCGTATCCATGTATGTTTAGTTAAATACACACTCGCAGCAGCGCTTAAAACCAGTAGTAAGATGGGTATCGCCAATTGAATGAATTTTGGCAGCATCAACCAATTTGCCGCAACTAAATACAGAAAACTCGCAGCAATCAACGCTAGACCAATCACTTGCAAATACTGAATAACCTGTACGTGTCGGAACAACCGCGTAGAGAATTCATGTTTAGGTTTAGAACTGTGCAGATTTAAATTTTGCTGCTGAGCATTATTGTGTGCAGTCATTTTTTATCATTATGAAATCACTGTTGATTTATCGGGAAGATAACATGCTTTGCTGCAGTTAATGAAAATGCTTACAAATCCAATCATTGAATTTATTTATCTAAAATTTTGCAAAGGATTCGGAGTATTAACACCCTATTCAGCCTAGAACAGGTCTATAATCATTTCACATCGCTTCAGGGCGGGGTGTAATTCCCCACCGGTGGTAAATTTGATTGATATATGCCAAATCAAAAAGCCCACGAGCGGATCATTTCATTATGATTCGCAGATCAGGTGCAAAACCTGAGCCGACGGTATAGTCCGGATGAAAGAAGACGACGTCACATCTCTATATCATTGATCATTTTCAATATATATCGTAACGCCACTATTTCACATGTCCTGAAATGTTCAATCGTATCTAATATTTACGCGAGCGTTTCAATGTCTAGTTTAATTCAACCCGAAATTTTCTTTTCTGCCCTTCCACCCGCAGAGCAACGTATGTTGCAAGCCTTAGAAGATATCCGTCAAGGCAAACCTGTACTTGTGATGGATGACTTTGACCGTGAAAACGAAGCCGACCTGATTGTGGCAGCTGAAACCCTCACCGTTGAAACCATGGCACGTATGATCCGTGATGGTTCTGGCATTGTATGCCTTTGCTTAACCGACGCCCATGCCAATCATCTAGCATTACCACCAATGGTGACTGACAATTCAAGCCAATTCAAAACTGCATTTACAGTAACAATTGAAGCAGCTGAAGGTGTAACAACAGGGGTCTCAGCGAAAGATCGCACCACAACGATTAAAGCTGCAATTAAAGACGGTGTCGTTGCAAGTGACCTAAATCGCCCTGGTCATGTATTTCCTCTTCGAGCTCGTGAAGGTGGCGTGTTGACGCGTCGTGGTCACACCGAAGGCACAATTGATTTAGCCCGTTTAGCCGGCTTAAAACCTGCTGGCGTACTCTGTGAATTAACCAATCCGGACGGAACCATGGCGAATGGTATTCAAGTTTTGGCTTATGCTCAAACCCATCACCTTACAGTGATCACCATTGAAGAAATTGTGCAGTATCGCTTAAAACATAATATTTAAAATAACCTCAACGGCTACTTAGCAGGTCTATTTAAATAGGCCTGTTCTTCATTTTAAATTTAGAGTTTTAAGGTTGTAAAAATGCCATATAGAGCAACCAATATCAATATCACACCACAGGCTGCCAAAAGCTTTGAATACAAGCGTGATTTAGACAGCTTTTGAAAAGACAAGTACACCACAGACAACGTCGCGAAATCTAAAACAATCCAAGTCAAGGTCAGCATCGTTAAACTCAGATTCATATCCGGCGTTATATTCACAAACTGTGGGAAAAATGAGGCGAAAAAAATAATATCTTTAGGATTGGAAATACCGACCAAAAATCCCTGCTTAAACCCGCCATTCACTGCATGTAAAGGTAGGTCAGCATCCATCGAAGATTTATCAAAGACTTCTTTTAAAATACCGAGTCCAATATAAGCAATATATAGGCAACCGAATATTTTGATCAGACTTAACCACTGTTCATTAATATTTAGCATGCCTTTTAAGATCAGCACCGACAGTAAAATCAACACTAAGGAAGCAAGATTCGTCCCAAATATTGTTTGTAATGCTTTTTTATAGCCCCCTTTTAAGCCTGCACTTGCAACTAAAAGCATGACAGGTCCAGGTGTTGCAATCATCACGATGACTGCCACACAATATAAAAAGTACTCCGAATAATTCAAGCTGAGATTCCTTCACTTATTTTTTTACACCACGATAAATTTCATACATAAAAAAAAGAGGACTTAGTCCTCTTCTTCGATACTATGCAATAAATGCAAACTGATGCCATCTGCCCGTAAAAAGGCCAAATCATAACTGGCAGTCGCAAGTGCCAATACACGGCGCTCAAATTCATCCCATAACGGGCGAACATCTTTATAATGAATGCCTAGACCACTTTCATCGGTAAAATGACGATTTTTTTCGCATAGCTTCAAAGCATGATAAAGTTTGCGACCTTTCGTGGCATCTGGGCGTAAACGCACACGTTTCGACAGCACAAAAGCCTCAACATGTACAACATTCGCCATGGGCAACATTGGAATTAAAATTTGATCAAGTTGAGCATCAAGCCGACGCCAAATAGCGCTATGTTGTTCAGGGGTATAGGTATTCCATCGAATCACTTCATGATTAAATCGACGACAACCACGACAAACTGAATCACCAAATACCGTCGAGCAGCGCCCTGCACACGGGGTTAATGAGGCAATTCGACGATCAATACTCAAAACAAACTCCACAACATCACAAAGACTGCGTAATATGACCAACAGCGCATGACTATACACGCTAAAACTGTTGAATTGAAGCCACGTGAATATCGTATTTTAAAAGCCTGCAAGTCACTCGCAAATTCATGTAATTCACGATAGAATACGCCCCTTAATTTTTCCTGTTTTATTACTTTGGAGTACTCCATGAACGCTACTGTAGAACAGCTTGCACCTGTAGAACAGCAAGCGACCTCTGGTTGGGTTGTTGCCGCACTTTATCAATTCAAAGAAGTTCAAGATCCTGCTGATCTTCAGCAACGTCTTTTAGACTTGGTAAAAACCATCAACCTATGCGGTACTCTAATTGTGGCAGGTGAAGGCATTAACGGAACGGTTGCAGGTGATCGTAAATCCGTTGATGTGATCAAACAATTCCTTCTTGATGAAGGTTTTACGACAATGGAATATAAAGAATCACATAGTGACGACAAACCATTCCGTAAAATGAAAATCAAATTGAAGAAAGAAATTGTGACTTTGGGCGTGGAAGTTAAGCCTCGCGATTTAGTCGGTCACTATCTTGATCCTAAAGAATGGAATGAACTGATTGCACGTGATGACGTGATTCTAATTGATACACGTAACGACTACGAATACAAAGCAGGTACCTTTAAGGGTGCAATTGACCCGAAAACTGAAACTTTCCGTGAATTCCCTGACTATGTGAAAAAAGAACTTGAGCAGCACAAAGATAAGAAAATTGCGATGTTTTGTACGGGTGGTATTCGTTGTGAAAAATCAACTTCATTGCTTTTGCAAGAAGGCTTCAATGAAGTCTATCACCTCAAAGGCGGCGTACTTAAATACTTAGAAGAAACCCCTGTTGAAGAAAGCATGTGGGAAGGCGAATGTTTCGTATTTGATGGACGTACCGCTGTGACGCACGGTATGGAAGAAGGCGAAAATATTAAATGTCACGCATGTGGTTGGCCACTCCTTCCTGCTGAAGTTGAACTACCAAGCTATGAACACGGGGTTTCATGCAAATACTGTATTGATAAAACATCTGAGCAGCAAAAAGCTGGCTTCCGTATGCGCCAATCACAAATTGTTGCGGCAAAACGTAAACGCCTCTAATTTTTAATTGTAAATTTTTAATAAAAAAGCCCTTTTCTAAGGGCTTTTTTTTACGCAAGTTAAACAATTTTAAAATTTCGCGACAATTTCACAGATTCTGGGTATATACCTGCTGCATTTAACAATTATAAGCTAATCCTAATCATTAAGTTCGACTAACAAATACAACTAGATACTTGAAAAGGATACTAATATGCCAAAAGTTCTAGATACAACGGTACTGCCCGCAAGGAGATCACACAGTGTATCTCCGACCACAATAAATGCCAGCATGTACAAACAAGAAATGAATCATCCAGCACAACTGTTAATTGTCGCTGTAGGTATGTGTATTGGGGCCATTTTCGCCATCAGCATTGCCTACAATCTTCATATACAACCCACACTGTGGCATATCGGATTACTTACCCTTATTCCAGTAAGCATCGCATTATTATTACGCCAAGTGTATATCTACACGCTTATACATATGGAACAAGATTAACGCGTGGGTTTAACAACTCAGTTCACTGTTTTTCAATTCAAGGCGCTTTCAAAACATCAATGCATTCAAAAATAAAATACTTCATTGAAATACTGTGAAGCGCCATATTAGCTCTATGCCTCTAGCAATTCAGTCCTCAAACTAAAAAAACAAAATAGCGCATCTAAAAATTAAAATTACTTTTCCATTTTTCGTTTCAGTCTAGTCGTCAAATTATCATTGTGTAAATGCATGAAGCACTTTACCTATTCAGTGATTACACTTAGGATGAATTACCATTTTTAAATCCAGACTGTCATGAACTTAACTGAATGGATTATTTCCATCATGGAACAATTGGGCTACTTCGGCATTGCCCTTCTCATGTTCCTCGATAATGTCTTTCCGCCAATTCCATCCGAAATTATTATGCCATCCGCAGGTTATGCTGCTTCACAAGGACAGCTAATGATCATCGGTGTCATCATTGCAGGCTGTATTGGTTCTTTGACTGCTGCTGCTTTGCTGTATTGGATTGGTTATAAGTTTAAACATGACAGTATTTTAAGTTTTGTCGATCGCTATGGAAAATACCTATTTATCAAATCACAAGACGTAGAAAAGTCCTTAAATTGGTTTGAGCAATATGGACACCGTATTGTATTTTTTGGTCGTATGATTCCTGCTGTCCGCTCCCTCATTAGTATTCCAGCAGGTATGAGTCGCATGCCTTTTTGGAAATTCATGTTTTTTAGTGGATTAGGAACAATTATCTGGACCACATTTCTTGCCTATGTTGGTTTTTATTTTGGGGAAAACCAACAATTGATGCAGCAAATTTTTAGTAAAGTTGGCCACGTCATTATTGCAATTACAGTTATTATCATTGCTTGGATTTTTTACCGTCGCCATCAACGTCGACAGCGTTAATCTGTTTTTCTTTTGGGGTTCGAATGAAACATTATTTATTACATTTTGCGGCAGTTTATAGCATTGCTTTGGTGCTTTTGGTTACAGTTTTAATGTTTGGTTTAAATTTGGGTGGTCTAACACTATTCCCTGCATTGATTGCTTCTGCTTTCATTTCCGCACGTCATTTTGTACAAAAAGAACATCGTCTTGCGACGAGTGATGAAAAAATTCAATTGGTATGGGGCTCAAGTGCCGTAGCAATCATCATTGGCAGTATTTTCGTATTCTTCCTCGTGTTGATAAATCCAAATGCTGAAGCCATTTTGAAAGCAGCTGATCAGGCAGGTTTAGGGCTATCAGCACTGATCATGCTATGTATGATTGCAATTCATGGTGTGATATTCCATATTGCCTATGGCTGGTATGCAACTTATTGTGCAAAAAAATTATAGTCATCGAAACATTCCAAAAAATACCATTGCCGAACCTAAGCAAAAGCTTTGGATGTTTTAAACTGATCCATGTTGTGTGATTCAATCCTTTTTAATAACGATAAAACGAAGTTTAAAAATGAAAAAATATATCCTGACTTTTACTGCAGCTTATGTGATTACGATGCTGGCTGTTGTTGCCATCGAGTCATTATTTGATTTACCTAGCGGAACATCCATGACCTGTTTAATTGTTGGTGGTTTTAGCGCTGCTGCAAGCTTTGTCAAAGACCGTCAACGTGTTCCTAATGAGACTGAAAAGAAAACTTTAGTTTGGGGCTGTCTACTTGCCTCAATCATCATCAGCATCATTGCGACATTAATTAGTATTGTTGTATTCCCTGAAACATTGGCATTTTTAAAAATGGCTATGACCCAGCTGCCCTCTTGGGTTTGGTTGATTGCGATCGCATTTACACTGCTTATTCACTATTTGATTTTGGCATTATCTTTTGGTTGGATAGCAAAGTACTTTTTACCCAAGACAACAGTATAAATGCTTATTTAACCCATAAAAAAAGCACCTTACGGTGCTTTTTTGAATCATTTGAAACACACTTGCAATGTAATTCAACATTGCACTGCAAACATTATGCTGGTGTGTGATACATCAAATACAACTCGTTCAAGTTAGTTGGAATTTCTTCTGCAAGTTCATCCATTAACTGACCATTACGACGGAAAGATTCCATTTGTGGATCTTCTTCGTCAATGCCACTGAACACCATAATTGGTAAAGTCAGGTCAACAAGTTGCTCTTCAAACTCATCTGTAAACCAAGCATCTTCGTTTAGGAACATAGCATCAACGAAACCAACACTCCAGTCACCAAGACTTGATTCAACATCTGCTTCTTCAATTTCAAACGGAAATTCAATACCGTCTTCATTCGCAAGATTTTGACGTATAGATTCAAGCCATGCTTTTACTTGTGCAATAATTTCAGTAGGAACTTTCTTTTGATTATTATCAAAAAGTTCATCCAACCATTTATCAAAAGTTGGGCCAACTGCAATTGCACACAAAAAACCATGAGTCGCTGCAAAATCTAGACCATGCTCGTTGTCATCGCCGTCTAGATAGTCACTCAAAAGGTCTAAATCTAAAGCACTCATTTCATATCCAGAGTTAGAAACTTAATGCGCTAGCATAGCATTTTCAGGCGCTATGCTAAACGTTAATTAGTCTTCTTCGTCATCAAAATCATCATCGTCGTCGAAGTCATAGTCAAAATCTTTAAGCTCACGCTCAAGACGACGTTGTGTAAGAAGTTCATCGATAAGACGGCGTTTTTCTAGCGATTCTTTCGCTGAAGTTTTCGCACTGGCCTCATCGAAATTCACATCATCATCACCGTAGTTATCATCTAGTTCAAAATCTGTAGAAGACACTGAAACTACCTCATAATGCAAAAAATTGAAGGGGTCTAGCCGCTATTTATATGGGTTATAAAATATTGTCAAGTTTTATTTAAAAAAAACATATTTAAAAGCGAAAAATAGGGCTTTTTTTCTTACTGAAATGTATGGCATGATATAATCCACCCTGCGTCCTTCTGTTTTATGACAGTTTTACAAAACTTTCAAAATAGGCGCGCGTATGGGATGAACTTGAAAACAACAAATTCACCCCCACCTTAAATTACTGAATTTATATTTTTAATATTTTATCAGTCAGCACATTTCGCTGTCAGAACTGATGAAATACTCAAGCTATTCACAAAATTTAAATGAGATGAATCGTGCACTTATGCACGGTTTTTTACTGCCACAGATTCACTGAAGAGTAAGCAAAGATGAGCGATATGACTTCCCCTACTTCTCAAGTAGCGGCGCTGATTAGCCGAGGCAAAGAGCAAGGTTACCTAACTTTCGCCGAGGTTAACGATCATCTCCCAGACTCGATCACAGAAAGCGAACAGATTGAAGACATCATTCAAATGTTGAATGACGTTGGTATTCCTGTGCATGATCGAGCTCCGGAAACTGACGATACAATGTTTGAAGGTGGCAGCGAAGCGACGGATGAAGTTGCTGAAGAAGAAGCTGCTGCTGTACTTGCATCTGTAGAAAATGAACCTGGTCGTACCACTGACCCTGTACGTATGTATATGCGTGAAATGGGGACAGTTGAACTGTTGACTCGTGAAGGCGAGATCAGTATTGCAAAACGTATTGAAGAAGGTATTCGTGACGTTCTTCACTCGATTGCTTACTGGCCAAACGCGGTTGAAGTAGTTTTATCAGAATACAAAGATTATGAAGCGGGCGAACGCCGTCTTGCTGACATTTTGTCTGGTTATCTCGATCCAGAATCAGATGAAGAAATTCCAGAAGTAATCGAAGAAGATGACGCTGATCTTGATGATGAAGATTCAAGCACAACGAAATCGACGAAATCGACGAAATCGACGAAAGATGTCAAATTAGATGACGATGAAGAAGACGAAGAATCTGAAGGTGATGACGATTCTGAAGGCGAATCTGGTCCAGACCCTGAAATTGCAAAAGCACGTTTTACTGAACTTGAAAATGCTTGGATCGTAACTAAAACTGCGATTGAGAAACATGGTCGTAACAGCAAAGAAGCTGCTGCTGCACTTGAAGCTCTTGCAACAGTGTTCATGATGTTCAAATTCACGCCACGTTTATTTGACATTATTTCTGACCTAATTCGTGATACGCATGATCAAATCCGTACTTCTGAACGTGAAGTAATGCGTTATGCAGTACGTCGTGGTCGTATGGATCGTACGCAATTCCGTACTTCTTTCCCTGGTCAAGAGTCAAATCCCGCTTGGTTAGAAGAACAAATTGCCAAAGCTCCTGCGGACATGAAAGGTTACCTTGAAAAAGTTCGTCCTGACGTTTTAGCATTCCAACAAAAAATTGCTGATATTGAAAAAGAATTGGGCCTTGACGTTAAAGGCATCAAAGACATTTCAAAACGTATGTCGATTGGTGAAGCGAAAGCTCGCCGTGCGAAAAAGGAAATGGTTGAAGCCAACTTACGTTTGGTAATTTCGATTGCGAAGAAATACACCAACCGTGGCTTGCAATTCCTTGACTTGATCCAAGAAGGCAACATCGGCTTGATGAAAGCGGTAGACAAGTTTGAATACCGTCGTGGTTATAAATTCTCGACATATGCAACTTGGTGGATTCGTCAGGCGATTACCCGTTCGATTGCTGACCAAGCACGTACTATTCGTATTCCAGTACACATGATTGAAACGATTAACAAAATCAACCGTGTATCTCGTCAATTACTTCAAGAAATGGGCCGCGAACCTACGCCTGAAGAATTAGGCGAACGTCTGGAAATGGATGAAGTTAAAGTTCGTAAAGTACTGAAAATTGCCAAAGAACCGATTTCTATGGAAACGCCAATTGGTGATGATGAAGATTCGCATCTTGGTGACTTCATTGAAGATGGCAACATCACCTCTCCAATTGATGCTGCAACTTCAGAAGGCTTAAAAGAAGCAACACGTGAAGTGCTTGAAAACTTAACTGAACGTGAAGCGAAAGTCTTGAAAATGCGTTTCGGTATCGACATGCCAACGGACCACACTTTAGAAGAAGTTGGTAAACAATTTGATGTAACACGTGAACGTATTCGTCAGATTGAAGCGAAAGCATTGCGTAAATTACGTCATCCTTCACGCTCAGAACATCTGCGTTCATTCCTTGAGAATGACTAACCTATCCATAGGATAATACAGGCTTGAATATGGGGGGAACTCCCCCATAATATGAGCATGTAGAGATAAAACAAAATACCTGCATCTTGCAGGTATTTTTACAAATGAGGTGTCCCATGACTGACATGACAAATCGTATGCCATCACGCGAATTGCAAGAACATCTTTGGGTGTTCCCGATGGACTATCCAATTAAACTGATTGGTCTTGCAGGTGAGGAACTCCGTCAAGCGGTAAATGATATTTTCTTGAAACATTTCCCTGAGTTTGATGGCAGTACCATGACTGTAACGCCTTCACGCACAGGTAAATACCATTCTGTAACTGCTCAGTTGCGTTTTATAGAGCTTGAACAAGTTCACGCAGTTTATGCAGACCTTGCAGCTTGTCCATTAATTAAGACAGCACTGTAAGTACTAAAAAACACGCTTTCGAGCGTGTTTTTTTATGTGAAAATAGAGCATTAAATTACAACTCAAACCGTTCAACGCCCCCATTATTCTGCCAATTCATTATAATAAAACTCTATGTTTGACCATAAAGGACGCAACACGCGTGACTGAGACTGCTCAAAAGCCAGAACTAATTATTCGCCAGTACAATACACTGACTCCCTATGAAGATCGCTTTTTAGAAATGAAAGCGTTGACTGAACAACGTGATGAACACACTGCGGATGAACTCTGGATATTGCAGCATCATGATGTGTTAACTCAAGGTCAGGCAGGCAAACCTGAACACATCCTCATGCACAGTAATATTCCTGTGGTACAAACCGATCGCGGTGGTCAAGTAACGTGGCATGGTCCTGGTCAGTTGGTCGCTTATTTCATGTTTGACTTAAATCGCTTAGGTTGGAACGTGCGTACGCTGGTTTCCTATGCAGAAAACTTGATGATCGAACTGCTGAAAAAGTACGGTATCGACGCTTATGCCAAGCCTGATGCACCTGGTGTTTATGTTGCAGAACGCAAAATTGGTTCACTCGGTTTTAAAATCCGTAAAGGGCGCTCATATCATGGTTTAGCATTAAACATTGACTGTGACTTGTTTGGATTTCATACCATCAACCCATGCGGTTATGCAGGTTTAGAAATGGTACGTATACAAGACTTAGTTCCAGATTATCCAAAATTTGCAAACTTGTGCGTCGATATCATTGATACTTTGAAAAACAGCGGTTACTTTAAAGACGTAACCGTCAAACAACTATAAAGACTTTGCTTTCTAATACAAAATAATTTAGAGTATTTACTCTAAACAGATAATTATAGATAAGGGATGATCGCGTGATTGCAACTAAATCCGTTAAACCCGCCCTCCAACAAGCCTATGTCAAACTCATGATGGATGTAATTGGCAGAGGCTTGGTCATGGCGAGCCAGGTCGATGAAGAAATTAAACAGGAAGTGGCTAAATTTCCTGTGAACTTCATTCTCTCTATGAATGTATTTCCAAATGGTGCTGCATTTGTGGCACAGGTAACTGAAGATCATCAGCTAAAGCTGCTGACACCGGGTAGCCAAAAACCTGATTTAACCATTACCTTTAAACATTTGACCCATGCTTTTTTAGTGTTTTCCTTTCAAGAAAGTACAGCTCAAGCCTTTGCTAATGACCGTATGATTGCAGATGGTGATTTGTCTTATGCGATTCGATTAGTACGTTGTCTTAATAAGATGGAAGCACTTATTTTGCCAAAACTGGTGGCTGAACTTGCAGTTAAAGAATATCCAACACAATTAAGTTTAAAAGAAAAACTCAGTGGTGCTGCAAATATCTATTTGAAAGTAGCCCAATCTTATTTAAAGCGGAGTGCATAACACATGGCTAAACCATATTACGAATTTTTCTGTCCTGTAAAAGTGATTGCTGGCCATGCAGCTTTAGAACACATTCCCTTTGAACTTGCCAGCCTCGGCTCAAAACGCCCGATGATCATTACTGACAAAGGTGTCCGCAGCAATAATTTACTTGCACCCATTGAAGCTGCGTTCGAAAGCACAGATGCTGTGATTGGTTTTATCTTTGATGATGTTCCACCGGACTCTAGTCTAGAAACCGTTCGTAAAGCAGCACAGCTTTATCGCGACAACAACTGTGATGCAATTATTGCCATCGGTGGTGGGTCCGTCATCGATACCTCTAAAGCGACCAATATTTTAGTGTCTGAAGGCGGCGATGACTTATTAAAATATTCTGGTGCGCATAATTTACCAAAGCCATTAAATCCTTTCTTTGTGATACCAACCACATCAGGTACGGGCTCTGAAGTCACAATGGTTGCCGTGGTGTCTGACACTGAAAAGAATGTCAAAATAGCCTTTGCATCTAACTATCTGATGCCACATGCTGCTATTTTAGACCCGCGTATGACACAGACATTACCACCTCATCTTACAGCAATGACAGCAATGGATGCGATGACACATGCGGTTGAAGCCTATACGTGTATGGCGGCAAACCCAATTTCAGATGCCTATGCCACTGCTGCCATCAAAAAGGTTAGTAATAGTTTATTTAGTGTATTAGATAATACAACCGATGCACATGGCCGTTTAGAATTGGCACAAGCATCAACAATGGCAGGAATTGCTTTTTCAAATTCGATGGTTGGTTTAGTCCATTCATTGGGTCATGCTTTAGGTGCTGTTGCTCACCTGCCCCATGGATTATGCATGAACTTATTCTTGCCTTATGTGCTGGAATACAACAAAGAAGTCAATGGCGATAAAATTGCAGAATTATTATTACCTTTAGCTGGCCCAGACATTTATGCACAGACACCAGCACATCTTCGTGCAGATAAAGCAATTTCAACGATTTTAACTATGCGTGATCGCCTGTATAGCTTGACCAAATTACCACGTACTTTGAGTGAAACAGGTAAAGTGACTGAAGCACAATTAGATGAAGTTGCCGAAAAGGCACTGAATGATGGTTCTATCATTTACAACCCGAAAGAAGCCAGCTTAGAAGACCTAAAAAGTATTCTAAAAAAAGCTTGGTAATTACTGAAAAATAAGCGAATATAGCGACAAATTTAAGCCTGATGTTTTTTTAAACATCGGGCTTTTCACTTGCAGAAACAAAGAATAGTCAGTTTTTTAACCAAATTGGCATAATTTCTGCTAAAAACAAATTCAAAGTTACTGACAAAATGTTCCATTTACAGTAGATTGGCGCACTTTTGTTTTAAAACGTAGGGGGGATCGTTCGTCTCAAACGATCCTTAGAACATGACTGATCCTTGATCAACGATAAGAGGATAACGCCGTTGACAAATTTTTCTGGGACTCAATCGGCAGCTAAACTGCAAAAAACGCTTGGACTCTGGCACATTATTATTATCGGTTTGGCTTACATCCAACCAATGACTCTATTTGATACTTTTGGTTTAGTATCTGAAGAAAGTCATAGACATGTGCCGACTTCTTACATTATTGCCCTTATTGCAATTCTGTTTACCTCGATTAGTTATGGTCATATGATCCGTCGCTACCCTTCTTCGGGTTCTGCGTATACCTATGCCCAAAAATCTATTCACCCGAACGTAGGTTTCATGGTGGGTTGGTCTTCTTGGTTAGACTACCTATTATCTCCAATGGTAAATATCATTCTTGCAGTGATTTATCTTGAAGCCTTATTCCCAGAAGTTAACCATTGGGTTTGGGTAATTGTACTGACAGCATTCATGACAGGAATCAACCTGCGTGGTGCTAAATTCGTTGCAAACTTCAATGGTTTGATCGTATTCGTACAATTAGGTGTTATTGCTTACTTTACTTGGATGGTATACAGCCTATTGGCTGGCGGTGTAAATGCCGACGGTACATTGGTTAATGCGCAATACCAATTATGGAGTTTAGAACCATTCTGGAATGAATTAACCAGCGTAGGTGCATTAATTACAGGTGCAACCTTACTCTGCTTCTCATTTACAGGTTTTGACTCATTAAGTTCACTAGCTGAAGAAACTAAAGATACTGAGAAGACTTTACCTAAGGCAATTTTCTTAACTGCCTTAATTGCAGGTGTGATCTTTATCATCAGTACTTACTTCATGCAAATCTATTTCCCGAACGATCCAAAAACATACTTTGAAGATGTTGCTGCAACGCAACCTGACATTCTTCAAGCAGTTGGTGGTGTAGCATTTAAGACTGTTGTACTTTACTTTGCAATTGTAACTGTAATGGCATCGGGTATTTCTGCTCATGCGGGTGTATCACGTTTAATGTACGTTATGGGCCGTGATGGTGTTATTAATAAGAAAATCTTCGGTCATATTAGCCCGAAAAATTTCACCCCGTCTTATAACATCATGATCGTTGGTGCTGTTGCATTAACTGCAGGCTTCATGGATCTTGATATCGTTATTTCGATGATCAGTTTCGGTGCTTTGACTGCATTTACATTCGTTAACTTGTCTGTAATTTCACGATATGCGCTGCGTGATGGTCGCACCAAAAATGCCAAAGATATCTTTAGCTTCGTAGTTATTCCACTACTTGGCTTTATCAGTATCTTTGCAATGTGGTTGGAAATTGAAGAAACTGCTTTGAAATACGGTTTATGGTGGGCAATGTTTGGTATTTTATACCTTGGTTATAAAACCAAAGGTTTTAAACACCCTGCGCCGCAACATAACGAATTTGATGATAAATTCTAATCAAGTTTATCTCTAAACAAAAAAGGCGCTTAAAGCGCCTTTTTTGTTCTAAATATATCAATTAAGGTTGTATGGCTTTTCTAGATTGCTGAAATTGAATTGAAATTTCTTCACACTTGTCTGGTGTATTGCCTTTTAATTCAACCGATGCTCCATCACCGTGTGACCATATACCATCTTCAACAGTCTCTAAATTTACAGCTGCTTCAAATATATGCTGTTGTTGTGGATAGAGTTTGATATCTACAGGTGTATCACATACATGTTTTGGAAAATATGGTCTAACCTGCTCGAATAATTGCATGGTTAATGGCATATCACATTGCAAATGAATGGTGACTGGTACGCTATTGGTATTTTTTAAGATCAATTGAACATTTTGCGAATTAAGATCCGCTTGGGCAGCAGGTATTTCTACATACGTTTTTGTGTCAATCGACTGACGATCAAATGGATTGAGGAAGGCTAATTTACGTTCCACGCCATAACAAGAATCCTGCACGGAAGCTGAAAACTCTAAATATCGTGTCCCCAAGATAATTGTTCCGCGGCCTTCCCCTGCATGACCGATATCAATGATTGGATCACCTGTACCTTCAATTGAAACCCCGCCACTGCGAAAAAACTCTATGTCACAACCCGCTAAAACGCTGATCAAGCCACAAAGGGTTAAAGTCTTAAAGTTTAATTTTCGTATCATGTTGATAAACTCCAAAGCGAAATACACGATTTGCTTCAGGATTTCCCTCATCCATTTCGCAACGCTCCGCGGCAAGTTTTAAAAGTTGTAGTGAGTATTTTTGCCAAAGCTCTAAACTCATTTCATGTAATTTATTAATCGATTCTTCTGTTAATTCGTCAGCACAAATGGCTTGTTCTAAGTATGGCATTTCATCAGGATTCAATAAATTATGCAAACCTGCTTCTAAATGCGCTTGAACGTTTCGAGTTAAAATTTTGCGTGCTTCTAATTGTGAAGGATCTGGAATAAAACGACGCTGTTGTAAATATACCTGCCCATCTTTTTCTGTCGCAATTTCAAGCCTTATAAGCTCGTTGAGTACTGAACGCGGATGACGTTCTGTTGAAATTCTTTTCACCAGCATTTCAAAGCTATTTTCTGACTCACTGCTAAATGGTAAAGAATCCCCCCAACCTTCTGCTAACCATAAACCAATCACACGCGATGGCACACTAATCGGTTCAGACACAGTTGCATCTTTCAGCGCTTTACCTTCGGAAATCACTTCTTTATAAGCCGTGACATCTTTACGATGCAGCCCTGAAAGTAAACTAATTGCTGATATTGTTGGTTTTTGATCAATACGCTCAAGTTCATGCACAGCCTGTTGAAAAAATATAGGCTTCAATGCAGCAGTAAACTCAGTATATCCAACACCTGATCGTATCAACCATTGGCTCAACTCATTCATCAGCACCAATACTTGCTGTAAATTTTGATCTGCCTCATTGGTGAGAAGTTTGCTCATTAAATTGCCATGAAAATTAGACTGCATAAGTGAAATTTTCGCATTATTTGTTCTACTGCACAATTTTTATCTGATGAGATCTTGAGGGTATTCAGTAAAAAAATCATTCTTTACATTAAAGTGCGTAAATGACACGCTGATCGATATATCCAAACTTTCAACGCTATGCCACCACCCAATCGGTATAAATAAGGTTTCTCCTGGATGCACTGTACACTCAATAGGTGTGACCTTTTTCAACGATGGATATTGAAAAAAATCAGCCTTTTTTAAATCTGTAATTTCACTAAATACCCACTGATCGTTATACATATATGGCATTTGCCAAGCAGGAATTAAGGTCACTTTCTTACGACCATAGATTTGTGCCAACAAATTATTGGTTAAGTCATAATGCAGTGGCGTAAATGTGCCTGCTGGCCCAAACCAAAGAAAATGTCGATCTGTTTGTACAGTTTGACTATAGCCTGTTGAAAAGTCAGCGAGATCATCTTTCAATTTCAACATGAAATCTTTATTTTGAGCTGCATTATTTGCCGTCAAATAAATATCATTTGTCTGTTCAGACAATTTTATTTTTTCAACAAAATCTTGCATCAAAATAATCCGCTTAAGTTGTACCGACTTTTTTTCAAAGTCTTGATGTCGTGTTCTGTCCATCTGAACTTCTACAAGTTCATTTTTGAAAGTTTGTGAAAAATAGTCAGGTGACCATTTACTCAGTGCTGGCCAATGATCTATACCACCTTGTAAGATTACAGGTTGCATTTGGCTATAAAAATCTTGAATAAATGTTTTGAAATTTGGTGTTTCGATACGCTCGATATGATTTGTGGTTGTTGCGTTCAATGTTTTAAGTTGTCCTATTACACTCAACAACCAACGCTCTTTGTTTTGTTGCTGTGTTACTTTTTTCAATCTTTTAAAAATAACGTTATTGTTTATTTGCTTTAAAAAATGAATGATCAAATGATTTGAAATATTTTCTTGCTTATTTTTTTCTAATATTTCTGCAGTATTTAAACCATTCAAGCAGTCATCTAATAATACATTTTGCAGATGCACTGGTAATTGCTCTATTGGAGCAAAAGTATCTGTATAGCTAACTGGACTAAATCCATGTGCTTGTAAAATTTCACTTATTTTTTCTGTATCACAACCGTTATCAATGTTTTCAGTCAACCAGTCTTGCCATTCCGTTGGTAAAGATTGATACCAAATTTGACTATGCTGAATATTCTTATACTGGCTTTCTAAGTTCATCTCACTATCTCCACCCTCTTTACAACTGAAGTATAAATGATCTATTTTAAAAATGCTAAATTTTCGCATTTTAAAATTATTTAAACACAGTGGATGTTATCAGCCCCTATAAAAATAGCGCTAGATAACTCAACAAAGGAGAAAGTTAATGAAAATTAGTTACTTAATACTAGCAAGTAGTCTCTCTTTGATTTGCATTCAGACTAATGCTGGCTTTGCAGATACCATGCGTGATTTACGCAGCACCCTGAGCCAATTTAATGAAACTTCAAAAGAGGTTTCAAATACAGCCCGTGAATGGACAGGTAGTCGAACGAATAACACGTCAAATTATACAAATTCTAGTTTCACCGTAGGCCAACAACTTCGCCCGAAAATAAATAATCTTCCGCTTTATCAAAGTGCCGATAAATCTGGGGTAGTTTTGAACAAACTGTCAAAAAGTGCGGATATTATTTTTGCTGGGAATGCGACCAAAACTGGTCTAATCGAAGTCACTACAGAATACGGCAATGGCTGGATTGAATCTCACCTTGTGCAATAAATCATTTCTGAAAAAAAGCAAACATCAAAAATAGCTGTGCATAACAATTTCTTTTATCGAGCACTAGTCATGAATAACATCAATAAAATCAGCATTATTGCTGCTGTATTTAGTACTTTGGTCGGCTGTGGCGGCTCCAATAATGATGGCCCATCACCAACGCCGACACCGACACCGACACCGACACCGACACCGACGCCAACGCCAACGCCAACGCCAACACCAACACCAACACCAACACCAACGCCAACGCCAACGCCAACGCCAACGCCAACGCCAACAACTGTAGCGGATAAATTCACAGGAGAGTGGATTCAAGGAAACTCTGCTCTCGGTAATAGTAATTGTGATTTACCACAAATTTCCATTCACAAAACCAGTGAAAATTCAGTCAGTTCACTGAACGAAGAACTAAAATATGCTGTACACAATAGTTCAAGTAAAACCTGCAGCGGTGAATTTATTTCCAAACGTTATCAATTACTGCATGACATGGTAATCAGTGATATCCAACCTGCTGCAGCTCTAAATAACTTTGAATATCATGCCATTAAGTTTCAACCAGTCAGAGATGGAACAACCAGCAACCGTGTCCTGACTTTTTTAAATAGTAATTCTTTTTGTGTGATTAATGCGACGATTTCAAATCCAAGCTATATCATCATGGAGCGTGGTCTAATTAAAGATCCACTCAAGGACAGCCGCTGCTATACAAAAAATACCAATGAATTCTTCACCAATTTAAAACCGAAAGCCAAAATCACAACTGCAGACTTTAAGTCTGAGAGCTTTATTAATACGACTGACACTGTGAACTTCTTGGCTCAGCTCAATGCGATGGGACAAAATGGTTATAAATTAATTGGCTATGATACTAAGACCCTGGACAATGGTAATGTTAATAGCTACATGAAACTTGCTAATGAAAATACGCGTTTCAATCATATTGTGGCAGACCGTACAGCATCCTCTACCGCTGACATTTATTTTACATGGCGTAATCAGTTAAATGAAAAAGGTAAATCAGGTTATCAATACCTACATAGCGTCAGACCAACCAATGCCATGAATTTCAAAGATTATTTCATTAAAAAGGAAAACGATACCGCGACGTACACCTATGACAGCGGCTATGTTTCCCCACTCGTTGACCCAGTGCAACTGGAAACCATGCTCAATACATTAGGTTCTCAAGGCTGTCGTATTATTCAGTTCAAAAGCTATTTCACAGGTTTACGACCTGAAGTTCTGAACGGCAAACAAAATAGTCCTAAAGTTGCAACCTGTATCAATAGCAGTACACATCATGGCACTTACAGTTATCGCCATAAAACCTATCCAACCGGTAGCAATAGTCTAGAACGTACTCTGAAATTGCAGACAATGATTGATGAGCAAGCAAAAGAAGGGTATCGCTTAATTAGTCGATCTTTAGATATGAGTTCAACCACCAAAAATGGCATGCTGTTTATGAAAGACAGTGAAAATACCAATATCGGCGAATTTAAAGTCTTTAGTGAAACTGTCTTTGCAACATCGACGTTTAACGACGTCTTACTGAAACGTCTTCAGCAGCAAGGTCAATTGGGTTGGTTATACACCAGTGGTCAACTGCTATTTGCAAATAATCCAAAACATCTACAAACAGAACTGAGTGACTTTAATTTAATTGATTAATTCATGAGGTATCTCGAGCTTTTCCATGTCCTTTATTTTTTGCATTAAGGACATGGATCATTCACATAAATCAAAGCAGTGATAAAAACCACTTATTTTAAGCGGCAATTAAAACCCATCTTGGTATCAACGATATTATTTTCATAACCTAAGCTTTGAATAAATTGGTTGCGGTCTGATATTTGTTTTTGATCCGCTTGACTCAATCTTGCTTTATTTTTTTGTGCCAACCCATAGGTTTCATTCACTAAACCCTGATAGATCCCGCAAACTTCCTGACGCTTGGACTTTTTCAATTGACGACCACCATACCATGAACGTTCAAAATCTTCCGCTTTAAGTGTCTTACCCCAGTCTTCAATACGTTGATTTTGTCGCTGCTGCATTTCCAATAAGCCTTGTTGAATCTCAGCTTTAGTAAAAGGTTTATTTACTTCAACTTTTGGTAAAACAGGAACAGCGTCTGGCACAGGTGCTGCAGTGGTAATCGCCTCCTCTGCAGTATTCGATACAACTGGATTTGCCAAACTCATTGATGAAATTAATCCGGTCGCAATGACGACACCAAAAGCTTTTAAATTTATAGATTTCAAGTTTTAAGTACCCGTTTTAATTTTTCACAGTGTCCTTATACACATTTTTATATTTTGGCAGAAGTTTTTAAAGTATTAATTTACAAAACTTCATTAGTGTAAATGATTAGGCTTATGCAGGCTCAATAAAAAACCGCTCCTAGAAGCGGTTTTTTAAATTATGATAACTTAAACCAATTCTTTAAAATCTTGTTGACGCCAAGCTTCATATAAAATTACTGCTGTCGCATTCGACAAATTCAAACTACGTGAATTTGCAGCCATTGGTAGACGAATCCAATGTTCTTTCGGGAACATCATACGTACATCTTCAGGTAAACCACGTGTTTCTGGACCCATCAAAAGTGCGACCGGTCGATTTAGATTAGACGTATGCGGTGTTTCAAAACCCTTGGTCGTTAATGGATAAATCGCATTTTGATCGATCCCTACACTCGCTAAATGCTCTAAACACGCAGCAAAATTTTCCCACACTTTCATGTGCGCCCATTCATGATAATCCAATCCAGCACGACGTAATTTTTTATCATCTAGTTCAAAACCCAAAGGCTTGACTAAATGTAACTGCGCTCCAGTATTGGCACATAAACGAATGATATTCCCTGTATTTGCAGGAATTTCTGGCTCGTATAAAACAACATGGATCACAGGATTTACTCTACTCTTTGGTTAAAAATGGATGAGGTAAGATATTCACTTAGCGATGATATGCCATAGCTAGCAAATAAAAATTCATTCGACTGAGTATTCGCACTTTAGCATAACGAACACCGAATAATGAGGGTAGCAACTATAGCTATGTCCACTTTACTCAGACATAGCCTTCGCCTTGTGCTCGGGCAGCGTTATCGCTACTTTATCCTCTTTACTCAGGCACAGCCTTCGTCTTGCGCTCGGGCAGCGTTATCGCTGCTTTATCCTCTTTACTCAGGCACAGCCTTCGTCTTGCGCTCGGGCAGCGTTATCGCTGCTTTATCCTCGCTCATGCCATTGAAGTTGATCACGTAAGCTAACCACATCACCAATAATGGTCAATGTCGGCGCCTGTATTTGGTACTCGGATACTTTAGAAGCAATATCTGCCAAAGTCCCGACCACCACTTTTTGCTCTGGAGTTGTGCCTTTCGATACCAATGCAACTGGCATATCCGGACGTTGCCCATGTGCAATTAATTTTTCACAAATTTTTTCAAGACCCACCAAGCCCATATACAGCACAAGCGTTTGGTTTTGGTAAACCAGTTCATTCCACGGTAATTCAGGTGAGCCTTCTTTCAAATGCCCAGTTAAAAAACGCACACTTTGAGCATAATCACGATGAGTTAAAGGAATACCCGCATATGCTGAACAGCCCGAAGCCGCAGTGATACCAGGCACAACTTGAAAGGCTACGCCAGCAGCAAAGAGTTCTTGAATTTCTTCACCCCCGCGCCCAAAGATAAATGGATCACCACCTTTCAGACGACAAACTCGCTTACCTTCACTGGCGTATTTAACCAATAATGCATTAATGCCTTCTTGTGGCACTGCGTGATTCGATCGAGCTTTACCAACGTAGATTTTTTCGGCATCGCGACGGCACAAATCCATAATCGGCTGTGAAACCAAACGATCGTAAATAACCACATCTGCTTGCTGCATTAAGCGTAAAGCTTTCAGAGTCAATAGGTCTGGATCACCAGGCCCAGCACCGACCAAATACACTTCGCCTTTTGGACGTGTCCATTCAATAAGAGCCTGCTGAATTAAGCGATTCGCTTCAACTACATTGTCGTTAAACACCTGTTCTTTCAGTGGACTTGCATACAAGTCTTCCCAAAAGATACGGCGTTCGTCTGGATTGGCTATTTTTGCTTTAACTTCAGGACGCCACTTACCAGAAAACTCAGCAAGCTTGCCCATACCATGTGGAATAGCTGCTTCTAGTTGAGTTCGAATTTGGCGAGATAAAACGGGCGATGTTCCATTAGATGCAACTGAAACAATCAATGGTGAACGATCAATAATTGCAGGTACCATAAATCGGCAATGCGGCGGATCATCAACACTATTGACCAAAACATTTTCAGCTTCACAAGCCTCAAACACGGCTTGATTAATCGTTTTATCATTGGTTGCGGCTATAACCAAACGGTATGCACGCAAATTAACTTGAGTATCTTGATAGCGTGAATTGAGATATTGCCCTTGGCTATGTGTCACCAATTGCATTAAATCATCTTCTATTTCGGGTGAAATCACCGTAAGGCAAGCACCTGCTTTTGCAAGCAGCACTGCCTTACGATATGCAATTCGACCACCACCAACAATCAGACAAGGTTGCTGTTGCAACTTCAACGAGATTGGAAAAATATCCACACACTACCTCAGTATTTTAAATCTGATTGTCTTAAGCAAATTTTGTGCACAAAACTGTGCACTTTATCGTTCATTAGTCGATAAATTCTGCACCGCCCATATATGGACGAAGTACAGCAGGAATTTCAATTGAACCATCAGCGCGTTGGTAGTTTTCCATCACCGCAAGTAAAGTACGACCAACAGCCAAACCTGAACCATTCAATGTATGTACGAATTCAGTTTTCTTTTGGTCTGCACGGTAACGTGCTTTCATACGACGTGCTTGGAAATCGCCCATGCATGAGCAAGAAGAAATTTCACGATAGGTATTTTGACTTGGCACCCAAACTTCAAGGTCATAGGTCTTGATTGCGCCAAAGCCCATATCACCGCCACACAGAACGACTTTACGGTATGGCAAGCCTAATGCTTGAAGGATACCTTCGGCATGACCCGTTAATTCTTCCAAAGCATCCATCGAAGTTTCAGGTTTTACAATCTGAACCATTTCTACTTTGTCAAATTGGTGTTGACGGATCAAACCACGTGTATCACGGCCATACGAACCCGCTTCGCTACGGAAACATGGTGTATGTGCTGCATATTTTAATGGCAAACGTTCTGGATCAATGATTTCGTCACGCACGAAGTTGGTTACAGGAACTTCAGCTGTTGGAATCAGGTAATATTCTTTTTCGCCTTGTAGTTTGAATAAATCTTCTTCAAATTTAGGCAATTGACCTGTACCACGTAAAGAGTCAGCATTTACTAAATAAGGTACATATGCTTCGGTATAACCATTTTCTAATGTATGCGTGTTCAACATGAACTGAGTCAATGCTCGTTGTAAACGCGCTAAAGGCCCTTTTAATACACTGAAACGTGTACCAGTTAATTTGGTCGCAGTTTCGAACTCTAAACCACCCATCATTTCGCCAAGATCGGTATGGTCTTTGATTTCGAAATCAAATTCGCGAGGTGTGCCCCACTTTAAAACTTCCACGTTATCATTTTCGTCTTTACCCTCAGGCACAGACTCGTGTGGTAAGTTTGGAATTGAAAGAGATTTAGCTTCTAACTCAGCTTGAAGTTCTGAAAGTGCAACTTCTGCTGCTTTAATTTCATCACCAATGGCAGACATGCGCGCCATGATTTCTGAAGCATCACCGCCTGCTTTTTTAATCTGACCGACTTGTTTTGCGCCAGCATTACGTTCAGCCTGCAAAGACTCAGTTTTTGACTGAATTTCTTTACGGCGAGCTTCTAGGTCTGCCCACTCTGCTACGTTGAGTTGAACACCACGTTTTGCTAAGGCTAAATTTACAGCCTCAATATTATTTCTGAGTAATTTCGGGTCGATCATAGCCAATCTGAAGTAAAGAAAAAAACTGGCTATAGTGTAAGCTCTTAAAGCTTAAAAATACAGTGATCGAGCTTACACCTGAGCTTTATTGAATCAATATTATTGACTCAATGAACTTCATTTCGTTTCATAATTTGGCAAATTCGGTAAATACTCTGGTTTGAATAAACCTTTTACAGAGTAATACGGTAGTTTTAATTCAGGCATACCTTCTGCATAACTTGCTAATTCATACAATGGATAAACAAACACAATACCGTTACCCCCATAGTAGAAATTATCACTCAGTTGTAATTTACCGCGTTCAATATCATGGTTATCTAACCAAATTGAATTGGAATCAAACAAAGCACTTAGAACTTTGGCATCGGCACCTTTCACCAATACATCTTGTAATGCTAAACGTTTTTTTTCATTTAGATCAAAATTGACATATTCCACATGAGACATACCGTGCGCAGCATGTACGGCATAGGTATAACTTTCTATCGCAAAAGTCGCAATATGGCCCCATTGGCTAATATATCGCACCGAAGTT
The DNA here is from genome assembly GCF_001678755.1 of Acinetobacter gandensis. Classification (GTDB taxonomy): domain Bacteria; phylum Pseudomonadota; class Gammaproteobacteria; order Pseudomonadales; family Moraxellaceae; genus Acinetobacter; species Acinetobacter gandensis. The sequence goes on from NZ_LZDS01000025.1 coordinate 68,720, forward strand.
GTGCTTTGACCTACGCCAGCTTCCGGATTTTGTGCTAAATCCACTTTTTCATTGGGTTCAGGCGAAAATGCAATTGGATCCGCTTTCTTAATACGCTCAAGGAAGTATTGATTGATCCAATCAACATTGGTTTCTACAGTTTGAATGGAATATTGTGTACACCCTTCAGCTTCGCATGCTTGCGGTTTCGGCAAATTAACCACAACAGATTTAGATTCAATCAGGGGAACCGATTGCGTCGTCTTTTGTTTACTTTGTGTCGTGCTTGCATCTTCGACAGGTTCATTTCGTGGATGACAAGCTGTCAATGCTCCAACCATCAAAATTGTTGTGATAGCCGTAGCCAAAACATTGATACGTGTTTTTTTCATCCTAAAATCCCTATACCTCAAATCAGATATGCTGCAAAGTTGACGCTCAGCTTTGCAAAATAAGCATACTACTAAATGCATAGCTGCATACGCTTGGTTGATTTACATTTATCCATAAAAAAAGAGCAGATATTTATCTGCTCTTTTGCATATCTAAAGATCAAATTTATTGATCAATAATATCTGTACCTTTTGGTGGTACAAAATTAAAGGTCGATGCTGGAATTGATGCATTCACTTTAACGTTGTTAAAACGCACATTTGTGGTTTGACCCAATGAATCCTGAAGAATCATCAATGTAGGCGCATTTTTCGCACCAAAACTAATGGTTAAGCTTTGGAATACACCATCATCGCTTTTTGGATATAGAGTGTAATAAGTTTTGCTCTTATTCGGCTGCGTAATACGGTAAGACTTCATAATTTGAGCCGTATTACCCGACAATAACAAGGCTGGTGTATTTGCTACCTGCTCATCTAGGCTTTGACGTACAGCTTGTTGTAAGTCTGGATCATAAATCCATACCGTTTTACCTGTAGTTGCAATGGTTTGTTTCGATGGACTTGTGGTTTCCCAATAGAACTTACCTGGACGCTGAACTTTCATCACACCTTTAAAAGTCTGATTCATGTGCTGCGCGCTTAAGCCTTTTTTCTGAGTGGCCTTCGGATTGGTTACTTTGGTGGTTTGCTCAAAGTTTGCAGTAAAGCTTTTAATCCCAGACAGCTGTTTTACAAGATTCGCAGTTGCCTGTTGCTCCGACGCTGCTACTGGCGCAGCGAATACTGTAGTACTCATTACAGGTGCCAGAGTCGCTGCACCTAATGCCATAGCACAGATGGTTTTACGAAGCATTTTCATAGATTCACCTTTTATATTTGCATCAATGCAATTTGTTAGATAAGCCATCTTAAACCAATTTCAGCTGCTAAATTTAGAGAAAATAAGAAGTTTTGTATGGTTATTAATTCAATTTGATCATTTTTATTCATCATGATGGAGAAATTTGCAGATCTTTTACTTTATTTTGAGTGTTATTTCTGTCAATCATTTTGGCTTTGCAAAGTTTTTGGTGAATCATAAAAAAGCTCCGTCATTATGCGGAGCTTTTAAAGTAGACAACAATTTAACATGTTTTATTTCCATTACTAGCCAATGGAAGCACCTGCACCAAAATCACCTTCAGAATTTGATGTTGCTGCGACTTTATATACATATTTATTACTTTCAGCTACTCCGCTAAATCCAAGTGCATAAATTTGTTTACTCTCCCAAGTCCCCATACCTACGCTGAACTTATTGTATCCAGCATCAGTTGGTTGTGGTAAAGAAGCTATGGCAATACTAGAAGCCACGGCTGCATATACTTCATCTCTAAAGCTATCAAATCGGCTATTGAGCTCATTCACACGATGATGGGTATAGGCTTTGGACTCCTTCAGCACATCTTCCGTGTCAAGACCACCTTGTCCATTTGCACCTTTTAGACTTAATAATCATTGAGACTCTATTCCATTAAAACCTTGATTGAGTGCGACTTCATAAGTCGCTTAGACCTTGCGAACCTGTTGCACCAAGAGAGTAGAATACTCACAGCAAGTAATTTTGGTACAGCTTTAATAGCGATTGAAGTTGTTTCAGCAAGTCCTAATAGCTTTTCAAGTGCCATTTCTTGGTTTTTATCAGAACAATTCCTTTTCTGAAAGTCAGTATGCGCCAGCACTGTTTTTAAAATTTTATTCATGTCTTTATCCTTTTTTGTATTTTTATTCTTTTATGACCCACCCTTATTTATGTGAATTTAATCACTTATAATTTTGATTAATTGATAAAAAAATAATTTTTAACAATCTTGAAACTTTGATCCTATTTTTATAGACAAAAAAAAGCCCACATAATGTGGGCCTTTTTTTCTATTAAAACTTACGCTTCAACAGATACGTAGCGACGACCGAATTGGCCTTTCACTTCGAATTTTACAACGCCGTCAGCAGTTGCAAATAAAGTATGGTCACGGCCCATACCTACGTTTACACCAGCGTGGAATTCAGTACCACGTTGACGAACGATGATGTTACCAGCAGTCACAGATTGACCGCCATAGATTTTAACACCCAACATTTTTGGGTTCGAGTCACGACCGTTTTTAGTCGAACCACCGGCTTTTTTAGTTGCCATGTCTACTTACTCCTCGTAATTAGCCTGAAATAGCTGTAATTTTCAACTCAGTGAACCATTGACGGTGACCTTGTTGTTTACGATAGTGTTTACGACGACGCATTTTGATGATGCGGATTTTGTCGTGACGACCATGGCTAACTACTTCAGCAGTTACTTTAGCGCCAGCAACTACTGGTGCACCAATTTGAATGCTGTCACCGTTTACAAGCATCAACACGTCATCAAAAGTGATTGTTGAGCCAGTTTCAGCTTTCAATAATTCTACTTTAAGGGTTTCACCCTCAACTACACGGTGTTGTTTACCACCGCTTTGGATTACTGCGTACATAAATGTACTCCAAACATGCCCGTGTTGTCGTGCCGGTAAAGGGATATACCGATCTTAAAACGATCGTCACTGGGGTTTCACAAAGGCAGAGATTTTAAGGGATAACCAGCAAAACAACAAGCTATTTAGGCAAAATATTAGTTTAGCACGCGTGTATTTATTAAACAGCGGCGTTTAACTCAATAAAGTTCAGACATTTGATCGTGTTATTTTAAATTGAAATGGATTTTTAATACGCGTTCGCTAATATAGGCTTCAATTTTCAGTATTAGCGCTTTAAAACTTGGAAAAACACACTTAGGAATATTAAAAAAATCGACAGGAACATACCCTAGGATAAAAAAATCACTTAAGATTAAGCCAATTGAGTACGTTTCTGTCTGTAATTCATAAATCAAATTGCTACACTACGGCTGTAATTTAAAAATAACTGAGGCTTCTCTTCATATGACCATCGACTTTAAGCAAGATATTCTCGCGCCTGTTGCATCTGACTTTGCTGCGATGGACACATTCATTAATGAAGGGATTACGTCTAAAGTTGCCTTAGTGATGGCGGTCAGTAAACATGTGGTAGAAGCTGGTGGTAAACGCATGCGCCCGATTATGTGTCTACTGGCGGCAAAAGCATGTGGTGCAGAAGACCTTGAAAAGCATCGTAAGCTCGCTGCTATTATTGAAATGCTGCATACAGCAACTTTAGTACATGACGATGTGGTTGATGAATCCGGTTTACGTCGTGGTCGCCCAACGGCCAACGCAACTTGGAATAATCAAACTGCCGTGTTGGTAGGTGATTTCCTAATTTCACGCGCATTCGATTTGTTGGTCGATTTAGACAACAATGTCTTGCTGAAAGATTTTTCGACCGGGACGTGTGAAATTGCAGAAGGTGAAGTTCTACAACTGCAATCGCAGCACCAACCTGATACGACTGAACAAACTTATTTAGACATCATTCATGGTAAAACTTCGCGTCTCTTTGAATTAGCGACCGAAGGTGCTGCTATTTTAACGGGAACGCCAGAATTCCGTGAGCCACTGCGTAAATTTGCAGGTCATTTTGGTAACGCATTCCAAATCATTGACGATATTTTAGATTACACCTCTGATGCTGAAACATTAGGTAAAAATATTGGTGATGATTTGATGGAAGGAAAACCAACTTTGCCTTTAATCTCTGCGTTAAAGAATACAACAGGTGAAGAACATGAGATTATTCGCCGTAGTATTGCAACAGGTGGTACAGCAGATTTAGATCGTGTGATCCAAATTGTGCAAACATCTGGTGCTTTAGATTATTGTAGCCAGCGTGCCACAGAGGAAACCAATGCAGCACTTAGCGCATTGGATGCTTTGCCAGAATCAGAATATCGTCAAGCCTTAATTAATTTAGCAAACTTGGCATTACATCGAATTCAATAATTCACCATATTCATCGTAATACCCTTGCCTATGCATATAAAATTAAATGATTTATTTTTAAACATGCAGCAACAGCTCGACACGCCTCGAGCTGTGCTGGATGAAAATTTACTGATTGAACTGATTAATCGTATTCGTCCCGAAGACACAAAAAATACCGACGAAATTAAAAAGCGCTTTCAAGCTTTTATACAAGCGCTATTGATTACCCCTGATGCTGCCTCAACACTACAAAGTTTTGTTCTAAAACTGATCAGTAAATATAAGCAAACCAGTCTTTATGCTGATACTGGGATTTTGTCTTTGGATGGTTTCTGGGGACAATTATTTCAACGTCTGGGTGCACACTTTCTCCCTTTAATTAATGATGAAACGCAGTTACAAGATCTTGTTCGTCGTGTTTTCCATCGACATAGTGACAAATATTGGCTCGATAGCATCCCAGATCAACAATGGATTCAATTGTTCCGATTATTTAATCAGGGGCATAGCAACCAAGATGAAAAAAGACAAATTCGCCGCGAGCTGATCAAAGCAATTACCGTCTTGTCTTATCGTGTCAGTGGTATTGGTCTTTACCCAGAATTCATTAATGCACAACCTGAATTAACTGAATATGAATCGCCTTTTTTGGTACAAAACCGTGAAATAAACGATTTTATTCAGCAATATAAAAAGCTCCATCAAAGCGCAGAACAGATGACTGCGGTACTTCCTCCGGATGCATCTCAAGCTTTAGTGATGTTAGAGCAGTGCCGCGATGTCGTCCTAAAAATCCGCCGTGCAACCAAACGTATTGGTGTGAGTGTCAGCCTGACATATTTACTGTCTCTACTTGAGCAATGTTTAGATCGTTTAGAAATTTTGCTTAACCTAATTGTTGAAGAAGATGACGTCCGCTACATCTCGATGGGTAGCCTACTGAGCGATGTCACTTCAGCCATATATAGCGAACGTAGTGTGCGTGATTTGCTCGCTACTAATAGTGAATTAATGGCTCTACAAGTTACTGAAAATGCCAGTAAAACTGGTGAACATTATGTAAGTACGGACAAACAAGGCTTTATGAGCATGTACCGCTCTGCTGCGGGTGCAGGTGTCATTATTGCCTGTATGGCCACATTAAAAGTACTAATGACACGTTTGACAATGGCTCCTTTAATGCAAGCCATTTCATACAGCCTAAATTACTCTCTCGGCTTTATGCTAATACATGTCTTGCATTTTACAGTTGCGACCAAACAGCCAGCTATGACAGCTGCTGCACTTGCTGCTACGGTCCAACACCGTAAAGGCTCTAAAATGGCGCAGATTGCAGAATTGGCTGCACTGATTATTAACATCATTCGAACCCAGTTTATTGCAATCTTAGGCAACATCAGTATTGCAATTCCTGTTGCCGCCCTGATTGCGCTGAGTTGGGATATGGCCTTACATGAACCTTTGATGAATCATGCAAAAGCCGCAAAAACCTTACATGACCTCAATCCATTTACCTCACTAGCTGTACCTCATGCTGCAATTGCAGGGGTCTGTTTATTTTTATCTGGCTTAATTGCAGGTTATTTTGACAACATGGCTGTGTACCGAAAAGTCGGCCCACGTATACAAGCACACCAGAAGCTCAAACGCTGGTTAGGTCAAGAGCGTCTTAATAAATTTGCTGCTTATATTGAACGTAATCTTGGTGCATTAGCGGGTAATTTCTTATTCGGCATTATGCTCGGTAGCATGGGTACCATTGGTTACATTTTAGGTCTTCCCTTAGATATTCGTCATATTGCATTTGCTTCAGCCAATTTTATTCAAGGTTTAATTAATATTAATGGCTCACCAGATATCGGCTTAATTATTGTGTCATTTTTAGGGGTTATCCTGATTGGTCTGACTAACTTATTCGTCAGTTTCACGTTAACCATTATTGTGGCATTACGTGCACGTCGCGTAAGATTTGAGCAATGGAAACCCTTGGCTAAATTGGTGATGACTCATTTTCTAACTCGACCAAGTGACTTTTTCTGGCCACCAAAAACCCCACTTGAAGTTGAAGATGGCACACAAGCCAGTAAGAACAATCATTAGCAGATTTGTGTTTTATTTTAGTAAGATGTAAATGAACACAAAAAATAAAATCAGTATGATTTACACAGACTTGAAATAAAGTGTACTGATGAGTACACTTTAGTCCATTAATTAACCGAGCTCGAACCGGTTAAAATGACAAGGAATAAAATATGCCACGAACGCTACTGTTTGTTGGTTTTTTTGCATTAATTATCAGTGTGTTGTCGCTTTATTCTAGCCATTTAAATCTATTAGATTTGAGTATCGTGGAATGGATGAGTCAGCACCGTATTGCTGTTTTTAATCAAATTGCCATCGGACTTTCAGCGCTAGGCGGCATGCCTTTTGTATTATTTTTCACCACGCTATGGTGTTTACACTTTGCGTGGTATAAAAAATACACAGAGATTGTTTTTATCAGTATAGGGATCTTTGGAAGTATCGGCCTTGCATGGTTGCTTAAATTTACGTTCACCAGACCGCGTCCCCCAGAAATGTACCATCTTGTAGCGTCTTACGGGAGTTCATTTCCAAGCGCACACAGTTGTTATGCTGCATCGCTTGCGTGTCTGATGATCTTGATTTACCGACAACATGCTCAACATCGCTTGATCACCATTTTGGCATTGTTATGGATGCTGTGTATGGGTGTTTCGCGAGTTTATGTTGGGGTTCATTTTCCGACAGATGTCCTATCCGGTTGGAGCATTAGTTTGATTTGGATCGCGCTACTTTATTTGATCACCATCAAATTCAGTAAAGCGTAAACAAATGAATAATTTAGATAAAAATCTAATTGAGGTGGAACAATGATGTCTGCAAAGCTTTGGGCACCTGCCCTGACTGCTTGCGCATTGGCAACAAGTATTGCACTTGTTGGTTGTAGCAAAGATCCTAAAGATGCACAGCAAGCTGCTGCTGCACAGCAAATGCCACCAACTGAAGTCGGTGTAATTGTTGCTCAACCACAAAGCGTTGAACAGTCTGTTGAACTTTCGGGCCGTACATCTGCCTACGAAATTTCTGAAGTGCGCCCACAAACCAGTGGTGTCGTACTTAAACGTCTTTTTGCAGAAGGCAGCTATGTTCGTGAAGGACAAGCCTTGTACGAGATCGACTCACGTACAAACCGTGCTTCAGCTGACAGTGCTCGTGCTGCTTTAACACGCCAACAAGCGAACTTAGGTGTGTTACGTGTTAAAGAAGGTCGTTACCGTCAACTTGTAGGATCGAATGCGATTTCTAAACAAGAATATGATGACATTGTTGCGCAAGTTAAACTGGCTGAAGCTGATGTTGCTGCCTCTCAGGCAGAACTTAAAAATGCTGAAATCAACCTGGGTTACTCAACTGTTCGTGCACCTATTTCTGGTCAAACAAACCGTTCAACTGTGACTGCTGGTGCTTTAGTTACAGCATCTCAGGCTGATCCATTGGTGACAATTCAACGTCTTGACCCAATGTATGTTGATATCAACCAATCGAGTGCTGAGCTACTTCGCTTACGTCAACAATTAAGCAAAGGCAACTTGGACAGCAGCAACAATACAAAAGTTAAATTACGTCTTGAAGATGGCAGTGAATATCCAATCGAAGGTCGTTTAGCTTTCTCTGATGCCAGTGTGAATCCGGATACAGGTACAGTCACTTTACGTGCTGTGTTCTCTAACCCGAACCACTTATTGCTACCAGGTATGTTTGCCAATGCACGTATCGTGCAAGGTGTAATTCCGAATGCCTACCTTGTTCCACAAGCTGCAATTACACGTACTCCAACAGGTCAAGCGATTGCAATGATTGTTAATGCTAAAGGTGCTGTAGAGTCTCGTCCTGTAACAACAGTAGGCACTCAAGGCGCTAACTGGATTGTGACTCAAGGTCTGAATACTGGCGACAAAGTAATTGTTGATGGTATTGCCAAAGTTAAGCCAGAACAACAAGTTGTAGCAAAACCGTATCAACCACAGGCTGCTGCCCCACAAGGTGCGCAACAACCTGCTGCAAAAGAACAAGGTAAAGCTACTGAACAAGCAGCTCCAAAAACTGAACAAAAAGCTACTTCAAACGCATAAGGAGTAGACTGAATGGCTCAATTCTTTATTCATCGCCCCATTTTTGCATGGGTGATTGCATTGGTGATTATGTTGGCGGGTGTACTCACGCTAACAAAAATGCCAATTGCGCAGTACCCGACCGTCGCTCCGCCGACTGTGTCGATCTCTGCAACTTATCCTGGTGCATCTGCAGAAACCGTTGAAAATACAGTGACTCAGATCATCGAACAACAAATGAATGGTTTGGATGGCTTACGTTATATTTCGTCAAATAGTGCGGGTAACGGTCAAGCATCAATCCAATTAAACTTCGAACAAGGGATTGATCCAGATATCGCCCAAGTTCAAGTTCAGAACAAATTGCAGTCTGCGACAGCACTTTTGCCTGAAGACGTTCAACGTCAAGGTGTAAAAGTAACAAAGTCTGGCGCGAGCTTCTTGCAAGTTGTGGCATTCCACTCACCGTCAGGTAAGTTGACTGCCGACGACATTAAGGACTATGTAAACTCGAATATTTCTGAACCTCTTAGCCGTGTAGCGGGTGTAGGTGAAGTCCAAGTATTCGGTGGCTCATATGCAATGCGTGTATGGTTAGACCCTGCCAAAATGGCAAACCTAAAAGTAACACCGAGTGATGTTGCTGCTGCAATCCGCACACAAAACGCGCAGGTTGCTGTTGGTCAATTGGGTGGTGCACCATCAACACAAGGTCAAGTTTTAAACGCAACAGTTACTGCTCAAAGTTTGCTACAAACACCTGAACAATTCTCAAACATCTTCCTACGTAACAGCTCGGATGGTGCTCAAGTACGTTTAGGTGATGTAGCACGTGTTGAATTAGGCGCGGATAACTATCAGTTCGACTCTAAATTTAACAACAACCCTGCCGGCGGTGTTGCAATCAAACTAGCAACTGGTGCAAACGCATTAGATACAGCAGAAGCAGTTGAAGCACGTCTAAAAGAATTACGTCCAAACTACCCTGATGGTTTAGAAGATACTCTTGCCTTTGATACAACGCCATTCATTAAGTTATCTATTGAAAGTGTTGTACATACCCTTGTAGAAGCCGTGATTCTCGTATTCTTTGTGATGTTCTTGTTCTTACAGAACTGGCGCGCAACGATTATTCCAACATTGGCTGTACCAGTGGTTGTATTGGGTACATTTGCTGTCATTAACATGTTTGGGTTCTCGATCAATACACTCACCATGTTCGCGATGGTACTGGCGATTGGTCTCCTCGTGGATGATGCGATTGTTGTGGTAGAGAACGTTGAACGTGTCATGGTCGAAGATCATCTTGACCCAGTGACTGCAACTGAAATCTCAATGAAACAGATCTCGGGCGCCCTAATCGGTATTACCTCTGTTTTAACCGCTGTATTCGTTCCGATGGCATTCTTCGGTGGTACGACAGGTGTAATTTATCGTCAGTTCTCAATCACGCTGGTAACAGCAATGGTTCTGTCATTGATTGTGGCTTTGACCTTTACCCCTGCCCTCTGTGCAACCATGTTGAAACAACATGAAAAAGATAAACCTCAAAGCAACAGCATTTTTGCGCGTTTCTTCCGAGGCTTTAACAACGGTTTCGATAAACTTGCAGATAAATACCAAGGTGGCGTGAACTTCATGACACACCATAAGATTTTCTCTGGTGTGATCTATGCAGTTGTGATTGGTTTATTGGTGCTATTGTTCCAAAAACTTCCATCTTCGTTCTTACCCGAAGAAGACCAAGGTGTCGTGATGACACTGGTACAGTTACCACCGAATGCCTCATTAGAGCGTACGGACAAAACTGTTACCGCAATGACCAACTATTTCCTTAAAAATGAAGAAAAATACGTCGACTCTGTATTCAGCGTTTCCGGTTTCTCATTTACAGGTGTCGGTCAAAACGCGGGTCTTGCTTTCATTAAATTAAAAGATTGGGAAGACCGTACTAGCCCTGAATCTCAGGTTGGCGCGATTATTCAACGTGGTATGGCATTGAACATGATTGTGAAGGATGCTTCATACATCATGCCAATTCAATTACCAGCAATGCCTGAATTAGGGGTGAGTGCTGGCTTCAACCTTCAGTTGAAAGCATCAGCAGGTCAAACACATCAACAATTAATCGACGCACGTAATATGGTGCTCGGTATGGCTGCTCAAGATAAACGCCTCATAGGTGTTCGTCCAAACGGTCAAGAAGATACACCACAGTACAAAATCACGATTGACCAAGCTCAAGCTGGTGCTATGGGTGTCAGCATTGCTGAAATCAATACCACCATGGGTATGGCATGGGGTGGTTCATACATCAACGACTTCGTTGACCGTGGTCGTGTGAAGAAAGTCTATGTACAGGGTGAAGCTGCGGCACGTATGATGCCTGAAGACTTAAGCCAATGGTATGTACGTAATAACCAAGGTACGATGGTTCCGTTCTCAACATTCGCTACAGGTGAATGGACTTATGGTTCACCACGTCTTGAGCGTTATAACGGTATCTCATCTGTGAACATTCAAGGTTCACCAGGTATTGGGGTAAGTTCGGGTGACTCAATGAAAGCGATGGAAGAAATTATCCAAAAACTTCCATCTATGGGTGCACCTGGCTTTGACTATGAATGGACAGGTTTATCACTAGAAGAACGTGAGTCTGGCGCACAAGCACCATTCCTATACGCACTTTCATTGTTAATCGTATTCCTATGTCTTGCTGCCTTGTATGAAAGCTGGTCAATTCCGTTCTCAGTATTATTGGTTGTACCACTGGGTGTCTTGGGTGCGCTACTACTGACTTTCCTTGGAATGGTGTTCTTCAAAAATCCAAACTTGGCGAATAACATTTACTTCCAGGTGGCAATTATTGCCGTCATTGGTTTGTCCGCGAAGAATGCGATCTTGATCGTAGAATTTGCCAAAGAACTTCAAGAAAAAGGTGAAGATCTGTTTGACGCAACATTGCATGCCGCTAAAATGCGTCTACGTCCAATTATCATGACAACATTAGCCTTTGGTTTTGGTGTACTTCCGCTTGCCCTTTCTTCGGGTGCAGGTGCAGGTAGCCAACACTCTGTAGGTTATGGTGTATTGGGTGGCGTAATCAGTTCGACCCTACTCGGTATCTTCTTTATTCCTGTGTTCTACGTATGGATTCGAAGTATCTTTAAGTACAAACCAAAACAACAAAATAATCAGGAGCATTTATCGTGATGCAAAATGTATGGTCTATTGCAGGTCGTAGCATTGCGGTTTCTTCACTTGCGCTTGCTTTGGCTGCCTGCCAAAGCATGCGTGGTCCAGAACCGGTTGTTCAGACCAATATCCCAGAAAGCTATACAGCAAGTGCAGCTGGCACTTCAGTGGCTGAACAGGGTTATAAAGATTTCTTTGCTGACCAACGTCTGGTACAAGTTCTTGACTTAGCTTTAGCCAATAACCGTGACTTACGTACTGCGGCATTAAATATAGACCGCGCGCAGCAACAGTATCAAATCACTGCCAATGGTCAATTACCGATGATCGGTGCGAGTGGTGGCGTACTACGTCAAGACACTTTAAATACAACCAAGCCTATCACCTCTTATAATGTAGGTTTGGGTGTAACTGCCTATGAGCTAGATTTTTGGGGCCGTGTACGCAGCCTGAAAGACAACGCTTTAGATAGCTACCTAGCAACTGCAAGTGCACGTGATGCAACACAAATTGCATTGATCGGCCAAGTGGCTCAAGCTTGGTTAAACTATGCTTATGCCAATGCTAATTTAAAGCTTGCAGATCAAACGTTGAAGGCTCAGCTTGAATCTTACAATCTGAACAAAAAGCGTTTTGATGTAGGTATCGACAGTGAAGTTCCTGTACGTCAAGCACAAATTTCTGTAGAAACTGCACGTAATGATGTTGCCAACTACAAGACACAAATTGCCCAAGCGCAAAACTTGTTGAATTTACTTGTAGGACAACAAGTTCCGGCAAACCTACTTCCTGCCCAGCGTGTTAATCGTATCACTGCAACCAACACCATTGGCTCAGGTATTCCAAGTGACTTGTTAAATAACCGTCCTGATGTCCGTGCAGCAGAATATAAACTGTCTGCAGCGGGTGCTAACATTGGCGCAGCAAAAGCGCGTTTATTCCCAACCATCAGCTTAACGGGTTCAGCAGGTTATGCTTCGACTGACCTAGGTGATTTGTTCAAATCAGGCAACTTTGTATGGTCTGCAGGCCCAAGCTTAGATATTCCTATCTTCGACTGGGGTACACGTCAAGCCAACATTAAAGTCTCTGAAACTGACCAGAAAATTGCATTGTCTGATTATGAAAAATCAGTGCAATCAGCTTTCCGTGAAGTGAATGATGCTTTAGCTGTTCGTCAAAACATTGGTGACCGTATTGCAGCACAACGTCGTTTAGTTGATGCAACCAATACAACCTATAAACTATCGAATGCCCGCTTCCGCGCAGGTATTGATAGCTACTTAACTGTTCTTGATGCACAGCGCGCATCATATGCAGCTGAGCAAGGTTTATTGTTGCTCGAACAAGCCAATTTGAATAACCAAGTTGAGCTTTATAAAACCTTGGGTGGTGGTATTAAAGCCAACTCATCTGATGCTGTTCAATACCAACCTTCAACTACTGAACGTAAAGCAGCAGCGACAAAATAATCATTCGTTTTAGCTTTGCTAAAGTACGAAATAAAAGCTCACTTCGGTGGGCTTTTTTTATTGCTTTTTCAATGAGACTTTTCTATCTTCAATTCATCTCTTTACTTTTTGATATTAAAAATGCTTTTAAGTAATCTCGAATCTGTTCCAGGCCACACCATTACCCAACAATTAGACGTGGTTTATGGCAGTACAGTACGCAGTAAACATGTTGGCCGTGACTTTATGGCTGGCTTAAAAAATATTGTCGGTGGTGAACTTAAAGGCTATACCGAATTATTAGAAGAATCTCGTCAAGAAGCCATGAGCCGTATGATTGATAAAGCCCGTGCGATGGGTGCAAATGCAGTCGTGGGTATCCGCTTCTCAACATCAAATATCGCCCAAGGCGCATCGGAGTTATTTGTCTACGGTACTGCAGTTTGTGTCGAACCACTACAACATAAAATTCCAGATCCATTTCCAACACAGGACTAAGTCATGGATGCTTTTATTTTAAAAGTCCTGATTTTTGTGGTGCTGTTTTGCATCGGCTGGGGATTTGGTCGTCATGCCGAACAAAAACATCTGAGAGAATTGGAAGAACAAGAACGAAGGTTGGCACATATTCGTGTAGACAATAATCGTTTTAAAACCAGTACACAGACAGGCCAAATGATTTCAAGTAATGTTGTCATTTCACATGATTACTTTAAGTATGTGATTGCCAACATTCAAAACTTTTTTGGGGGTCGTTTGACCAGCTATGAAAGTGTGGTCGAACGTGCGCGCCGTGAAGCGTTAGTTCGCTTAAAACAAGAAGCGGAAAATATGGGTGCAACTCATATTATGGGCTTACGTTTAAGTACAACTGAGCTGGGCATGCACGGCGGTATGGTTGAAGTATTTGCTTATGGCACGGCAATTCAGGGTTAAAAAATAAAAAGCCTCCTATATCTTTATTGCTAGTCATGGAGGCTTTTTAAATTCATAAACTTTTGAAAATGGATCTGTATTACTTCACTTTCATTTTACGAATCATCTTATATAAGGTCTTCGGCGATAGTCGTGATACCACAACGCCGAGTTTTTCCTTGCGACCACCTACTACAATATATTCTTGCCCTTGCTGTAAAGCTTTAATGGTTATTTTGGCAAAATCATCAGCTTCTAAACCATTGGCAGTGGCTTCATTGTCATAGCCTTGTGCTTTACCTTCACCATTCAGTGCATTTATCGAAACATTGGTTTTAACAAAACCAGGGAAGATTACCGAAACTTCAATGCCATCTTGAGCAACTTCAGCCCGTAAGCTATTTGCCCACATGTGAATGGCTGCTTTGGCCGCCGAGTAAGACGCTCGATATTGCGTACCTAGCAAGCCTGCCACACTCGAGACAAAAGCAATACGCCCAGATTTTTGAGCTAGAAAGGTCGGTAATACCGTTTTGGTTAAGAATACTTGCGAGAAGTAATCTACTTCCATAATAGCGCGTTCTGTTTGCATGGACGTTTCACTAATCAAGGCACGTTGGCTAAGCCCGGCATTATTAATTAGCCAATCGATACGACCTTTACGCTGTAAAACTTGCTCATAGGCATGTCGCACTTGATTTTCATTGGTTAAGTCTGCTGCAACAACTATATGATGCTCAGGGTTTGTAAGGCTTAAACGTACACTTTCCAATTCATCTACACGACGCGCCGTAAGAATAAGCTGCGCCCCTTGTGCTGCACATTCTGCTGCCATGGTTTTACCAATACCGGATGATGCACCGGTAATCCACACCACTTTGCCATCTAAATTTTCAAACTTTGCCATGCGCGTGCCTATACCCTTCACTTTGTTTTTAATTAACTTTTTACCGACTTATCATTAAAAAATGCCATGAAATGGTCAAAATATTGACTCATGTCTTGTGCATTATAAGTTTTACCTAATTTATCAAAACGTTTATAACCCAATTGCGTGGTTAAATTAATGACACCATTTAAGGTTTTATCCACCACCATATTAAACTTCAGCATTTTTTTTGGTTCACGCACTAAGTGTGTTACGCCCTCGTCCACCACTTTGGTAAAGGCTTTTAAAGCAGGCGATACATATTGATTATTGCCTTCCTTCATTTGATTCACACAACCCAACAATTCGTTGGCAAGTGTGGCATCTACTGGATAATTCATAAAATGTTGACCATTTTCTTGATAAAAACGACCATGTAAATAATTCACCATGGGTTTTAAACGGTCATTGCCAAAGAAAGACACCGACCATGGCATATACTTTCGGGTCGTTTCACGAATTTGCTGAATAATTTTTTCAGACTCGTTATCTCCCGATTTATTCATACGCGCCATTTGACCAAACACTTGATCTAATATTTCGCAGGTAATATCTGCGAGATTGTCACCCAAAACTTTAGACTGGCTTTCAGACTCACCTGCATTTAATTTTTGATAAATCGAATCAAAACGTTGATAAGTTTCTGGCTGAATTTTAAGAAAAATTGAATAACTCATATGATATTGCTCCTATTTTTATCTTAGTTTTGGGATCAATCTGTGTTTCTTGTACTTGCCCTATCATACGGACTCTTTTTTATACTGCCAATTGGCTAAAGTTTACATTCGCCCAACATCCCTAAATCGTCATTTTTTTTGCTACAATAGATCCAATTTTTTATCCACTTTTGATCTGTTTAGACTATGACTGATTCAGCGCAAAATATCGCGACAACCTACGATCCGACTGAGATCGAAAAAAAATGGTACCAAACTTGGGAAGAGCGTGGCTATTTCAAGCCCTCTCAAAAAGGTGAATCTTTTTGTATCATGATTCCACCGCCAAACGTCACTGGTAACTTGCACATGGGTCATGGTTTCAACAATGCCATTATGGATGCGTTGACTCGTTATAACCGTATGTCTGGTAAAAATACCTTATGGCAACCGGGTACTGACCACGCTGGTATTGCTACACAAATGGTTGTAGAGCGTCAGTTGGGTGCACAAGGCGTGAGCCGTCATGACCTTGGCCGAGAAAAGTTCATTGAAAAAGTATGGGAATGGAAAGAACAATCTGGCGGTAACATTACCCGTCAAATTCGTCGTCTAGGCTCATCTGTAGACTGGTCACGTGAACGCTTTACCATGGATGAGGGTTTATCAAATGCTGTGAAAGAAGTGTTTGTAAAACTACACGAAGATGGTTTGATCTACCGCGGTAAACGCCTTGTAAACTGGGATCCAAAATTACAAACTGCCCTTTCTGACTTAGAAGTTGAGTCTGATAAAGAAGAAGCAGGTTCACTTTGGCACTTCAAATACTTCTTTGAAGATAAATCAATTCGTACCCACGATGGCAAAGATCACATCGTTGTTGCGACCACTCGTCCTGAAACATTACTTGGTGATACAGCTGTAGCAGTTGCACTTGATGATGAACGCTATGCAGCGCTTGTTGGCAAAAACATTATTTTGCCTATTACTGGTCGTGCGGTTCCAATCGTTAAAGACGAATATGTTGATAAAGAATTCGGTACAGGCTGTGTAAAAATCACCCCTGCGCATGACTTCAATGACTATGAAGTGGGTAAACGCTGCGAATTGCCAATCATCAACATCTTCAACAAAAATGCTGAAGTTCTTGCTGAGTTTGAATACATCGCAAAAGCAGGCGAGCAAATTTCTAAAACCATTCCTGCTCCAGCAGAATATGTTGGTTTAGAGCGTTTTGCTGCACGTAAACAATTGGTTGCTCAAGCTGAGGCTGAAGGCTGGTTAGACCAAATTCAACCGTACACACTTAAACCACCTCGCGGTGACCGTTCAGGCGTGATTGTTGAACCATTACTGACTGACCAATGGTACGTAAAAATTGCACCACTTGCTGAGCCTGCCATTAAAGCGGTGAAAGATGGCGACATCAAATTTGTACCTGAGCAATATAGCAACATGTACATGGCTTGGATGAACAACATTCAAGACTGGTGTATTTCGCGTCAATTGTGGTGGGGTCACCGTATTCCAGCTTGGTACGACGTAGACGGCAATGTTTACGTAGGTCGTAATGAAGCTGAAGTTCGTGAGAAAAACGGTATTGCCGCTGACGTTGAACTGAACCAAGACGAAGATGTATTGGATACATGGTTCTCTTCAGGTCTTTGGACATTCTCAACTTTAGGTTGGACTGGCGACGCTGCGAAAGATAAAGAAAACTATTTCTTAAATACTTTCCACCCAACTGATGTATTGGTAACAGGTTTCGACATTATCTTCTTCTGGGTTGCCCGCATGATCATGATGACCATGCACTTCATGAAAAATGAAGATGGCACACCACAAGTACCGTTTAAAACTGTGTATGTACACGGTTTGGTACGTGATGGCGAAGGTCAAAAAATGTCTAAATCTAAGGGTAATGTACTTGACCCATTAGACTTGATTGACGGTGTTGATCTTGAAACCTTAGTACAAAAACGTACTTATGGTTTGATGAACCCGAAACAAGCGTCGAAGATTGAGAAATCTACCCGTAAAGAATTCCCAGAAGGCATTCAATCTTACGGTACAGATGCCGTGCGTTTCACTTTCTGTGCGCTTGCCAACACGGGTCGTGACATTAAGTTCGACATGAAACGTGTTGAAGGCTACCGTAACTTTGCCAACAAAATCTGGAACGCAACCCGTTTCGTGATGATGAACTGCGAAGAGCAAGTGATTGGTCAAGAAGTTCGCCAAGACCTTTGGGAATTGCCTGAACAGTGGATCGTGAGCCGTCTACAAAAAGCGGAACAAGCTGTGCAAACAGCATTTGCGACGTATCGTTTAGACTTAGCTGCACAAGCGATTTACGAGTTCATTTGGAATGAATACTGTGACTGGTATGTAGAACTCACTAAGCCTGTTCTCAATGACGAAAATGTATCGGTTGAGCGTAAAGCTGAAGTACGTCGTGTTCTTCTTTCTGTAATGGAAGCGTCTTTACGTTTAGCACATCCGTTGATGCCGTACCTTACAGAAGAAATCTGGCAAACACTTGCGCCGAAACTGAACATCGTTGGCGAAACGATTATGCTTGCGCAGTACCCTGTTGCTGACCAAGCGCTTATCAACGAACAAGCTGAAGCTGATATGCAATGGCTGCAAGGTTTGATTGGTGCGGTACGTAACATCCGTGGTGAGATGGGTCTAGGGAATGCGCGCTTGTTGCCTGTTCTGCTTCAAAACACAACGGATGCTGAAAAAGCACAAATCGCACGTATTGAACCATTATTTAAGGCATTGGCTAAAGTTGAAAGCATCACGTTCTTGGGTGATGCTGAACAACCGCCATTGTCTTCTTCATCTGTAGTGGGTCATGTGTCTGTATTCGTTCCTATGAAGGGTTTAATTGACCCTAAAGCGGAATTGGCTCGTCTACAAAAAGACTTAGACAAGGTTCAAAAACAACATGACCAAATTGCCAACAAACTTTCTAATGAAGGTTTCGTAAGCAAAGCACCTGCTGCTGTGGTTGAAGGTGAGAAAGTGAAGCTTGCTGAGTTTGCTGATCAGTTAGCGAAGATTAAAGCGAATATGGAGCAGATTGCAGCGCTTTAATGCTGTAGTTTGATTCAAAAAATCCCCTCGAATGAGGGGATTTTTTATTTCCATTTTTGGCAAATGTCTTCAAATGCAACGTCTTTCCATTGCTCTTTCCATAACGTCCAATATGGAATATCACTAGAAGATGGCTCAGGATTACAACGATCTATAGTAACGATAGATGGGAGTACTATTGAATCTCCTACTAGCAATGCATCACCTTGATGCAAGCTAGGCAAAATATCGATAATACCACCAAGCGAATCGGGTAAAAGTTTTCTTACATAGTTTTGATCGACAGGGTTTGTAAGTCGCATCGAAATAAAATTATTACATTGAGCAAAAATAGTTTCAGAAATTTCTGATGGTCTTTGACTAGATAACATTAATGTTATCCCATACTTTCTTCCTTCTTTAGCAATTCGCTCGATTGCAATTTTAGATGCTCGATACTTTGTTAGTTCACTGTTAGGAACATACTTATGTGCTTCTTCGTAAACCATTAAAATAGGAACATCATTATTAATTTTCTCTTCAGCATTAAGCTCAAATCTATGTCTTTTATAAAAATATCCATAATCGAATATTAATCTAGAAATTACTGAAACAGTAATTGTCAGCACTTCAAATGGAACATCACTTAAATCTATTACAGTAATATTAGATTCTTTATCTTTTTCAAAGCCTAAAATTTGTTTAAGAACATTCACAAACTCTATATCTTTAAGGTCGTTATTAAACATAAAACTTAAACGATCTTGTCTAATTTTTTCACTCAAACGATTATAGAATTTATCTAATGTTCCATCAGCATACATACCCTTATTAACATACGAATTTTTCGTAGGTAAAAACTTTAATTGCCTATCAAAAAAATAATTGATTTTTTCATCATCATTTTGAAAATAATAACCAACATCCTTATCAATATTTGCATCATCAATCATGCAATTATCTGGATTTTTAGAACTTTTAGTTTCATTTTTTAAATTAAAAATAGCATTAACAACTTCGTTTAAATCAAATTTTATTGGAGTATCATAAAAAATATTAGATATATCAGGGTTATGCTTTTTCTTATTAAGTGTAACTATTTTCCTAAATATTGAAGACTGATTATAATTATCACGTTCACCTGTATCCAATAAAATTTCTTCTAACTCATCACTATTAAGTAACCAATATGGTATTTCCAACGTATTAATATCTAAAAAATTAGCATTCGGAAATGCATTTTTATATTCAGAGTGAATATCAAAAATAATAATATGAGAATTATTCAGACTAAACTTACCACTTTTTGCAGATACTGCTGTTTGTAGAATTTTAGATAACGTATGTGACTTTCCTGAGCCTGTTGAACCCAAAATGGCAATATGTTTATTAAAGAATTTATTACCATCTATTGGTATTAGAACATTTTTATTAGTACTTAATTTACAAAAATTTAAACGTTTATCCTCTGAAATTGAATTATAAATCGCTCTAATATCCTCTAATGTAGCTGGTTGCACTAACTTAGGTGGAATTGCAATTGTGTCGCCACCTCTTGTAAATTCACCATCTTCCAATACACCTAATGGTAATGCTTCTATTAGATAAATTCTTTGGGTATTGTGATCAATTCCAATTGTAAAATTTTCAATAACAGCAATCAGTATGGCATCATCATTATTAGTCACTCTAATGTATGATCCAACTTTTAATGATTCATTAGGTAGCTTAAAATCTTCAAGATTTGTAACCTGCACAATAATTTTATTAGGTTTTACTGATATTACTTCTGCTAAACATCCTGTATCACTCACAAATCATTCCCCTCAAACAATCTAAATTTGAAAAATAAATATCAAAAGAATCATCAATATCTATAAATGGATTTTTTGAATACATTTGGTAAATATATTTATTTGAAATTTTTTCTTGATGTAATTGATTAAAATCATCAAGATCATTAATGATTTTCAAAAAAACTCTATAAGGATTACCATAATCTACAACATCTCGTATAAATAATTTAGGATCAAAACTACTTCCTTTATAGTAATAACCATCTTCTATTAAAAAATTTTCACTTATCAATTCTTTTTTAATTTTGCACAGATCTTCATCTTTAAAATTATGTAAATATACATAAGGACAAAATTTTTCAACTTGTCTTACAGCATGTTGATTTGACCATTTATGACTAATACTCTTTAAAAGATTTTTTATTTCATAATAATCGATACCTGATGCATCTATCAAAAAAAACCTATTAAATTTAGACTGAGTATTATTAAAATATCTTTTTCTTATTGACTTAGAGTACCTTTCTCCACTTACTCTTTCCAAATACCAATGATCAAAAATCATTTTTTTAGAATACTTGAGATCACCAATGAATCGACTTTTCGTAATTTTTCTTTCGGTTTCCAATTGGTTTTTGGCTAAATTTCGTATGATATAGATACTTTTTGCATAAAAAAACTCTGCATCACCACTAGTACATATATTTAGTTCAGATAGTTTTTGCAGTATGGACTCATGCTGTTGATCTAAAGATTGACCATCAATATTAAGAGTTAACTTACTTAAAAATAGTTCTAAATTTTCATCATTTAAACTTAACTCTTCATGAATTTTCGTGGTTACACTCGGTTTATCTTCTTTTTCTTGTGTTTTACTTGTTAAAAGGCTCTCTTTAAGATAAGCAATACTAATAGGAAGTAGGATTTTATCTTGTCCACTTTTATAATGACCAAATAATTTATATTGTATTAATTCTTTACCGTCTTTAACTCTTTTTGAAAAATCTTTAACCATCCAAACTATAGCTTCTTTAATTTTTGATGGCGTAAAATCGCTTTTTTCATAATATTTACATTGTATGGCAACTGTTTCACAGCCTATCTGCTCAATATCAATATCTTCAATACCTTCAACAGTAAAACTAGCATTTTCATCTTCATGGTTCAGGATTTGCAGAATCGTATTATCAAACTGATATAAATAGCCCCTAATTGTATCTATCGCCTGTCTATTTGGCTCAGACATTTTCACCCCTATAGAAATAAAAATTAAAAAAATAATTGATTATTCTATATTCAGTTCAAAAAATTATCTAATATTTTTATACACTTATTTACTTCTCGGTTAAAGCACCCCATGCTCCAACAACATCTCCAACCCACGCTCTTTCCCCATAAAACTCAACCTTTGCTTTTCCGCTTTCAGCTGTTGCTTCATCGCAGACACATCCGCATCAATCTGTTTATACAACTGCTCAATATTGAGTTGCCCTTTGGACTTTTGCACCGCAATTTTGGCTTTATTTGACCAAACGAGCGAATCTATCAATTCCTGAATTTGCTGCTTTAAAGCTTGGCTTTGCACTTCCAAAGCCTGTTGGTAAAACTTCACTTGCTCCGCAGTTAAACCTTTATTTGAACCCTGCTTACTTTGTTCCACTTCAAGCTGAAGTTTCAATAAAAAGAATAAATCTTCCTGTTCATAGGCGTCATTGGCACGTTGTAAAAGCTCAGTTTTCTCAGCTTTTTTAGATTCATCAGGCTCACGGTCAGGGTGAATGATCGAAGCAATTTTTAGATAGACTGTTTTGAGTGATTGGTTCACTAACTTTTCAGCTTGGGCTTGTTTCTCTTGCTGACGTTTGAGCTTGGCTTGCTCACGTGCTTGTTGGTATTGATCGCTATTCCAATCCTCATCAAAGCTTTCTTCTTGAACGTTAGACGCTATATTTTCAGACGCTTCAAAAAACTCATCTTTCTTCTTGGATTTTTTCTTATCGTACTCGTTCGCCTGTACATAATAAGCATACATCTTCTCAACCTCATCCACCTGCTGTTGATTCAGCATACGAGAACCTTGCAGTAGACGAGTAAGGGCTTGGATTTTATCTTCAACAGTCGATGTATCAGTTTTGCTGAAACGGTATAAATTCAAGCTATTCCACAAGGTCTGCATTTGTTCATACAGCGTAGCGTATAGATCCCGATAGACAGGCATGAGTGCCTTTTGACTATAAGCACGAATCTCATCTTTAGCATTTTGCCAAGCAGCCAACAATAATTTTTGCTGTTCAATCTCATCAATTAAACGATTGAGCTTTTTATCGGGTGTGGCGGGCTCTAGTTGGGTTTGATGCGTGGTTTTTAAATCGAAAGACATACATGAAAACGTACAGCGAAAATATCATTATAGCTGAAAACACAGCCTCCCAAGCAGTGCTACATAATGTATGTCGTGTCGTTCATGCAGCATCGATTGGATAATTAAAAAAAATCACTTAAGCAAAATGTTGTAAGTATTGTTCTAATTCCTCATGGCGTACAACATCATGTCCTGCATGGCTTCGGCCTTGTTGTAAGATTTGCTCAGAGTCAATCACGACAACGTCATGACCATCTGCAATCAAGCGATCTACACCTTCAAATAACATACGTTCACCGACATCATGGATCAAAGAAATATTAGTGAGATCAAGGACAATTTGAGTCGGTTCGACAGCTTCATTTTGCAGTATGCGCAATAACATTTCAGACTCCGTAAATTGCAGCACACCACGCAGCTCATACACCACAACTTGGTTATCAACGCCACAGGTATAACGTCTTTGTACAATAGTCTGAGCGCTAGGCGTCCCCTCCATCAGGTGCAGCCCCATATCTTTAGACAATCGTTCAAAAATTTCCACGCCACGTACACTATTGCCGTGTTCATCGAGTTTTGGGCTAAATACCGCAATACCTACCTGCCCCGGTAGCACACCCATGATGCCTCCTGCTACGCCACTTTTTGCAGGTATGCCAACTGTGCTCAGCCAGTCACCTGCGGCATCGTACATGCCACACGTCATCATTACACTCAGTACTTGGCGAACCACAGCGCGTGACAATATCCGCTTGCCTGTTTCAGCCTGTACTCCGCCGTTGGCCAATACACTGGTCATTTTCGCTAAATCTTTCACTGTGACTTTTATCGCACATTGTTGAATATAACCATGCACAATCTGTTCAGGTTCTTCATCCAAAGCACCGACAGTACGTAACATGTAGCCAATCGACATATTACGAAATGCGGTCTTTACTTCAGACGCATACACTGCGTCATCAAAACTCAGCTCACGCCCTGCTAACTCACTTAAAAACTGACGAAGCTTTTCTGCACGTGAAATGCCATCTTGATGCGGGAGTAAAGCATGCGTCGTGATTGCACCCGAATTTATCATCGGATTCTTAGGCAGATTGGTATTTTTATCTAAAGCAATTTGGTTAAAGGCTTCGCCGGAGGGTTCAACCCCGACTTTTTTTAATACTACATCCAAACCATGATGACGTATCGCCAAGGCATAAGCAAAAGGTTTAGACATTGATTGAATGGTAAATTCAACCTCATCATCTCCTGTTGAGTAAATCGTGCCATCTACCGTAGAAAGTGCCAATGCCAATTTGTTTGGGTCAGCCTGTGCAAGCTCTGGAATATAATCTGCAAGTGCACCTTTATGGTTTTGATCGCATGCAGCTAAAACATGCTGAAGATAATCTGGCACGGGTGTTTTCATTCTTTTGCCTATGTCTGTTATAAGTTTGGATGTACTCTTTTTTATACCAAATTCAGGCTCAGGCTTGATTCAAGCTTACAATATTTCTATAAAGCCTTGGTCCCTAACTCAATATAAACAATATTTAAATGATGCATCATCTCGCGAATGAATACGAAATAGCTCAGTACGATAAAAGCATCTTGTGCTAACAGGTTTAGATAATATTCTTTGCGCTCAACCATTTGATTAAAAGCTGCTTCTAGCGCGATTCGATCAATTATCTGACTATCGTCAAATAACACATGACTTAAGGTTTTTAATTCAGCATCTTGGCTTATACCAATACGTTCAACACGATGCTCCAGTTTTAATTGTTCTAATATTTCTTCAATTGCATAGATGAGATATTCAATCGCTAAATCATCAAAATGAGCACGGCGAATACTTTTTTCCATCAACTGTTTTAAACCGATTTGAAAGACACATTGCTGCTCGGTTGTATCAAACTGCAATTGGTTTGCAGCCAAATGAAATTGAATTGTTTGCATGGCTCATCTCACCCAAAGCTTAAACACGATTCATGGAGTCTAAATTTAGCTTAAGTTAGCTCATGTCAGTTGATGTTAGCTCATGAAAATGACGTACCTGGTTCCGCCCTTGTTGCTTGGCTAAATACAGTGCTTGATCGGCGAGTCGAGTGACTAATTCAGGTGATGTCCCCTCAACAGCAGTCGCGACACCAAAGCTAGCTGTTATTTTTAAACAATGTTGATTGGTTAAAATAATGTCTTCATCAAAAATGGCACGACGGCAACGTTCAGCAACCTCAATGGCTTGTTCTAAATTTTGATCTTTTAAAATTAAAATAAACTCTTCACCGCCAAAGCGCCCAACCACATCTTGCTTACGGGTACTGTCATTGAGTATCTGCGCAATCCTTTTTAATACCAAATCGCCCGCTTCATGCCCATATTGATCATTGATTTGTTTAAAATAATCCATATCCAATAACACGACTGCAAATTCTTGTTCGTATTCATGGGTAAGTTGATGCAATTCATGACTGACAAAGCGGCGGTTATAGACATTGGTCAGTCCATCGACACGACTTAAAGCTTCAATTTTTTGTTCCCGATGACGCCATTGCATCAGTAAGATTTGAAAAAACAAAGCACTGACCAGCAAGATCGGTAAATACAGCTCCGCCATACTGAGTAGCCAAAAGGAATTATCGTAAAAACTGGATTGGTTGAGTAAAGGACTAAATATCGGCGCATAGTCCAAACGATTTTGTGCCGTTAAATAACAGATTACACCAATAAAAATCGTAATTGGGAACATAATCACCAACATAATAATAGGGCGATAAAAGACCAATCCGACCAATAGTAAATTCACTGTGCCCGCCATGGTAGCTGGACTATAAATACCCACCATATAACCGCCATAAATCATGCCGAAGCCAAACAATACGGGGGCGAAATAACTAAAAAAGGTACGAAAAGGCTTATTCTTTTTAAACCAAAAACTCAGTGCTGCCAGCAAGGCAAACATGCTCAAAACCAATGACCCAATAAGAATCCGCATTTTTAATGCAGCTGGA
This sequence comes from Acinetobacter gandensis, assembly GCF_001678755.1. Lineage (GTDB taxonomy): Bacteria > Pseudomonadota > Gammaproteobacteria > Pseudomonadales > Moraxellaceae > Acinetobacter > Acinetobacter gandensis. The sequence continues at coordinate 94,521 of NZ_LZDS01000025.1, forward strand.
TCAAACCAAATGACATTTTCTGAATAGTAAAAATTGGCCACAGACCAACGCAGCACACTAAACTGTGCCAAAATGCCAAAAATAAGCAGCAGCCGGCCTTTATCATAATCCGACCAGTTAATAATTAAATTATCTGATTCAAATAGATAATGTTTGAGCTTATCCCAATACACCCACATTTTTTTGTAGATGCCATATCCAAGATACTTCCCCATTTTTTGTACTGTTTTCTGATTTTATTATGCGCTTAGTTATACCCATAAATGCGTATAAAAAGAAATGACCAAAATGATTTGTTACATGTAAAATAATGAAAAATTTGAGTTATTTTTAATCTATCGCTGTTAAATGCTCACTATGCCTCAGTTTCAAAGCAGCCCTAAAATTGGCTTAAAAAGTAAACTTTACAGTCATCTGTTCAGGTCAACTTTTTTCAAAATAGTGCTGCATATTTTGCTTACACAATATTCGTAAAACCATCACATCTACTTAAAGTCGTTCAGTAAATAAGATACCGTCTAAATGATCGACTTCATGCTGTACAATTCGTGCTGGAAAACCTTCTAGATGAATTTCAACAGGCTGTCCCTGTAAGTTTAAATATTGCACGGTAATTTTCTCAGCACGTGCCACTTGCCCCCGCGTATCCGGCACACTCAAACAGCCTTCCTCACCTAAAATCGTTTGCTCTGAACGCTTAGTAATTACTGGATTCAGCATGATAATTGGCTGCATTTCTGGTGCATCTGGATAACGTACATTCGGTCGAGAGGCCACAATAATCACGCGTTTAGAAACATAGACCTGAGGTGCTGCGATACCGACACCATTACGTTCTAACATGGTCGCTTGCATGCTTGCCGTTAAATGCTGAAGCCAATTACTATTCAACTCATGGATTTGTATTTCCCTCGCACGAATGCCAAGTATTGCTTCACCTAGTTGTGCAACTGCCATAATCTGCGACATGTTAGTTTCCTTTAATCTTTTATCTTTCGCTGAATCACATCTTAGCGATTATAGCTGGTAGAGCTATGCTTATTTATTCAAAAGTACATCGGTTATCTGAAAATTCTCAGGCACATGTAACTTCAAAAATTCATCGACAGAAGTAAAAACTTAATCATAATAAAAAGCGATACACCGTCATCTAACATGGACGTCCAATGATGCAATTCGTTCAAATTACTGTACTGATCCTGTGCTCTGTATTCATATTAAGTGCCTGTAAACCTACGCCCCAAAATGAACATGTTGCTCAGTCTAAAAGTGAACAGGTCCTTTCGTCTCAAGCTGCAGATTTATTGCAACGTTATGAAAGAACTTGGAACGACTATCTCAAACATCACGACCATTTACAGCTACAACAAGACCTGAATGCTTTACTGCTGGATATTCCACAAATTAGCGAAGATTATTCCGTTCTACATTTAAAATCACAAATATTGATGCAGTTGGGTCGCTTTCAAGATGCCTTAGAGGTGAACCGAAATTTGTTTCAATTGAAACCATCAGCAATAACATACAGTCAACAATGTTTAGTGCAGGAAATTCTTAAAGCTACGCCCAACGATATTCAGCAATGTTACCGTGAAGTTGTCAAACTGAATCAAGATGCATTGGCTCAGCTCCATCAAGATTCAAATGAGTATCAAGATGCTTTGTGGTTACATCAACTGTTTCAATATCAAGCAGGAGAGCATCAAGTCTTAGGTGATTTACAAAGATATGTACAACGTCAACCCGAGGCTTTACGTGGTAATTTACAGCTTGAATTAGACATGCGAACACAGCTTGAAGTACGGGCAGAATTACTCGAATCAATCCGCCAAAATGGACAATTTTAAGATGAAAATTCTATTTTTACTCAATCTAAAGTAAAGGCTCTAAATAATTGTTTTTAAAAAAATTAATATTGTTTGAAGTTTCACTTAATTCATTTTTATCATTGATTTTATCAATCTTTGTTATGAAAATTTTTCTTCAAATTTCCGATCAGTTACAAACTGTAACATAGGATTTAGTGCTAAGATTAATTTTGATTATTGCTGTATTTTTATACTATTTTTTATGCTTGTTCCTCAGCTGAATGCTTTTAGTCTGGTTACCCCATTATTTATGATCACTATGGGATTCGTGATTAGCATTATGCCTTTCATAAAGCACATCCCCGATTATTTGGTGCGTTATGGCTATTCTACTGCGCTCGCAGGAACAGCATTGTTAATGTATAGCATTATTCAGCCCACAGAAATTCCACGGATTTCTACAATTATTAGTGGTCTACTTTTTTTTAGTGTGGCTTTGTTTGTGCAAGCTGTCAGCCTACGCTTAAAAGTAAAAATTTCGTGGTTGTTTATGCTGCTGATTATTGCGATCGGCATGTCAATCACTTTTTATTTTTCAATAATTGATGAGCAATATAGCTATCGCCTAAGTATGCTGGCCATCGTGCCTATTGCCTTATTTACTCATAATTTACCTGCATTGTATGAGGCACAGCTTAAGCATCGTCTTGACCGCTTGCTTCGCGTTTCAGTCGTCCTGCTTATTTTTGTGGTGATATTTCGCATCGGTTATTTAATGTTTGTCCTTGAACCGAGCAATGAAATTTTAGCGAACAATATGTTATTCGCTACATTGCAGTTATTAATTTTAGTCTTAAGTATTGCACTTGCAGCCTTACTTATTAGCTGTGCTATTCAAGATATTTATCAAGAATTAAAACGTGAAAGCCGTATTGACCCTTTAACTGGCTTGCTTAATCGAAGGGCTTTTCAAGAAAAAATTCAACAGCGACAACAACGTTCATCCCCTTCTCAGCATGCTGTTATTGTCTGTGATATCGACCATTTCAAACACATTAATGATAACTATGGGCACAAAATTGGTGACATAGCCCTCAAGAAAGTTGCAGATATTTTAAGAAAATCTTTACGTAAACAAGATGAAATTTCTCGTATTGGTGGCGAAGAGTTTTTAATCCTGTTACATGACATTGACCGTGATACAGCGCTATTAGTGGTGGAGCGTATGCGTCATCACATTGAACAGTCAGTCATGAATATTCAAAATCAAAAAATAAAGATAACAATCAGTTTTGGTATCAGCTTTTTTCAAGACTATGCGCAAATTCATGAATCAATTCAGCATGCAGATTTGTTACTTTATCAGTCCAAAAAGTATGGGCGAAATCAAGTACAGTGGCAGTTAAGCCCTTAAAATACACACTTCTAAGTTTTGGAATTGTTCATAGGTATTACACATTCGACATAATATAATTGTCATAAAAATTAGTTTGTTATCATTCAAAAAAGTTTGATTATTCATCAAAAATATAAATCACTAAAATCATAAAACTGCATATTTGCTACTGGATTTTTTTGCATGGAAGCACAGACTCGTCTCACCCCACAAGATAAACGCACACTTGGACTATCCTCACTCGGTGGCGCATTAGAGTTCTATGATTTTGTCATCTATGTGTTTTACGCCAAAATCATTTCTGAGTTATTTTTCCCCACGGGCTTAAGTCCATTTTGGGCCATGCTAAATACTTATGGGATTTTTGCGGCGGGCTATTTTTTCCGCCCTTTGGGTGGTGTCGTCATGGCACACTTTGGTGATCTGGTTGGACGTAAGCGTTTGTTTAGTTTGTCCATTTTACTCATGGCACTTCCAACATTAATGATCGGCATTATGCCAACCTTTGAAACCATAGGTTATGCCGCCCCGCTGCTACTGCTACTCATGCGTGTTATTCAAGGCATTGCTATTGGTGGAGAAATTCCTGCTGCGTGGACTTTTGTATCAGAACATGTACCTGAAGGTAAAATTGGTATTGCCAATGGCTTACTGACCGCAGGACTGTCACTGGGCATCTTATTGGGCGCCTTAATGTCACTGTTCATTTCTTTAAAATTTAGTGAAACTGAAATACATGATTGGGCGTGGCGAATTCCCTTCATTGTCGGCGGGATTTTCGGTTTCGTCGCATTGTATTTACGTAGTTATTTAAAAGAAACGCCTGTGTTCAAAGCCATGCAAGAAAAAAAGCAATTGGCGAAAGAACTACCTGTAAAACAAGTATTGCAACAACATAAAACTGGTGTTGTGATTGGTATGTTGTTTACTTGGTTCTTGACGGGCTGTGTGGTGGTGTTGATTCTCGCTATGCCAAATTTGCTGACGGGTGCTTTTGGTTTTGAACGTGCCGATGCCTTTAAAATGCAAAGTGCTGCAATTGTCATGCAGATGCTCGGCTGTATCTTGGCAGGCTTATTGGCTGACCGCTTCGGTGCAGGAAAAGTGATGTTGTTTGGATCATTACTCGTTGCGATTATTGCTGGCGTCTTTTACAACAGCTTAGGTCATGTTGCAGCTTCTACGATATTCATACTGTATATGCTTTTAGGTTTAGCGTCTGGCACTGTCGGTATGGTGTCTTATAGCATGGTTAAAATGTTCCCAGCCCAAATTCGTTTCTCTGGCATTTCGTTTTCCTACAACCTTGCATACGCTATTGCTGGGGGTATTACGCTTCCTTTAGTCCAATGGCTCAGCCTATATAGCAACATCGGTGCTTTATATTATGTCTGGACAGTGTGTGTAGTGACGTTCTTCACGGCCATGCTGTATCGCAACAAATTTGAAAAAGCTTAAATTTTAGCGCATAAAAAAGCGGCATACATGCCGCTTTTTTTAATCAAAACGCTGTTCACTCTTAAAGATTTTACGTAATTCGTCTTCTACAATTTCAATTTCAAGCTGACTAAAGCGACGAATTTCGCCTTCAGCATGTTTCTCTAACATCCCACCAATCAAAGGAACTTTAACTTTGACTGTCCAATCTAAGTTAAAACTTACTTGTGTTGCATCACCGGAAACACGGCGTTTACAACTTGCAGCCAAAGGTAAATTTGGATCTAAAATTACATCAGACGTTAAAGCAGCCAAATCACTGATGTCTGTGCGCTGTAAACGAAAAGCATCTTTTAAAAATTTTTTCGCAATATCTGGAATATTTACGTCTAAACTGTATTCACGTTTAAGCGTATAGATGTCACCCACTTTTTTAGATTCAAGTATTTCTAAATTTTCTCCAGGAATTCGTCTACAAACTGCCTCATGTAAACGGGTGTCTGCTGCTAGTCTTTTAAAATCCTCTAAAGAGACACCATGAATTGTGGCATTCACTGTAAATTGATGCGCCATTCGCATAATCCTTAAAAATAATTTTGGTTTTATTGTTTTATTTCGCTTACATCCAAAGCGAAAATCGAGAATATATGGATTTAATCGAAAACAAAAGTGACTGTCATTGACTGAAAAATAAGAAGCGCTCACCAATTTGCCAATCTTAAAGATGAAATCAAAATATTTAAATTTTAGAGACAAAAACTTGCCCCTCTAAGTCCTTATACTCCATTTCAAAACACCAAGCTGCATCAATATTGAGATACATACCTGCATAGGACAACTTCGCATACCAATGACCAAAATCCAAGCCACCTATATCAAAACTGGCTTGTTTGGGTAATTGATTGAGCAGCCCAGCATTCAATAATCCATCAGGCTGCATCGATGTACAATGCTCACCATAATGATGAAACAACTGAAAACAGATATGATTAAAACGCTGCTGCTGGAAACTTTTTAAATCAAGTATGAAAAGTTCTGTCATCTTTATTCTTCTTATATTAAGGTGTTTGTGCATGTCTATGCTGTGTATTTCCTCTACACAATGGGACATTAGCCGAGCCGGTGTTCATGACCAAAACGATCGTGATGTACCAGTTTGATGTGTTGAGCATAATCAATCATCAAGCTCTGTTCCCGAAAACTGACGTAAATACAATACTCCTCAGTCCCATCATCTAAGCCACTGACTTGACAATGTGTCCCTTTGGGAAATTGGTTGAGCCACTCTGCTGCATATACATCTGCAATTTGCTCAAACTGAAAATAATGCGTAGGATCACGCATGAGTTTTTCTACCTGTTGGTCAAACCGCAGGCATTGTTCATGATAAAAATCAATGATCATGGGTTATTTCCCTCAGTTATCACAACAGAATATTTTCCAAAGCCTTTTCTTTGTAACGACATCTTCTACGAATAATGAATAGATTAAAAACTTACTGATTCTATCCATCAAAGCCCAGTGATAGCATGCTGTTGTTGTTTGTTTTTGACTTGTGTCCATTGCCACCAACCAAATGCGGCAAGTCCAACAAAGGCAGCATACAAGCCTGCGGTTAAAAATAAATCTTTATAGATAAACATGCCAACATACACGATATCGACAAATACCCAGAGCACCCACGTCGCAATATGCTTACGACTGGTCCAATAGGTCGCCAATAAACTAAATGCCGCCAGTTGAGCACCTAATAAAGGCACTGCTGCATCGGTAAAATACTTTAAACTTAGACCAAAAATTAACCCAGCCACGGCTGCCATTGCCATTTGCATAATGACCAGTTTTGTCGCAATCGGCTCAATTCGAATATCATGGTCTTGCTGCTTACCTTTTAACCAATGGTAAAAGCCATAAAAATTCACCACAATAAAGAAAAACTGCAAAATAGTTTCGCCATACAGCTTGTAGGTATAAAACAGATAGGCATATAGCAAGAATGCAGCAAAATTAAACCACCAGCACAGCATATTTCGCTTAATAGTCAAGCTGACACCAATAATACTAATAATCACCGCAAAAATTTCTAAGTTTGACATGCTAAAAGCTGCCCTGAATAAGCTGCTGCTATTATGAAAAAAACCGTGTCAAAGGCAAGTAAAATCCGCAAAATTTCACCAATGCTGAATAGCGTATGTTCTACGATTTTTACACCTTAAACCTGAATTTTGAAATTTTTCAAATATGAACGCTAGAGTTTTGACAGTTTTCTAACAATCGTTTAAAAACATATAAAACGAATAAGGAATAATCAAAATGTCAGAACTACAGGGGCGTGTTAGTCGTGAAGTACGTGGTCATCTTTTTCTCATTGGTTTAGACCGAGTAAATAAAAGAAATGCTTTCGATAGTCATATGATTCAAGACTTGTCCTTAGCCCTCACAGAATACGAAGACCAAGCAGAACTTCGCTGTGCCGTGATTTTTGCACATAGCGATCATTTCACTGCTGGTCTCGACTTAGTCGAACTACAACCCAAGCTCAGCACTGGTGTGTTTGATTTTCCTGAGACGCAAATTAACCCTTGGGGAACAACATCAAGACAACGTAAAAAACCAGTAGTGGTCGCAGTTCAAGGCTTTTGCTTTACGGCTGGAATCGAATTGATGTTGAATGCTGACGTGGTTGTCGCCCATAAAAATACCCAATTCGCACAAATGGAAGTTCAACGTGGCATTCTGCCTTTTGGTGGCGCGACAGTCCGTTTTGTACAAGCTGCCGGCTGGAATAAAGCCATGCGTTATCTACTCACAGGTGATAGTTTCGACGCACAAACCGCTTATGACATGAATTTAGTAACCGAACTAACTGAACAATCGAGTTTAGAACGTGCTTTAGTTCTAGCCCAGGCCATCGCTCAAGCAGCACCACTCGCAGTGCAAGCAACTTTAGCATCTGCTCAACAAGCCGTTACACAGGGAACTGATACGGCCTTTAAACAGTTAAATCAACACTTACAGCCCTTACTCCATACCCATGATGTGCAAGAAGGTGTACTCGCCATGCTGGAACGTCGAAGTGCCGACTTTAAAGGTGAATAGTACCTTAATCGTTTCAAGCCATATTGATCATAAAAATAAGAGAATGAAGAAAATGATGTCCACAGCCCAACTTAGCAGCATTCAAAAAAGCACCAGTCAACACGTTCAGTTTTCAGCAACAGATGGCTACACACTTGCAGGGATTCAATACACACCAGCCCTACCAATCAAAGCACAAATCGTGGTGTCGAGTGCTACAGGTGTGCCACAACAATTTTACCGTCGTTTTGCTGAATATGCAGCCGCGCTCGGTTATCAAGTGCTGACCTTTGACTATCGTGGCATTGGACAATCTGCACCTCAACATTTGAAGGGCTTTGAAATGTCCTATCTAGATTGGGGAAAATTTGATCTTTCAGGCGCAATTGAGTTTGTGCAACATGCTGGACTTAAAACCTTTGTAGTGGGACATTCCTATGGCGGACAAGCTCTAGGACTCACCTCAAACCACCAACGCGTCAGAGCCATGTACTGTTTTGGCACAGGTGCAGGTTGGCATGGATATATGCCTTTTAAAGAGAAGATGAAAGTGCATGTAATGTGGAACATCGTTTTCCCACCCATAGTCGCAGTTAAAGGCTATCTCCCTTGGAGTAAACTCAATATGGGTGCAGACTTACCTGTCGATGTTTATAAGCAGTGGCGTAGATGGTGTAAAAATCCAACTTATTTTTTTGCTGACCCTGATCAGCCCGAATTAAAAACCCTATATGCGCAAGTCAAAACCCCTATATATGCAGTTGCCGCATTAGATGATGATTGGGCACTTCCAAACTCACGTCATGCCTTTATGCAACATTACCGTCAAGCACCTATGCACTATCAAAATATTGAAGCACAAAATTATGGGCTTAAAAGCATTGGACATATGGGCTATTTTCGACAAGGTGCTGAGCCCATTTGGGATGAGGTCTTAATGACGTTTGATCGTTATATTGCAGATGAAACCTAGTCACGATGCTGCTTATTACAATACGGGAGTGTCTGCATGAGACCGCGTAAGTCCTCTACTGAACAAGTGCTGATTCGCTCAGCACAATGTTTTAAAAACTATGGCTATACCGCATGCAGTATGGGAAAGCTTGCGGAAGCATGTGACGTGTCCAAAGCAGCTTTTTATTATGATTATCCAAGTAAAGATGCCCTGCTCATGGATATTTTAAACATGACCCATCTGCATTTAAATGAACAAATTTTTAATACTTTAACCCAAAAAATCGCTCAACCACAGCAACAATTCACCATGGCGCATCAACGAGCTGTTGAATTTTTCAGCTACGGTGAAATGGGATGTTTGGTGGGAATTCTAAGTACAGAACGTCATCTACTCAGTACTGACTTGGTGACAAAGTTACAGCTCATTTTCCACGATTGGCAAAATGCCTTTGAAGCTTTTTTTAAGTTTTATTTAGATGAAGCCACATCCCAAAAACTGGCCAAAATCAGTTTGGCTGACTATGAAGGCGCAATTTTAATGGCACGTTTAAAGCAAGATTCAAGCTACTTAGATTTGGTATTGGAACGGATTTTAGCTCAACTGGCAGTTTCTTGAACTTTATATTCAAGCTTATGTTCTTTACCAAAACGATCCACATGGGTATAAAATTCCCCATAGCGCCCTAAATAATATTCAAGCGATTGATTATAAAAATTCCAATATATTGACCATTCACCCAGATCAAGCTGACGAATTTGTGTTTTACAATTGACTGGCATTTTTCTTAAAAAATCAGCCTGTAATTGTTCCGCTGCGGCTTGCGAATCTAAAACATATTTTTGTTGAAAAAAAAGTGCTGCAATATCATCAAACAATTGTTGTTCATATTCGTCCACTTCTACCGTTTCATCCACTTCACGCGTTGCTTCTGAAGCCGAAATTTTAGACGTACTTTTAGAGCGTTTAGGAGCTTGATATCGTGTGTAACCTTGACGATAGCGCTCTGTTTTATAGATTTTTTTAGCGACAATCCCAATACCGCAAAGGGCAATAAAGATACAAAGAAATATTAAAAAAGTGACCATAATCTCAACTCACTGAAGTTAAACACTCAGTATTTAGATATTTTCATTTTTAAATATAACGCAGAATATGCTGCAAACTTCACTAAAATTGCCAACAAATTGGCAAAAACTGCATTTTCAGACCAAAATATTATTTCAAGTTATTACAATGCTTAACCAATTCATCGATATACACAAGGCAATAAATAAAAAAATTTGAGAAAATTGTATTAAATACAATTTCTGTATCATCAATCGTAGTATTGGAATCGATTAGAAATTAAAGAGAAATAAATATACATTTGTAAATTTTGCAACAATTTTGAAATAAAACTTAAACCTAAATAGGCAAATGCTTCAATAAGGACATAAAAAGCAACAATAAGCCTATTTAAGCCAAGGGCATTATCTTCTGAAATGTCAGGCTGTTGAAGTTTATATAAAAAGAACAACCTTATGATTCGAGAGGCACAAATCCAGGACATTCCTGAAATTATTCAGGTCATTCACAACAGTATTCGTTCATGTATCCAGGACCATCAACGAAATGAAAGCGTTATTCAAACATGGCTAGAACAAGCCAATCATGCCAACATCATGTTATGGATGCTGTATAACGATAGTTGGGTATATATCAGTCATGACCGCGTTGTTGGTTTTATTTTAGTGAGCGATAAAGGTGAAATACTACTCAACTATATTTGCCCTGAATGCCAAAATCGAGGTATTGGCACTGCGCTTTTAATGAATATGATGAAATGCTTTCGTCAAAAAAATATCAATGAAATTCATCTGCAAAGTACCCATACTGCACTGCCCTTTTACCAAAAATATGGTTTCGAACCGACTCTTGGCGTATTGCAGGAATCGACACCTTTAAAATTAAGCAAGCAATTATGTTAATGCGAAGCGATATTAAAAAGCCTATCTCGTTATCAAATTATTCTTTTTAGTGTAAAGACGCTCTATCAGATGAATCTACTTGAGGTTGAAGCTGATCTCGACCAGCTTGTTTTGCGGCATAGAGACAAGTATCCGCTGCTTTCATCAACTCATGAATATTATCAAAATCATGCTGACGATCCATCCAGGCCATCCCCATACTTAAAGTGACATAGGTTTTTTCATCCCCTCGATTAATATGTTGCATATTTTCCTGACGAACAGCCTCAAGTACCATTTCAAGTTGTTCTTTGGCTTTAGCATAAGGCACATCATTCATTAATATCGCAAACTCCTCTCCCCCATAACGAGCGATATACGCAGAGTCAGGCAATGTGTCGCGCATAATCTGTACCAGTTTTTGTAAAACTGTATCGCCTTTTAGATGCCCATAATGATCATTATAGTTTTTAAAATAATCCACATCTAACATGGCAAAGGTTAAGGTACGATGGCTATGAAAACGTATTTCGCTAAATAAACACTGAATTTCTGCATTTAAAGCACGACGGTTAAAAGCACCAGTAAGTGCATCGATGCGTACTTGTAATTCAAGCTTCTCATTTAAAGTATTTAACTGTACTGTACGTTCACGTACTTTTTGGTCTAATGAACTATTTAGTTCTAATAGCCTGTTATTGAGCTGCTCTGTGTTTAAGGTTTGCTGTGCATAATGTCGTGACTGCTGAAACATAATGAGTAAGGCATATAAGCTGGTCGATATAAATGATAAATTCATCGAATCAATTAAATTCATCATGAATAAAAAGTCATTCAAAAAGGTAATACATAGAAATATCACTGCAAATAAATTTAATCGTGAATATTGTTCTTTCTTTTTTAAGGTTAGATAAAAGCCATAAGCAAAATTGAGTAATACTGGCACAACATAAGCAAAGCTATAGGTCGCTAATGGCTGAAAAATTTCTGGAACTGAAAACAAAGTCACTGAAATATTGAGCGATAAAAGTAGCATCGCAATTTGATAGTTCAAATTAAATAAGTAGCGCCGGCTAAGCAAATGGATATAACTTAAAAAGAAAATTGATGCGAGATAAGTAAATAGATACTCAAAGCGTGTGCCCCACAACCAATTAATATCTGTAAAAACCGTATAGGCATAAGGTGCTGAAAATAAATTATGTAAGGCTAAAAAAACAATAAATAAGCCAAAAACGAAATTACTGCGACTATTACGTCCACGTAAACCGCGAAACACCGAAAACACCGAAAACACCGAAAACACCGAAAACAAAATGGTAAACAGTCCTACACCGAGTACTGCCCCCGAGACCATCGCAATGCTCATCATTTGCTGTTGGAACTGACGGTTAACCGTTCGGGCTAAACCAATCCGCATCGGATTTTCAAAACCGCCATGCAGCGTATTAAAGCTAGAGGCTTGGATGGTTAAGGTAAAATATTCATCTTGTGCAACAAAGTAGGCAATACGTGGCGCATTTTCTGTTTTTTGTTCACTTTCGTTTTTACCGACTTCCCCTAAGCGTACAAGTACGTCGCCGTTTAGGTACACACGATAAGCACCATATTGGTTAGGAATCAATATCGCTATACGACGGCCAATAAATGCTTTAGGGATTTTAAAATGGCCAGTAAACGTACCGAAGCCTTTATTTTCACCTGTTAATTCTTTAAATGAAGCAGGTAAAACCACGGATTTACCCATCAATACTGAACTTGATTCAGTTAATAATTGATTGGGATAAAATAACCAATGGCCATGTAATAATGTACTGGTATCTTCAGTAAATGTGACCGAGTTAACATCTTTTTGATGTTCTAAATAAAAAGACTCTGGTGCTGTTTCATATTGCGCCTGTGCAGGCGATAGCCCCAAGGTGAGGCTTAATAATATAAGCGTAAATGCCCAGAACAGACTGGTGCGATGCAAATGAAAAAGCAACGTATCAAAATCCTGTGCATAGCGTCGAGTATTTATTCTAATCTACGCATAAAAATAGAAATCACCAAATACTATTTTATCTAATTGATCATTACATCCATGTTTATGATCAACTTTGTCAACTTAAATTAATCACGTGTTTTAACGTCATATAATTCAATTTCAAAAATAAGGTTTGAGTTCGCAGGAATAATATTCCCCATTTTACGTTCACCATAAGCAAGATGTGAAGGAACGATTAATTTACGTTTACCACCAACTTTCATACCCATAATGCCTTGATCCCAGCCTTTAATTACACGGCCAGTACCAATCACAGTTTCAAAATAGTTACCACGGTCAAGTGATGAATCGAATTTAGTTCCATCTTCTAACCAACCCGTATAATGAGTAGTAATCAAAGCACCTTTTACCGCTTCTTTACCTTCACCTACCACTAAATCGATAATCTCTAATTCTGCGCTCATGCCGTCAACCTTAAATATAAGTACTTTTCGAAAAGCATATTATAAAACAGTTTGGAATTGATGTGCCCTTGGTTTCGACTCTGGGCTCACAATCTCCTCTGAATTTGACTGTGTGTAGCCCGTATAAATTATCGTTAAATTTTTTTTATAGGCTGCTCAATTTATTTACGGCATAAAAAAAGGATGTAAATGACATCTACATCCTCTTTGAAACATCAACAATCAAAATTATTGCAACTGCGTCCATTCAATTACAGCTTGTGCATGGTCACCAATCAGTGTCCATTCACCATCCATCACATTTAACTGCAAAGACATGGTACGTTCACACAGCGCTTGAATTGCTTCAGTCGTTGCTTCTGACAACTGCCAAACTTCGACGTTTTTGAGCGTTTTCAATTTGCTGCTACGCTTGTACCATTCAGCAACTGAAGAACCATACGTAATGACTGCAACATGTGGGCAACGTGCGCTAGCTTTCTTAACTTTATCTTCGTCAGGACTGCCAACTTCAATCCATTTGACCAATTGACCTGTTAAATCTTTTTCCCACAAAGCCGGTTCATCAGTTTCAAACAAATCCTTGGTAAATTCTAACGCCTCACTTGCATAACGTGCGTATGCAAGTACACGAACCATCAAACGCTCAATGGTTTCAGATGGATGTAATGCCATAGTGAGTTGATAGTCACCATATTGGTGTACATCCATATTGGCAATGTTCAAATCTGCTTTATAAATTGTAGCTTTCAGCGCCATACAAGAGTCCTCAAATTTGGCGCCTAGCATATAAGATTTGGCGCGTCTTTGCTGACATGATTTACTTAATTCTCTGCGTCAATACGACATTGCATGAGTAAATCTTCAAACGCTTGCCAGTCACGTTCACCCTGATAAATGACTTCGACTCGATTATCGATACCTTCTTCGCTCGACAAATAATTAAATTGCTCTGGATTAAAGTTAAAGGTTTTCCAACCTTGATTGGTGTGAAAAATACCTTTAATTCGGAGCCAATTTTTCTGCTCACACAGTAAATCGAGCAATTCCATGAAATCAAATGTCCATCTTTTTGGGAGCTTCCACCCCGCAACACTATAGCCTTGTGCGGACTCGACATAGTGATATGGCAATTGTTTTATTTCAATTGGCGTACTTTGAGTCTGCTGTTTTTGTATTCGCAGTAAAGGCTGTATTTTACGTGGGCTGCCTGCATAAACGTGATCTATCTCGGCAAATTCGATCTTGCCATTTTCAGGCTTTAACCACAGCTGTAGATAAGGTGCATAGGCCTTTTGCAAATCGTCCAATGCATGCTCATCGGCATTCGTCATCATATCAACATGAGAGATGAAAACAATTTGCGCGACTTTCAATTGATCCGCATATAAGTTCTGCTTGGTCCAATCAGCATCGTGCAAACGTGAACCATCGACCACAGTCACTAAAGCACGCATACTTAAATGCGGCAACCAATGCGGCTCTGTCAGTTGTTCTAATAACTGAGCTGGATGCCCAAGACCTGTTGGTTCAATAAAGAGACGATCTGGTTTTTCTTCTGAGAGTAAACGAGATAAAGCAATTTGCATGGGTAATTGGCTGCTACAGCACAAGCAACCACCTAAGAGTTCTTTCACTGCATAGCCACCTTGTTGTGGCAATAATTCCTGATCAACCCCAATTTGTCCAAACTCGTTCATCAGAACGGCCCACGTCTCCCCTTCGGGCTTCTGTGCCAACAAGTGCTGTAATAGCGTGGTTTTACCCGCACCTAAAAAACCAGAAATAATATGAACAGGAATCGCGCCATGTGGGGACACTAATTTCAAAGCAAACTCACTCATACAAAATGTAAAAGACCAATGAGCATCACTCTAATGACTTCACATGCTCACATCAATACTTGTGTTCTATACCTTCGAATCCTGTTTGCAGGCTAAATGACGCAAGCGTGTTTAAATCTTTCTAAAATGATGAGCCATTTAATATTCAGTCACACTTAATTGACAATCGCGCCATTATCTTTCCGTTATTGCATCAATTTGAAAAGAATACTTACATTTATATTTGCCAAATGATCGACCAAATAGCCTATTCACACGATGTAATGTAAATCGACTGTTATTCCATTCGAAAAAATAATATGTGTTCAGGATATATTTATAAAAAATTAAGATGAATTTTCTGGTTATTTTTTACATTTTTTGCACATTGGGCTATTGCTTGTTGCATAAAGGTTAATCGTTCTGTTTCGCTTTGTTGCTCGCATTGCCGCTCGTGATTTATCGCTTTAGCATGAGTTCTCTCCTGATTGTTGTGATGAACTTTCAGGTTTTATTAAAATATATAAGGATGCTCAAAATGAAATTCACTCAAATTTTACTTGCTTCTACTCTGGCTGCTGCTGCGGCTACATCTTTTGCTGCAAGCAAAGATAAACAAGAAGCACCTGAACAAGAAAAAGTTGTAGTTAGTACACAAGAACAGCCTGCAACTGAAACGACTGCTGCTGAAGGTACAAGCGCACAACCTGCGTCTGAAGCAAATGTTGAAACGACTGCTCCAGCTCAACCGGCTCAGTAATAACTTAGCATTCTCCACATGCTAAATACGTTCAGTTCTGCTGATCAACATTAAACCCTCACACAATGTTGTACTGAATGTAAATAAACTGGATCTGTCTAACGATTGATCCAGTTTTTTTATGCCTGATTCCATTTCAAAAACGTTCTAACAATAGATATTTATGATCGCTAAATCATTCTAAATTATGGTGAATAATTAACTAATAATTGAAATATCATAAACTTATCTTAATATGCTTAAAAATCTTATGCTTTTAGATTAATCGTTTCGACTTATGCCTAGCTTGTTGCTTAAGCAGAACTCCCTCTTAATAGAGGCATATGTGAAGTGATTGGATGTTTACGCATGAGCAATAAAGCAAATTTTACAACGGAAGTTGCCATTTTAGGTGCTGGTCCTGTCGGTCTTACCATTGCGAACTATTTAAGTAAGCAAGGCTTAGAAGTGACTGTCATTGAGCAACTTGATAGCTTAATTGATTACCCGCGTGCAATTGGTATTGACGATGAATCTTTACGCACGATTCAGTCTTTAGGTTTGGTTAATCAAGTATTACCACATACAACACCGAACCATGCAATGCGCTTTTTAACACCTAAAGGACGTTGCTTTGCAGACATTCAGCCGCTCACACGTGAATTTGGTTTCTCGCGTCGTAATGCCTTCATTCAACCACAAGTGGATAATGTGCTTTTACAAGGCTTGGCGCAATACGAAACTACACAAGTATTGTTCTCTCGCCAATTGGTAGATTTCAGCCAAGACAAGAATGGCGTTACCCTCAATATTCAAAATAAAGAAGGTCAACAAGAAAGCATCCATGCCAAATATTTAATTGCATGTGATGGTGGTAACTCAATTGTACGCCGTACTTTAAATATCGGCTTTGATGGAAAAACAGCGCCGAACCAATGGATCGTTATTGATATCGAAAATGATCCGCTAGCGACACCACATATTTACTTATGCTGTGACCCTGTGCGCCCTTATGTTTCTGCTGCGTTACCACATGGTATTCGTCGTTTCGAGTTCATGGTTATGCCAGGTGAAACACAAGAAGAATTGAGCAAACCAGAAAATATCGCAAAACTTTTATCGAAAGTCTTACCAACGACAGATGGCATTGAAGTGATTCGTCAACGTGTATACACACACAATGCACGTATTGCCGATAAATTCCGCGTAGACCGTATTTTACTTGCAGGCGATGCTGCACACATTATGCCAGTGTGGCAAGGTCAAGGTTATAACAGCGGTATGCGTGATGCCTTTAACCTAGCTTGGAAAGTTGCGATGGTTGTACAAGGCAAAGCTGGCCCTGAACTTCTAGACTCATATCAAGTTGAACGTAAAGACCATGCCAAAGCGATGATCGACCTATCAGTAATGGCCGGCCATGTCCTTGCACCACCAAAAAAATGGCAAGGCTTTGTTCGTGACGGTATTGCTTATGCGTTGAATTACATCAAGCCAATCAAGCAATATTTATTAGAAATGCGCTTCAAACCAATGCCGAAATACCATGATGGTGCTTTGGTTAATAATGGTGATAAAGAATCACCTGTAGGTAAAATGTTTATCCAACCTCAAGTCAAACTTGAGTCTGGTGAAACGGTTTTACTTGATGAAGTGATTGGTAATGATTTCGCTATCATTGCTTGGGGTGTGGACCCGAAATGGGGACTGTCTGAAGCAACAATGAAACAATGGCAAAAACTGGGTGTAAAATTCATCCAAGTGATTCCAGCGGTTCAGTTTGGTAATGAAAAACGCACTCAATATGACAATGTGATCACGATTGGTGATATCGGCACAGAAATTCGCGGCTGGTTCGGCAAAACCTCTGAATCTGTTACGATTCTTCGTCCTGACCGTTTTGTAGCAGCACTTGCGATTCCGCAAACGTTGGACAGTGTGAGCCAACAATTATTTGCCAAGCTACATGTAAAATAATTTAGGCCAATAAAAAACCACGCAAATCGCGTGGTTTTTTATTGCGATCTAAAGCTAAACCGCTTGAAACCAAGCTACATCTTGAACCGATTCACGCTGCTGTATACGTTGAATAAAGGGCTTAAATTCATCTAAATAAGGTAAAATTTTAAAAGAGATGGCATAGACCATCCAGTACGCCAAATACAAATCCGCAGCAGTAATATTTTCACCCAATAAATAAGGCTTAGCTTGGCGCAAACCTGTTTGAATAAAATTCAATAAGATAGTCTCATTACCAAAACTCAGACTCCCCTTTTTCTCATTCATGGTTTCTACACCAATACCAACATTTTTCATGTCCATATATTCAGTGAGAGGCCCATGACAAAAGAACATCCATTTCAGATATTCACCACGTTTGGGATCATTTAAAGCCGGTGCTAAACCTTTCTCAACATATTTATCGGCCAAATAGGTAAAAATGGCAGCAGTTTCGCTTACAACAGACTCGCCATCGACCAAACACGGCACTTTACCCATGGGATTAATTTTCAAATATGCAGGTTGATGCATCTCTTCATAAGGTACTTCCACAATTTCAATTTGCTGCTCAATATCCAACTCTTTGAGTAATGGTAAAATCGTATTACTACGTGATCGTGTATTGCTATACAGCTTCATGCTTTTCATGTGTTGTTTTCTTTCCTTGTTTTTATGCTTTTACTATACGCCGATTTGTGTAGAAAATTATTCCGGATAATCTTTCCATTTGCCTATTTGGTTACAATACCCACGCGAAAAAAATCACTCTAATTTTCAATTTAAATACTTCAATAATTTAAAACCAATTAATACATAGCAATACCAATTTGAGCCTTTTAAATGAAAAACAAATATTTAGTTGCAATTTTGACGCTTATAGTCCTGTCAGGTTGTTCGAAAAAAACTGAAGAAATAGCCAGTGAGGCGAGTCAAGAAACGCAAGACTCACATGTCGTTGCTTCCAATGAAGCTACAACTGATACCTCGCAAAACAATACGCCATCCACAGCACCAATCACCGAACAAAAACCCAGCCAAATCATTAATGAACAGGTGAATGCAGCGGAAAATGGCCGCAAGATGGTGCGTGAGGCAAATATTAATTTTGAAGCCAAAGATGTAGTGAAATCAGCCTTGGAAATTGAAAAAATTACCCTTCAATCAGGTGGTTTTATCGAACAAAAGAATATTGGTTTTGTCGTGCAAGATTCAACCTATCAAAACATTGCCGATGGCAAAATTAAAATTTTTGAAAAGGTTTCTCCACAAGCTGAGATGATTGTCCGAATTCCAAGTGCAAAAGCAGCGCAGTTTGTGAATCAATTATTACCGCTGATGCACTTTTTAAATGCTCAACAATATTCAGCAAAACGATATGAATTAAAACTGCTCGAACAAAAAATGGGACAAAGCCAAACTTTGCCTGAGCATGTTGCTACCGCACAATTGAGTGAAATTGCACGGTTGACTCGACTTGAAGTACAAGATCGCGTTCAATTTAGTACGATAGTGATTGCTTTGACACAACCAACAACTGTCCGTGAGCGCTATGACATCAATCTTGATGCAGTTGCTCAACTAAATGGTGATAGTTTCTGGCAACGTGCTTGGTATGGCATACAAAAAGGCTGGCAATTTGTACTCAGTTTATTGGTCATCCTCATTACCATTTGGCCACTTTATCTGATTGGCCTCTTAGCTTGGCTGCTTTATCGTGTGATCAAACCGTATATCGATAAATCGACAAAATAAGACTTCTCTTTTTTGAAAAGTGAGCAGCTGAAAAAAACTCCCCATTACATCGATGTAATGGGGAGTTTTTTTACTTATGTTCTACTTTTAGAAAAAGCCCATGTAGAACTGTTCTTTTAATACTTTAAGTATCAATTCAATGGCTTCATTCTTACGATCCTTGCGGTAGCTTGCATACAGCCCAATCGTTGGTAAGGGCTCAACCGTACTCTTCACTAAAATCTTATCTCCAAGCAATGGAATCACATAAGATGGAACTAAACTCCAACCTACCCCCATACCGACTAAATTCACATTCAGCAAAATATTTGTCGAATGCTGTACCAAATTTACATTCAGTTTATTTTGCTTGAAAAAGTCCTGAATAATACGATACAGCTCAGGTGATGAATGCTCGTCACTGATAATAAAGTCTTGCTGATTCATGCTCTTGATGCTGATATGACGCTGCTCAGCCACGGGAGAATTTTTAGGAATAATCAACGCAAGTGGTTCTGTAAATATCTGTACAGATTCAATTTCAGGACTTTCTTCGACATAACGGGTAAAGGCAATATCAATTTCACCCTTACGGACTGCGCTAATTTGATCAATGTCCATCAAACTGTGAAAGTGGATTTTTAGCTCAGGGAACTGCGCGCGAATATTTGGCATGATGTAGGGAAATACTTTCATTTCTGCCACTGGCACAAAACCAATATTTAATTGCTCTTTACTCAATTGCGCAATCTGACGTGCATCCATAATGGCTTTTTCAGCATGCTCTAAACTTAAACGTGCTTCTTTTAAAAATGCTTGGCCTTCAGCCGTGAGTTCTACTTTCCGATTGGTACGCATAAGCAGTTGCACACCGACTTCATGCTCTAAATCTTTAATTTGTTGACTCAATGACGGTTGAACCGTACACATGCGCTGTGCAGCCTTGGTAAAATTGAGTTCCTCGGCAACCGCAATAAAATATCGCAAATGTCGTAATTCCATTATTCAACTCCCAACCTACTGCGTTTAAATTTGATTGCTACAGTTTGGCGATACACAACTAGAGTCACGATCACCATCGCAGCACAGAATAAATAAGTCGCTTGAAAGCCCATCCAAGCAATGAGTACTCCCATTACGACAGAACCCACAGCGAGACCAACATCAAACAAAGTGAAAAAGGTAGAAATCGCATGTCCCATGCGTGGCTTTTCAACAGATTGAATCGCAACGGTCTGTAAACATGGAAAAACTGAGCCATAACCAATACCCATGAATACTGCTGATAGCCACATCACCCATTGGTTATTTAAAAAGCTCACAATCACTAAACCGATGGTAAAAAATACAAAAGAGGGGTATATCACCGCACTCGGGCCTTTGCTGTCATATAACTTGCCCACCCAAGGCCTTACCAACAACATTGAAATAGCAAATACAATAAAGAAGACACTGGTATATGCGAGTAATTGCTTCACTTCTGCATAAGCTGTGATAAAACTCATTACACTGGAATAGGCAAATGCTGTGAGTAAGGCAACAAAACCAATCGCTAATACTTTGCTTTCTACAATATCATGGAGCTGCAAACTCGAATTCCCCTTAGCTTGAGGCTTTGGACTCTGCTTGGCAGTTGTATTTTCTTGAATATTGATAAGCCAAGTAAAAATATAACCTAATGCTACGATGCCAGCTAAGACGGCAAATAACAGCCTAAAACTGGCAAATTGAATCAGGGTTAGTGCCAGAAATGGCCCAAAAACAACACCTAAGTTGGTCGACATCACAAAGTAGCCCATGCCTTCCCCCTTACGCTCATCGGGAATGTAATCATTCACAATCGGTACATTCACAGTGGTTAATATGCTGAACCAAAAGCCATGAGGAAAACGAACCAGCAGTAATGACCACATGCTTTCTATTAATAAATAAGCAAAAGCAAATACAACAAAAATGATGCCAGCTATACGTACAGAACGCGCCTTACCAATTCTCTCTACAATCATTCCTGAAAATGGGCGAATGGCAATGGATGACACTAAAAATAAGGTCAGTGCCATACCTGCTTGTTGTACCGTTCCACCCAAGTCGTTCATGATGTAAATTGGCAAAATGGTCAACAGCGCAAAATAATAGGTAAATAAAAATAAATTATTGAATAGGCAAAATATAAACGCACGGTTCCAAATGCTTAGGCTATTTTGTTTCATCAACACTCACCTGTGTGCGTGCTGACAACGCTGTATTTTGACGTACCGGTGCGAGTGCAAGTTCAACTAAGCGCTGAATATATTCAGCATCAGGTTTGCGATTAAAGAAAATAATTTGGTAATGAATAGGCCCATACAACATATCCAGCATCAGCTCAAATGGATACTCTGCACGAATTTCTTGACGTTGAATCGACAGTTGAATTAGCGCACGCGTCGCTTCTCGACGCGGTAATAAATATTGTTTAAAAAATTCACCCGCAGCTTCTCGATGTTCAGCCATTACGACTAACAATGCCCGCCCGACATGCTGGTTCAAAGCATAAGATAATTTTAATAATTGCTGATTTAAATTGAACTCTAAACTTTGACTTAAATCTAAATCAAATACAGATGCTGTTTGCTCTTTAAAGGCATCAAAAACCAAATCAGATTTATGTTTCCACCAGCGATAAATGGTTGACTTACCCACCCCTGCGCGTGCAGCAATATCTTCTACCGTCATATTACGATAATCATGTTCAGCCAAGGCATCTGCGACAGCTTGCAAAATACATTGCTTACGTCGAGAAGTTTTTTCAGTCTCACTCATTTAGCACCGTACCAGTAAAAACGAAACGCTACGTATCGTTTTATTTTAAATGCTAAGACAGCTAAAAACTATGCTTAAACAGAATTTAGGCCCTAAACTTTAGTAGAACACTCGGGATTTATTGTGGATAAAATTCACTATCTGAATGAAAAAAAAAGACCACATAAGTGATCTTTTTTTAAACAGAAGTCGCCACTTAGCTTTGTGGCGTTTTCTTATAAATACTGCATGAAGGATGATGATTTTCCTGTAAACGTGCAACTTTACGATGCTCTGCAGCTTCAAAACGGCAACGCTTCCAGTCATTATCTAAATTTAATGGTGGAATTTGCTTCGGCTTACCTTGCTCATCAACGGCAACCATAGTGAAGTAACAGCTATTGGTATGGCGAACAGTACGCTTTTGAATATTTTGTGCTTCGACACGAATACCAATTTCCATAGAAGTACGACCAACATGGTTCACACTTGCAAGGAAAGTTACTAATTCACCGACATGAATAGGCTCTTTAAAATTAACTTTATCTACAGATAAGGTCACCACATAGCTACCTGAATAACGACTTGCGCATGCATACGCTACTTGGTCTAGCAATTTTAAAATTGTTCCACCATGCACATTTCCAGAGAAATTGGCCATGTCAGGCGTCATGAGGACTGACATCGATAATTCGGACTGGTCGTCTAGTGCATTCGCAATTTGATCTAATGGGGACATCTTGTTTCTCTAGACTCGTGATATAACAATGATTAATGTGATTATTATATAGATTTAAATGCAAATTAAATGTTCAATTCGGCAAAAAAACCATCATTATTATTTATAGTGATCATGCCATCATTCAGTAAAATATATATCAACACAAATAAAAGCCGATATTACCGTCACTTTTAAACTGTATTGATATAATTTGTATAAACACCTGTATACAGATTTACTTAGCGATGAGCAATCTGCATTTTAGCAATGGTGATCGTCAGTCAGTATTTTTATGGTGAAATGATTTTAACCACAATGATTTAATCCGCTAAGACTTTTAACATCTCGAATGATACATTGTCATAACTAGTTTTTTGACCACCGTCTTGAGTACTTTCAACAGTATAAGTATTATCAATCTTCACTTGAGTGATGATAAATACACTGTTTTCCATCATAGCAAGCTTAACTTTTTGTCCTACCTGAAGCATTTGCATCTACATTTCCCCCTATAAAAGAGTTATTGATTTAAAGTATTAATATAATGTAGGAAGTCTAAACACTTTAAAACACTCGGTAAACTTAAATATATGAATAAAAAGGGTAATATAGATATATAATATAAGTATACAGTTAAAACCAATTAGTTATTATTTTTTAATAAATATCAATAAATTAATTTTACAAATGAATATTTTGTTTAATATAAATACAATTTATTCAATAAAATAATATCTATTTACGATAAGTGATTAAGCTTTTATCGATCACTATTGAATCAATAACTGGATTTTATGTAGAAATAAAAGCCCCTATTTCTACATAAAAAATAGAGGCCAGCAATATATGTTCAAATGAGCTGACTAATCTTGTGCCGCCATATAATGAATATTATGACCTGAACTATATTTATGCTGTGCATATACCCTTGAAATGTCAGAAAGCTTTTCAAAAGTCGCTTCCTCACCCGCTTGCATTGTCGCCTCACGGCCCTTTACATCAAAGATATGTGCTTTTTCACGTAAATCAGGCTGAATCACAATATCGGCACGTTTAAGTTCTTCTTGCGCCAATCGATTTTGCATAATATTAATATTTTGGTTAAACAATCCCCATACATTTGAAGTTTCTGTATGTATCGGCCGCGCTAAGATATCAACTGCAATTATGATATCCGCCCCTAGCTCACGTGCTACATCCACGGGTACAGGGCTAACCAAGCCACCATCCACATATTCCGTTTTTTCTATTATAGTGGGAATAAACATACTGGGTATAGACACAGATGCACGCACCGCCTGCCCTGTATTGCCATAATTAAAAACAACTTTTTTGCCGTCTTTTAATTCTGTTGCAACAACATACATTGGTGTTTTAAGGAGTTCTAAAGGCACATCTTCAACTTGCTGATTAATGAAGTCTTCAACTTTTTTACCATCAAAAAAGCCTTTCATGTCTAATCGAATATCACGTACATCATTGGCTTTTAAATCTAAGGCAATTTTTCGAAGTTCTGCTGCATTTTTTCCTGACGCATACAATGAACCCACAATGCTTCCTGCACTTGTACCGACAATAAAATCTGGCTTGATGCCTTGTTGTTCAAGTACCTGAATCGCCCCAATATGCGCATAACCACGTGCACCACCGCTTCCCAAAACCAAAGCAACAATCGGGCGCTTTTCTTGCTTTTTCACTTTATTGAAATCAATACGATTTGCCGAAACTTGTGCAGGTGCAGCGTTGTATTTTGGAATTTCAGTAATGTGTTGAGCATTAAGCGGTTTAGAGGGAACACTCTGACAGCCTGTAATGGCAAGGATTACCGATGCAATCAAAATGCTTCTACTTTTCATGGGGAGATTTTCCAAATTCGAACTCAAGATTTAAGGAAAGACGTAGTCTAAACACTCGGTTTTGAAACCACTGTTATAATTCGGTAATAGCCAAACTGCATTTATTATATCGAAACCTTAACTATTAAACATTGACTCGCGCGCTCTTCGGTGAAGTTACGGTGTGCCAATTGATACAAAATCAATTCAGTACTGATAAAAAAGAAGCCGCTATAAATAGCAGCTTCTTTTATTGATGAGAACAGGATTACCAAATATTAGAATTCACTTTATCTTTATATTTTGGATGTTTATCTAACTTAAACACGGGCTCTTTCACGCCACTCTTTAACTGTGATGTGTAGTCTTTTAACAACATCAAAAGGAAAGGTGTCAGCAACAATATAGCGAATAGGTTAATACTCGCCATCACACCCATAAATAAGTCTGCCAAATTCCAAATCACTGGCACACTCATAACTGAGCCTAGATAAACCATCATTAATACAAACACTCGGAACACGAACATGACTTTGGGATTGTTATTGATGAACTGGACGTTACCTTCTGCATAAGCATAGTTACCAATCACTGATGAATAAGCAAATAAGAATAGAATAATTGCTAGGAAGTCATCGCCCCAAGCACCGATTTGGCTTTCAAGTGCCATCTGAGTGAGTGCAACGCCTTCAAATCCAGCATTTTCGTATAAACCTGATGCCAAAATAATAATAGCGGTACAAGTACACACCACGAAGGTATCTACAAATACACCCAACATTTGTACCAAGCCTTGGTTTACAGGATGTTTAACATCCGATGCTGCCGCAGCATTCGGAGCAGACCCCATACCCGCTTCGTTTGAGAATAATCCACGCTTAATGCCTTGCATCATCGCCATAGAAACCATAGCACCGAAGAAACCACCTGCTGCCGCATCAAACTCAAATGCTTTGCTGAATATTAACTGGAAGATATCAGGCAAGATTGCAAAGTTAGCAAAAGCGATATAGAGCGCGACTGCCAAATAAAGTAATGCCATAAATGGAACAAAACGTTCTGCCACTTTTGCAATACGCTTAATACCACCAAAAATAATCAGCGCTGTTATAAAAACAAGGAATAACCCTACCCATGAAATTTCAAAACTAAAACTGCCCAAACTCAATACTAGATTGGCTTTATCCCAACCCCAAGCATGTGACGTTGCACCCGTAATGGCATTGGCTTGTACTGCATTAAACACAAAGCCATAAGTTGAAATCAGGGCAATCGCAAATACCACACCCAACCATTTTTGTTTTAAGCCTTGGGTAATGTAATAAGCTGGTCCACCGCGGAATTGCTGATTTTGAGTATCACGCACTTTAAAAAGTTGAGCTAGAGAAGATTCAACAAATGCTGAACTCATCCCTAAGAATGCCGTCATCCACATCCAAAAGACTGCACCAGGCCCACCAATAGCAATTGCAATTGCAACACCGGCCACATTACCTACACCGACACGACTTGCAAGACCCGTTACAAAAGCTTGAAATGGTGTAATACCATGATCATCATCGCCTTCCTTTCGGCTAGACTTCATCACTTTCATACTGTGAATGAATAGGCGAATCTGGACTGCACCTGTTACTACCGTATAAAAAATACCGACAGCAACCAAGAAGACAACAAGGAAATCCCAAAGTGGGTCATTAAAAATTTTAATCCACCCCAACAGGGTTTCATTTAATTGTTCATTCATATTCAACCCTAGTTTTAAATGGTCAAAACTATGAAAGGCTCTTTTTTGAAGAGCCTTTCTAAATTAAGCAAAAAATTTAAGAATTAATTGAATAACTGTCGCGTTAATCAAATCAACAAAAAATGCACCGCATAGAGGTACGATTAAGAAAGCCTTATGAGATGGGCCATACATATTGGTAATGGCTTGCATATTTGCAACGGCGGTAGGTGTTGCACCCATACCAAAACCGCAGTGACCTGCCGCTAAAACCGCAGCATCATAATTTTTGCCCATTACACGGAAAGTGATAAATGCAGCATACAATGCCATTGTTAATGTTTGCGCACCCAGAATGACAACTAATGGTCCTGCAAGATCTGATAGCTGCCATAATTTTAACGATAATAGCGCCATTGCTAAGTAAAGTGATAATGAAGCATTACCAAATACGTCAATTGCACGATCAAAAATTTGTACGCGGAAAATACCTTCCAATACATTACGTAAAATGACACCGCCAGCTAAAGCCCACACAAATGTTGGTAATTCAAACATCGTACCTTTACTGAAAGCCGTCATAAAATCAGCAAACGCTAAACAGCCAGCAAATAAACCCAAAGTCGTAATTGCATTATCTGCGGTAATTAAACGAACACGATGTGGATATTCAAAAGGTACATATTCTGTTGAATTAATATCAGCTAATGGTGTGTTATCACTACGCTCAATTTGCTCATTCGTGCGCGGAGTTGCTAGGCTATAGCGATTAATTAGCAACTTAGCTAATGGCCCACCAATAATACCACCAATGATTAAACCAAAAGTTGCACTCGCCATACCCAAGGCTAATGCACCTTGTATACCATGTTCAACTTCAAGAATTTCACCCCAAGCCCCTGCTGTACCATGTCCACCTGTTAAAGTAATTGAACCTGCAATTAAACCAATCAGTGGATCAATACCTAATAAAGTCGCAAGACTGATACCAACAACATCCTGCACAACAATGAAAGAAGCAACGGCTACGAGGAAAATGACAAGACCAATTCCTCCCTCTTTCAATTTGGCAAAGTTTGCGCTTAAACCAATGGATGCGAAGAAAATCAACATGAAACTGGTTTGTAATTCACTACTCGTAGTGATGCTATAACCCCAAATGCTATGTACCACCAGTGAGATTATTGCAGCAACCAAACCACCAGCTACAGGTTCAGGAATGTTGTAACGACTCAAAAAACTGATTTTCTTTACAAGAAAACGTCCTAATAAAAGAACGATCACCGCCGCAATTAAGGTATAAAATGCGTTAAAGCTAAATTCCATAATAATTTGTCCAAAATGGTTTGAATATTTATTAGTCCACTTAATAGAAATTAGTAGCTTTTATTACCTAAAATACAATTCCAATTTGTAATTTTAACCAATAAATCAAGCTTGCAGCCTATTAAATGCCAATCATAAATATTCATCATCTGATTCAAATATGTATGTCTGAGTTTAAAAAAGTGAAAACTCAATTCGACAAAACAAATCCATAAAAGTAGTTCATTCTAACTAAACCGATACTTACAACAGCATTCCCATCATAGATAAAATAAATAAATCGAATGCTGATTAGAAAAGTCGCACATTATGCGTGGAGAACAGATAAATTTCATTAATTTTAATTACAAAAAGTTTTATTTACTATAATTTAAAGTTATATCTATTTGTTTTTACGTGAATATACACCTTTTTTTAATCTATACAAAATATAAAAAAATTGAATATTGCTGCTTTTTTTTACCATTCAGTTAATTTACTTGAATACCTTTTAATCAAATTTTACTCTAAAGCCTTTGTGCAGTAGTGAATAGGAAATTCCTATACCCTATCCATAAAGTTTAAAAATTTGCGAATCCAAATAAAAAAGCCTGAACAACGTCAGGCTTTTTTAATAACGATCATTTTCGTCTTAGAAGCTGTATTTAGCCATTAAGCCTACACGGTCATCATTGTACGAGTTACCATCAAATGCTTTACGCTTACCGTTGATATACTCAACACCTAATTCAACTGGTTTAACTGGTGCATAGATAAAGTTAATCCACGCTTGTTGAACTTCTTCGTTTGCGTTGGCATTTGCCACAGCATTTGCATACGCACTGCCATCATCAGCAAACAATGCGCCGTACGCTAAAGTTGAACGTAGTTTTTCATTGAACTTATAAGTGGCGCCTACTTGTACCGCAGTAAACTTATTTTGTTCAATATTGCCGTCAACTACAGAATAAGCACTGTTTGCGCCATATAAGTAGTTGCTGTTACCTTCAGCATATGAAACGTCACCGTTCAATTTCAACTGATCAGTTACTGCATAGCTTGCACCAGCTGCAATACCGAAACCTGTTTCAGTATCATCTGCAGCTTTCGATTTATAATTTTCGACTAATGCACGTGCAGATGCTGTACCCTTGCCATCAGCAAAACCTTGAGTCAATTTTGCAGTGATATTTGGTACGCGGTAAGAAAGATCACCCGTAGCTGTTGCTTTACTGTCACCTTCTTCAGCAGAAACAAATAATTGTGTTTGCGGTGCAAGTTTTACGTTGTAACGCACTTGAGGGATACGTGTAGTACCACCACCTACGTTCGTAGAGAAGTCAATCATTTCAGGCGCATGGCTAGAAAGGAAGTTAGACGTTGTTTGACCAAACAACCAATCGTTATAAGTTAAATAACCATGACGTAAACGTAAGCCATCATTTGAACCATTACCATCTGCAAAGTCGACTTCAATTTTACCGCCAACTTTGTTGTCTGCACCAACTGGTGCACTAAAGTCCAAACCAAAACGCGTCGTTTTAGCAGTTGCGCGTAATTTGTCACGTGCCTCTTCTTTAGACGTGTGTACATTGTTGAAGTCGTTATCCGCACCTTCAATGATATAGTTCGCATCGCCACGAACAAAACCATAAAGATTTACATCAGCACCAGCTTTTGATTTGAAACCAGCTAAAGATGCAGCAGGTGGTGGCGGTGGAGTAGGACGTGCTTTTACTTGCTGAATTTCTGCCTGTTGCTGAGTTTGAACTTGTTGCTGTGCTTTAATCAGACTTTTAAGTTCAGCAACTTCTGCACGAAGTTGCTCAATCTCTGAAGTGCTGCTTGCTGCATGTGCCATTGACACTGTTGCTAAGCTCATTGCAACAACAAGCGTTTTCATTGGGTGGAATACAGTTTGAATTTTCATTCTAAGCTCTCTTTCGTCCTATCATTGTTTTTTAAGCCCCTTCTATGGGTACTTTATGCTGTGCTTTATTTGAGCGGACAATAATCAAACTGCCTATCTGTGCTTTAGTCGCAGTGAATAAAAATTCAATGACACACAAAGGTGAAAAGCATTGTTAACTACTGACATTCCTCATAATAATCTATTGATATTGCTGGTAGAACAAGTCACGGACAGTCCGCTCGCCCCCAATCATATGACCAAAAACACCACATAAAATACCTTTTAAGTATAAAAACATACCCTGAAAGTATTTAATAAATTATAGATTTCCGACATCTAGTGCAACCGTGCTGCAACTAATGTCTACCTTAATTTATATATAGCGTATTACATACCAATCCATATTAGTTATATTAAATAGTCATATCTGCATGACAATTTAGAAAATACCATTAAATTTAAGCTTGAATACTCGCTTTTAACTGCTGAATTGAGTACATAGCAGCCCCAACAAACAAGAGCATGATGATTGCCATATTCAGTAATGGCTGCCAAATAAGCACACTTAGTAAAGCCCCACCAAGTAAACCGCATGCAAATTGAGCACTCCCCATGATTGCACTCGCTGTTCCTGCGCGTGCGCCCTGCTCAGACATTGCTAAAGCCATTGCATTTGGTCCGGTAAAACCAATAGATGCAACACATAAAAACATGCCAAATAGCACTCCATATAAAGACACTTGTTGCATAATAGCTAACACTAACAACACCATGACGCCTATCAATTGGATGATATTGCCAAACTGTAAACGTTGAAGCACATTAAAACGGTTCGCCAATTTCTTGTTTAAAGTTGAAAACAACATGATCCCTAGGGCATTTCCACCAAAGATATAGGCGAAGTTTTGCTGACTAAAGCCATATTCATCCATCAAAATGGCAGATGCACCACTGATATAACAAAACAATACTGCACCTGAAAAACACCCTGCTAACATCGGTTTTCTAAAGCTATCATCTTGAAAAATTGCACTGTATAAGCTGATAATTTGTTTGAAATTTAATTTTAGACGGCGCTCAACAGGCAGTGTTTCTTCAAAGAAAAAATGTACACAGCCCAGACAAATTACCCCCACCAGCATTAACAGTGCAAAAATATACTGCCACTCAAATACTCTTAGTACCCAAGCGCCCAAGGTTGGCGCAATAATTGGCGCTATCGTGGTGACAATCATCATACTGGCAAAAGCTTGTGCTGAGGCTTGCATACTCAGACGATCACGTATGGCCGCACGAGCAATTACTACGCCCACACATCCACCCAATGCCTGAACGATTCGCGCTGCGATTAAACTCCATTCGCTATCTGCAAATATGCAAAGAAAACTCGCAGCAATATACAAAACCAAACCGAAATACAGTGGGGTTTTACGCCCAATACGATCACTGACAGGGCCATAAATTAACTGACCAATGGCAAGCCCTAAAAAATATGCAGGCACACTATTGGCCACTTGCTGCGTTGAAACATCAAAATCATCAGCCATTTGTGGTAAAGCAGGCAAATACATATCAATGGATAATGGACCCAATGCTGTTAACAACGCTAGAAGTAAAATCCAGCGCTGGGAAAAGTCCTTTTTTTCAGGTGTTATTGGCATAATAATATTTCGTAGATGGACAGCAAGTTTTGCAGACAAGTTTACACTGCACATAGTATTATTTCTTAGCATCTAAGTGAAAATTCACACGATACAAATCTCTTTTAGCAATAAGCTTTTGTAAAGGAAATATTTTGAACGCCTGGCTTGCACGTCTGACACAAGCGACATATAACACGACCTTTATGTATAACCTGCGCATGATCATTGCCTTCGCAGGTACTGCCTTTGTTCCCTATTATCTTGATCAGCAACTGATGACCATTCCGCTTACTTTGGGTGTGGTTGCAGCAGGTCTTAGTGATATCGATGATCGCTTCTCTGTGCGCATCATGAACCAAATTTATACCTATATTGGTTTCTTTATCACCGCTGTTTCAATCTATGTGCTATTTCCACATCCGGTGCTGTTTGCCATTGGTTTAATTGTCTCTTGCCTCGGTTGGATTTTGCTTGGTTCACTCGGTCGACGTTATGCCACCATTTCCTATGGTTGCTTAGTGATTGCAGTTTATTCTATGCTCGGTGTTGAGTTATTTGATAACTGGTATACCCAAGCAGGCTTACTCGTCATTGGTGCTATCTGGTACGGCTTACTTTCAACGATTAGTTTTTTACTTTTCCCTGTACGCCAAGTGCAAGATAAATTAGCGCAAAGTTATTCATCTTTAGGTGATTTCTTGTTTGCTAAATCGAACTTGTTTGATGTTGATATGACACCTGAAAGTTATCAACAAAGCATGATTGAATTGTCACTTGAAAATGGCAAGCTGATTGGCATCTTCAACGACATGAAAACCGCCCTACTCACCCGTTTAAAAGGTGACCGTGGACAAAAAGATACCCGACGTAGCCTGCAATATTATTTTGTTGCTCAAGACATTCATGAACGTGCCGATTCAGCACATATTGACTATCAAAAGCTGACCCGGATTTTTGAACATAGTGATATTTTATTCCGCTTTCAACGTGTACTTTCAATCCAAGGTAAAGCGTGTAAAGATTTAAGTATCAGTATCTTACAACGAAAACCTTATCATCATAATAAACGCTTCAAGCACGCCTTTCATAACCTGAAACTCTCGCTCGAAAAGCTGCGCCAAGAACAACAATACGATGAAGTCTGGGTAAACTCACTGTTTTCGTTATACCAAAATTTAAAAGCCATTGACGCTCAACTACGTAATGTCGAAACTGAGCGCTATATCGACAAACAAGCCATTATTGAAAGTCGTTTAAAAGATGATGATCTAAAAGGTTGGGACGACATCGTGGTGCGTTTTAAACAGCATCTCAGTCCTGAATCCGTATTGTTTCGTCATGCAGTAAGACTTTCGATTGTGCTGTTCGTAGGCTACATTTTTGTACAAACTACCGATATCACTTATGGATATTGGATTTTACTCACTGCGCTTTTTGTGAGTCAGCCTAACTTTAACGCCACCAAACGTCGTTTATATTTGCGCATTGTCGGAACGTTGGTTGGTATTACAGTTGGCTACGCGATTTTGTATTTTGTGCCTTCAGTTGAGGGGCAACTCCTACTGCTTATCCTAAGTGGCGTACTGTTTTTTGAATTACGGAGTAAGCAATATGCTCAAGCAACTGCATTTATTACTATTCTAGCGCTCATTAACTTCAACCTCGATGGAATGGGCTTTGCAGCTGCCATACCACGTATGATTGATACCCTTATAGGCTGTGCATTGGCATGGTTAGGCGTGAGTTTTATTTTCCCCGATTGGAAATTTCGCCGTTTACCGCGCACCATTAGTCGTTCTATTCAAGCCCAATGTAACTACTTGGCAGAAGTGGTTGAGCAATATAAATCTGGACGTAACAATGGTCTAAATTATCGTATCGTGCGTCGTGCTGCACATAATACTGATGCAGATGTGGCTTCACTTATTTCAACTTTAGCCACTGAACCAGACTTTGACCCTGCCCAAAAAGCCTTAGCTTTTGAGTTCTTATGCTTAAACCATACCTTTATTAGCTATATTGCTGCACTGGGCGCACACCGTGATAAGATTTCAGATCAGCAAGTCTTAAACTTATTAGATAAAGCATTAGAAGATATTCAAGGTGCTTTATTACGTGATGAAGTACCGGACTTGAGTTCACAAAACATGCTGCAAGAGATTCGTCAGCGCTTATCGCAAAATAATGATGATGATCAAAAGTCTTTAATTGTGTTACAACAACTTTCATTGATGTTTAGTGTGTTGAATCAATTCAGTCAGTTAAAGCAAAATTTGAGTCATGAGCATGATCAAGCATCGACTGAATTGGCATCCTTATAATTTGGATGATTTTGGAACAATATACTCACTGAATTGGTATAAATAATGCTAAACTTTTTACAGTTTTAAATCTGTTACTTTGACTATGACCGCAAAAAATTTATATGCCTATACGCTAGAGCCAGTAGCTTATGAAATTTCTGAAGAAGAACAGCGTTATGCGCAACTTGTTCTTTCGCGCAGCAATTTCAAAATTGGCCAAAAAGCGTGGCTCATCATGGGTGCTATTATCGCACTTGCAGTACTTGGACTGATCTTTATCAAAAACTACTCAACCGTATTTTGCTGGGTAGCGATTGTCTGTGTTGTGATTTACTTCCTAGTGCGTAAATTCGGCATTGAATGGTATGCAAAACGCAAACTCAGTGAAGTGCCTGTACAAGAAATCAAAGGCATCCGTATGGGTGTACAACCACATGGTATCTCTATGCAGCAACGTATGGGTACTAACATGGGTACGATGACTGTCGGTTGGAAAGATATTCATGAATGGTACGATACTGCCGACTTCATCCTTTTAAACTTCAAAGTTAAAGGTCAAGATGGTGCGTATATTTTACCGAAACGCATGGACAGCAAAAAGTTTCCTTTTGCAACCATTCGCAAGCACTTGAACGAATCTGTTGGCCCAGCTAAATCTGTTTAATGAATTAAACCGAAATTTGCTGATATAGAAAACCTCCATTCATGGAGGTTTTTTTATGCAATTTATTCAAAACTTTATTGAAATTTACAATAATGAGAATGAATATTAATTACAAAATCCACATTCTCTGCCAAATCATCGTTTATAATTCGTCGCAATTCAGCCACCGTATATTCATATACTCTCCATCATGCTAAAAAAGACCTTTTTCCAACTTCATTGGTTCTTTGGAATTACCGCTGGTTTAATACTCTCACTTATGGGCGTAACTGGCGCAATTTATTCTTATGAACAGCAAATATTAAAAGCCATCAATCAGGACAGTTATACGGTTGTTGCTGAACAAAAATCAAAACTCAGCCCTGCCCAGCTCTATCAACATTTCAGTCAAACGAACCCTGAAATGAAAATTAATAGTATTACACTTGCACAAGACCCTACAGCTTCAAGCACAGTAAATATTGTGAAAGAAGGGGCTCGTCGTGGCTATAACATGATGGTCAACCCCTACACCGCTGAGGTTTTACCCGAAATAAAAGGACAAGCCTTCTTTCAATTTGTTCAACAATTACACCGTAACTTAACTGTCGGCCCTATTGGTAAGCAAATTACAGGTGCATGTACGCTTATTTTGATTTTCTTTGTACTCAGTGGCTTATACTTACGCTGGCCTAAAAAGCATTCAATAAAACAATGGCTCGCAGTTAAACCCAAGCTTAAGGGTCGTAATTTCATTTGGGATTTGCATGCTGTTGTAGGAACATGGGTCATTATTTTCTACCTTGTTTTAGCATGTACAGGCTTGTATTGGTCATATGACTGGTGGCGTAATGGCATGTTCAAAGTATTAGGAGTTGAACGTCCGCAGCCTCAATTACAAGTAAATCAGGGTGCTAAAAAAGATCCTACTAATAGCCAAGGCTCTGAGAAAAAAGATGCTGGGCGTGGTGAACAACATATGCGTGGCGACGGAAATAACCAAGGTCAAACGCGACAAGACGCAGAACATCGTGGTGAGAGTCATGGCAAAAAAGAAGGTTTAAAACCTGAACAAATTAATATTGCCTTAAGCCAAAGTTGGGCAGGTTTTAATCAAAAAATTGGCCGTGAATATTCATCAGTTACCTTTAATATTCCAAAAAAAGCCAATGGCGAATTAGAAATTAACTTTGTAGATGCTGTTCCACAACATGAACGCGCACGTAACAAAGCAACCTATAACTACCAAACTTCATCACTGAATGATGTTGAGTTGTATGAAGACAAAAAGCTCAATGAAAAAATCATGAGCAGCATGCTGCCTGTACACCGTGGTAGCTTCTTCGGTCCAATTTACCAATTCTTTGCAATGGTAGCCTCATTGCTTATGCCACTGTTCTTTGTAACAGGTTGGATGCTGTATTTAAAACGTCGCAAGCAGAAAAAACTGACTCAAGCAGCAAAAGCAAGCTTAGCACCGCTTAGTGTTGATCCAAATGCTAAACCTTGGTTAATTTGCTATGCCACCCAAACTGGGCTTTCAGAGCAATTGGCTTGGCGTACAGCAACGAGCCTACAAGAAGCGCGTCAACCTGTGAGTGTTAAAGCTGTTCAGCAATTAAGTACAGAAGACTTACAACAGGCGCATCAAGTGTTGTTTGTTGCAAGTACTTATGGCACAGGTGAAGCACCTGATTTAGCCAGCAGTTTTGAACGAAAATTTATGCGTTTAACGCTAGATTTGAAACATATTCAATTTGCAGTACTCGCGCTTGGCTCTCAAGAGTATCCAGATACATACTGTAGTTTTGGTCATGCGATTGCGGCTTGGATGACGAAAAATGGTGCTCAAGCACTTTTCAAAACCATAGAAGTAAATAATGCAGACACCAATGCCATTGAAGCGTGGAATGCGGCACTAGCAAAAGCATCAAAGCTTGAACTGCAAGCAATGAATATTATCAAAACCTTCGACACTTGGACTTTAACCCAACGTAGTTTACTTAATCCAAATAGTTTAGGTGCGCCAGCATTCAATATCGAATTAAAAGCGCAACATGAAGCAAACTGGCAAGCAGGTGATATTGCAGAAATTCAACCAGGCAACAGCCCTGAACGTATTCAACACTTTATGCAGCAACAGCATATTCCAGCAAAACAATTGGTCGATTCAACTCAGCAAACAATTGAACAAGCCCTTTGGGATAAAGATTTAACTGTTGAAATTGAGCCATTTGCCAATTTAGATCATTTACTGGAACAACTCCCGACGCTACCGTCGCGTGAGTACTCAATTGCCAGCATTCCAAGTCAACAAGTTTTACGCCTTGTGGTACGTCAGCAATCTAATGCGCAAGGTGAATTAGGACTAGGTTCAGGTTGGTTGACTGCACACGCACCACTAAATACTCCTATACAGCTTCGCATTCGTACCAATGCATCATTCCACATCATTGATGACAATCGACCAGTGATTTGTATTGGTAATGGTACAGGTATTGCTGGTCTAATGAGTCTACTCCACTCACGTGTCCGCCAAGACTACACCCAAAACTGGTTAATCTTTGGTGAACGCCAACGTGCGCATGACTTCTTCTATCAAGATGTCATCGAAGCGTGGCAGACCACAGGCTTTGTGCAGCACATCGATTTAACTTTCTCTCGCGATCAGCAAGAAAAAATCTATGTGCATCATAAGCTGCGTGAGCAAGCAGAACGTTTACGTGCATGGGAAAAACAAGGTGCTGTCATCTATGTGTGCGGTAGCATTCAAGGTATGGCAACTGATGTTGATCATGCCCTGATTGATATTCTAGGTGAAGATACAGTTGAGAAAATGCGTAGCGAAGGTCGTTATCGCCGTGACGTTTACTAAGACTGCTCTTTAAGATCGTCATTTAATCTTCCTCAAAAAACCAGACGCCATGTCTGGTTTTTTATATGCGCAGTTCTATATTCAGCTTTTCAATAAAAGTGACTAAACTAGCGACAAGTAAAAAATGTACGATTTAAATGAAAAAAATCTTGTTAATTATATTTGGCACCCTACTCTGCGCGGATGCTACTTGGTTATTGGCACAGGACAAGATAAATCTTGGCATTGTACTCCCGCTAATCATTGGCATTTTTTTTCTCACCTGTAGCTGCTTTTCTGCACCAATTCAAAAGCTTTTAAATCGCTATCCCTACATTAAAGTGCTTTATCGTGTTTGTTGGAATATATTTTGGGTATGGCTATTTAGCTTATTCCTTTTCTTTACCTATCTACATTTCAATAATCATAAAAATAATTCCGTAGCTCAAGTACAAGCAATCGTAGTACTGGGCAGTGGTATTGAAAATGGACAACCCTCACCTACGCTAAAAGCTCGTCTTGATGCGGCAGCTCGGGTGGCAGTCACTCAACCACAAGCGGCCATCATCATGACTGGTGGATTAGGCTTTAATGAAAACATTACTGAAGCGGATGTCATGCAACGCTACATACACACATACCACCCTCAAGTTAGCAATAAAATTTATCAAGAAACCCATAGCACAAGTACTGAGCTAAATTTAATCAATACTAAAGTGATATTAGAACAGTTAGATATTCCGCTAAATGCTCCAATTGCAATTGCTACTAGTGATTTTCACTTACCACGTGCACAAGCAATTGCAGCAAACATAGGTTATTCAAACATTTACCCTATCAGTGCGCCTACACCACTTTACATACGCTATAACGCATGGCTACGTGAATATTTTGCATTCATTAGTGGCTGGTTGTTAAATGAATACTAAAAAACCGTGTATTTATAGAGATATACACGGTCGAAGATGAAAATTAGTTTAGACGAATGGTTCTAGGCAAGGGTATTTTAATGTTTTCAAACACTTCTGGGCGCTGTTGATAGACCTGATATAAATAATTTTTAATATCGAGTAGCATCTTTTCAGGGGCAACCAAAATATTTTGCCCTTCAGGCGTTAAATCCAAAGAAACAGTAGTATTTTCGCTACGTAAAAACGGGATCACTTTTTCAATAAAATCTTTCAAGCTGATTTCTTGAATCTGGTAATTTGCCCAATTATCTTTAATAAGCAGTCGTGCTAATCCACGGTTTTGCCAAATTGCAAATGAGCGTTGACCTGTAGGTGTTGCGCAAAGTGCCCAACCATCTTGATAAAGCGCAATAACACCACCTTGAGCAACCATATTTTCAATAAATTGCTTATAAGTATCTTGAGGATTGTAATTTGTAGTTTGAGTTTTCGACGCGGCCTTGCGCTGATATGGATTTCTCATAGATCACATACGATATTAAAATTATTATAGAGCGGATTCTATGAAAACTAGAGAGATTAGGCAAGTATTATAAGAGAGAATATGGTGGGCGCTGACGGGATCGAACCGCCGACATTCTGCTTGTAAGGCAGACGCTCTACCAACTGAGCTAAGCGCCCTGAGGAATAAAAACAACGCTGTTGTTTTTATGACGCAAGACAAACGTATACGAAGTCTTGGTATCTGAAACATCTTAAATCTCAGGAATTTAAGATATTTTAAGATAAATGGCGCAGCGGACGGGACTCGAACCCGCGACCCCCGGCGTGACAGGCCGGTATTCTAACCAACTGAACTACCGCTGCATCACGATGTTTCTTGCGAAACACAACCTATATCTTAAAAGATATGGTGGGCGCTGACGGGATCGAACCGCCGACATTCTGCTTGTAAGGCAGACGCTCTACCAACTGAGCTAAGCGCCCTTTAAGGGTTACAACTTTTATATTCTTTGAAATGGCGCAGCGGACGGGACTCGAACCCGCGACCCCCGGCGTGACAGGCCGGTATTCTAACCAACTGAACTACCGCTGCATCACAAAAAATATGGTGGGCGCTGACGGGATCGAACCGCCGACATTCTGCTTGTAAGGCAGACGCTCTACCAACTGAGCTAAGCGCCCTCAAAAGGTCTATCATGTAAATGGCGCAGCGGACGGGACTCGAACCCGCGACCCCCGGCGTGACAGGCCGGTATTCTAACCAACTGAACTACCGCTGCACTTACACAATGTCGCTATTGTGGCAAACGTATGATTGAGATTTAAAGTGGCGCAGCGGACGGGACTCGAACCCGCGACCCTCGGCGTGACAGGCCGATATTCTAACCAACTGAACTACCGCTGCACTATAAAATCTCAAACAATATGAAAGAAGCTTGGTGGGCGCTGACGGGATCGAACCGCCGACATTCTGCTTGTAAGGCAGACGCTCTACCAACTGAGCTAAGCGCCCTTTCAAACATGTTCATCGTTTGATGAGGTGCATTATAGAGAATCCTCACCGAGTGTCAAACGCTTTTCTAACTCTTTTCCACTTTTTCTGTTTGAGTGATTAAAAAATAAGTTATATTGCGGAAAAATCAGTATTTTTGTATGTTTTTTAGCTTTAAATTGCACTTTTTTCTACAATTTAATTCCTCTAATTTATACAACATTCACATAATCTTCGACAAAACAGACTAGTAATAAAAATCACAAAACCAATTTAAGCGCATTAATTGTACATTCATTTTTATTAAGCAGCATTTGTTTACTGTAATAAATGATGAACTCAAAATTTTAAGTGCATTTAAAACAATTCCATTGCCCCTAAATGGCATCTTAAAAGCATTAAATATTTAATTTTCTAGTAAGTAATCAATACAACAAAAGCCCTAAATAGGCTTTTGTCTAACTTTAAATTTTTAAGAGGTTTACTGTCTAACTGATTTCTGACCGTTTTGAGATTACTCAAATCTGTAATGCCTAAATCAATACAGCTTAAAAGACTGAACTATAAATAACTTCAACTTAGTCTTCTGATATATAAACTTTCGCATCAATTGGCACCAAATTAAATAATTCAACAACATCATCGTTTCGCATACGAATGCATCCATGCGACATTGGTATTCCCATCGGCTCTGTATCAGGTGTTCCATGTATATAGATATAGCGCTGATAGGTATCGCAGCCCTCTCCTTGATTAAATCCTGCTTCTAAGCCACTTAACCAAAGAATGCGCGACAAAATCCAGTCACGCTCAGGGTATTCGGCTGCCAGTTCGGCATCGTAGACCTCCCCAGTCCACTGGCGTGCTTTAAAAACCGCATTTTTAGGCTCATTCGCACCAAATTTT
The DNA here is from genome assembly GCF_001678755.1 of Acinetobacter gandensis. Lineage (GTDB taxonomy): Bacteria > Pseudomonadota > Gammaproteobacteria > Pseudomonadales > Moraxellaceae > Acinetobacter > Acinetobacter gandensis. The sequence goes on from NZ_LZDS01000025.1 coordinate 134,921, forward strand.
TCAGCGATTCGATGCCAACCTCGTGGTGTCTTGCCACTATTTTCCTGCTCACCAATACCATTTTTACCTGTCGATACGACATAAAATTTATTGAGTTTTGGCAGACTCAAGGTTTGATCTTTCAGATTGATCAACACATCTGCTTGATCGATTGAATAATCAGACATGTTCTTTCTCTTTTTGTACTGAAGTCGTTGTTTTAGATTGATCGATTTGAATGAATTCTTTGAGTGGTTCTGGTCGTTTCCATAACCAAATACTGACTGCCAACATGGTTAAATTTGTAAAAACTTTGACCAATAAGGGTGCATTGGTAAAAAGCATGAGTATCGCACTGACCAACATCATCACGGATGCAAACCATTTGGCTTTTCTAGGCACGGTGCCATTTTCACGCCAAGCACGCAGTGTAGGACCATATTTAGGATGATTTAACAACCATGCATCCATTTGTGGCCAGCCTTTTGAAGCTGCCCATGCAGCTAGAATTAAGAATACCGTTGTTGGCATACCTGGCAATAAAGCACCTATAAAACCCAATATGACAAAGATGACCACCAAACTTCGCCAAAACAACGTTTTCATACAACAACCCTAAGTTTGCAATTTATGTAGTATAAAGTGTTTTCAAGGTTTATCCGTTGTTATTGTGCATTATTCTCAAGGTTTATCTATGTCTCATCTGATTGATACAACGCCATTGTTTGAGCCTTGGTTAAATTATAAAAATCCACTGGTACGTCAACTCGCCTTTTGTATTGCCAGTCCTGGCATTTTGCAGCACCTACCAAACGAATTATCACTCGTACATTCATTCCAGCTGCCTGCAAGCGGACTATGGCAACAGCATTGGCAACATTACCATCCACGCTTGCTGCAATTGGATAAAAATGTAGATGAACTCGTGGATTTTTTACAGAAATTAAAAAGCACCCGTTTGGGCTTACGTTTTGAAATGTTTATTTGGTTCTGGTTATTAGATCATCATTATCATCAATATGAGCTGTTGGGACACAGTATTCAAAAAATAGATGGCCCTAGAACTGTCGGTGAACTGGACTTTGTCATTCGTAATACTGAAACTGGTGAAATTGAGCATTGGGAGGTCGCACTAAAGTATTATCTCGCCGAACGTGATTACTCACTTCCCTTTTGGTATGGGCTAAATCGTAGTGATACCCTCAGCCGAAAACTCAATCATTTTAGTCATAAGCAATTTCAGTTTACAGAGGCTTTAAATGAGCAAATCCAGCAGCGCTATTGCATCTTGAAAGGTCAGCTTTATTTACCACAAAACAATCCGCAAGAACTGCCTGACTGGGTGAATCCACATCGCAGGATTGGTGAATGGGGATACCAAATACCGTCACGAGATCAAAATTTCTATCGCCTGCAACGACATGAATGGATTTGTCCACAACCTCGACCGAGTAGTTTAACTGCACAGTGGTGGACAGACGGCTTATATAAACAGGCAGATCAAGAACACTATTATATGTATCGGCAACCACGTTTAATACTTCCCCAAGTTTAAAGTTATAAGCTGAGCTAATTCATTTTTACATTTGTTTACCGAACCACTGTAAAAACCACCTACTGTTTAAATCGGTGTTTTTTTACTCTAATTCACACAACAGAATAATTTATCTTAAAAAAATTATTCATTCATATGGAGAATAAGGTCAATGAATAAAATTTTAGCTGCTTCACTCTTGGTTGCTTTTGTACTGACTGGTTGTAATACAGTAAAAGGCGTTGGAAAGGACGTATCTAAAGCGGGTGATGCTGTAACCAATACAGCTGAAAAAACTTCAGATGAAATTCGCCGTAATTAATTTTACTGCCGAGTAAAAAGAGCCCTATTTTAATAGGGTTTTTTTATATCTAAATTTCCCTTTCATCACATGATTCGCCTATTATATTGCGACATTTTTGATTTCTGTAATTAGCATGACCTCAACAGCAACTCTAGATCTCAGCCTTGAACTATTACGCCAACCTTCGGTTACGCCTATAGACCACACTTGTCAGAACATCATGGCAGATCGCTTAGCCAAGATTGGCTTTAATATCGAAAACATGCGTTTTGATGATGTCGATAATTTATGGGCACGTAAAGGCACTGAATCACCTGTATTCTGCTTTGCAGGTCATACAGACGTTGTTCCGACGGGAAGTTTAGATGCTTGGGGTTCAGACCCGTTTCAACCCGAAATTCGTGATGGCAAACTTTATGGTCGTGGCAGTGCGGATATGAAAACTGCTTTGGCTGCAATGGTGGTTGCTTCTGAACGTTTTGTCGCTAAACACCCGAATCATAAAGGTTCAATTGCTTTTCTCATCACTTCAGATGAAGAAGGACCTTCAATTAATGGCACAGTTAAAGTTGTTGAGACTTTAGAAGCACGTCATGAAAAAATGACGTGGTGTTTGGTTGGTGAACCATCAAGTACCAATACATTAGGTGATATTGTTAAAAACGGCCGTCGTGGTTCATTAAATGCCAATGTGACCATTAAAGGTAAACAAGGTCACGTTGCTTACCCTCATCTTGCGGTTAACCCTATTCACACTGCTTCAAAAGCGATTGCTGAACTTTGTGAAACTGTATGGGATAACGGAAACGAATACTTTCCAGCAACCACCTTCCAAATTTCAAACATAAATGCAGGTACTGGGGCAACCAACGTCGTACCGGGTACGATGAATGTTTTATTTAATTTCCGTTATTCAACTGAAGTAACTGCGGAAGAACTGAAAGCACGTACATTAGAAATACTCGATCGCCATGGTGTTGAATATGATATCTCATGGACATTATCTGGTTTACCATTCCTAACGCCAGTTGGTGAATTGGTTAATGCTGCACGTGATGCGATTCGTGAAGTTACTGGCACTGAAACTGAACTTTCCACCAGTGGTGGAACGTCGGATGGCCGCTTCATTGCACCTACAGGGGCACAAGTGCTTGAGCTTGGTGTATTGAATGCGACAATTCATCAAATCAATGAACATGTAAATGTGGAAGAACTTGAACCACTTTCTGAAATTTACGAACAAATTTTAGTGAAGCTTTTGGCTTAATCTACAGCACAGACAAAAAAAGGAACTCATCAGAGTTCCTTTTTTACATCGATTTTTTATGCAATACCGATACTGGCTTGAATATGAGCCAAATCAGGAATATGAAAAACCTGATCTGCCATACGAACATATTGGAAAATATCAGGATCTGTCCCCGCTTTTTCCTCATCAACCACTTCAGAAATACGCAAACGAATTGTTCGTGGCATTTGATTACACATCAAAGCAAAACGCTGTCCAACATCGTCTCCTTCAATAACCAATGCCACCCCAGTACTTTTTTCAGGGTCATTGACGGTGTAAACAGGCAGTTTCAACTCATGCCATTCAACAAACGGAACTTGAGTCTGACTATCGAGTGCTGACAACACAATGTTCTGCGGCAACAACATGGGTTCTTTGCCATGGCAATCAATGATGTAAGCATCGATAAAACCCGTTGAAACCGTAATCAGATGTTGCAGCTCTTGCTGATCAATCTTTTCACTTACAACTTTAGATACAGAGTTTTGGCTCATGGATTACCCCTGCTTTTCTGCGATTAGTGCTTCAATGTTGGCAAGTAATTCAGCCTCTTGGAATGGTTTACCCATATAGTGAGTCACACCTAAGCTAAATGCGCGTTCACGATGTTTTTCACCGGTACGCGAAGTAATCATAATGATTGGCAAATCGCGATGTATATCATGGTGACGTACCAAGTTGGTTACTTCGAAACCATCCATACGAGGCATTTCAATATCTAGCAACATCAAATCAGGACGGACATTTTCAAGCTGCTCAATTGCATCCACACCATCTTTGGCCGTTACAATGTCATAACCTTGGCGTTCAAGTAGACGAGACGTTACCTTACGTACCGTTACCGAGTCATCGACAATCATAACGAGGCGACGTGCATTACCTTGACGGCTAAGATCACGTTGATCGATTGATTGCTTAATGCGTTGTGTCGTTTGAATCTGACGTGCAATATTTTGACCATCAAGAATCAAACATACCTGGCCATCACCCAAAATCGTTGCACCAGCAATGGCACCGACACTGGTAAACTGCTGACCAATTGGTTTAACCACAATTTGCGAGCGTGAACCCACAAGCTGATCTACCAAGAGCGCAATGGTTTGCCCGCTGTTACCTTTGATTAACAGGACTGGCAGTGAATGTGCCACATTGCTTAAACGTGGTACTGGCTGGTTACCTACAAACTCAGATAAATAACGCAGTTTGTAATTAGTATTGTCAATTTTGAAGAAGTCTTCTTTACCATTGAAATAGCCTTCTAGCGCTGACGGTGCAATACGAACAATACGTTCAATTTGTGCAAGTGAAATCGCATATTGCTGATCACCGGCTTTCACCATCAAGGCATCGCTGACCGCTACAGTTGTTGGTACACGAATGGTAAATGTCGTGCCTTTGCCCATTTCTGAGTCTACAGATACATGGCCACCCAACGCTTTAATTTCACTTTGTACAACGTCTAGACCAACACCACGACCTGAAATTTGGGTCACTGCTTGCGCAGTTGAGAAACCTGGATGGAAGATTAATTGCAGAATTTCTTGTTTATCTAAGAATTGGTCTGCTTTGATTAAACCTTGTTTTAAAGCTTTTTCTTTAATCTTCGCTTCATCAATCCCTTTACCATCATCACTGAACGATACCAATACGTCTGTACCTTGACGGCTAATATTCAAGACAATATTACCCACTTCTGGCTTATTCAATGCCAATCGCTCAGCTGTATCTTCTAAACCGTGGTCAATCGCGTTACGTAGCATATGCTCAAACGGAGTCACCAAACGCTCTAGAATGGTACGATCCAATTCACCTTCTGTATTTTGTACCACCAATTCAGCTGGACGGTTCAAGGTCGAAGATGTTTGTCGCACAATACGCTGTAAACGCGGTAGCAAACGATCAAAAGGCACCAGTCGCGTACGCATTAAGCTTTCTTGAATTTCTGATTGAATACGTGATTGTTGTAATAACAAACCTTCAGCATCACGGATTTTTTCAGACAATGTACTCTTAAAATCGACTAAGTCCGACGCAGATTCTGCAAGTGATTTTGATAATTGGTTAATGGATGAATATTGATCCATTTCCAATGGGTCGAAATCGGCATAACGCGAATTTTCAGAACCATGCTTGGCAATAATTTGCGATTCAAGCTCACCATCCATTCGACGCAACTGGTCAGCAAGACGCTTAATCGCCAATTCCATTTCATTGAGGGTATTCCCCAATTGCCCCAAATCCATCTCAATACGCGAGCGGTTAATCGAGTTCTCACCAGACAAGTCAATCATCTTCTCAACCAAGTCAGCTGAGATACGAATCATTTCATTGCTGTTATCAGTATTACTTGCTTCGGCCCATTCACCTAGCATTGAAGGTGGTTCGACACCATCACCTTGAATAAATTCAAAGCCTTTAGTCACAATACCTTGATCAATTTCAGCAACAAGATTCGGCAACTGAGCCGTAACGTCGACGTATTGAATGGATTCAAGACTTAATTTAATGCTGTCAAAGTTACTATAATCTTTATTGAAAATAGCTTGCTTTAACCAGCTTAAGGTGGTTTTTAATAAACCATCGTAGGCATTCGAGTTGAAATGATGTACCGCAAATTGTTCAAATGTGGTTTCAACTTGGTAGGCAATCGACGCAACAGGTTCATTTTCAACCATACGTGCGCCACCTTTAATACTGTGGGCTGCACGTTGCAATTGAAGTAATAAGTTACGGTCACTACGTTGCTCAATCCAATGATTCAGCAATTGGGTCGCTTGTTCTAAAATTTCTTCCGATTCTTCAAGGAAGGTTTCTTCCATGACTGCACGAAGGTCATCGTCAACATCTTGTCCATGCTCCGCAACAGCATGTTCTAAGATCTCAACAGCTGAATCTTGAGCAATCTCAATCTCTGATGCAGACAGTTGAGGCTCATCAACAACTTGTTCTGTGTCTACAGTATTGTTATCAGCAAATTGCTCTACAACAGAAATATCATCAACCACCGCGGCAGGTTGATCAAGCTGTTCAGCTGGCGCTTTCACGTCAACATGTGATACCTCACCCGTAGAAATCGATTGGATATTCTGTAAAATATCAATGACCTGATCTGCTGGATAATCAATGGCTTCTTCACGAATCGTTTGAATACGGTCAGCAATATCATCCTGAACCAAACGAATAATCTGAATTAAGCTCGGGCTCACACTGATTTGCTGGCGAATAATCCGTTCATAAATCGACTCTAGCTCATGCGCAATTAACCCCACATGTGATGCTGAAATCATGTTTGCACCACCTTTCAGTGTATGCAAATAACGCATGAGGTTATTCAGCGCCGCTGTATTGCTTTGATCACGTGTCCATGTACTGAGGTCTTGGTCAATACCAACCAATAATTCTTCCGCTTCTTCAATAAAGATATTTAATAAATCTTCATCAAAATCACGGTTAGCAGCATCTGATTGCTTTTGTTGATGATCTTGCTGAACGCGCTGACTTAATAATGCAAAATCAACGCCTTTGATAGCCGTTGAAGTTGAGGTTTGAACATCGTCAACACCATGTATTTCAGCCTGAGTCACTGGTTCTACAGCTTCAGCTACATCAACAACATCGGCAGACTTAAGCTTAGCAAACTGTTCAATATCTTGCTGAACATATGCAGTTAATTCAGCTAAGAATTTCTGTATATCTTCACTTAAAACTACACGTTGACCTGCTGCCAATGTGTCAAATAACTGAATGAACTCTTGATGTGCTTGAGCAAATAACTCATACGCATAATCAGCATGCAGTAATTCAGGCTTTTGAATCAGTGCTTGATATGCAGCATTTAATTCTGTCGTAAAGTCATGAATACCGACTGACGCACGTGTATTGGTATGATCAGCCAATTGCTGTGCTTGCTGACTCAACGTTTCAATATAACTTGGGAATTCTGTGAGTGCGCGTTTATCAAACTCAAATTCAGCATCTAATAATTGATCAATATTTAATTCAATCAACTTAGAAACCAAGCCTTGAGGATTGTCTTCTGACTCTAGATGTTCTTGACTTGCAAAACCATAGTCTTCCCAAGCTTTGTTGAATGTCGCATAGATCGATTGTAAGTTATCAGTATTTCCAGCACGTAATACATGTAGATAATCACGAACAAATTCAGCATATTGAATTAACAATGCAGCTTCTTTCGATGATGAAACAATCTCTTCTTGTAGTAATGTTTTAAATAAGTTCTCTACTTTTGAGCTTGCTTCAAAAATCTCATCAATTTGTGCCATCGATGAACTGCCACGCAATGTATGTAACGCGCGGATTAAGTCATTATAGTCCTGTGATTTTGAATCTTCGGTTTGTAAGAACTGATCAATTGTTGATAAATGCTCTTCTGCTTCTTCAATAAAGATCGTCAGGGTTTCAGCAACCAGAGCATCATCAAAGTCATCAGCATTATCTGTTTGTTCCAGTTCATTCACTGCTACAGTTGTTTCAGGCGCAGGCGCGACTTCAACAGCTTGATCAACAAGCTCTAAACCTGTAACACCATCTTCACTGTTTAAGCTATCTGCTAAACCAAGCAGCTCTTCTAATGCTGGCTCTAGGCTCATATTTTGTTGTAATTGCTGACCTAGTAAAACCAATGGACGCAAGTCTACATCCAATTCTGCGACATTTTTGAAGCGTGGATAAAGTTTGTATTGATAAACGTTTAAAACAGTTTTAGCAAATTTTTGAACTGTAGGTGTTAACTGAACTGAACCCGCAATCACACGATTGAGTGTATCTTCAACCGCCCAAGCCGATTCACCTGCCGATTTCGCCCCGACCATACGACCTGAACCTTTCAGCGTATGGAAATGGCGACGAATAGTCGTGAGGGTTTCTTTATCTTGTGGATTGTCTAGCCAAGTTGTAAATAGACCATCTAATTCAGCGAAGATCTCTTCTATTTCTTCAACAAAAATCTCAAGAATTTCTGCATCTTGATCAAGATAACTATCTTCAGGAAGCGTAGTCGTTTCAACTAAATTTTTTAATATTTCTTTCATAGCTAAGGCTTCTTATGTTTTGCCACCAAGAAGGTTGCTCAAACTTAATTGTAACCATCACGCAAGACTCAACCGTGGGTCAAGTTCATCTTGTCGATGTGTTATCTGTAATCGATGTAGCGTCCTACCCTAAAGTAGGACACCACGATATTGCGCCTGACTTATTCTGGAAGTTTAAAGTCAGATACAGATTCACGTAATGATTCGGCCATATTTGCCAATTCAGATACCGAACGTGCAGTATCAAATGTTGCAGTCGTAGTTTGCGAGGTAATTTCTTGTACAACGTTCATCGTTGTTGCAATATGACCTGCAGAAGCAGACTGAAGTTTTGCAGCATCCGAAATGTTTGCAATCAGTTTTGCAAGGTTACCCGATACAGACTGAATTTCATCAAGTGCAACTCCGGCATCCTTAGATAAGTTCGCACCACGTACAACCTCAGAAGTCGTTTGCTCCATCGAAATTACAGCTTCGTTAGTATCGGTCTGAATGGTTTTTACCAAGCCTTCAATCTGTTTGGTTGCAGACGCAGAACGTTCCGCAAGACGCTGTACTTCATCCGCTACCACGGCGAAACCACGACCAGCTTCACCAGCCATCGATGCCTGAATAGCAGCGTTCAATGCCAAAATGTTTGTTTGGTCGGCAATATCGTTAATCAAGGCTACGATGTTACCAATCTCTTGAGATGACTCACCAAGACGTTTAATACGTTTTGAAGTTTCTTGAATCTGCTCACGAATCGTATCCATACCTTCAATAGAACGGTTTACGACATCCGCACCATTTGCAGCGATTTGTACTGAACGTTCTGCTACCACCGCTGACTCTTCTGCGTTTGAAGATACTTGGTCAATTGACATTGCCATTTCGTTAATCGCAGCAGAGGCACCAGCAATCTCTTGCGCCTGATGCTCAGATGCTTCAGCTAACTGGTTGGTAATACCCTGAGTATTCGCCGTATATTGTGCAACCTCTTGCGATGTTTCAGTAATACGAGATACCAGGTCACGTAATTGGTCAATCGCGAAGTTAATCGAATCGGCAATCGCGCCCGTGAAGTCTTCAGATACCGTTGCGTATGAACGTAAGTCACCGTCTGCAAGATCGGCGATCTCGTCAAGTAAACGCAAAATCGCATTTTGGTTACGGTCATATTCTTCTTGTAAACGACCCACACGGTGTTTATCTGACTGACCACGTAAAGAAAGTAATTTGAATACACAGATCAAGAATGCTGTTAATGCAAGAATTAACAATACCGCTGGTAAAATCGTTTTAAGACCAGTATTTGAAGACAATTGGTTTAAGTTTTCTAATAACTTATCTGACTCAGCAAAAATTTGTGAAGACGCTTTACGTACGTTCACAATTTGCGAAGAGTTTTTCAGAATTGTTGCAGCAGCTGATTTAAGTACATCATCGTATTCAGCTTTAATGCCTTCTAAAGACTCACGAAGTTCTGGGCTTTCAATACGTTGTACACCTAATTCAGCACTACCATTTAATTGTGCTTCTAAGTAAGAACCAAATGTTTCAGTATCGGCACTGAAGTCATCTGCAGATTCACGTGAACTGTCTGAACCAGAAAGTACAGAACTGATCGAACGTAAAATACGTTCCGCAATAAACACCTGGTTTTTCGCAATAACCACCTGGTTTGACGGCATGTCTTGACGTGCCATTTGGTCAACCATCAAGTTATATTCAGCCTGAATCCCTGGAATCGTTTCACCGATTGCAATGTTCGTGTCGTATAGCTTGTTAATGATTTTTTGTTGCGAAGTAATTAAATCAATACTTTTTGATACTTCAGCCCACTGAGTATCAACTGATTTCAATGCATCAGTATTGGCGTGAATATCTTTAACAGTTTCTAAGTTTTCTTTGAAGCTGTTTTGCGATTCAATCAATTTCTTCATTGAATCTTCAGTACCTGAAGCGGTTGCTTCAGTTGCCTGACGAGAAATCGTTTGCGATAGAAGACGTAATTCACCAAGACTACGTGTTAATTCGTTCCCACGAGGTACACTGTAGAAGAGATAGAATAAGATGAGTGTTGCAAACACCAATGAACCAATCGCACCATAAATAAATGGTTTAGATTTTTCACTGTCCCCAAATACGCGTGATAATTGATCTGTTTGTGACTGCAATTTTGCCAGAAAAGCATTACCGCCTTTACGACTACCCGTGCTTTCACTCGTATTTTTCTTTTTAAGTTTAAAGCCCATTCAGCTTCTCCCCGATTACGCCTTCTTTCGTAGCTGCGCGATAATTAATTTATAAATTTTATAGATGCGTTCATATATTTTGGATTTTGCAGTAAACGACTGAAGAGAAATACATTCCACTGCTGGTTATGCTGGTGGAAATACCCCTGACAATATTCCTGTAAATTACTATCCAACTCATTATGTTTAGAAAAATAGCTTTTCTTATTAAAGTGCTGAATACCCAAAACTTGATCGACGACTAAACCGACATAATGGTCATTATGACTAATACATAAAACTTTCTGAGTAGGTGAAAAACTACTTCTGTGACCTGTTATATATTGTGCAAGGTCGGATACCGAAAGTAAGCGCCCCCGAATATTCGAAAGTCCCAACACCCATGCTTGCGTGTTTGGAACTGGCGTATATTTTGGTGGATAGATCACTTCAGATACTTCACCAAGAGGGGCAACGAAATATTGCCCCATCATCTCAAAAGCAATGCCTGACCATCGGTTTACTTCATTTTCTGTAGAAACATAGTTTTTGTTTCCACGTTTTGCTATTCGAAGTAATTCGATAAATCCATTTGCTGCCATAGAGCGTTATCCTGCATTGAGGTGTTGCTTAATCACATCAATTAATTGTTGTTCATCTACAGGTTTTGTTAGATAGTCACTTGCCCCTTGGCGTTTACCCCAAACACGGTCAGTTGCCTGATCTTTGGTGCTTACAATCACAATTGGAATGTGTTTTGTCGTTGCACCACGTGCGATTTGGCGTGTTGCCTGGAAACCGTTTACCCCTGGCATCACCACATCCATTAACACGAGGTCTGGAAGTTCGGCCTGCGCCATGGTTACACCGTCTGCCCCGTTCGAAGCTTCAATGACTTCAAAGCCATGTTTGCCCAAAATTTCCTTAAAACGGAATGTCTCAGTCGGTGAATCATCAACGATTAGGATACGTGCCATGCTTTTCCCCAATAAAAAATCTAATTAAGCTGTTACGTGGTTACGGATTGCATTCAGTAATTCATCTTTACTGAATGGTTTTGTTAAATATTCATCCGACCCCACAACACGGCCTTTTGCTTGATCAAAAAGACCGTCTTTACTTGAAAGCATAATGACTGGAATATTTTGATAATTTTGTGAATTTTTGATTAATGCACAAGTTTGATAGCCATCAAGACGCGGCATCATAATATCGACAAATACAATATCTGGATTTGCTTCTGCAATTTTTGAAAGTGCTTCAAAACCGTCAACGGCAGTAACCACCTCACAACCTTCACGCTGAAGAAGTGTTTCGGCTGTACGACGGATGGTTTTTGAATCGTCAATGACCATGACTTTTAGATTTTGGAATTTATCGTCCATTTATTGACCCTACCCATTGAGGCTGTACAAACAATTAAGTTAGTAGCTTTATTCTTTACAAGTTGTGAACATTTTTAACATATCTTTACTTGCATTATCAACGAACAATTTCTGCGCGAAGACACATTTATTCTCATTTTTATTAACCGTTTCACACTTTCCGATGCCCAACGATTTTTTTTTATCTTGGAATAGTTTTTAATTATCGAAATTGAGCATAATATAGCATTTTAATTACTTAAAAATAAGTAATTTAGTCAACTTTAAACTGGGGAGTACAATGTCGAGTCAGTTCAATAAAAAACTTACCTTCATTGGTCTGAAAAGCATCACAAAAAAAACGATATTGATGTTGTGCTTGTTTGCACAGGTTCCTTGTATTCAAGCTGCAACTACATCTGCTCAACAAGTTCAAAAAGCCACTTGGTATCGTTATTACGACAGCAAAGGTGTGGCCAATATTAGTACCAATGTGACACCCAATCACATCCGCTACGGTTATGAAGCACTTGACCAAAACATGCAAGTCATAAAACGTAACCGTCCATACAATGCTGAATCGGATGTTCGCCAAGCACCTCAACGTGCTGCACAAGCTCGTCAGCAAGATGCAGATTTAAAATTAAAAAAAGCTTATACCAATAGTCGTACTGCTGCAGCGAAAAAGCGTGATGCGTTAACGGGCATCCGTAAGCAAATTGTATTTGAACAAGAACAATTAAAACAATTACAAACAGATCGTGTATTATTTGTACGCCAAGAACGTGAATATTTCAGGAAAGGTGAAACTGTTCCTGCAAAACTAAAAACCACATTAAACAATAATCAAAAAAACATGGTAGCGAAAAAAGAATATATTCAATCGTTACAAACTCGCTATCGAAATACAGAAGCAGAATACGACAGAATTATCTCACGTTTAAAAGCGATGGAGTAAATTCTGTTATTCAATTGCTTTCTGTAGACAGCTGAATAAAAGGACCATTATGCAATCTGCACAGCCTTCATCTCATTTTTTTAAACTTAGTTTGCTTTGCTTAAGCCTAACATTGGCAGCATGTCAAAAAGATGAAAAGCAAGAAACGGTTAAAACACAAAATAAGATTGAGTTAATTCAGCAAGATTTAGTCCCGATTCAACAAGGTTCAGCGGTCAGTAAAACTGCCTTTACCGGTACCATTCGTGCCGTGCAACAAAGTAGTATTCAGGCTCAAGTTACGGCTACTGCAACCAATGTCACTGCTGAAGTGGGTCAACAGGTTCATAAAGGTCAAATTCTTGTCCATTTAAACAATCAAGATAATGCATCACGTCTTGCTCAAGCACAGGCCAATCTCGCGTCCACTCAAGCCCAAGCCAATCAAGCACGCTTGATGATGGAAAGAAAACAACGTTTACTGAATCAAGGCTTTATTTCCAAAGTTGAATTTGAGCAAAGTCGCGTGGACTATCAAGGTCAAATGGAAAGTGTTCGTGCACAACAAGCCAATGTAGATATTGCACGTAAAGCCAATCAAGATGGAACCATTTATAGCCCTATTAGTGGCGTAATTACTAAACGTGAAGTCGAGCCAGGCCAAACGGTTAGTGCGGGACAAACCTTGTTTGAAATTGTGAATCCTGACCGCCTAGAAATTCAGGCCAAACTACCAAGTGATATGCAAGCCGCACTAAAAATTGGACAAAAAATTGAATACACGATTCAAGGGAATAGCAATGTACTAACTGCCAATGTCAATCGTATCTCCCCGATTGCCGATCAAACCAGCCGTCAAATTGAATTTTTTGCACAACCGAATGAAGCGATCACCTCTTTAAGTATTGGTTCTTTTGTTGATGGCAGTCTCGTTAGTGCCCAGTCCATAAGTGGTCAACAAATTCCCCTCGACACGATTCAAAATGTAAAAGACAACCCATATGTGTGGGTCATTCGACAAAATAAAATTGCTAAAGCACCTATTCAGATTTTGAATCAAAGCTACAGCAATAACACAGCGATCGTTCAAGGCTTGCAAAATAGCGATTTGATTAGCCGTGTAAAATTTAACGATGAAGATATTCAGCAAGTCGTAAGCATTGCCAAGAACTAAAAGAAAAAATCAGGATTGTTGTTATGTGGTTAACCCGAATTAGTGTGAAATACCCTGTTTTCACCATTATGATGATGTTCTGTCTGATGGTGCTTGGGCTTGCCTCATGGCAACGGATGGGTGTCGAGGAATTTCCTGATGTCGATTTTCCATTTGTTGTGGTTTATACCAATTATCCAGGTGCTTCGCCTGAGTCGGTCGAATCTGAAATTACCAAAAAACTTGAAGATCAAATCAACACCATTTCTGGACTCAAACAAGTCATTTCACAATCCAGTGAAGGATTATCAACGGTCATTGTAGAGTTTAATCTTGACGTATCTTCTTCAGTTGCAGCACAAGATATACGAGATAAAATTGCACCTGTGACCGCCCAATTTCGTGATGAAATTGATGATCCCATTGTAGAGCGTTACGATCCGACAGCCAGTGCTATCATGTCCATTGTCTTTGAATCCAAAGATATGAGCCTACGTGATCTGAGTTCTTATTTGAATCAACGGATTGTGCCTCAACTTCGTACTGTGCCCGGGGTCGGAACAGTCAATTTACTCGGCGATGCTCAACGACAAATCCGCATTCAGGTTAATCCTCAAAAATTACAAAGCTATGGCATTGGTATTGATCAAGTCATAAATACCTTAAAAGCTGAAAATATCGAAGTTCCAGGCGGTACGCTTAAACAAGCCAATTCAGAGTTGGTAGTCGAAATTAAATCGCGTGTAATCCACCCTTCAGCTTTTGGTGATTTGGTGGTTACCAATAAAAATGGTGCACCAATATATCTCAAACAAATTGCGGAGATTGAAGATAGCCAAGCTGAAATGGAATCGAGCGCCTATCTCAATGGCAAAACGGCTGTTGCTGTCGACATCTTACGCAGTTCAGATTCAAACGTGATTGAAGTCGTAGACAATACCCGTGAGACCCTTGCAGAGATTCAAAAACAACTCCCTAAAGGAACAACAGCCGAAGTCGTCGTCGATTCTTCAAAAGGTATCCGCGGCAGTATTAAAGATGTAGCGCGTACCATTATTGAAGGTGCCGTTTTGGCGATATTAATCGTCTTGTTATTCTTAGGCTCATTCCGCTCTACAGCTATTACAGGTTTAACTTTACCGATAGCTCTATTGGGCACGCTAACCTTTATTTGGATATTTGGTTTCACAATTAACATGATGACTTTACTCGCTTTATCTCTGAGTATTGGTCTGTTGATTGATGATGCGATTGTGGTCCGTGAAAATATTGTACGCCACGCCGATATGGGTAAAGACCATGTCACAGCTGCACTAGATGGTACCAAAGAAATTGGCCTCGCTGTATTAGCGACAACGCTCACTATCGTTGCGGTGTTCCTTCCTGTCGCTTTTATGGGCGGTATTATTGGCCGCTTCTTCTATCAGTTTGGTGTCACGGTAAGTACGGCGGTACTCATTTCCATGTTTGTCAGCTTTACCCTTGACCCGATGCTCTCTGCGCATTGGGCTGAAAAACATGACCCAAACAAAAAACCAGGACGTGTAAAGCATTTCTTTAATTGGATCTCTGGAAAGCTCGATAACTTAAGTCATCATTACGAAAAGCTGCTCAAACTGGCTTTACGCTTCCGTTTCATTACTATTTTAATTGCTGTTGCATCTTTATTTGGTGCACTTGGTCTGTCGAAACTGATCGGGACAGAATTTGTCCCTGTGCCAGACAAAGGTGAAATTCGCATTAAATTTGAAACACCTGTTGATGCAACGCTCGAATATTCACAAGCCAAACTGAAGCAAGTTGATCAGATTGTTCGTCAACATCCTGAAGTCAAAGCAACCTACGGCGCAATTAATAGTGCTACAGATCGTGGTAAGAACCATGTGAGTTTACGTGTCACAGTTACCCCCCGTACTGAACGTAAGCAGAGTTTGACTGATTTAAACAACGAATTCCGTCAACGCTTGAAACATGTGGCTGGGATTACAATCACATCAGTCGCTTCAGCCGATGAAACTGTTTCAGGTGGTCAAAAACCGGTCATGATTTCTATTAAAGGCCCTGACTTAAACGAATTACAACGTATTTCAGATCGTTTCTTAATTGAGGTAGCAAAAGTAGAAGGTATTGTCGATTTAGAAAGCTCGTTAAAGGAACCAAAACCAACTTTAGGGGTTCACGTAAATCGTGTTCTTGCGAGTGATTTAGGACTATCAGTCAATCAAATTGCCAATGTAGTTCGCCCACTTCTAGCAGGCGACAATGTGACTACATGGAAAGACGACAAAGGTGAAACCTATGATGTAAATCTACGTCTCACCGAAGATCAACGTCGCCTACCCACTGATATTCAAAATATGTATATCACTTCTCAAAAAACCGATGCAGCTGGCTTACCTATATTGGTACCTTTGGCCAGTGTTGCGAGTTTTGAGCAAACTTTAGGTGCTTCACAAATTAACCGTCGTGATTTGGCTCGTGAAGTAATGGTGGAAGCCAATACTGCAGGCCGTCCTGCAGGTGATATTGGTGCAGAAATCAATCAAATTGAAAAAGACTTTGATTTGCCACCGGGCTATAGCTTTGTTACACAAGGCGCGAACAAAGATATGGCTGAATCCGCAGGCTATGCCATGACTGCCATTACCCTTTCAATTGTGTTTATTTATATCGTATTGGGTTCGCAGTTCAACAGCTTCATTCACCCTGCGGCCATCATGGCATCACTCCCACTATCTCTAATCGGTGTGTTCCTCGCATTATTTGTTTTTAACTCCACCATGAATCTATTTTCCATTATCGGGATCATTATGCTCATGGGCTTAGTCACCAAAAACGCCATTCTACTCATCGACTTTATTAAAAAAGCCATGGATCGTGGCGTCGATCGTTACGATGCCATTATCGATGCTGGTAAGACGCGGTTGCGTCCCATTTTAATGACTACTAGTGCCATGGTCATGGGGATGGTACCACTTGCTCTAGGGCTGGGTGAAGGTGGTGAGCAAAGTGCACCTATGGCCCATGCTGTGATTGGTGGGGTTATTACTTCGACTCTCCTCACTCTTGTGGTGGTGCCGGTTATTTTTACTTATCTTGATGACTTCCGTAATTTTCTTGCACGTCAAGCCAAAAAAATCATGTCATAATTGCAAAATCTAAATTGAGGGGACATTGAAAAATGTTCGCCTCATTTTTTATTGTATACTCTCTACTTTAACGCTTAATTTTTTAGGACAGTTTCCATGCGCGCGAGTCGCTTTTTATTTGCAACGTTAAGAGAAACCCCAAACGATGCTGAAGTTATTTCACATCAGTTAATGCTTCGTGCTGGGATGATTCGTAAATTGGCTTCAGGTTTATACACTTGGCTGCCGATGGGCGTTCGCGTATTAAATAAAGTTGAAGCGATTATCCGTGAAGAGATGGATCGTGCCGGTTCACTTCAAGTCCTAATGCCTGTCACTCAGCCTGCTTCACTCTGGGAAGAATCAGGTCGTTTTGTGCAATATGGCCCTGAACTGCTACGTTTTAAAGACCGTCATAACAATGACTTTGTTCTTGGACCAACGCATGAAGAAGTGATTACTGATCTTGCACGTAACGAGTTAAAAAGTTACAAGCAATTACCTGCGAACTTCTACCAAGTTCAAACGAAATTCCGTGACGAAATTCGTCCACGTTTTGGCGTAATGCGTTCACGTGAATTCATTATGAAAGATGCTTATTCTTTCCATGTGGATCAAGCATCTTTACAAGAAACCTATGACAATATGTATGCTGCATACTGCAAAATTTTCACTCGTTTGGGTTTAAATTTCCGTCCAGTCCAAGCAGATACAGGTTCAATTGGTGGTTCGGGTTCACATGAATTCCACGTCCTTGCGTCTAGCGGTGAAGATGACATCGCATTCTCTACAGAGTCAGATTATGCTGCTAACGTAGAAATGGCTGAAGCCGTACTAGTTGGTGAACGTGCTGCTCCAACTAAAGCACTTGAAATTGTTGATACACCAAATCAAAAAACTATTGCTGATGTTTCTGAATTCCTTAAATCAGACCCTGCTCAATCTGTCAAAGCATTATTGGTCCAAGGTGTTGCTGAAGAAGGTAAAGCTGCACCAGTTATTGCTTTATTCTTACGCGGTGACCATGAACTGAATGAAATTAAAGCAGAAAAACACCCATTAATTGCTGCTCCTTTAACTTTTGCAACTGAAGCACAATTAGCTGACTTAGGCTTAACTGCTGGTTTCTGTGGCCCTCAAGGCTTAACCGAAAAAGGCATTACCGTTATTGTTGACCGTGCAGCGTCTGTACTTTCAGACTTTGTTGCTGGTGCAAACCAAGTCGATAAACATGCAGTCGGTGTAAACTGGGAACGTGATGCACAATACACCGAAGTTTATGACCTTCGTAATGTTGTTGAAGGTGACCCTTCTCCAGACGGTCAAGGTACGATCTTGATTAAACGTGGTATCGAAGTTGGTCATATCTTCCAGTTGGGTCAAAAATACTCTGAAGCACTTGGCTGTAAAGTCTTAGGTGAAGACGGCAAACCTCTCGT
This sequence comes from Acinetobacter gandensis, assembly GCF_001678755.1. GTDB lineage: Bacteria > Pseudomonadota > Gammaproteobacteria > Pseudomonadales > Moraxellaceae > Acinetobacter > Acinetobacter gandensis. The sequence continues at coordinate 153,317 of NZ_LZDS01000025.1, forward strand.
TGTGACTATGGGTTGCTATGGTATTGGTGTAACCCGTGTTGTTGCTTCTGCAATTGAACAAAACTTCGATGACAAAGGGATTATTTGGCCGTCTGCAATTGCTCCTTTCGAAGTTGCTATTGTGCCAATGAATGCGCATAAATCACCGCGCACGTTAGAAGCAGCTGAAGCACTGTATGCAGAATTAACTGCTGCTGGTTATGATGTTCTTCTAGATGATCGTAATGAACGTCCAGGTGTTAAATTCTCTGATATCGAGTTAACAGGTATTCCACACCGTATCGTTATTGGTGAGAAAGGTTTGGATGCTAGTACATTTGAGTACAAAGGTCGCCGTGATGAAGAATCAAGCAACCTCAGTAAAGAAGACCTTTTAGCGAAAATTGCAAAATAATTTGCGCTAAATATAAAAAAATCCCGCTAAGTGCGGGATTTTTTTATATTAAATACTTTAAGCCTTAACAGAATTTCAGCCCGCCGAAGCAGTTAGAACGAAACTCCTGTCCAGAAAGTTTTAAATTGTTTAATGGGAAATCAATTAATGACGGGTTTTTAATTTCTTTAACATCTAAAGCCGAACCTGCAACACAACCAAAGATTAAATCTCCACAATTACGAACATTGGTACTTAAGTCATGGTTAATTCCAGCGATCGTTTGTTTCAACACTTCATCCGTAATCGCCACTTTGTCTGATGGCGTAATACTGCCCAAATCGACTTCATCTTCCATCGCCAGCCACCACCCTCTTTCTGCTGCGACTGCAGCACCAGGCCAGAGTATTTTTTGAGCTTGTAAAGATAGCGAAGCAGGGTTATTTAGATAAAGTGCGTGAATCAAACCTAAACTTTGATTTACCGTAATATCGGTTTTTAGCCCAGTAAGATACCCCGTCACATCTTTATTCAAATTAATGTTTAAACCGAGTAGAGAGATTTGAGCTTCTAATGGACCACTAAAATCAAGACGATCAACTGTTCCTGTACCCTTTAACTGTACATCTGTCATTCTATTCCCACTCACGACAGTAGCTGGAATCGTAAAAGGTGCTGTGGTTGATTTTAAATTAAAAGAATAATTATCTGATTTGTAGTGAAGCGGTAGATCAACTTCTGCACCAAATAATGTCCCCTTAACTGCTCCTTCAATATATTGCTGCGTAGAAGCATAGTCCATCACACGCTCGGCAGTTGTTGCAACACCCGCAGACGCTTTTGTTTTCATATAACCACTAAAGGTATTGATACCATTGGGTGTATTGCTATTTTCTGTACCTAATGTCATTAATCCAGAAATTTTTTCAGCGCTCAAACGAAAGCCCATCACTTCACGTGTTGCCGCTGATTTCGGATTTTTAATTGCAATTTCGATAAAAGGATTGGTCAGCAAAGCTGAAGTTGCCGCACGTTCATCCGACGTATAATTGCTATTTGCAGGCAAGCCACTCAGTGAAATATGATCAATATCAATATCACAAGCACCTGAGCCATTTGCACCACCACAACCCAATTGGAGCTTTTTAATATTGGCATTGAGCTCCATTTCAGCTTCCAAACCAAGTTTATAAAAGCCAACTTTGGATTGGTCAACGGCTTGTCCACTCTCATCCACAGAATTATACCCCTGCGTATATTCCATGGAGAGTAAAGCTTGACCATCAACTTTTGATAAGCTTTCATCATCTAAAGCCATCATTGCATGAGATAAGCTACTCATCGCAAATGTCGAGAATATCAAACCTCTGATTAACTTCTTTTTCATAACAAATTCCCTGTTCGTTATTTTATTTATTTGTTATTGATTTAATTTTACTAGCGTGGAGTAATCCCCATCGTACTTCGCATTGTTCCACCGGTTAGGGCAATATCCGCCATCTTTTGCATATTGCCATTTGTTAACATCGAAACTTCTGCACGAAACGCTTTAGACATATTATTGGTTGGATTGAATTTTACCTGATTATCAAACTCTACCGAATCTTGTTTCATTTTAATTCGAGCATCAAAGCCTAGATCGCCCTGCATTTTATTAATATTGATACTTGAAGCTGAAACGACACCGCTGGCATTTACATCTTCATTCATCAAACTTAAATAGCTTCCCATAACTTTTTGATCTTTCTTTTCAGCATCAGTTAATGCTTTAAATTCAAAGCTTCCACGGAAAGATAAATAATTATTTTCTGCAGTGTCATTTAGACCCGGTACTATAAATAGCTCACCTTTACCATCAAGTTTAAACACAATATTCGTCAACACATCATCACGTTTAGAGAAATTATCTAAAGGTACTGTAGTCCCACATTTGGCAGAAGCTGTAGTCGCACAGTTATAGGTTGAACCCGGAAGTTGACCAATCGCTAACTCGGCATTAGCTGCAATCAATAAATTATCTGCACGTACATAGATGCCATCATTTTCATAACCAATCACACCATCAGATTGAATAAGTGCATTGATGTTTCTTAAGCCAGCATAATAATTGACTTCTTGACCATTAATACCTTTTTTACCATCAATCAAAATAATAGAAGTTGTACTTGGTGTTCCTGTTTTTTTATCAACACCATAACCATCTGTGCTCATTACAAGGTTATAGCCAATACCTGATTTTTCAGCCGCATTTTTATAACTGTATTTTTTCTCTGATAATGCAACGTTAGCATTCATATTATAAATCGGGATACCAATCCCCCAACTATTGTCATTACTTGCAATTGCGGCAATTGAGTTATCAGAAATAAATCGTGCTGTACGCGCGATGGACTGAAAATCCATACCACGAATCGCCACTAGTGCAAAATTTCCGCCCGCCGTTTGATTTGACAGATTCTGGGTTAAAACATTATTGGTTAAACCTAATGTTGCTTTTAATTTATCATTTACCAGAAAATCAAGGCTTTTTGCTTGAATGGTATTGATATAAATATCGCCAAAATCAATATAGGCATTTTTATCAGCAACTAAAGACGTTAAATTAGAAAATTCAATGGCATAACTACCAATACCCGTATGGCCAATTTCTAAGGTTGTCGGTGCTTGACCTGCAACAAGGCTAGGATCATCCTTTGAAGTGAAATCCGCGCGCACACCTAAATGTAAACCACCTGAACCAACGGACTCATATCCAGAAGCCTTCGTTGCTAGACCAAAATCTTTGATTCCGTCTTGATTGGCATTTAAGGCAACTCGTGCATTAGTGACAGCACCCGATGCTCCCATACGAATTAAATTGCGCTGCGCACCACCATCGGTACCGTATCGTAAATCGATATTAACGCCGGGGTTTGTGGCATCGCTACGTGAACTATGCACATCTGAAGTGTCCTTTACCCGCCCCAAATTGACCGTATGGTCTTTGCTCCCTGTGGATTTTGTGGTGAGAACAATGCCTTCATCAGCTGCGACATACATATAACCTGAACCAGCAAAGTTAAAGTTAAAGTCCTTTAAGGTTACGCTATGTCCATTCATACCATGACTAATACTGGCATTTTGCAATTGAAATTCCATATACGCCGTATCATTACGGTTAAATAGACCATTGCTGGTTTCAAGTAATACTTTTAAAGGTGAAGATGTTGCAATCGCAAGTGAACCTAAATTTTGCGTAGGCGTTTGGCACGTTGCGCCTTGACACAGCAGCATAATATTTTGCGCAACAGCAGTAAATGGGCTGACACTTGCGGCAATACGCATGCCTACACCAGCATCCGTAGTCCCAACATCAAAATCTAATTTTGATGTAATGGTGCTTTGCCCAACGCCATCTATTTGTACATTGTGCAACCCCATTTTCATCTTATTTTGGTCAGTTGGGTCAACCCAATTTAACTGATCAACTTTGACTCTAGAAACTTCATGGGTAATCGAAATACCATCTTGGCCAGTAACTGCACCCAAGCTTTCATCGGTCATCGCTTCAAAAGCATAGGCGTGTTGAGCAAGTAAAATACTGGTTGCGAGTGCCGTTAAAGTTGTTATTGTTTTCATCACTATATCCTTATATTCAGTCACAGCTGATTAACAGCGACCTGCACCATTTCCAGTGCAGTTAAAACTGAAGATGTTTAACTTTCCACTCATGTGCATGTTGCCATGCACATTAACACCCATAAATCCTTGTTCTGAACCACGATCAAAATCAGGCACTGCTAAAGTTGAAGTTGTTCCATCAGCTTTCTTTTCGGTATAGGTCGTATAAGTACTGGTATTTTCATAACCTTCCTTACCTGTCGTCCCTGTTTCCACCGCCAACGTAGCAAAACCTAAATTTCTAATTTTTAATGGCTTATCATCATAAAATGTCAACTGCATAGCCGTTTGTGGATTACCTTCACGATTGATAATCGTCACACCATCTAGTGAAAATTGATCGATCTGTAACGTTCCTTGAAACTGTTTAAACACCAACCATTTCTTATTACCATTTGCATCCACATGATTATTGGGCGCAAGTGCTAAGCGACAAAACTCATTGGATGAACATTGATATCCATAAAAAGCTTGAGTCGTTTTTCCATTCGCATCCATGATAGAAATGTTGTTTTTCGACATATCATTGGCGTATTGATGGTTTAATGAAAGTGTCCAACTGAGATCAGCACCGCCTTGACCGGTTGCAGCAGTGAGTTCGGTATTATCCATAGACACTAAGCCTGCATGAGTTTGTGTCAGTGCAGCACAAACAACAGCGCATAAAATTTTATACATGTAATTTCTCCTACAGCCCTGTTGTTCTTATTTTTAAGTGCTGAATCAAGACGCCATCTATGGCAACAGATCCTAAATTCGTGCTTTGTCCATTGACACCTTTAAAGACCACACCTGTCGCCGTATCCGTACTTTTTGCATTCAGCAGATTACCAGGCAAGCGCTCTACTGTACCGATTGCAATACTACTATGTGTTGCATCACGCCCTTGATACAGTGCTGTAGCATCTGAAGCATTGGCTTTTAATTCTGTGCCACAACTATAGACGTTACAGGTTGATCCTTTAAAGTCTGCAGCCGTTAAGCCTGATGTACCTGTAGTATTTCCAGCGATATCTGTATAGTAAGTATAAATTTTACTGTATATAGAAGGCACGTTAGGAATACGTGTTACTTCCAAAATAATATTTCGACCTTCCGATCCCACAATAAAGGGTTGATACATATTGCCTAAAACTAAATTGATGTTTGGGCTATATAAGTATAGACCCTCCGTTTCATGGAAAATCGGAGCGACAGAACGGTCCATCGCTGGTGTCGGTGCCGTACCATCATCCAGTTCGGAGCGTGCAGCTGTACTGATACGCATACCGCGAGCATCCAAATCACCGTCATTGATACTCAGTGACTCAGCACGATCATTGGTATTAATACGAATTAAACTGGCTAAACCTAAAGTTTGGTTATAGTTGGTATTGGTTGATTTCAAGGTTTGAAAAATGCGAACTTGTGAACCATTTAAGCTCAGGCCATTCGCAACAATTTGAGTCCGTAACCGATAATCTTTATCTAAGCCACTGGTGGGCGCCCCTGTAATCGGATCGACGACATTACTTGAATTTAAAGACCGTGAAAATACATCCATCCACAAACCAAGTTTGATGTTGTTAGATGCATCATCTGCCGCAATTTTCTTTAATGGTGCCTCAATAGCTAAGTAACCAACATTCCCCTTATTATCTTTGGCAAATTGTTCAACATCTTGATTTCCCGCATGGAAAAGCCATGGATTTTCAGCTGTACCCCAATTAAACCCTTGATCGGTATAGCGTGTTGCTAATGAACTTTTGCCATTTTTATCTTTACTGTTGGACAGGGCTAAGCCATATATAAATACATCTGCTTTCGATCTGAGGCTCGATACGGTCGCAGTCGAGGCAATTTGTTTTGCTGTAATTTCAGCATTTTTTTTCACGGTTGCTAATGCTGCATCGCTTGCCTTTTGAGCTTCAAGCTTGGCATAGTCAGTTGCCAACTGATTGAGGGTTTCTGCCGCTTTGGCATTCAACTGAGCATTTTTTGTCGTATCTATAATATTTGAACGTGTAATTTTTCCTGAGACATAATTTTTATAAAAAGTCGAAGTGGTCGGTAAATTACCCGTACTATTGTTACCGTATAGTAACTCAATCATTTCATAGGTATTTTTTAAAGCAGCAGTTTGTGACTTTTCTTTTAGTCCTGGAGTAATTGATTCTTTCGTTGTTCCATCTTCCTCGAAATCCATTAACCACGATGACCCATTATAATAGTCTTTATAACGCTGATCGTAATATGCCTTCATCGTTGGCGATTCAAGATAAGACTGTTCTAATCGGCCACGATATTCTGTTGAATATGTTGCGATGGTTTCATTGGTTACTCGTGTAGCATTATTGGTCTCATAGGTGCTTTTAGAACTTAAGAAAGTGGAGTCATAAACACCGTTATAGCCCGTAACTCGGCCTTGCTGATAGGCATCAACATAAGCTGCTTTGTAGATTTTATCGTAAGCACGCTGCCCTAATTGTTCATAGTTTTCACCTGTAGGAATAATCCGAATAAAACCTGTATCGTTTTTCCCAGGATCAACCATACCAGACGCATAACTAGAAGCCGTAGAACGGTCATTTGGCCCTTGAAAGACCATTTTGAAATTTTCTAAAGTGAGTGCAACACCTTCACCCGTTGTGGCTGAAAGTGCTTCATCTGATAAATCTTGAAGCGCATATACAGTTGGTGCAGCAAAAATGCTGACTGCGGCTGCTAAGCAACTCTGGCGGAATAACTTAGCCTGGGTGAATTGAGTCATCTCGACCTTCCTTTTATCAGATGCTCTGCATCTCTCTTATATTTATTCCTGAGAACTGGCTTTAATTTTTGGTTCCATTTATTCCTTAAACGGATGTATGTGATATACCAGTCACTTAACTTTTTATTATGCTGAATAATTACTCAATTGCAAAAAAATCCCGCCTGAACGGTTCAATTTCCGATGAATGACCCACATAAAAAAAGCGAGCCAATGAAGCTCGCTTTTTTAAACATAAAATCAAAATTTATGCTTTCGGCAATGTTACGCCTGTTTGACCTTGGTACTTACCACCACGGTCTTTATACGATGTTTCACATACTTCATCAGATTCAAAAAATAGCATCTGAGCCACACCTTCACCCGCATAAATACGCGCAGGCAAGTTCGTTGTATTCGAAAATTCTAAAGTCACATGGCCTTCCCACTCAGGCTCAAGAGGCGTTACGTTTACAATAATACCGCAGCGAGCATAAGTCGATTTACCCAAACAAACCGTTAACACATTACGTGGAATACGGAAGTATTCAACTGTGCGCGCTAAAGCAAATGAGTTCGGTGGAATGATACAAACGTCAGATTCAATATCAATAAAACTTTTATCATCAAAGTTTTTAGGATCAACAATCGCTGAATGAACATTGGTGAATACTTTAAACTCACGTGCACAACGAACATCATAACCATAGCTCGATACGCCATATGAAATAAGCTTTTCGCCATTTTCATCATAACGGACTTGGTTTTCTGCATACGGTTCAATCATGCCGTGTTTTTCGCTCATTTCGCGAATCCAACGATCAGACTTAATAGCCATTTATTTCAATCCAAAAACTTAAATCAATTATTGCGTGGTACTTTAACTGAAATCACAGTTAATGAAAATAAGCGCATCGGAACTTAACACATTTAACCGATTTTAATCTGCTTAGAGTTTTAAAAGAGCCGAATAACTTAATGGAATAGAAAAACTGACCAATACCAAGGATGCAGTACGCTGTAAATTTGCTTGATTTAACCAGCTAATTTTATTGGATGCTAAAACAGAGCCAATAAATGTCCAAAAAAAAGCAATCGGCACGATCAAAAATAAAAACACCAGCATGTGTGCAACATAATACTGTGGATTTTGCCAAGCCAATGCAGGAAAAATCGCAGATGCAAATAATAGTGCTTTAGGATTTAATAACGTCGCAACAAAGAGTTCGCGTGCTCGGATGCCTTTTTGTATAAAGTTTTCACTTACCGTTGCAGTACGCCATAAACGCAGTGCTAGAAATAAAATATAGCCTGCGCTAAACAGTTTAAGAATGGTCGGCAATAACGGTAAATGAACGGATATTTTACCGATTAAAAAGCCCCACAAGGTGATGGAGATCAGATAACCAAAGGCTTCCGCTGGAATGAGTCAGAATGATTTACGTAGCCCAACTTGAATACCCGAAGATGCGAGTAAGGTATTGGTTGGTCCTGGCGTTAACAAAATACTGATAACTAGACCAATAAAAAACCATGAAATCATACTTTGACCTCAAACTTAATCCGCGAAGATTAATTCAGTTGTTTCGTATTAGCAAAATAAAAAATAGAAATGCTTATAAAAAACTCCTTATTTAATTATAAATTCAGTAACTTAAATAGAAAAACAAAACCTTAGCTGAACAGTCATTCAGAGCACCTTACAATTCAAAGAAATATCTTGAACTTATATTTATAAAAGAAATTTCACATGATTCCATGTATACCCTACAGTTTTTACACGTAACAAAATATTATTAAAATAAACGATATAGCTCCATGCCATTCTTACGCATAACCATTATTTATTGGAGACTAAAAAATCAAAAAAAAATACTTTTCAAAAATAATTGATTAAGTTATGTTCAATTGAGTAGTGGAAATTAAAATTAAAACTCATCAAATCAATATTCAAAATTTATGTGTAAAAGGACGTTTCTATGAACCAATGGACAAAACTCACGTTACTCTCGGTTACTTTGGCGTGTATTACTGCTTGCTCAAATGATCAATCTACTTCAAAAAATACCACGGAAGGAAAAAGCGCAGAAACTGCTACATCTGACAAACTTCAAACCAAGTTCGTAACCATTGCAACTGGCGGAGCATCAGGACCTTACAATGTGATTGGGACGAGTCTTGCAGAAATTTATAACAAAACTTTTGGTGTAAATTCTAAGACTCAGACTACAGGTGCATCAGTCGAAAACTTAAACCTTCTCAAACAGAATAAAGTTGAAATGGCATTTGTTATGAGTGACAGCTTAACAGAAGCACTGAACGGAGCAGGAAGTTTCGCAAATGGTAAAGTTGAGAATGTCAGCCAAGTCGCAGCGCTTTATCCAAACTACGTACAAATCGTAACCTCTAAAAAATCAGGGATCAAAAATATCGAAGATTTGAAAGGTAAACGTATCGCTGTGGGTGCACAAAATTCAGGTGTAGAAGTAAATGCACGCACACTGTTGAATGGTTTTGGAATCACCTATAAAGATATTAAAGTTGATTATTTAGGCTATGCTGAAGCCGCTGATGCTTTAAAAGGTGGCAAGCTTGATGCAGCATTCCTGACTAGTGGCATTCCAAATTCATCACTCATGGAACTTCAACAAAGCTTTGATCTACAGTTAGTTTCAATCAATGCAGATAAAGTCAAAGAAATAGCTAAAGATCAAAGTTATTTCTTACCGATGATTATTCCAAAAGGCACATATGGCAATACTGCGGACATTCAAACTGCCGCAATTAAAAATGCATTAGTTGTTCGCACAGATATATCGGATGATGATGTCTACAAACTAACAAAAACTTTCTTTGACAGTTTGCCTCAATTGGCAACTTCACACCAAGCAGCAACAGAAATCACGCTTGAAGGTGCTCAACAAGGCCTTGTAGCGCCTCTACATCCAGGCGCGAAACGCTACTATGATGAAGTGGCTAAAAAATAATAAGCTTCAAAAAAATGCAGTTTATACTGCATTTTTTATATTGTTCTTCTTAATCTATGCTAGCTATCCAACACTGTATACGCAGGTTAGAGTTGAAACTGATATATGCAAAATTTCAACTGATCAATTTGATTTACAGTGGAAGCATTCAGTAGAAAAGACGGCTTGGTCTGAACAATATCAGCGTCAAAAGAATAAGTTTTTACTGCGCCACACCGATTTGATTTCATTTGGTGCAGGTACACCCTCAAATTATCCCATTGAGTTTCAAAAAAATGGTGTGATTAGAATGCGGGTCAATCAAAATATAGATGAAATCAACTGGGTGATTTCTAGAAATATGCAAGGCACGATCCTCGCTGACCAAAAAATTTGGTCTATTTTTCAAAGTTACCCAGACTATAGTTTGGTCAACATCTCGGTTCAATATCAACCCAAATGGAAGTCTTGGTGGATTGGAGAATGCCTATGAATTCCAAAGAAGATAAAGTTGTATTAGAACAACTCGATGAGAAACAACAACAAGCCATATTAGAAAAATTTGATCGGGAATCTGTTACTCGAATCAATATGAGTAAATCTGTTACCTACTTTGTTGCATTTGTAGCGATCTTTTATTCATTATTTCATTTATTTATTACGTTTAATCCTTTACCTGAGTTAATACAGCGTGCAGCCCATGTCGCTATTGGCCTAGCACTCATTTTCTTACTCTATCCAGCTCGTCAAGCAAGCTCCCGGCAGCATATTTCACTTCTCGATTGGTTCTTGGCTTTGCTTTCCATCTTCAGTTTTTTATATTTATGGAAAGAATATCAATCTATTATGACCACTCGAGGTGGTATTCCAAATACCTTAGATATCGCGTTTGCAATTATGAGTGTGGTATTAGTCATAGAAGCAACTCGCCGGGTCATGGGGTGGATGCTGCCCATTTTAAGTTTAATTTTCCTGACCTATACATTTATCAGTCACTTTGATTGGTTGCCAGATCGATTAATTACTCGCCCTTATACCATCAGCGACATTTTCGGACATATGTATTTAAAAACCGAAGGCTTATATTCTTCGGCAATTGGTGCATCCGTCACTTTTATTTTCTTATTTATCCTTTTTGGTGCTTTTCTTGCAAAATCAGGTATGGGGAAATTGTTCAATGATCTTGCCATGGCATTGGCGGGTCATAAACAAGGTGGTCCTGCCAAAGTTGCTGTAATTTCAAGTGGATTTATGGGCAGTATTAATGGAACTGCTGTTGCCAATGTTGTTGGCACAGGCTCATTTACCATTCCATTGATGAAAAAAATTGGTTATCACAAGAATTTTGCTGGTGCCGTTGAAGCCAGTGCATCCGTCGGTGGACAAATTTTGCCGCCAGTCATGGGTGCGAGTGCCTTCATTATGGCCGAAACAACTGGCGTGAGTTATGGCACGATTGCACTAGCCGCATTATTACCTGCCTTATTGTATTACCTTGGCGTCATGGCTCAAGTTCATTTCCGTGCGGGTAAAGATGATCTGAAAGGCGTACCTAAAGCTGATTTACCTAAAGTAAAAGAAGTTCTAAAAGAGCGTGGACATTTACTTATTCCAATTTTGGCACTGGTCTTTTTCTTATTTCAAAATATTCCTGTGAGCTATGCTGCTGTCTACACCATCGTCCTGACCATCTTTGTAGCAGCTTTAAGAAAATCAACACGAATGGGTGTAAAAGATATTTTAGATGCGCTCGTTGATGGAGCCAAACAATCATTATCTGTGATGGCTGCTTGTGCTGTCGTTGGTATTATTATCGGCGTAGTAAGTCTGACAAGTTTTGGTTCAGTAATGACTTCTTCAATTATGAGTTTAGGTGCAGGTAGTCTCTTTCTCACTTTATTTTTAACCATGATTGCATCGATGATTTTAGGCATGGGGCTTCCATCTATTCCGGCCTATATCATTACTGCCACCATGGCAGCACCAGCACTCGCAAACTTTGATATCCCTGTATTAGTCGCGCATATGTTTGTGTTCTATTTTGGTTTATTTGCAAACATCACCCCACCAGTTGCCCTTGCCGCCTTTGCGGGCGCAGGAATTGCAGGCGGTGATCCAATGCGCACTGGGTTTCAGGCCTTAAAACTATCTCTTGCTGGTTTTATTGTTCCATTTTTATTCGTTTATAACCCTGCCATGCTGATGATTGATACCACCAATGTTGCAGTCAATGCTCGAGAATTTGCCTTTCCTGCATGGACAACTATAGTGAGTATTACTGTCACTTCAGTGATAGGAATTCTCGCTTTAGGCTCCGCAGTTGAAGGTTATTTCAAGACTTATCTCAACTGGTTCTGGCGTATTTTTTTAGGTGTGGGTGCGCTGTGTATGATTATTCCAGAAACCATTACAGATATTGTAGGCATTATCATGGTCATCATCGCAATTACGGTGAATATTATCACTGCTAAACGTAAAGCAAACCCGTCTCTTTCCTCCTAAAAAACCAATTAAAAAGCCCGGTAATTACCGGGCTTTTTAATTTCTTAGACTAAGGCGTACCCTCATTTGATGGGTGGGTTTTAATGACTTCAAATAATATTTAAAATTATTTGTTCCTCTATATTTTTTCAATGCTAAGCCCCTTGTAACAGAGGACATTTGGCAAAAAATCTAAGACACAATGCGTTTGTACAGTTACTGCCGTTCAAAGAATTGATCCTAGCCAAAATAATAGAAATATCGTGAAAGCTATTTTGTAAAAACTAAGTACAAACGCGACATCCTTTGATATGCCTCAAGAATTTTATCCTTGGCATACGGCTTATAATCGCAGGAAAAATAAGAAATTGTGCAAATCGTTTTTTAGATGTGTAATTCATAGACATCGTTGAATGTCTAAAGTTCAGTACTCATAATTTTCAAACACTCCCAATACCACGTTATAAAAAATCTGGCACGAGGCCAGATTTTAATACGATCAACTTAAATTTCAGTTCACCCTTAGAAAATACGGTTTTTATCTTTTTCAGCCTGAGGTAATGCATCTGCAACTTTTTGTGCAATCGCCATGTAGCTTTCAGCAGCATCATCACCTGCTATCACAGATGGTTTCCCTGCATCGGCATTTTCACGAATTTGTACATTCAGCGGTAAACGACCTAAGAGCGGAATGTCGTATTGGGCTGAAAGTTGGTCGCCACCACCTGTACCAAAGATTTGCTCTTCATGCCCACAGTTCGAACAAATATGGGTCGACATATTTTCAACCACACCCATCACTGGGATGTGTACACGGTTAAACAACTCAATGCCTTTGGTCGCATCCATTAATGCAACGTTCTGTGGTGTCGTCACAATCACAGCACCTGTCACTGGTATACGCTGTGCAAGCGTCAACTGAATATCACCTGTGCCTGGCGGCATATCAATGACCAATACATCCAGATCAGGCCACAACGTTTGATTAAACAACTGCATTAACGCCCCTGTCGCTTTCGGCCCACGCCAAGCCACTGGCGTATTGTTATCCCCAGTTAAGTGACCAATTGAAAGCACAGCCATACCATATGCTTCAATAGGAACAAATTGCTCAGCTTCAATCATCGGCGTGCGGCCTGCATTGCCGAGCATCGTTGGAATACTTGGACCATAGATGTCTGCATCTAATACCCCAACCTTTAAACCCAGCTGTTGTAATGCGAGCGCCAAATTCACAGTGGTGGTCGATTTACCCACACCACCTTTGCCTGAAGACACTAAAATTACATTTTTAATGCGTGGATGTTTCGGTACATCACGCTGTTGTGGAGCCGCTTTTTGAATCGGTGGATTATTCGGATCAACTTCGGCAGGTGCTTCAGGTGTTTTCGCAGACGCATCCACAACTGGAGGTAACTGACTTTTTGCAGCTGAACTTTCAGCTTTTTCTTGGCTAGAACAAATTTCGCCTTCTGCATGATGATGACCACAACCACCTTCAGATTTATGCCCTGTTTTTTGTTGAATCACATGCATATTCAGCTCGTTAATGCCGCATTTTTCCAACGCATCTGCCAAATCATCATGGATTTTTTGTAGATCATCCGCCTCGGAAGGCATTGTATTTATGGTGATTTGAAGTATCTGCCCTTGCACATTGACCTGTGTAATACGATCCTTCAATGCATTGCTAGAATTCGGCAAGATATAATTTTGTAAAACCTGTTGGATTTCCTCCTCTTTCACCTCTTGTGACGGTGAAAACACAGATTTTAGGGAAGAAAGCCACGACATTGCTTTGTCTCCAAACAGGAACATCAGAAAAATAATATTGATAGTTTACCTGTTCGCGGGAGCGAGAGTAAGAGGGAGATGAATGACTTATCCCTATAAGCTTATAAAGTTGAGTAATTTAGTCAACTTTTCAGCAAGTTTCTAAAAATGTGCAACATATCACTGATCCTTGAAGATATACACGCCAATCAATCTAGCGAATTAAGTCCTAAACTGTTTACATTTCAACCCTACATTTCCCAAATGAATTCAGCTTATATTTCAGCATATTCAAAAGATAATAATCCGTTTGATGTGAAAATCATCATGTAGTGCTTCATTTTATAAGTTTAAGCTGGGGGAAGAAGATGTTTAAAAAAACTTTATTAGTCTTGATGTTCTTTGCCACAACATTACAGGCCGCAGTATCGACCGAAGCTATTCAAACACCAGATCGTCAAACTGTAGCAATTGGCGATCGACTTGAGGATATGCGTACACGCATGCAGGCATCACCAATCAAGATGGAATCTCATCCTCTCCAAATTAAAGGTCAGCCGACGACATTAGCAGTGGATTACACGTATGAAATTGCCAATATGCGATATGTGATTACCATAGTAAATGATCACGTGCATGAAATTAAAACTGAGAACCTCGATGGTCTCCGTCAATAATCATTTGAGATACACGTTTTACAAGTAAAAAAACCGTTCCAATGGAACGGTTTTTTTAAGGTTGATCAAAGTAATTTTTAGTTACGAATTAAGCCTGATCATCTTTTTTAAACTTATTAAAGGTATCAGTGGCTTTCTTTTTCAGTTCATCAAATTTTTCACTTGCTTGCACTTTAAGTTCGTCAAATTTCTCTACTGCGTCATGTTTAAGTTCTGCCGCTTTGACTTTGGCTTCATCTAATTTGTGACTGGCTTCAGTTTTGAGATGCTCAAATTTATCTTTAGCCTCATTACTTTGTTCAGCATGTTCATGCTTAGCATCATTTAAAGCTCTTTCTCCTTCGAGTTTTAACTCTTCAGCTTTATGCTTTGCACCATCGAGGGCTTTTTCACCTTCAAGCTGAGCTTCTTTGGCTTTGAGCTTTAGATCATCACCCAACTCTGACGCTTTATCTTTCAATTGATCAATTTTATTTTCAGTTGTCATCGTTCTCGCCTCTTCTCTGTTATTGTCTAACAATAGTTATAACGTGCTTTGACGGGATGACCTTAAAAATATGCATTTAGAAACAATTGAGCTACATGACGTTGCATTTACGCTTTTTGGCATAAGGTTAGGAGTTAAAATTGATCCGAGTTTAAATGTATTAAATCATTGAAAAATATAAAGGCTACTTTTATTGTATTGATATTCATCAATATAAATTAAGCAAAACGCATAACGGTAAAGCCCCTAATGATGCACTTTACCGCTGCATAAAAAGATTATTTGCTGACTGTGCTCATAAAACTGACCGCTGCAAATAACCAAATAAAGAGTACAAAGCTACGACCTTGATTGAAATGGGTAAGCTCTGTTCCATGTAAAATATTATGGCGCGTCATCGCAACTGTTGAACTGCTATCCATTTGATAAGCAGCCAATTCAGCAAAATAATGATTCAGTTCATTGGCAATTTTTGCTTTATGCCAAAGACTCTTAATTTCACTGCCTTTTAGACCGGGTACAATTTTATATACATCGACAAACTTGGTACCGCTCTGCTTTAAAAAGCCCGTTTGAATCAGTACATCAGTTAAAATGCCTTCTAACTGTGCATACAAGACAGGGATACAACCGGCATGGAAATTCAGCTTATACAGTTTAAAAGCTTCAAGTAGAACCAAACGACGTTGCGCTTTATTTTCACCAATCTCTAAGGCATCAAAGGCTTTCAACATTTCTGTCTGAAAAAACTCGGTGTTAATCGCATCGAGTAAATGAAACTGTTTTTGATCTTCATGTTGATGCAGCAATTGCCAAAAGTACAACAAGTTTAAGGCGTCATTTGCCACTTTCATTTCTACAGGTTGATCAAGCTCATCGGCCAATACATCGAAGTAAGGTTCAGTTGTAGCCAAATCACGTAAAGTCTGAATCAGTAATGCATGTTCATCTGCCGAAATCTGCTCAAGGTATTGTTGTGCTTCTTTGACAATGTGCTGACCGAGTTGTTTATTACGCTGTTGATTTTGCGGAATACGGGTCACAGGCTGGTCGTCATCATAATCGTCGTCGTACATGGGCTTGTCACTCTTAAAGGCATCACAGATATGCCCTATTATCACTGTAATTAGCGCTGCAATATAGAAATATTTAGTTTTCAGAAGATTTCACTGATTCCCTTGTGCAAGTACTGGCTATCTCATGTAAAATTACAGCCCATTGCATACATACGAATGAGAGAGTTATATCCGTGCGTAATATTTTAGTCACTAACGCCCTACCATACGCCAATGGCCCGATCCATATGGGTCACTTACTTGGTTACATCCAGGCTGATATCTGGGTTCGTGCTATGCGTGCAATGGGTCATAACGTGACTTATGTATGTGCGGATGATGCTCACGGCACAGCGATTATGCTGCGCGCTGAAGCCAACGGCATTTCACCTGAACAGCAAATTGCCAATGTTCAAAAAGAACATGAGCGTGATTTTGCTGGCTTTAAAGTGGACTTTGACCACTACGACTCAACGAATAGTGCTGAAAACCAAGCACGTGCTTCAGAGATCTATCTGAAAAACCGTGATGGCGGCAATATTGCAGTACGTCCTGTAACACAGCTGTTCGACCCTGAAAAAGGCATGTTCCTGTCTGACCGTTTCATTAAAGGCACATGTCCGAAATGTAAAGCGGAAGACCAGTACGGCGACTCTTGCGAAGTATGCGGTACAACATATAACGCAACTGAATTGCTGAACCCTAAATCGACATTGAGCGGTGCTGCACCTGTTGAAAAATCTTCAGATCACTACTTCTTTAAATTGCCAAACTTTGGTGAATACTTACAAAAATGGACACGTGACGAAGGTCGTTTACCTGTATCCATTGCTAACAAATTAGATGAATGGTTTGAAGCAGGCTTGTCTGATTGGGATATTTCTCGTGACGCACCTTACTTCGGTTTTGAAATACCAGATGCGCCAAACAAATATTTCTACGTTTGGGTAGACGCGCCTATCGGCTATATGTCGAGCTTTGAAAACTACATTAAAACTAAACGTCCTAATTTAAGCTTTGACGATTACTGGAAAAAAGATTCTAAAAATGAGGTGTATCACTTCATTGGTAAAGACATCGTTTACTTCCACGCGTTGTTCTGGCCTGCAATGCTTGAAGGTGCAAACTACCGCACCCCAACAAGCTTATTCGTAAATGGTTTCTTGACTGTAAATGGTCAAAAAATGTCTAAATCTCGCGGTACGTTCATTAAAGCGGAAACATATTTAGAGCATTTAAACCCTGAATATTTACGTTATTACTTCGCGTCTAAACTTTCTGACAAAGTTGAAGATTCTGACTTGAACCTTGATGATTTCGTTCAGAAAGTAAACTCCGACCTTGTTGGTAAAGTCGTGAACATCGCAAGTCGTTGTGCAAAATTCATTAACACCAAGTTTGATAACAAACTTTCTGCAACATGTGCAGAACCTGAATTGGTGCAAAGCTTTATTGATGCAGGTGCATCTATCGCTGCGCAATATGAAGCGCGTGAATTCTCTGCTGCAATTCGTGAAATCATGGCACTTGCAGACAAAGCCAACCAATACATCGATGAGAAAAAGCCTTGGGCGCTTGCGAAAATTGAAGGCGAAGAACAACAAGTTCATGACGTATGTTCTGTAGGTATTAACTTGTTCCGTCAATTGGCAGTTTACCTTGCTCCAGTTCTTCCAACTTTGGCTGCTCAAGTTCAAGACTTCTTGAAGCTTGAGTCTTTCGACTTTGCTTCAGGCAAAACGATTTTGGTAAATCATGAAATTGCTCAATTCCAACCATTGATGCAGCGTGTAGATCCAAAAGCAGTTGCTGCAATGGTCGATGCATCTAAAGACTCTTTAGCTGCACCTGCTGAAGCACCAAAAGCTGAGAAGAAAAAAGAGAAGAAAGCTGAAAAGAAACCTGAGCTTAAAGTTGGCGAAGCTGAAATCATCGGTATCGAAGACTTTATGAAAGTTGACTTGCGTGTAGCAGAAGTTTTAGAAGCTGCTCACGTTGAAGGTTCTGACAAGCTTTTACAACTCACTTTAAATGTCGGTGAAGTTGAACCACGTAACGTGTTTAGCGGTATTCGTGAGTTTTACCAACCTGAAGACCTTAAAGGCAAATTAGTCGTAATGGTGGCAAACCTTGCACCACGTAAGATGCGTTTTGGTATTTCTAACGGTATGGTTTTAGCTGCGGGTAATGGCGAAGGTGTTTGGGTGATTTCACCTGAAACAGGTGCTAAAGCTGGCGATAAAGTGTCTTAAGATTTAGACACTTAGACAAAGCCCTGCTATATTTTAGTGGGGTTTTTTTATAGCTATAAATAATGAATAGATTGATAAAGTTTTTTTGCTTAGCTCTACCAATAATCTTAATAATTATTAGTGTACTAGCTACTTATTTTATTTTTACTAACAAAGCTTTTCAAATTGGAACAACCTTCTTGATTGATCCAAATTTAGGAGCTTCTTTAGGTAATTTGTATGGAGGACTTATAGGTACTCTCTTAAGTGCATCAAGTATATTCCTCTTAATTTATACAATTATTAATCAAAGAGATGAAACACAGAAAAATAATTTAAAGTCAAATTTTTTTAAAATGATTGATTATCACAACCAACATTTAATAAATATTTCTTTATCTACACCCAACCCAAAGAATCTATCAAAAGTAGAGAAAGAAACTTTTGTAACTTCTAAAATTCAGTTCAAAAGAATTGTACAAGCAATTAAAGAAATTTCTGTACAAGAAAATCTACAGAATCCACCCAAAGAAGGGAAAAAGGCTTTTGTAACCTTCAAAATTCAGTTCAAAAGAATTTTAGAAACAATTAAAGAAATTTCTGTACAAGAAAATCTACTGCTTAATGACTCAGAGATAATAGATATCTCATATGTTATTTTTTACTTTGGCATAGAAGGAAGCTGGACCACATTTATAACAAATAAGCTATCAAGATATAAAGGATTTAATGAAGAATTAGTTATCAAAATTCAAAACTCATTGATACAAAAAGATGCTACTGGTGGCTTGTTAAAAACAAACCAAACCCATTTAAGTTCTTATTTTAGAAATATGTACAATGCCATAAAAATGGTAGATGATTCTAAATGATTTAGAAAAATATGAGTTAATCAAAATTTACCGTGCTCAGCTTTCAAATCCTGAGCTTTATGTAATTTTTTTCAATGTTCTATCACGCTTTGGGAAAAAATGGCTCCAAAGTGATTTCATTAATAAATATGATTTTATCAAAAATATTCCATTTGAATATTGTGATGGATATGACCCTAAACATTACTTTCCATCTATCAAATTTGAAGAGGATGAATATTAATTAAAAATATTTGACGTAAAGCAGGGCGACATGGATGTCGCCCGTTCGTTAGGGGGCACACGGACGTGCCCTCTGACGAACAAAGGGGTTTTGTTACTTTTTATCCTTTAAAAGTAAGGTAAAAAGCATAAACATCATGCCTTACGAAGCAGTGCTTCTCATCTCCTAAAAGGAGAAGGAAAATTCATTGTGACCCCAATGAAACCATTCACTCCAAACTACTATAAAGCTTTAAGCATTCATTATGCTAAAAAGAGCTAAAACTAAAATTTTGACAAATCGCTCTATGAAAAAACTACTTATTTAAACTAAAGTAAATTTAATTTATTGATATTTCATTATCTTTATATAAAATGTGCTCGCTTTTTATAATTTATTAATCTTAGGGGTACAACATGAAAAAATTATTGGTTGCAGCACTAGCAGTTTCGACAGTGGCTTTCACTGGCTGTTCAATCCGTATGGCGGATATGACTGTAGCTTCTACAAAAAACTATAATTTAAACTCAAATCAATTCGTAAAAGGTCAGCGCGTTACTGGTGAAGATAAAGTACCAGTTGTGTTATTCCCACTAGGTATTCCAAATTTCAAAACAGCAATTGACCGTGCTATCGAAAAAGACCGCTGTGCAGTTGCACTTTCAGACGTTGTTATCACTCAACTAAACCAAGCATTCCTTGTTGGTCAAATTGGCTATCGCGTTGAAGGTACACAAGTTATTGACCGTTCACAACCAGAATGCAACAAATAAAACTGAATAAAAAAGCCTCTATCAAAGAGGCTTTTTTGCTTCGTTCAATCACTTCATTCCAAAAATCAGCTTTAACCCAAGCACTGTCATCACTGCCCCAGCTGCCCGATCAAAACCCGCTTTAAACTTCAAATAAACTTTGCGTGGTTTTTCTGCCGATAAAGCTACAGCGACCAATGAGCACCACCCTGCATCGATAAAGAAACACAAAACTGGCAGTACAAAGTAAAAATACGTCGGAATGTCTTTCGGTAAAAGTGCCGTAAAAATACTGGCTAACACAATTGCAATTTTAGGATTCGACAACTGAGTAATTAAACCAGTGGTAAATGCACGACGGAGTGACATCTGCGAGCTGCTGGCATCACCAGCTTCAATCGGTTCTTTGGCATGTTTAATAATTTTAAATGCCATCCACAGCAAATATAAACCGCCGCAAATCTTTAAAGCCAAATAGGCCGAAGGCACTGCCAATAAAAATGCCTGTAAACCAAGAACTGCAAGCAAACCAAAAATTGCTGCACCTGTTCCTGTGCCTAATGCAGTAAATAAACCGTGCTGACGTGAAATCGCAATTGAATTTTTCGCCACATATATTGATGTAGGCCCAGGACTCATTGCACCTAACATCAACGCAGCTGCAATTGAGCCCAATATCCAAAATGATTCCACAGTTACACCGCTTACATATAATTTCGAGGCAATTTTACCGAGAGAAACTCTGAATTTCTCCCTATAATTTGCAAGGAATCATTCAATTGACCAAATTTTTCACTAAAAAAGTATTGAATGACCGATGAAACCCAAGCATGATCAATGAAAGTACAGATAATAAAAGACTGAAGATGAAATTAGCTGAAGCCTTACTCTTACGTAGTGATCTACAAACCAAGCTTGCCTCACTACAACAACGCATCAATAACAACGTGCTTATACAAGAAGGAGATGTGCCGAGTGAAGATCCAAATGCATTAATTCAGGAAGCATTTGCAGTCAATACTGAGTTGCATGGTCTGATTGAAAAAATTCATGCCACCAATGCACAGGCAAAAACCAGTACAGGTCGTTCGATGCTTACTGTACTAAATGAACGGGATTTATTGACCCAACAACATCGGATATTGCAGCAAGCCATCGACAGCTCTCGTCGTGAAAATGGTCGTTATAGCTCAAGTGAAATTCGTTGGTTAAAAACCATTGCTGTGGCTGACTTACAAAAGCAAGCGGATGGTCTGAGCCAACAATTACGACAAAATAATTTAGAAATTCAGGCCTCTAATTGGCAAATTGACCTGATTTAAAGATTTGAACTTCGGTTCATACCAGTTCGGACATACTGGGCGAGTACAGAGCCTTTTTTTAATGTTTGTAAGGCTTTAATACAACAAACATCTATGCAGAAGTAAGACGTCTACTTCAAAACTTTACTGGTCTGACGTAGCACACTGCATCTGTGACACTTTACCCGTCACGTCTCACTACCATGTACTGACAGTATGTCCACTTTTTCTCATACTTTTAATTGCGTAGATATCTTAATCATCCGAAGCCGCAGCTTCATTTAAAGCGACATCTTCTTTAGGTATTTTATAGTCTTGCTCATACACAGGTACGCCGCCAATAATCATGGCACGATTATCTGTTTTCGGGCGATGCAGTTCATCAGTGGTATCACACCCCACCAAAGCTACACTGCCAAGCAATACTAGGGGCACGACCATCAGGGATAATTTGCTCATTTCCCAACCCTCCATTTTTATATTTATCATCGTTCTGATTTGAGCATAGCACTTTTGTATATCTTTTCATCATTTTTTTAATGGCATGAAGCTATTGAATTGTCAGCAAAAATGACTGATGAAATAATCCATACAGCTGATTGGTTAAAGCAAATTAAGTCATTCATTTAATAAAAGATTGTTAACCCAAACACGCATTAGACCTGAGCTTTAGTTTTTTTATTTACAAAACTGCAATCTAAATTCATTTTACTTCGGACACTTTTGTCCGTTTAATGCGCGTATAAATATCAAACGATAATGAAAAAGATAATGTCTACACGCCAACAACTCGCTGCCCAAAATCGCGAAGAGCTGCTGAATGCTGCGATTCATGTATTTCGCATACATGGCATTAATGCGCCCTTGCAATTAATCATGGATCAAGCCAACGTTGGACGTGCAACCTTCTACCGTAACTTTAATGATCGTCGCGACTTGGTACTGGCCTTAATGGAAGATGCACTAAACCGCCTGGAAGCGAGAGCCAACAATTATGCCCAATTTGAAGATGGCTTTATTCGGCTGATACAAGACCATATTTATAATATCCCCTATCTCACAGCGCTCATGGAGTATTGGCGGGTCATCGACCGAGCAGACCCTGTGATGATCGAGATCTACCAGCGACGCGATGCGATATTGCAGCCACTGATTGATCAGTCGATTGCCAATGGTACCTGCCGCACTGACTTCAAAACTGCAGACTATTCCATGGTGACGTCCATCTTAAGATCCGCTTTACAAGGCCATACCGAAGCAGATCAAGAGAAACTGGCCAAACGTGCGGTTGAATTTTTACTCCATGGTATTTGTGGATAATACTTATGGCAGACCAACCACGTTTACTTGAACCTGCACCCGACTGGACAGCGGAGGAAAAACCAACGCTGCCCGGCTCCCCTGCAGCGATTGCTCATCCGACCTACAAGCGATATTTATATTTTTTTATTGGGTTGTTTGTTGCTATATCCGGTAGCTTAAGTAATGGTTTCATCACCGCAAATTTACCACTTTTACAAGGTGAATATGGCCTCACACCTGCCGAAGCCGCATGGATTCCTGCGGCTTATGTCATGGCCAATGTCAGTTCCAACCTGATTTTATTTAAAGCACGGCAGCAATACGGCCTCCGGCTTTTTTCAGAAATCGGCTTGGTGCTGTTTATTGGCGTGATGCTGCTACATCTGTTTGTACATACCTATGAAATGGCGATTTTTGCTCGTGTTATTAGTGGCTTATTGGCTGCTCCGCTAAGTTCGCTGGGTATGTATTACATAATGCAAGCATTTCGGCGGGCGCATTTTGGTCGTGCCATTTATATGGCACTGGGCTTTCAACAACTCGGTATTCCGTTAGCATGGATCATGTCACCGTATCTGGTCGATGTGAATGACTGGCGCATTTTCTATACTTTTGAACTCGGCTTAGCACTGTGCTGCCTCGCAATGGTGGTGTCACTCAAACTACCCCGCAGCCTCAGAATTGCAGTGTTCGAATATCAAGATTTATTTACTTTTGCGTTACTGGCTACCGGTTTCGCTTTGCTATGTATTGTGCTGACTCAAGGGCCTATTCAGTGGTGGTTTGAGGCTGACTGGCTGGCTTACTTGCTCATTGCTGCGTTTATTATGATTGTCGTCGGTTTGACCTATGAACATTTTCGCGTTAACCCCCTGATTGTGACCCGTTGGCTCGGAACTTCCTCCACTGTGCGGTTTATTATCGGGGCATTTGCCATTCGCTTTTTAATGTCCGAACAAAGCTATGCTGCGGTGAATTTTCTTAAAACTATGGGTATGGGTCCAGATCAGTTTGTCTCATTTTATGTGGTGGTGCTAGTCGGGATTGTTTCAGGCACAATATTCAGCGCCCTGACTTTTTCCAAAGAAAAAATGGTTTTTCATCTGCTCGGTGCCGTCATTCTTGTTCTATGTGCTTGTGCTTTGGACTATCACCTTACGAGTGATGTACGTCCACATGACTTTTATCGCAGTCAGTTTTTAGTCGGCTTTGCTAGTGGTATGTTTATTGGGCCATTGTTACTGACGGGTATTATTAGTGCCTTACAAAAAGGGCCATCACATATGGTCACGTTTATTGTGTTGTTCTCCGCAACACAAACCTTTGGCGGATTGGTTGGTTCATCGTTCTTTTCTACCTATCAACAAATGCGTACCCAAACCTATCAAGCGCAAATTTACAATGATTTATCTCAAACTACGCCACAGGTGGATCAACGTATACAAGTGCTCACGCAAAGTGCACATCAGTATTCACTCGATCCTACTCTTGATCATCAGCAAGCCATGCGTACTTTAAATCAAAGCATAGGCCGTGAAGCACAAGTTCGCGCTTATAACGATGTGATCTTTTTAAATGGTATTTTTGCTGTCTTACTACTGTTTTGGGGATTATTTGTCATTGCGATCAATAAATATAAAACACGACGACAATTGAGCAATAGCAGTTAGCTAGAAATGAAATATTAACCATTACATAAATGAAGAAATTTGAAAATATTGAGAACAACATGAGCGAACAACAGCAAACACCCGATATGAATGAAGTCAAAAATGCTGCGGTAAATCCTGAAAATACTGTGCCGACACCAGCACCATCAAGTAAATTGATTTCAACAGGTAAACGTACCTTAATTTTAATGTTAATTGTGCTTTTGATTGGTATTGCGCTGATACTTTGGGCATGGAAGCTCGGGCCATTTCACAGCAACATTCAATCGACTGAAAATAGCTATGTGAAAGGTAAAACCACCGTGCTGTCGTCTCAGATTAATGGCTATGTTAAAGATGTATTAGTGACAGACTTCGATCATGTCAAAAAAGGTCAAGCCTTAATGCATATTGATGCCACCACATATGATCAAAAAGTAACGCAAGCAGAATCAGGCGTTGAACAAGCTGAAAACTCTTTGGCCAATCAAAGCCAAGCGATTGAACAACGTAAAGCAGATGTGAGTGCAGCAGAAGCCAAAGTCGATCAAGCTCAGGCAGCCTATGAGCTTGCTGTTGCACAGATGAACCGATACCAACAACTCGGTAACAGCGGTGCAGCTTCTAAAACAGAACAAGACAAAGCTGCTGCCGATGCAAAAAACAGCTTAGCCTTATTACATCAAGCTCAAGCCAATGTACTCGTTGCAAATCAAGCTCTAAAAACGGCACAAGTCGCAGCAACAGGACTTAAAGCGCAAGTGAATAGTGCTAAATCGCAGTTTGATCAAGCCGTCACCACGAAAGATTACAGCATTATTGTGGCACCGATGGATGGGCAACTGGGTGAAGTGAGTCCACGAATTGGCCAATATGTTGCTGCGGGTTCACAATTAATGTATTTAATTCCACAACAACGCTGGGTGACTGCCAATTTTAAAGAAACCCAAATTGCGGATATGCGTATTGGACAAAAAGCATGGTTCACTGTTGATGGGATGAAACATCAAAAATTTTATGGCAAGGTCGAGCAAATCTCGCCTGCGGCTGGCTCAGAATTTAGTGTGCTGAAAGCGGATAATGCCACAGGTAACTTTACCAAAGTGGTGCAACGCATTGCAGTCAAAATTGCAATTGATCCCAACCAAGCCGGCCTAGAAAATTTAAGACCCGGCATGTCGGTCGTCACTTCGGTCGATGTCGCCAATTAAACAAAGAAATTTAAAAATGTTGGCTCAAATTCGAAGCGGATAAACAAGTAAATATGATTTCATTGTATTTAAAACTGATGTAAAACTTTGCGATTTTATTTATAGCCTGATTGTATGCAGTTTCTGACAAGCTCTATGCTCTGGTAACTTATATGAGGCTAGCGCACGCTAATCGCTTTTCACACCACATTTGCTTTTATTAACAAGTTAAGGGATTGTCATTTCAATGTTTGAATCTATTGCCCAAGCCATTCCAACAGATACGATTGTTTATGGTGGCGTGGTCATTCAGATTAAACGCCTAGACTTAGTTCATCCGCAGATTTCAGGCAACAAGTTTTTCAAGCTGAAATATAATTTTATTGAAGCGCAAGAATTGGGCTTGAGCAAAATCTTAACCTTTGGTGGCGCTTATTCCAATCATATTGCTGCAACTGCCTTTGCAGCCCATCAGTGTGGTTTTGACAGCATGGGCATTATTCGTGGCGAAGAATTAGCTAACCAGCCTTTAAATCCCACCTTAGCAACGGCACAGCACTTTGGTATGCAATTGCAATTTGTCTCACGCCAGGCCTATCGAGAAAAAACCAATTCGGCATTTTTAGCCCAATTACAACAAGATTACCCTGCGCATTATCTAATTCCTGAAGGCGGCACCAATGCACTTGCAATACAAGGTTGCCAAGAAATTTTAACGGCTTCAGATTTAACCGATTATGATTTGATTTGCTGCGCTGTCGGCACAGGTGGCACCATTACAGGCTTAATTGAATCCAGTGCTAAACATCAACATGTTTTAGGGTTTTCTGCATTGAAAGGCGATTTTCTACAGCGTGACGTAGCTCAGCTCACTTCAAAAACCAACTGGAACATTCTTGATGACTATTGCTGTGGAGGTTATGCCAAAACCAATGCGGCACTTTTAGATTTTATTCAGCATTTTGAGCAGCAATACAATATTCCCTTAGAACAGATTTATACCGGAAAAATGCTCATGGGCATCTTCGACATGATTGATCAAGGTCGAATCCAACCACAACAAAAATTGTTGGTCATACATAGCGGTGGATTACAGGGAAAATTGAAAGGTTCAACCTAAACGTGGAAAAGAGTATAATCCTGCGTCCTTTCTCCCACGCAGGAATATGCCATGTCCCAAAATCAATATGATGTCCTCATCTTAGGTGCAGGTGCATCCGGTTTAATGACGGCATATAAAGCAGCGCAACGTGGCCGCAGAGTTTTAGTGGTAGAGAAAGCCAATAAAGTCGGTAAGAAAATTTTGATGTCGGGTGGTGGTAAATGTAACTTCACCAACCTCTATGTCGAACCTGAAAATTATATTTCGCATAATCCACATTTTGTGATTTCTGCTTTGTCGCGCTACACCAATTGGGACTTCATTGGCATGGTCTGCGAGTACGGGATTGAGTATGAAGAGCGTAAACACGGTCAGCTGTTTACCCAAAATGGTGCAAAAGAAATTTTAGCCATGCTATTGGCAGAATGTGACAAAACAGGCTTGGTCGACATTAAAACCAGTTGTGAAGTGAAAACTGTCAATGCCATTGAAGATCATGGCTTTCAGGTCGTAACCACACTGGGTTATTTTGAAGCTGAATCTGTGGTGATCGCAAGTGGTGGTTTATCTATTCCAACCCTAGGTGGTTCAGGCATTGGCTATGAAATTGCCAAACAATTTGGCCATTCGGTTTATCCAACACGTGCTGGTCTTGTACCGTTTACCTTCTCCGATGGTTTCAAAGAAGTGACCACACGCCTCAGTGGTAATGCGGTTGAAGCGACGCTATCAAATGAATTAAACAGTTTTACTGAAGCCTTGCTGTTTACCCATCGTGGTTTAAGTGGCCCAAGTTCATTGCAATTATCAAATTATTGGGATGTCGGCCAGCGTTTCAATATTAACTTCCTCCCTGCCCTCGATGTATTGGCATTTTTGAAGGCTAAAAAAGTCAGTCAACCAAAAGTGTTATTACGTACCTTATTCAATGAACACTTACCAAAAAGCGTGGTAGTTGAATTACAAAGCCTGATTTGGGCAGAACAAGCTGAACTGGCGATTGGTAATATCAGTGACGAAAAACTTGAACACATTGCTGGTCGTTTAGAAAACTTTGAAGTAAAACCTTCGGGCACTGAAGGGTATCGTACGGCGGAAGTGACATTAGGTGGTGTCGATACAACTGAAGTTTCATCAAAAACCATGGAAAGTAAAAAGCAAAAAGGCCTGTACTTTATTGGTGAGGTTTTAGATGTGACCGGACATTTAGGTGGTTTCAACTTCCAGTGGGCCTGGGCATCGGCACATGCCGCTTCGGAATATGTATAAATTTGAAATATAAAAAGGGCTGAATTATTCAGCCCTTTTGTTATGAAATCAACCGAAATGGTTTATTCCAAATAATCAGTTTTAAACAATGAAACTGAACTTGAAGATAGACGTTCAATCGTCTCATCCATTTTTTCCACTGCTTCTGAAATGTGTTGTGGTTGTGAATGTACACTGTTTTTAAAAGTTAAAATAATTTGATTAAACATCGAAAATACCCCCATTTTTTTCATTCCTTTGCGCTAAGCATAAAAGCTATATATGACAGCCTTATGAATCCTAAGCTTTTATATTTTAAGTAATATTTCATATATCACTATTACTAAAAATACCAAATTATGAACAATTTTCAACCATTATTTTTCATCATCTTTCAAGTGATGACTAACACTTTTATCTAATGGTGCAGTCTTATTCTCTGTTTGCGCGGTATTGGTGCGTTTTGGCTTGGCAAAAATAAAGCGTCGAGCACTTGCCAAGAATCCAACTGTTATGCCTGCAATGATCACTGGGGCTAAGAATTTATTTGGAGCTTTCGCCATAATCATGTCCTTTCTTAAATCAAAATCGACCACAAAGCGTGGCCGATTTTATATGAAATAAACAGGTTAATTTGGGTCATCCGGTTTTGGAGGAGTTGATGGCGCTTGCACATCCACGACATCCTTCTCGGCTTCACCAGTAGAACCAAATGGATTGTTTTGTGGTTTTTGCACAGGATTTACATCCAACTGATCAGGCGTTGCCGTTTCTTTTTCACTAACACCTGGTGCTGCATGTTGAATATTTGGATATCCATCATTTTGATTCACCTCCTGTGTGCCCACAGTTGCTGCTGAAGGTGCTGCTTGAGCAGTGGATGATGGGGCCACAGATGAATTAAATGTCGTTTTTGCCTTTGCTTGCGCTTGAACCGGATTTGGCTCATTGGCTTCACGTTTCGCTTTATCCATTAAGTCTGAAAGTAAGCGTTCTGCTGGGTTTCGACCACCTAAACCAAAGGCCAAGGCAAATGCAACTGCGACTGCCCCAAGGGTTAAACCGAAGGCCAAATTCACGATCGAATCGGCAATACCCATGGCACGTAAACCCATGGCAACCACTAAGCCCATGATAAGGACACGGACAAGATTACCTAACCAACGTGAACTGTTATATTCGCCACGTTGCACCACGTTCGCCACAATATTTGCCAGCCAGAAACCAATCACCAATATGACTGCTCCTAACAAAATACTGGCACCAAACTGGATAAACATAGCAATCAAGCCACTAATTTGCTCAAAGCCTAAACGGTTTGCCGCTTCGGATACCGCAAACAACATGGTAAAAAATACAATCAGATAGCCAACAATATCGGATAACTTGGTTGTACCGAGAAAGCGCTGCACATCTAGTTTTGCAGGAACATTATCCACACCTGTACCTGCGATCACGTCTACCACCAAACGCGCAACAAAACGTGAAACCACATAAGCCAAAATTAAAATTAAGCCCGCTGCAATAATGTTTGGAATAGCGAACATGATTTCATGCAGCATCGCTGTTGCAGGCTGTGAAATTGCCTGTATACCAAGGGCTTCGAATGCAACGATTAATGCCGTAATAATAATGATGGCAAAAACAAAGTTACCTAACACTTGCGCAAGATTGGCGCTTTTAAACATGCCAATTTTTTCGGCCTGTTGTTGCAAACTCAAACTATTAATCAAACCTTCAACGATGCCACGTACAATCTTCGCCAAGATATAGCCAATGAAGACAATCACGCCCGCAATGAAGATATTCGGTAAGTATGAAACAACTTCTGTCACCATATTTTGAATTGGGAACAGTAAGCCATTCAGTCCGAGTATCGAAAGTACAATCGGGAGGAATAACAATAAGATGAGCCAGTAGATTATTTCGCTGATATTTTGACTGATTGGACTCACGCCGACATCCGCACTGAGCTTTTCATCCAATTGTGTTTTGTTCAGTAGTTTCTGTGAACCGACTTTGACCAAGTTGGCCACAATCCAGCCAATAAAACCTACGGCAACTGCTGCGAGTAATTGAGGAATGAACAGTAAGAATTGTTGAATCATATTACTAAATGGGCCGCTGACACTGGTCAGATTCAACACATTTAGTGCACCTATGACGGCGATGACCAAAATAATCCAGAACACCACTCTGGAGACGATATTTTCAATATTGGAGCGGTGACCCGTTGCACTCGAAAGCTTTTGATTGGTTCCCAGTTTTTGCAGGACTTTTTTCACCCCTGCTGCAACCAGTAACGCAATAATCCAACCAACCAGCAAAATTGCCACTGCACTGAGTATGGGATGAAACTGCTCCCAATAATACATGGCATTAAAACGACCATGACCGGTAAAATCATTCATTCTTTCGCCCTCATTGTTATTACGTCGTGTGTTGTTATATACGTGTTATTTGCGATTAATCATTGTTGTCTCAAATCGCAAGAATTTGATCTGTATGAAAAGATCAATCTACTTTTCCACCTTAGGTTTTGCTTGTTTTTTATTCAACACTTGTATGCACAACTCCAACAAATGCTCACAATTGAATGCAAAAAAGCCCTAGATAAAACTAGAGCTTTCTTTTGTTACAAATACCGTTGTTAATGATCAGTTGCAGTTGCGGTATTTGAGTCATTGGCAACCGCTTCATCCCCTGGTGCACCAGATGTCGTATCATTTGCAGTGGCTGTTTGTGCATTTGGCGCTGGATGATTCGGCGGTGCATCCGAAGCCGATGGCTTCATGTCTGCAAACATATAAAACAGTAATGCAATTAAAAAGATACCCACTAAAATCAGCATGTACACTGGAATACGTTTTTTTTGAGTGTTTTCTTCTGAACTGGTGGTATGGGGCGGTTTATTAAAGTCATGTGTCATGTTCGCCTCACTATTTTTGTCCTTTGTTGATTTTTTATACTATCAAGACTTTTTAACCGATTGTGTGAAGAACATTTGCATTAAGTGAAAACATGTAACTTGGACTGTAATTAAGCTCATAACTCATGATTAAAATATGCCCCAACATGGCATTCGACTAAATCGCTGCCTTTGCCGATTCAAATGAGCTATAATCATGCACCTTATTTTCACCTGTTATCAAATCTATGGCGTACCATCAACAAGGTGTAACGCTTGATCTTGACACTGACGTCACTCATCAATGTTCCCTTCATTACACTCGTGATCAGCATCTTATTGGCATTATTGAATTTAGTAAGCCAAGTTATGTACTGAAATGGGGAGATTTAGAGTATTTCCGTCGCCGTACGGAAGAGCTTTCTGTTATGCCATTTCCTGAATGCATCAATGCTATGGTCATTGATATTCGGAATATTGCCGCATTTTTAGATAATGAAGTTCCGATTATTCCATGGCGTTTACTTGAAGAAGAATGTCCTATACGTTTGGTTGTACCCCAAGATCGTCTTGAACACTATGCTGGCCTATTTGAACCCACTTGGCTAACCTCAGATGTAGATACAGCTATACAGGAAATCCGTGAATTTATGGACATGTTTGTGCATTAATTTGGATATTCAACTAAAGTCGAATGCTAAAAACCTCCACTTGGAGGTTTTTTTATTGCTAAATAATTAAACAATATTTTTTGATAAAGAAATATTTACTATAAATTTTCAACCGCTTATAAATTAAATATAGCCCACTCAGCCGCATAAGGGGTAGATTGAATTGGTAACAATTCAGTAATACATAATGCTTGAGCCATGCTCAATTTATCCCCTAAGATGTAGAAAATGATCTGTTTTTATTGTTGCAACATTCTTAAAAACAACGCAATAAAATCAAAAGATTAATAAGATCATAAAAAGTGGATATTAAATCAGGGTACAAGGAGTTTTAACAATGACGTCAAAAAAACATTTAGCAACTTTATTCTGTGCAAGTGCGCTAACTTTAGGTATCACTGCCTGTAGCGATAACAAAGCACCTGCAACAGACAAAGCGGCTGGAAGCGAAGCTGCAGTTTCAGACTCTGGTACTTTAGATAAGATCAAAAAATCCGGCACAATTGTATTGGGATATCGCGACTCGTCTATTCCGTTTTCCTATATTTCAGATAACCCAAATCAACCTGTCGGTTATGCACATGATCTTCAACTTAAAGTGGTTGAAGCGGTCAAAAAGCAACTCAACTTGTCTGACTTAAAAGTACGCTATAACCTCGTAACTAGCCAAAATCGTATTCCTTTGGTGTCGAATGGTACAGTCGATCTTGAATGTGGATCGACAACCAACAACAAAGAACGCCAACAGCAAGTTGCATTTTCTACAGGTTTCTTTGAAGTCGGCTCTCGTCTCCTCACCGCAAAAGACTCTGGCATTAAAGATTTTGCCGACCTAAAAGGTAAAAAATTAGTAACTACGGCTGGCACGACATCTGAACGCTATATCCGCCAACATGAAAAAGAGCTGGGTATTGGTGAAGTTATCTCCGCTAAAGACCATGCCGAATCATTCTTAATGCTACAAAATGGTCGTGCAGCAGCATTTATGATGGATGATATTTTGCTTGCAGGTGAAAAATCTAAAGCCAAAGATCCAAACAAATGGGAAATTGTGGGCACAGCGCCAATTCATGAAATTTATGGCTGTATGATGCGTAAAGGTGATGCAGGCTTCAAACAAGTGGTAGACGATGCAATCAAAGCAACATATAGCTCTGGTGCAATCAACGAAATGTATAAAAAATGGTTCCAGTCACCAATTCCACCAAAAAATATTAACTTAAACTTTGAAATGTCAGACCAATTAAAAGCACTGATCAGCAATCCGCATGACCGTGACGAATAATTAACCCTTAACTTTCAAAATATAGCTTAAGCCAAAAGGAGTTTGGCTTAGGCTCAATTCAGGGGGGTCTATGAATTATAGTTGGAATTGGGGTGTGCTTTTCCAGTCAACTGGCGTCGGTGATTCCACCTACATTGGCTGGATTTTAATTGGTTTGGGATGGTTGTTTGTCATTGCCTTAGTGGCATGGACAATCGCAATGATACTCGGCAGTATCCTCGGCATTATGCGTACCTTACCTAGCCCTGTGGCGCGAGGCATTGGTACTGCTTATGTGACTATTTTCCGTAATGTCCCATTATTAATTCAGTTATTTATTTGGTTCTACGTGGTTCCAAATTTTCTACCGACACCCATCAAAAACTGGTGGATGAATGATCTTGGTGCAAATACTACCGCACTAATCTCAGCCAGTGTCGGCTTAGGTTTATTTACTGCAGCACGAGTCTGTGAACAGGTGCGTACAGGGATTGAAGCAATTCCACGCGGTCAAACCAATGCGGGTTATGCCATGGGTTTTAGTACGACACAGCTTTACCGCTACGTTATTTTACCGCAATCTTTTCGCACGATTTTGCCACCGCTCAGCTCTGAGTTAACCAACTGCGTTAAAAATACCTCTGTTGCATCTTTAGTGGGTGTTGCAGAAATTATTTCGCAGATGAAAACAATTAGTGAATACACGCAAAACACCATCGAAATTTATACCTATGTCACCATTATTTTCATCGTAATCAATATCTGTTTGATTGGTTTCATGAACTTGCTGGAAAAACGCTTACGTGTTCCTGGCCTAATTGCAGGAGATAAATAATGGATTGGCTTACTTCTTTTATACAAGACTTGCAATTGTCTGGCCCTGCACTTTGGCATGGTTTAAGTATTACTCTGAAAGTGGTTATTTCTGCCACAATTGGTGGAGTTTTGATTGGCACACTGTTAGCTTTAATGCGCTTATCATCAATTAAAGTGTTCAACATCTTTGCCAAAGGCTACGTTAACTTATTTCGCTCAATCCCTTTACTGTTGGTATTGATGTGGTTCTATTTTGCCGTACCATTTATCTATACAGGGATTACCGGCAATTACCTAACGATTGATACCGCATTGGTTTCCAGTATTGTGGCATTTATGCTATTTGAGGCCGCATATTTCTCTGAAATTGTCCGTGCTGGGATTCAATCAATTCCAAAAGGTCAAACCTCTGCGGCCTATGCCCTTGGCATGAGCTATAGCCAGTCCATGCGCCTGATTATTTTGCCGCAAGCCTTTCGCAAAATGACTCCATTGCTGTTACAGCAAACCATCATCCTCTTTCAAGATTCAACCATGGTGTATGCCATTGGATTACTCGACTTTTTCCGCACCAACTATGTCCGCGGTGACTTAATGTCATTACTCACGCAATATATTATTTTTGCAGGACTGGTGTATTTCACCATCAGTATGATTGCGACTTATGCAGTTAAAAAATTACAACGGAGGTTAAGTGTATGACCGATGCAAAAACAATGATCGACCTCCAAAATGTCAGTAAATGGTATAAAGATTTTCAAGTATTGACCGATTGCACCACGCAAATTAAACAAGGCGAAGTGGTTGTGGTTTGTGGACCTTCCGGCTCAGGTAAATCAACGTTAATTAAAACCGTGAATGGACTGGAACCCTTCCAATCCGGTCAAATACTAGTGGATGGCATTTCCATAAATGATGCAAAGACCGATTTAAATAAATTACGTAGCCGCGTCGGCATGGTGTTTCAGCACTTTGAATTATTCCCCCATTTGAGTATTACTGAAAACTTAACCATTGCCCAAGTCAAAGTATTAGGACGCTCAGAAGCAGAAGCCAAACAAAAAGGTTTAGCGTATTTGGAACGTGTTGGACTCAGTGCACACGCCAACAAATACCCTGCTCAGCTTTCAGGTGGTCAGCAACAACGTGTCGCCATCGCTCGCGCACTAAGTATGGACCCGATTGCCATGCTCTTTGATGAACCAACCTCTGCGCTCGATCCTGAGATGATTAATGAGGTATTGGATGTAATGGTTGGTTTAGCCAAAGAAGGCATGACCATGATGTGTGTGACGCATGAAATGGGTTTTGCCCGTCAGGTAGCGGATCGTGTGATCTTTATGGATCAAGGAAAAATTGTAGAAGACTGTACCAAAGACGAGTTCTTTAATACACCTCGTGGTGAACGTGCACAGCAATTCCTGAATAAAATTTTGCATTAAGTTACAGCGATGTTCGCGTCATACTACCTAACAAAAAAAGCTCATCTCAGGATGAGCTTTTTTATATAAACAGTGATAAAAAATGCAGCGAATTTACCAGTAGTTTTCTACTGCAATATTCCCCTCACCGCGGCGGTTCATGGTTAGCCCACGTGCTTTAAGTGCTGCTTTAGTGTCATCAACCATTTGTGGATTACCACAGAGCATGACATGAGTCGTATCAATATTAAATTCTAGCCCCGCAGCTTTTTCTAATTCGCCATTTTCAATGAGCACTGGCAAACGGTCATGCAAAACGGCATTTGGATCACGTGTAATAATTGGAATAAATTTAAATCCCTTATGCCCTTCACCAAAAGTTTTGGCAATTTCTTGAATCCGTTCTACATAAGCCAACTCTGATGCAGTACGTACACTGTAAACCAAATTGATCTTTTCGTATTTTGACCACGTTTCAAAGTCCTGCAACATCGATAAAAATGGAGCAAGTCCAGTTCCTGTACCTAATAACCACAAGTCCTTTGGCAATGGCAACTGATAACGTGCCAATGTTAAGAAACCATAAGGAATCTTTTCCAGATACAATTCATCGCCGACTTGTAGATGCTGTAAGTTCGAGGTAAATGCACCATCAGGCACTACAATCGAAAAGAATTCTAAAGTCTCATCAAAAGGAGATGACACCACCGAATAAGCACGAACCACCAATTCATCGCCCACTTTCAACCCGATTCGTGCAAACTGCCCAGCAGTAAATTTAAAATGTGCGGGACGCGTCATGGTAAAACTGAACAAAGTATTGGTCCAACGGTGTACAGATAAAACCTTTTCTAAGCTAAATTTTTCAATTGACATGATTTGAACGTGGCGTGACAGACTATGCTCATGTTAGCATGACAGTATAATTTATTAATATTTTTTAAATGTTAAGGTCCAATTCATGCGCATGACTTTACGCCAGTTGGCTGTTTTTGTAGCAGTCGCTCAAGAAGGTACCGTTACTAAAGCTAGTGATGCTGTCAAACTTACTCAAAGTGCAGCAAGTATGGCTTTGGCCGACCTCGAAGATGGTCTAGGTGCTCCGCTGTTTGACCGTCTGGGTAAACGCCTACAATTGAATGACTTGGGTCGATTCTTGCTCCCTCAAGCTTTAGAAATTCTTGGACGCTGTGAAGCATTCGAACAAGCAGCCAAAGGTGAATTGCAAAGTATTGATTTACGTCTAGGTGCGACCTTAACCATTAGTGACTACCTAATGCCAGACTTGATGGCGAATTTCTTACAAATTCAGCCGCAAGCACATTTACAGCTTCAAGTGGGTAATACACGCCAAATGATTGAAGCGGTGAATCAATTTCAATTGGATTTGGCATTAATTGAAGGTTCATGCCATCTGCCACAGCTCCAATGCATTCACTGGCGTGATGATGAGCTTGCTGTCTGTTGTTCACCTGAACATCCATTAGCAAAACTGGATCGTGCTTTAACCTCAGATGACTTTAATCATGTTGAATGGATCTTACGTGAAGAAGGCTCAGGTACTCGTGAAGTTTTTGACAATGCAATCTTAAAAGATTTACCAGATGCCAATATTCGTCTGACCCTAGGTCATAACGAGGCGATTTTAAAAATTGTCGCAGGCGGTCTTGGTATGTCGTGCATTTCTAAACTTGCAATTGAACCTTTACGCGAAAAAGGTCAATTGGTTGTGCTAGACACGCCATTCTGGCAGTTGGCACGTCCCCTGTTTATGCTTGTGCATCGTCAAAAGTATCAAGGGCCTGGACTAAAAGCCTTTATGCAATTCTGTGAAAAATAAAAAAAGCGCCTTAAGGCGCTTTTTTTATCTATTTTTAAATTGGCGTTCACATGGTTCGCCATCATTATTGCCGTCCATTTTCGTATTTGGACAATTATTATTAAAGAACACTGCTTCTTCGTATGAACGCATCTGACTGCAATGTGTACGTCCGTCACAACTGAACTTGGCTGGCGCTGCTTGTTGTACTGCTTGAGTCGATTTAGGTGTGACATCCACCACATCACGACGTAATTCACTCGTGCCTGTTCCATGCAAATTATGTAGACCTTGCTCACTCAGTACTTGGTCGGGTAAATCGCCCTGCGCTTTACGCTGTTCTTCTACAATCTGCTGTTGTTGCTGCATCAATTGCTGTGCGTGTAATTGCTTTTGTTCTCTATAGCCTTGATATTTGCCATAAACCATTACAGCAAGTACAACAATAATGACCACACCCACAAAACTGATGATTTTACTCAATGGACTAACTGAAGCAACTTCATAACGCGGTGAGGCTGAAATAGGCTCACGTGAATGATCTTCTACAATTGTTGATTGTAATGCTTGTTCTGTAGCTTGTTGTTGCTTTAAATCCAAACGAACAATATTGACCGCTTTAAAATTGCCTTGATCTTCAGAAATAAGGTATTTCACTTTTTCACCAAGCTTTAATTCAATATGGCGGCTTGGTATGTCCGTTACGTGGAAAAACAAATCTTTCACTTGTTCATTTTGTTGAATAAAGCCAAAGCCACGCTCAGCATTATAGCTTTTTATTTTCCCCTCTAAAAACATATGGCTATCCAATTTTTATAATGATTATATATTAATAAAAAAGAGGCGAAGCCGCCTCTTTTTTATCTATTTAAGCTGAACGCAAAGTTCACAAAAGCTTACTTGCGTAGATTACTCAATAAAGCAGAAGTAATAGATGTGTTGTTCGCTACAATTTTTGATTTTTTAGCACGTGTAGATTTATCTTCAGCACGTTCAATATTAATCGCTTTGTAACGGTCACCATTTTCAACGACATTGAATTGAACACGTTCATTACGCTTTGGTTCACCTTCTGCCGCAGGAAAATCGGAAATATGAAAGAACACTTCCCCTTCTGCTGAAGCAATAAAACCGTACCCTTTTTCAGAATTGTACTGTTTAATTTTTCCTTGATATAACTCTGACTTCATGCGCTTAGCCTAATATCTAAATATGATTGCTACATTATATAAAAAAGAGGCTATTAAAGCCTCTTTTTGATTTCAGTTTAAAATTAATCTTTTTGAACTGAACCGAAAATTTTATCACCAGCATCGCCTAAACCAGGAACGATATAACCGTTTTCATTTAAGCCGTGGTCAACGGATGCAGTAAAGATGGTAACGTCTGGATGCGCCTCTTCTACACGCTTAATACCTTCTGGTGCAGCAACAAGAACCATCACACGGATATCTTTACAACCACTTGCTTTTAGAACATCAATTGCAGCAACTAAAGAAGAACCCGTTGCTAGCATTGGATCGATAATCATGGCTAAACGGTTTTGAACGTCTGGTACTAATTTTTTATAGTAGGTACGTGCTTCCAAAGTTTCTTCATCACGCTCTAAACCTAATACTGATACTTTTGCACTAGGAATAAGGTTAAGAAATCCATCTAACATACCAATACCAGCACGTAGAATTGGCACAACTGTTATTTTTTTGCCCGCAATACGGTCTACAGTTACTTTACCATTCCAGCCATCAATTTCATGATCAACCATAGGTAAATCTTTAGTTGCTTCGTAAGTCAAAAGCATGGTGACTTCTTGAGCAAGCTCACGGAAGTTTTTAGTACTAATGTCTGCACGACGAAGTAAGCCGAGTTTATGTCGGATTAACGGATGACGGATTTCATGGATAGCCACGGGAGAACACCTAAAAGGTTAAGATAAAATTTCATCTATTATAAAGCTATTTAACAAATGTTAAAAATAAAAAAACCCCCATTGCTGGAGGCTTTTTTGTAATAACTGAATTAATTGCTTAATTCATTAGTTAAAACCGCTTTGAATCAAGCTCATGATGAACTGTTGAAGCTCAGGTGAGATTGCAAAGTATGCCACTTGAGATACTGCAATAATTGGATCTGGATATACACCGATCAACAAAACTAATGCAGCTGCACCAAGCACCATGATACCACCCACTTTTTGGCCCCAATGATCGACAGCATCGATACGTGGGTTTTCTGGTGGTGTCATGTACATTACAACCATTACACGTAGGTAGTAGTACAAACCAATACCAGAACCAAGGATTACCATTGCCGCTAAGAACCATGAACCACCAGCTACCGCTGTTTTGATGACAAGGAACTTACCAATGAAGCCAGCAGTTAAAGGAATACCTGCAAGAGACAACATCATTACAGTCAGTGTTGCAGTCAATACTGGACGACGCCAGAACAAACCACGGTACTCAGCAAGGCTACCTGCTTCATCTTTGTTGTTGTAAGGGCTAGACATTAATGTCACGACACCGAACGCACCGATTGTGGTTAATACATAAGTAATAACATATACGTTTACGCTGCTGAATGTCGCAAAGCCTTGTACTTGAACAAAGTCAGTATTACGAGCACTGATAATCGCCACAAGTAAGTAACCGAAGTGAGCAATTGAAGAGTATGCAAGGATACGTTTCAAGTTCACTTGACGTACTGCAAGCAAGTTACCCGCAAGGATAGACAAGACTGCAATGATCGTTACAATTGTGATGAAGCTGTCGGAAAGGATTAAGCCAGAAGCCAAGAAGTAACGAACGAATAGGCCGATCATTGCCACTTTAGCAACAGTTGCAAGGAAAGTCGCAACTGGCGCTGGCGCACCTGCATATACGTCTGGTGTCCATTTATGGAATGGCGCAAGAGACAATTTGAATGCAACAGCAAATACGATTAATGCAAGACCTAATACCACGCCAGGTTGGCTGAAGTTGGTAAACATTTTACCTGGTTCAGCAACGAATGACATTGTACCTGTGTAGGCATAAACATATGCCATACCCATTAACAGCATTGCAGATGCAGTTGCTGAAAGTACTAGGTATTTAACGCCCGCTTCAAGTGATTGAGAACGTTGATGTGTATATGCCAATAGGCCATATACAGGAATCGACATTAACTCAAGGCTGATGAAGAATGATGCATAGTGTGAACTTGCCACCATCAACATCGCACCAGTCACTGAACATAACATCAAGATGTATAGTTCT
The DNA here is from genome assembly GCF_001678755.1 of Acinetobacter gandensis. Classification (GTDB taxonomy): domain Bacteria; phylum Pseudomonadota; class Gammaproteobacteria; order Pseudomonadales; family Moraxellaceae; genus Acinetobacter; species Acinetobacter gandensis. The sequence goes on from NZ_LZDS01000025.1 coordinate 193,522, forward strand.
TCACGGTTGTCTTCATACTTTTCAATATAAGCATGTGACAAAGTACAGCAAGCAAGTGCTGCAACTAAAATCACAAACTGATACAACATCGTAAACGGATCTACGATGAATAAGTTCATTACGTTTGCAGGTGCATACTGCCCTGCAACCAGAACGAAAATAATGTAAAAGGCTGCAAGGTTCAGACCGATAACGGAAGTCGTTGCAACTAAATTGTGGTTACGCTTGATTGCAATTAGCAACATCACGACGATCGCAGTTAAAGCCACGATCATCACAGGAGCTAATGGCATAAGCTCAGAAAATGACATTGTGAAGTCCATGGCTTATTGCATCTCCACATTTTCAGGTTGTACAGCAATTTGCTGCACAACATCAACGACTTCTTGAACTGGAATATAGCTGTTCGCAATCCACGCCATACTTGAATTTGAAATATCAAGGAAGCTTTGTGGGAATAGACCAAGCCATACAAGACCAAGAGCACAGATTAAAAGAATCACAACTTCACGCGCATTTAAGTCTTTCAACGGATTTGCGTAATGCTGTTTTTGTTCTTCATTTGGCGTACCAAACAATGCTTTGTGAATCAGGATTAAACCGTAAAGACCAGCAAATACTAAGCTTACCGCAGCAAGAATTGTGTACACAGGGAACTTCGCGTATGAACCCATCAAGATTAGGAATTCACCGATAAAGTTACCAAGACCTGGAATACCTACAAGTGCCGCAACAAAGAACATTAAGAAGAATGAAAGGTATTGGAACTGACCACGGATACCACCCATCAAACGCATGTCACGTGTATGCAGACGTTCGTAAACCTGACCACACATAATGAACAATGCAGCAGAAGATAGACCGTGAGCCAGCATCATAATCATCAAGCCTTGGAATGTCAGGATGTTACCTGCATACAAAGCGAGAAGTACGAAGCCCATGTGCGAAATAGATGTGTACGCAAGCAGACGTTTCATGTCTGTTTGTTGGAATGCACACCATGCACCGTAGAAAATACCGATTAGACCAAGAATGATCGCGATGTCAGCAAACTGAGCAGATGCTACTGGGAAGAATGGAATAACGAAACGTAAAAGACCATAAGCCGCAGTTTTAATCAAGATACCTGCAAGGTCGACAGAACCCGCTGTAGGTGCTTGCGCATGCGCATCTGGTAACCAGCCGTGTAATGGGAAAACTGGAAGTTTTACCGCAAAACCAATGAACATACAGATCATGAATGCATAAGCAATTGCTGGAGCTTGAGCTTCAATCGTATGCGCAACACTCATTAAGAAGTCATAGTTAAAGCTGATTTGACCATGAATTTGGTAGCCGACTACAACTAGACCCAAGATACCGATCAACATGATGAGACCAGCAACTTGTGTATAGATGAAGAATTTAGTCGCAGCGTAAACACGTGATTTACCGTCTGCCCCTTTATGACCCCATAACGCAATCAAGAAGTAGATTGGTACAAGCATCATCTCCCAGAAGAAGAAGAACAGGAACATGTCAATCGCAAGGAATACACCGATTACACCACCCAAAGACCATAAAAGGTTTAAGTGGAAGAAACCAACGTTCTTTTGAATCTCACCCCATGAACAACCTACTGCAAGTACACCTAGTAATGCAGTTAAGCCAACCATAAGCAGTGAAAGACCATCCACAGCTAAGTGAATGTTAATACCTAAAGTGGTAATCCACGGTAGGTTAAATTGAGCAGCCCACTGTGGAGCTTGTGTACCCAACTCGTAGTTATAAGTACCGTTTTGCCATAAAACAATGGTTAACACCAAAGTTAAAAGCATACCGATTAACGCGATATAACGTGGCAAGTGCTTGTCGAGTTTATCGACAAGCCAGCATACAAAACCTGCAATGAACGGAATAAGGATCAGAGCGGGTAGAATTAAATTGTTTGGAGTTTCCATTTTATTTCCCCACGACCTGAATCACGACCAGGATCAATAGTAATGCAAACGTACCGAATGCCATACTAGATGCGTATTCACGCAATGAACCTGTTTGACGTGAACTTGTAAAGCTATTACCGCCTTTAACAAGTGCAGGCAATACAAGCCATAAGCCGTCAATTGGATCACGACCAAAGATTTTAGCCAGTAGCAAATAAGGCTTAACGAAAACAATGTTGTACAAAGCATCGAAACCAAGTGCATTACGGCAGATATTTGCAAGCCCTGCACCCAGTGAAGTTTTAGCAAATGCTTTCACTGCGCTATAAGCAAAGGCAAACAACACCACACCAACAACCAAGCCTGCAAGTGCAATACCTACAGCTGTATATTCAGCGCTGTGCATACCATGCTCAAGTGCTTCTGGAACATTAAACGCTGGAATTTGCGCAGCATTTAGAATGTTTGTTACTGGTGCTTTTAATACATAAGCTAAACCAGTTGAAAGCACTGCAAGAATTGCCAATGGGCCCCAGTACGTGATGCCTTTAATTTCATGGTAAGGCGTGTTTTCTTTACCAAAGAATACAACCCAGATTAAACGGAATGTATAGATTGAAGTTAAGAATGCACCAGCTACACCAGTCCAGTACAAGCAATCATAAACTGCAACAGCTTGACCTTTCACCCATACTGCACCAAGAATCGCATCTTTTGAGAAGAAGCCGATTGTGATGAATGGGATCGCTGCCAATGCACCGCCACCAATTGCGAAACAAGCAAACAAGAATTTGTTTTTGTGGAAAAGACCACCCATCTTGAAGATGTTTTGTTCGTGATGGAATGCAAGAATCACCGCACCAGAAGACAAGAATAATAATGCCTTGAAGAATGCGTGAGTGAGCATGTGGAATAAACCAGCTTGGTAAGCTTCAGCACCTACAGCCATGAACATATAACCCAACTGACTCATTGTAGAGTAAGCAAGAATACGTTTGATGTCTGTTTGAACCAATGCTGCAAAACCAGCAACCAATAATGTCACCGCACCAGTAATCGAGATGAACATCATTACTTCAGGTGCTTGTTCAAACACAGAGAACATACGGCAGCATAGATAAACACCAGCTGTTACCATTGTCGCTGCGTGGATCAATGCAGATACTGGTGTAGGACCAGCCATCGCATCTGCCAACCATGTTTGTAATGGGATTTGTGCAGATTTACCTGCAGCGCCCAAGAACAACATTAAAGCAGTCCAAATCGTTAACGATGAACTTTCAACCATCACTGTTGGTGCAGCAGCAACCACTTCAGCAATGTTTAAAGTACCGAACTGTTGGTAGATTAAGAACAAAGCGATTAGTAAGAATACGTCACCCACACGTGTAACAGTGAATGCCTTAATTGCAGCAAAACCGTTCGCAGGTGTTTGGTAGTAGTAACCAATCAATAGGTAAGAACATAGACCTACGCCTTCCCAACCCAAGAATAACAACGCTAAGTTGTCACCCAATACAAGCAATAACATGCTTGCAACGAATAGGTTGAAGTAAGAGAAGAAACGTGCAAAGTCCTCTTCACCACGCATATACCACGTTGCAAAGATGTGAATTAGGAAACCAACACCAGTGATCATACCCATCATTAACAATGATAAGCCATCAAGGTGAAGCGTAAAGCCTGGTGCTAAATCACCTGCACTGAACCATGTCCAAAGGTGTTGAGTTGTCGCAACTGAACCATTGTTGACAAAGTCGATACCTGCAATCAATGCAAATAAAGCTGAAAGACCAACCGAACCTGCACCAATAATCGCTGCAACAGATTCAGGAAGGTTTTTACGCCCTGCCGCTAAAAGGATGAAACCGATTAGCGGAAATAATACTGTTAAATATAAATAGCTCATCCGCGCATCTCACTAGCAGCATCCACATCCAAGTGATGGAAGCGATGATAGAACTGAAGGACGATCGCAAGACCAATACACGCTTCGGCTGCAGCAAGCGTTAAGATCAAGATAAACATCACCTGACCGTCTGGCTGTGCCCAAGCACTACCTGCCAAAACGAACGCCAATGCAGCAGCGTTCATCATGATCTCGAGGCTCATTAAAATAAATAATAGGTTGCGTCGAACCATCACACCGTAAAAACCAAGTGCGAAAAGGATGGTTGCAACGATCAAACCATGTTCTAAAGGGATGTTGCCCATTATTGTTTGTCCTCTTCTGCACCTGGCTCACGTTTGCCAAGATGGAATGCAGCGACAAGCGCGCCAAGCAATAACATCGCAGCAACTTCAACCAGTAATAAGTACTGAGTAAAGAGTGTTGTACCAACTTGTTTTGGACCTACAACTTCAGCACCCATTAGAGCGCCAGCAGTTGTGTAGTCTGACTTCAGCATCCAAACAAGGATTAAACCCATAAGGAAGCTCATCAACGCAGGATAAGCCCACGCAGATGAAGTCAGCCATTTGCTTTCCTGTTCAACAGTATCCTGCCCAAGGTTTAGCATCATCACTACGAATACGAACAGCACCATAATTGCGCCGGCGTAAACAATAATTTCAAGTGCACCAGCGAATGGCGCACCTACGATCATGAAGATACCTGCTACAGCAAGTAAAGAGATGATCAAGCTTAATAAAGCATGTACAGGGTTCGTGTTGGTTACAACACGAACGGTAGAGACGATGGCCACAAGTGCCATCAAATAAAATGGCCACATCATGGTAATAGACTCCGTACATCAACTGGCGTGCTTTCGCGCTGCGCCTGACCTTTATCTTTACCAGCAACAGCCATACCTGTTACACGGTAGAAGTTGTATTCTGGGTATTTACCAGGACCAGAAATGAGTAAGTTTTCTTTCTCATATACCAAGTCTTGACGAACATATTCACCTAACTCGAAGTCAGGTGTCATTTGAATCGCAGTTGTTGGACATGCTTCTTCACACATACCGCAGAAAATACAACGAGAGAAGTTGATACGGAAAAATTCCGGATACCAACGACCATCTTCTTTTTCAGCTTTTTGTAGTGAAATACAGCCTACTGGACATGCAACCGCACAAAGGTTACATGCAACACAGCGTTCTTCGCCATCAGGGTCACGCGTTAATACAATACGACCACGGAAACGCGGTGGTACGATATCTTCGCCTTTAACTTCTGGATATAAAATGGTGTCACGTTTACGCGTCACGTGTGAGAAAACCATCCACAGTGAACGTACAATTGACCCAAATCCAGCTAGAAATTTAAACATTTTATTCTCCCTGCTGTCTTAGGCCTGATTCATCAGAATCACAGCACCAGTTACCAGAAGGTTAACCAACGCCAATGGCAAGCAAATTTTCCAACCAAAGTTCATCACTTGGTCATAACGTGGACGCATTAAAGAACCACGAGCCAAGACAAACATCATGACAAAGAATGCTGTTTTAATAATGAACCAGAACGCTGCTGGAACGAATGGAATTTCTAAGTTGAATGGCGCTAACCAACCACCGAAGAATAAAGTTACGATAAGCGCAGAGATCAGTACTACGTTGACGTATTCCGCAACGAAGAACATACCCCATTTCATACCGCCGTATTCAACATGGTAACCTTCCGCCAATTCTTGTTCTGCTTCAGGTTGGTCAAATGGGTGACGATGCGTTACCGCAACACCCGCAACCACAAAGATTAAGAAACCTAAGAACTGAGGAATAACAAACCAAACATCACGTTGCGCTTCTACAATTTCACGCATATTGAATGAGCCAGCAATTGCAACCACACCCATCAATGAAATACCCAAGAACACTTCATACGAAATGGTTTGAGCTGCAGAACGTAGACCACCCAATAATGCATATTTGTTGTTTGATGACCAACCACCGAACAATACTGCGTATACCGCAATACCTGCCATTGCCATAAAGAACAATAGGCCGATGCTCATGTCTGAGACACCTAAGTAAGGTGAAACAGGAATAACCATGAACGACAGCACCGCAGTTGCCATCGCAACTGCTGGAGCCATACGGAAAGTGAGTTTGTCAGCAAATTTTGGTGTCCAGTCTTCCTTGAACATGATTTTCAGCATGTCGGCAACGATCTGGAACATACCACCCGGACCTACACGGTTCGGACCGTAACGGTCTTGCCACAAGCCAAGTAAACGACGCTCGATGAAAGACATCAACGCTGCGATCAATACCACAACCAGTAAGATCACAATAGCTTGCAGCACTGAATAGGCGATTGGCCAGTTTTCAGCCCACAGCGGCGTTTGACGGATTAATTCTTGTTCCATGAATTACACTCCTACCGCGACTGAAACAGGTTCTGCAAGCGATACTGTAGGTGCAATACCCACTGGATAACCGATATAACCTGTTGGTAAGTATTCAATCACTTGAACTGGAAGAACGATTTCAGCTTCACCAGTTTTCACTGTGATCTTCTGACCATCTTGAACATTCAAACGAGCAGCATCTTGTTCACCCACAGCAAACATTGCTTCTGGAATACGTGATTCCATCGCAGGCGTTTTCACTGTAAATTCACCTGAAGCGAAAATATGGTGCATTGGTACAAGACGGAAGCTTTCAGGGTTTGCAACCACTGGCGCTGGCGCTACAAATGTACGTGCAGGACGTTTTACTAGGCGATCGAATAAACGAATACCAGCATCACCACCTTTTAAGTGACCCCCCACGTTGTCTTGGAATTTATTCCAGGCTTGTGGTGAGTTCCAACCTGCAGACCAAGCAAATGGTACAAGTGCAGCTGGAGTTTGGTTACCTACATAACCTTCCATTGAGAACGTCAACGCAGAGTCTTTATCGACTGGTTGCTTAGGTTCGTGAATAGAAAGTGGTGCACGCATTGCAGTACGACCAGAGTAACGACGTGGTTCACGAGCTACTTTAAGACCATGTACACGGAAGCCCGCATTTGGTGCTACATCTTGAATCGCTTCAAGTGCAGGTACGTTTTTCGCAACTGACTCGATGACGTCATCAAGTAATGTCCAAGAAATTGCCTTACCTTTAAGACCTGTTTCTAGGGCATGTAACCAACGCCAAGATTCTTTAATCGCAAGTTCTGGTTTGTAGTAGCTTGGGTCATACACTTGGTAGAAACGTTGTGCACGGCCTTCTTGCGATACCACAGTACCATCACCTTCAGCGAAACTTGCAGCAGAAAGAACGATATCTGCTTTTTTCACAGTTTCAGTTTCAGAGTGATCTAATACAATCACATCTTTACCCGAAAGCGCTGCATTCACTTGCGCTGCTGGTAAACGACGATAAAGATCGTTTTCAACCACAATCACTGCATCAAAATCTTGTGCAAATGCTTGCTCAAGGCTTTGACCACCCAAGATTGCCAAGCCCATTGAGTTCACTTCAGGAACAGTCAATGTCAAACCTGCATTTGAACCAAGGTTTTGTGCAACTTGCGCTGCTGCTTCCATGATTGATGCGTCTTGTAAGCTTGTACCAGAGATGATCAATGGTTTTTTCGCAGCTTTTAAGGTGTCAGCAATGGTTTGTGCAAATGCTTTAGCATCATCAGCAAGACCAGTAATGCTCTCGCCTGCTACTGCTGCAGCAACCGCAAAACCTAAACGCGCGATGTCGTTAGGAGAAGCCACCACTTCACCTGTTGCAACGTCAGCTAAACGTGTTTGAGTCGCAGCAAGAATGTAGATTGGAGATTTTTCATCTTGACCAATACGTTGTACAGGTTCAGCCAACCATTCTTGAGTACGACGCTCTGCTGCCATTTCTTTGGCTTTGTTTTTCGCCGCTTGACGAACAGACAATGCCATACGTGGCGCAGTTTGGGTTAAATCTTCACCCAAAATTAGCACTGCATCATAGCTTTCAATTTCACGCATTGTTGGGTTGTAAACACCCTCTGTTTGCATGATTGATGCCGCTAACTCAACCAAGTTTTGCTCTTTTTGAGACATACCTGTTGAGTAGTTTTCCTGACCTACTAATTCACGAAGCGCGAAGTTAGATTCAAGTGATGCACGTGGTGAACCGATACCCAATACTTTTTTAGCTTGGATATTTTCAATCACGGTATCAAGTGCTTGATCTACAGAAACTGTAGTCACGTTGCCGGCAGTACGGAACTGCGGTTGACGTGGACGATCTGCACGGTTCACATAACCTGTACCGAAACGACCTTTATCGCATAGGAAGTATTGGTTCACGTCACCGTTAAAGCGGTTTTCTACACGACGTAGTTCGCCATAACGCTCACCCGGAGAAATGTTACAACCTGAAGAACAGCCTTGGCATACGCTTGGCGCATACTGCATGTCCCACTTACGGTTATAGCGTTCTGAGTGAGTTTTATCCGTGAATACACCTGTTGGACATACTTCAGTCAAGTTACCAGAGAATTCAGATTCTAAAGTTCCTGATTCTGGGCGGCCAAAGTAAACACGTGATGCACTTGCATAAACACCGAAGTCTGTACCACCAGCATAATCTTTGTAGTAACGAACACAACGGTAGCACGCGATACAACGGTTCATTTCGTGAGAAATGAATGAGCCTAACTCTTGGTTGTAATGCGTACGTTTTGTGAAACGGTAGCGACGACGATCATGTTGTGTCATCACAGTCATATCTTGTAAATGACAGTGACCACCTTCTTCACACACTGGACAGTCGTGTGGGTGGTTGGTCATTAAGAATTCTACAATTGAAGCACGGAAGTTTTTCGCTTCGTTATCTTCAATAGAGATATAGGTATTGTCAGCTGCTGGTGTCATACATGACATGACCAAACGACCACGGGTATCTTCCGGATTCGCATATTGAGTCACAGCACATTGACGGCAAGAACCGACAGAACCTAAGGATGGATGCCAACAAAAGTACGGGATATCAATACCCAAAGACAAACATGCTTGTAGCAAGTTCTCTGAGCCATTGACTTCGTACGATTTGCCATCGACATGAATTGTAGCCATAGTCGAATTCCTTAAACTTGTTCGGCGTTGCTAACTTGAGCAGCAGCATTCACTACTTTTGCTTCAAATTCGCCACGGAAATGTTTGAGCGCGCCCATAAGCGGTTCCATTGCACCCGGTGCATGGGCACAGAAAGTTTTACCAATCCAAAGCTTACGAGTAAGTTCTTGTAAGTGATCGATATCTTCTTTCTTACCTTCGCCATTTTCTAAAGCTTTTAATGCTTTAACAGCCCAAGGTAGACCATCACGGCAAGGCGTACAGAAACCACATGATTCACGCGCGAAGAATTCTTCTAAGTTACGTGTCGCAGAAACCATACACTGAGTTTCATCGACTACCATGAGCAAACACGTACCTAAACGTGAACCTGCTTTCATGATGCTCTCAGCATCCATAGGAAGATCGATGTGTTCAGCAGCAAGGAAGTCGGTAGACGCACCACCTGGCAACCAAGCTTTTAGTTTAAGACCATCACGCATACCACCAGCATGATCTTCAATCACTTCACGCGCAGTCGTACCAAATGGTAGCTCCCAAAGACCTGGGAATTTTACTTTGCCTGAAGCGCCGTAAATTTTTGTGCCTGGATCTTTCGACTTACCTTCAGATAAACCGATGTACCATTCAGGACCACGAAGCATAATTGCTGGTAAGTTGTTGTAAGTCTCTACGTTATTGACAATCGTAGGACGACCCCAAGCACCTGCAACTTGCGGGAATGGCGGTTTAGTACGTGGGTTTGCACGACGACCTTCAAGCGAGTTAATCAATGCAGTTTCTTCACCACAGATATAACGACCCGCACCGGTATGTACGTGTAAATCAAAGCTCCAACCTGTTCCTTGAATATTTTCACCCAAGTAACCTTTGGCACGAATTTGATCAAGCGCTTCATTTAAGTAGCCAGCAGCTTCGATGTATTCGCCACGGATGAAGATATAACCTTGTGTTGCTTCTAATGTATAAGCAGCAATCAACATACCTTCAATCAGTTGGTGAGGAAGTTTTTCCATCAACAAACGGTCTTTGAACGTACCTGGTTCCATTTCATCGGCATTACAGATCAGGTAACGTGGGCCTGAGTTATCGTTTGGTGCCATAAGCGACCATTTGATCCCTGCAGGGAAACCAGCACCACCACGACCTTTTACAGTCGCTGCTTTAATAACATCAAGCACTTCTTTTGGTTGCATGCCAATTGCTTTTTTAAAGCCAGCATAACCCTCAAGTGCTTCATAATCGTCTGCACTGCGTACGTGTTCCTGTTTACTCAAACGCCAAGTTAATGGGTGAGTTTCTGGGTTACCGTCGCCATAAATTGGTTTTGGTTCAGTATTCATACATACTTCTCCAATAACTGTTTAATTGAAGTCACTTCAACTAGACCGTGAGTGTCTTCGTCAATCATTAACGTCGGACCTTTATCACAGTTCCCCAAACAGCAAATTGGCAGTAGCGTAAAACGACCATCAGCAGTCGTTTGGCCAAATGAAATACCCAATTCACGTTGGAATGCTTCAGCAAGCGTTTCCGCACCCATCAAGAAGCAAGCGATCGAATCACATAATAAAATTACGTGACGGCCTACTGGCTGACGGTAAATACGGTTATAGAACGTTGCAACACCTTCTAAGTCTGCAAGAGTCATGCTAAGCATTTGTGCAATAGCATTCATCTGAGCATCATCTACCCAACCATTACGGCGTTGTACACATTTCAATGCATCAAGACATGCTGCACGAGGGTACGGGTAGTGACCGATGTGATGTTCGATATCGTGGATTTCTTCCGCAGTTAAAATCCCTTCAACGTTCACACGCGGTTTTTTGTCAGTCAAAATCATCATAATGCGATTACCCCTTAGCGATCCACGTCAGCCATTACGACGTCAATTGTCGCTAAATAAATGATTAAGTCAGACATTAAGCTGCCGTTAATCACAGAAGGCATTTGCTGTAAATGCGTGAAAGTTGGTGTACGGATACGGGTACGGTAACTCATGGTTGACTTGTCTGAAGTCAAGTAGTAGTTCGACGCGCCTTTTACCACTTCCGCCATTACAGAGCTTTCGCCTGCTGGCATTACAGGACCCCATGACACGCTCAAGAAGTGCGTAATCAAAGTTTCGATGTCTTGTAAAGTCTTGTCTTTTGGTGGTGGAACAGCCAGTGGATGGTCTGCTTTATGTGCACCAGAAGGCATGTTATCTAAACATTGCTTGATGATTTTTAGTGATTCTTCAATTTCACGGAAGTGAACAATCACACGCGCATAAGCATCGCCTTCGTACTCAAGTGGTACGTCGAAGTCGTAGTTTTCATAACCACTATAAGGGCGGTATTTACGTACGTCGAAATCAATACCTGTTGCACGTAGACCAGTACCTGTTACGCCCCAAGCCAATGCAGATTTTGCATCGTACTGAGCAACGTTACGGGTACGACCAATGAACACTGAGTTTTTCAATGCTGCTGTGTAGTACTCGTTCATACGCTTCGGCATCCAGTCCAGGATTTCGCGAATGAGGTGCTGCCAGTTGTTTGGCAAGTCGTGAGCAGTACCACCGATACGGAACCATGCTGGGTGCATACGGTAGCCTGTGATCGCTTCGATTGCGTCATAGATTTTTTGACGATCGGCGAACATATAGAATACAGGTGTCATACCACCAGCATCCTGAATTGCTGTACCAATGAACAATAAGTGGTTATTGATACGGAACAATTCAGACATCATGACACGGATACATTGCGCGCGGTCTGGAACAGTGATGCCTGCCATTTGCTCTACGCCAAGTACGTAAGGCATGTTTTGCGCACAACCACCTAAGTAGTCAACACGGTCTGTATACGGAATGAATGAATGCCAAGTTTGACGCTCAGCCATTTTTTCCACGCCACGGTGGTGATAGCCGATATCAGGCACACAGTCTTTCACTTCTTCACCGTCCAACTGCAAGATCACACGGAATGCACCGTGCGCAGATGGATGGTTAGGACCCAAGTTTAGGAACATGAAGTCTTCGTCATCATTGCCGCGCTTCATACCCCAATCTTCAGGTACAAAACGAAGATGTTCTTGTTCGTAATCCTGTTTCGCTTGGTTCTGCATATACGGTGTGTATTCAGTCGCACGCGCAGAATATTCTTTACGAAGTGGATGACCTTCCCAGTAAGTTGGCAACAAGATACGACGGAGCATTGGATGCCCTTCGAAATTAATACCAAACATGTCGTAAGCTTCACGTTCATACCAGTTGGCATTCGGCCAAATGTTAGTCGCAGTCGGAAGATTTACATCATTTTCAGACAACGCAACTTTAATACGGATATCCGAGTTACGTTCAAGCGATAACAAATGATAGAACACAGTGAAGTCAGACGCAGGTAGACCATCGCGGTGCGTACGTAAACGTTCATCTACCGCAGACAAGTCAAATAGCATCACGTATGGACGTGACACTGTGCGCAAGAACATTAAAACTTCTTGTACACGTGCGCGCTCAACCCAGACTGTTGGAAAGTCTTCAAAAGTCGTTTGCACGTAGAAGTTCTCACCAAACTTGGTTTTGAGCTCTTCTACAATTGCAAATGCAGGGCGTGAATCAACAGGCGTTGATTCTGGCATAGCAATGTCAGTTTCAGCCATTAGCTTGGCTTCCTATTTAATACAAATTCAGTCAATCAAAACGACAATTACACCCAGACCGGGTGTATCAATATTTCATCGTAAAGATTATTTAATTTCATCCATTGAGCGCAGGTTTTTCACCGCAATACGCTCTGCATTTTTACGGTCACGTTCTGGCATCATCTTTGGCTTATACACTGGCTTAAGATCATCACCAATAACCGCAGAAAGTGGTCGGCGCTCAAGTTGAATCTGGTCTTGCAATAACATCAATGCCTGAATTAAAGCTTCAGGACGTGGTGGGCAACCTGGGATATATACATCGACAGGGATGATTTTATCCACACCTTGTACAACTGAATAAATGTCGTACATACCACCAGAGTTTGCACATGCGCCCATTGAGATTACCCATTTAGGCTCAAGCATTTGCTCGTACAAACGTTGAATTACAGGCGCCATTTTCATGAAGCAAGTACCTGCAACAATCATCAAGTCAGCCTGACGTGGTGAAGCACGAATAACCTCGGCACCAAAACGTGACAAGTCATGCACGCCTGTTAAAGTCGTTGCATACTCTACGTAGCAGCACGATGTACCAAAGTTAAACGGCCAAACTGAGTTCTTACGACCCCAGTTTACTGCTGTATGTGCCACGTCCTCTAAACGAGTCATGAACACATTTTTATTCACTTCTTCTTCAAGCGGATCTGTAACGATTTGACGCTCTTGAAGTGGATATTGGTCAGCATCCGGATTCGCACGGGTTAAGGTATATTTCATCCCGTATTACTCCTTGTCAGATGATGCAGTCGGTGATTTAGGTTTCACACGACCAGATGATTGCGCTGGAATTTGACCCGTAGGGTCCATAACCAACTCTTCAATAGAGTTAAAGCGTGTGATTTCTGCGATGTCCATATTTGGCGAACCAACTTTAGGTTTAATTCCGGCCGCTTTACGTTTGTCAGAAGGTGACCAATTTAAACCACCAGTAGACAACTCATAAACCAAACCAGCAAGTAAAACTAAAATAAAGACTGCTGCAGCTGCAAAACCAACCCAACCTGTCTCACGAACAGATGATGCCCATGCATAAAGGTAAAGTGCTTCGATATCAAACACGACGAAGAAAATTGCAACTAAATAGAATTTCGCAGACAAGCGAATACGTGCACCACCAGCACCTACTACACCTGACTCAAACTGCTCTTGCTTAGCACGACCCCATGATTTACCCCCAAGGAGTAAAGGGACGGTCAGCATAAAGACGCAAAGGAATGTAACGCCGATCACGAAGGCAATAATTGCCCAATCGTATGGAGTAATGGCACTCATGCGGGGATAACTCCTGGCAGGCCTATTTATTAACAAAGAATGTATGTATTGGCCTTCAAATACACCAAACACAAAATTAATCCCGCCAATTGTACCTGATTGACACGGCTTGTTGCTAGCTTATCGGTATTCGTCTTTAGGATGATTTTTTAATCATTTCAGCATTAAAGTCAGCTTTACTCCCTTAAAATTAGGATTGATCGCTTATATGAATTAAATTTAAATTTTTTATTATTTTTTCTACTTAGTGGATTTTTTACAAAAATTATGACTGGCTAGTTTTATTAAAAAAGGCGCATGAATTAAGTAGGATTACTTCTTTTTGCAAGAATTGATGAAATAGACTATTTATTTTCTAAATACAAGTTACACCTATTTTAGATGAATTACTGAACAAATTAAGTTGTTCATCGGCACAAAAAAAACATCCCTCCCGTTTAGCCTTGGAAATCTCCTATTTACTCAAATTGGGCTTTGTTGTGGATTTTTTGCAACACTTTGACATCCAATTTAAAGAGTGTGATATTGGTAGATAAAACACAATAAGCAATCACAACGGAGAGACAATAATGACTTTAGAATTCACGCATAAACCGGATTATTTTCTATCTGCGCAGCTTGTGATCCATCACATTAAAAACTATTTAGAAAAGCACCCAGATGCTCAGAATGCGATTTTTGATTTACGCGATGTTTATGAATTACTTCGCCAAGACTTTGCTTCTGCAACCACTAATTTAAACGGTATTATGAACATTGCAGATGAATATAAGCTCGAAACTTTAAATGGCGATCAAAAGCTCATTAGCAATTATTCAATTGATGCCAAAAATAATTCACTATTAATTGATTTCAATGCCGATGCTCTCGCGGCTTTAAAAGATGGCAAGCCCATTATTGAGCCAGATGCAACAATTACCGAATAAGTTTATTTAATTCAATAAAGCCAATATAAAAAAGCCATTCAAAATTGAATGGCTTTTTTAAAGTCTTAAATAAAATGATAAGCAATAACGTCTTTAATTTGCATCAGGCTCGTTTGAATCCTTCAACTCTGCTTTACGCTTGGATTGCTTTTTAAAACGTGTAGCAGGCCAACGCATTGTGAAACGTGCCCCACCCAACTCAGGGCTTGCATCAATCACCACCGTACCACCAAACCAATAGGCAATACGACTCACAATGGAAAGTCCGAGACCATAACCACCCGATGCACGAGTACGACTATCATCTAGACGCGCAAAAGCATCAAAAATACGCTGACGATCTTCTTCTGGAATACCAGGCCCATCATCCTCTACACAGATATAGGCCATTCCATCATCATCAACACCACCACTCATCAATACGCGATCATCACAATAACGCACCGCATTACCGACCAAGTTTTGAATCACACGGTGCAAATAACGACGTTCGGTTTCAACAATCACACCTATAGGTGGAGCTTGCAGCTCAAGCTGTTTGCCGGTTTTGAGTGCCTCAGTTTCAATCAATACTTGATCCAACACTTCAAACAGACTGACATCTTCAAATTCTAAAGATGGCATGCCCTGCTCAAGTTTGGCATAAGTCATGATTTCATCAATTAAAGTATTCAGCGCTTCAATATCTTTATCAATCTGTTCGACTTGCTGCTGACGATAGTCATAATCATCTTCATCCGCCATCATTTCTACGCCAAAGCGAATACGCGCAACAGGTGTCCGCAACTCATGCGATACCGCACGCATTAATTCACGTTGCGCCTCAATTAAACGCTCAATATGGTCAGACATCGAGTTATAGCTAGACGCCAAAGTACCAAACTCATCTGTACCATCTACAGGTAGACGTACAGTTAAATCACCACCCTTCATTTTATTCAATGCATAATTTACTGCACGCAGTTTGCGCTGCATTGGAATTAACAAACCATACACACCCAAGCTCAAGACAAACAAGCTAAGCAAGGTGATCCCTGCTGCCAATTGGAATGGCATCCAATTAAATAGCGGCACAGGCCCCATAACCAAAACTTCAGAGGTTGAGCTTGGAATAGGTGAAACGATTGAAATCGTTGTACCACGCTCAGTTGCACTATCACGATATAAAATAATGCTGTGATCGAGTCTGAGACGGCCTATTTGTTCCGAATCTAGTGGTAAATTTTGAACACTCTGAATGGAAATAGGATAAGAAAAATGATGCTGAATTTTTTCTAAATACTGCTTTTCTTGACCAGGGTAATAAACCAAATAATCAAGAATGAAGACAGGCAATGCTTTCATCTGGCGTTCGGTAATATTATCAGCCTTGATATAAAGCAAATGCTCAGGGTCGTCTTTTAAACCCAAAATAATATATGCAGCCGTGGTTTGTGCATCCCAACGAACAACAGCTTTACGCTCTTCAATTCGTTTGGATTCCGCACGGGTTAAATCGACTTGATTCGACTTAACATAATAGATGGGCAACTCAAGCAAATCCGATGCATCAGACACCCAATCTGACTTTTGCTGCTCATTTGGCTGACGCGCTATGCCTTCACTAATAATAAAGGCAAGCCCATCGGTAAGAGACTCACGATACTCTTGCGCGCGCTGGTAGTTAATAATTTGTACCAGCAAATAGCCGAATGTTGCGACGAGAAAGACTAATATCAATAGTCCTGCATAGACGCGCAAGAATATGCTGTGTTTAAACACGTATGAAGTGTCCTACATGGCCAAAGTGTGGTTCGGCATTTTACATTAAATGCCGTTGGTTTCTTTCACAAATAAGTAACCTTTACTACGTACGGTTTTAATACGTTTCGGGTTTTCTGGATCATCACCAATTTTTGGACGAATACGTGAAATACGTACATCGATTGAACGGTCTTGACCATCGTACTCAATACCACGTAGACGCTCAAAAATATCTTCACGAGATAAAATGCGACCCGCATTTGAAGCCAACAACCACAACAAATCGTATTCTGCACTTGTGAAATCAACCAATTCGTTATTCAGCGTTACTGAACGACCACCATTATCAATAACCAGGTCATCAAATTCGATACGCTGTGCAACTTCATCTTCAGGTGCTTTGTCTGTACGGCGTAATAATGCACGGATACGCGCAAGCAATACACGTGGTTGAACAGGTTTAGCGACATAGTCATCTGCACCCATTTCTAGACCCAATACTTGGTCCATATCTTCAGTACGTGCAGTCAACATTAAAATTGGCTGATGGTAATGTGGACGAACTTCACGGCAAATGGTTAAACCATCTGCACCAGGAAGCATCACATCAAGCAATACCATATCTGGTTGTTCAGCGATAATACGGCGGATTGCACGGTTACCGTCTGGTTCTACCCCAACTTCAAGTCCATTACGGATTAAGTATTCCTGAGTTAAACGAGCGAGACGCTCATCATCTTCAACAATTAAAATTTTAGGTAACTTTTCTTCTTGGCTCATTGACTGCCCCTTATTTGGTGGGCGTATCCTATTTGAAATCCGATAGATACGCTTAAATATAATTTGCAATATACACACGTTTACATTGTAAACAAGATGACATTCACGAAACTGATACATCAATATCGTATTTTGTAATAATTTTTAACCAGCCAATTTATGTGAATTGATTCACTATTCATTTATTTGATGCATTGCTCACATAATCAACAAATTAAAAATTAGTAAGATTTTGATCGCATAAAAACTGACTAGTTAATTCACAAGTTTTTCTGGGTTTATTTAGTTATCCACAATGTTATCTATAAGCACAATTTTCTGACTTTGCTATGCTATGCCCTTGTCCAATAAGGCATATACAACAAAGATAAAAAACAGGGATTTTGACGCAACGGAAAGCTGTTCAAACTGACCAAACTTTTTAGATGAATGTCAATATTGATCTACCCTAAATTTTCCCGTATCTTGTGTTCAATTAATTTTAAACCACTAGGTCTTGTGTTTAAACCTCAAACACTGTGGCATAGTTTTTGCCCAGTTCAAACGGTCCATAACATAAAAATAGATGACAAATGGAGCTATGCTAGCATGAGCGTAACGAATTCAACCCCTGGTCAAATTCAGGTGATTAAACGCACCGGTGACGTTGCACCTTTTGACGCGGAAAAAATATCTGTCGCAATTGGTAAAGCATTTTTGGCCGTTGAAGGCCAGCAAAGCGCTGACTCCAGCCGTATTCACGACCGTATTTCTCAATTAACTGAAATGGTATTGAATACTTTTAACCGCCGTTTACCTTCTGGCGGTACAATCCATATTGAAGAAATTCAGGATCAGGTTGAACTTGCGCTTATGCGTACAGGTGAGCAAAAAGTTGCTCGCTCTTACGTGATTTACCGTGAGCAACGTGCTGAAGCGCGTAAACAAACAGGTGCAAATCACCACCCTACACTTCAAGTGACTGGTTCAAATGGTCAACTTAAACCACTTGATCTTGGTGCTTTAGAAGCAAGCATTGCGAAAGCTGCTGAAGGCTTAGAAGGTATCGATGTTCAAGCGATCATCGATGAAACTGTAAAAAACCTTTACAACGGCGTAAAAGAGTCTGACATCTCTACAACCATGATGATGGCAACTCGTACCCGTATCGAACAAGAACCTAACTACACCTATGTGACTGCACGCTTACTTCGTAACGACCTTGTTGCAACCGGTTTAGAATTCTTAGGCTTAGCTGCTGACACCAATGAAGCAGATGCACTTGAAACTTTCTTGAAGAAAGGTATCGAGTTAGATCTTCTTTCTCCAGACTTATTAAACTTTGACCTTGCAAAATTGGCTGCGGCGATTCAACCAGAACGCTCTAACCAATTTACTTACTTAGGTCTACAAACATTATTTGACCGTTACTTCATCCACTCGGATGGCGTACGTTTCGAATTACCGCAATTGTTCTTCATGCGTGTTTCGATGGGTCTTTCGCTAAATGAACAAGATAAAGAAGCTCGTGCAATCGAGTTCTACAATTTGTTATCTAGCTTCGACTACATGGCATCTACACCAACACTATTTAACTCAGGTACTTTACGTCCACAGTTATCTAGCTGCTACTTAACTACAATTGCCGATGACCTTTACAACATTTATGGCGCAATGCGTGATAACGCAATGTTGTCTAAATGGGCAGGCGGTTTAGGTAATGACTGGACACCTGTTCGTGCATTGAACTCTTATATCAAAGGCACAAACGGTAAGTCTCAAGGTGTTGTACCTTTCCTTAAAGTTGCCAACGATACTGCCGTTGCAGTAAACCAAGGTGGTAAACGTAAAGGTGCAGTATGTGCATACCTAGAAACTTGGCACTTGGACATTGAAGAATTCCTAGAGCTTCGTAAAAACACGGGTGATGACCGTCGTCGTACGCATGACATGAACACAGCAAACTGGGTTCCTGACTTATTTATGCAACGTGTGTTTGAAGATGCTGAATGGACACTATTCACACCATCTGAAACACCTGACCTGCATGACTTAACAGGTAGCGAGTTTGCAGAACGCTATGCTTACTACGAAGGCATTGCGAAAGAAACCAACATGCTTCATAAGAAAATCCGTGCAAAAGATTTATGGCGCAAAATGCTTTCTATGTTGTTCGAAACTGGTCACCCTTGGATCACATTTAAAGACGTATGTAACTTACGTTCTCCACAGCAACACGTGGGCGTTGTTCACTCATCGAACTTGTGTACTGAGATCACACTCAATACAAACCAAGACGAAATCGCGGTATGTAACTTAGGTTCGATCAACCTTGTACAACACGTTCAAGGCGGCGTACTAGATCGTGAAAAACTTGCGCGTACAGTAAAAACTGCTGTTCGTATGCTCGATAACGTGATTGACATTAACTACTACGCTGTTCCTCAAGCGCGTAATTCGAACTTGAAACACCGTCCAGTTGGTATGGGCATCATGGGCTTCCAAGATGCACTATATGAAATGAAGATGGCTTACGGTTCTGATGCTGCTGTAGAGTTTGCAGACGAATCTATGGAAGTGATTTCTTACTACGCAATTCAAACGTCTAGCGACCTTGCAATTGAACGTGGTACTTACGAAACATTTAAAGGTTCATTGTGGGATCAAGGTATCTTACCAATCGACTCTTTAGACATCGTTGCGAAGTCTCGTCCAGACCGTATGTTCGAAGTTGACCGTACACAACGTTTAGACTGGGACACTTTACGTGCCAAAGTTCAAAAAGACGGTATGCGTAACTCAAACGTAATGGCGATTGCTCCGACTGCAACCATTTCGAACATTTGTGGTGTGTCTCAATCAATCGAGCCAACATTCCAAAATTTGTATGTGAAATCTAACCTTTCTGGTGAATTCACAGTGATCAACCCTTACCTAGTTCGCGCATTGAAAGACCGTGGTCTTTGGGACTCTGTAATGGTAAATGACCTGAAACACTTCGAAGGTTCGGTACAAAAAATTGCACGTATTCCTGAAGAGCTTAAAGCAATCTTCGCGACTGCGTTCGAAGTTGAGCCACGTTGGATTGTTGATGCTGCATCGCGTCGTCAAAAATGGATCGACCAAGCTCAGTCTCTTAACCTTTACATCTCTGGTGCAAACGGTAAGAAACTAGATATGACTTACAAAATGGCGTGGTTACGTGGTCTTAAGACGACTTATTACCTACGCGCATTGGGTGCTACATCTGCTGAAAAATCAACCATTAACACTGGCGCATTAAACGCAGTGAAACCAACAACAGTTGCCGCACCTGTTGCTGCGGTTGCAAAAGAAGAACCTAAAGCTGAAGTTGCTGCTGAAGAAGAAGGTTTTGGTCAAGCGGCTCCAGTGCCAATGGCATGTTCAATTGACAACCCTGATTGTGAAGCTTGTCAATAATTAACTAAAGGTATCGAAATCAGAAATTAGGCTACTCACGTGGCCTCTCTGAAAATCTCTATAACGTTGGCCGCGTATAGCGTAATTATTCTGAAAGGAACGATTATGAAAAAAAGAAAAGATATCTTTGGAAGAAAAATTGATTTAACCACTGAAGAACGTAAGTCTCTTCAAGCGGTTGTAAGTTTTACAATAACAATACTGTGGGCATTGAGATTCAGAGATTCTTATGTAGCACATGTTTTGTTGAAGTGTATTAGTTTAATTTGCTCAAAAATATTCAAATTAATTAAAACACTATGGGATATATGTATTTTGACAGCTATACCATACTTGGTATTTAAGCTATCAATTTACTTACAAAATATAGCTAATCCGTTCATTTAAATGGATTAGCAATAATTAGGAAACCTCCATGCCACATATGACGCATAACTATCAGTTAGGGTTAATTGCCTTGGTGGTTTCCTTTATTTTGACTTTTTATGTCCCGATTGCCTATTTCTGGTTTAAGGCATATAAAACGCGTAATCAAAATAAGTAGTGGGGATATTTGCTCTACCGAATAAAATTAGAGCATCCATCGACAAAACTTGATTTTGCTTACTCAAATTGAGCGTATAGTAGGACATCTCAGCGCGACTGGATGTCTATAAAAGATATAAAGCAACGTAGAGAGAATTGATATGTCTATCCTAAGTTGGGACGATTTCGAAGATGATGAACCGAAACAAGCTGCACAAGCTAACCAGCCTGCGCCCGTCGAACCGAAGAAAACGACTGATTCGCAAGTGGTATCTCATGCACAGCACTCATCGCCGAATTTGGCAGCTGCACAACCCACTCGAACCAATTCAAGTCGAGCAACAGATCCAACCGATCCGTTGGCAAGAGCATCTAACGCCTTAGAAAATCTAGATGTTGCACCTGGCTTAGAAGAGCTTGAAATGGGTGCTCAGCGTGTTCAAGTTGATGATAAAGCGATGATCAACTGCCGCGCCGACTTAAACCAACTTGTACCATTCAAATACGAATGGGCTTGGCAAAAGTACCTAGACGGATGTGCAAACCACTGGATGCCTCAAGAAGTCAACATGACTCAAGACATCGCATTGTGGAAGTCTGAAAATGGTTTAACTGAAGATGAACGTACTATTGTAATGCGTTCACTTGGTTTCTTCTCGACTGCTGACTCATTGGTTGCAAATAACTTGGTTCTTGCAATCTACCGTCACATTACTAACCCAGAATGCCGTCAGTACATTTTGCGTCAGTCTTTTGAAGAAGCGATTCACACACACGCTTACCAATACTGTATCGAATCTTTAGGTATGGATGAAGGCGAAGTCTTCAACATGTATCGTGAAATTCCATCAGTTGCCCGTAAAGCGGCTTGGGGTCTGAAATATACTCAGTCTTTAAGTGATCCTACTTTCAAAACAGGTACACCTGAAACTGACCAAATCTTGCTTCGCAACTTGATCGCTTTCTACTGCGTGCTTGAAGGTATCTTCTTCTACTGTGGTTTCAGCCAAATCTTGTCTATGGGTCGCCGTAATAAGATGAATGGTGTTGCCGAGCAATTCCAATACATCCTACGTGATGAGTCTATGCACTTGAACTTTGGTATCGACATGATTAACCAAATCAAGATTGAGAACCCTCACCTATGGACTGCTGAGTTCCAAGAAGAAATCGTTCAGATGATTCTTGAAGGTACAATGCTTGAAATTGAATACGCACGTGACACTATGCCACGCGGTGTATTGGGTATGAATGCAGCGATGATGGAAGAATACTTGAAGTTCATCTGTAACCGTCGTTTAAGCCAATTAGGCTTACCTGAACAATTTGCTGGTGTGAATAACCCATTCCAGTGGATGTCAGAAATGATGGACTTGCGTAAAGAGAAGAACTTCTTCGAAACTCGCGTAACTGACTACCAAACTGGTGGCGCGTTAAGCTGGTAATAATTTACTCAGTAACGTCATGCGACTCATTGTTTGTCATTTACGACTCATAGTTTGTCATTAGACGACACATAAGTTGTCATAGAAAAAATCCCATTCAGCATGAATGGGATTTTTTTAAAGTATTAACCTATTGCTCTTAAAAGATTTTCATAGTGTTTATTATATTAATTTTAGGAAAATTAAAGAGCTTCAATAGTGGAAACAACAACTCTTTGATTTTTTGCTCGTACACAAGGAACTAAAAAATTAATTAGTGGTAAGAAATGAAGACAAAAAAGTTTTTATTTCTTTTTCTACTCTGCTTGGCTGTTCCCAAGGAGTCCAGTGTCCACAATCCTCAAGTTCAATCACATGTGGATTAGGAATAATTTCTTTATATCTTTGTGCCATATGTTCACCAGAATTAGGATCTCTTTTTCCATTGATGAGTAGCATAGGAATTTGACTGTTGATCAACGCACCTACCAATCTATCTCGATGTTTAAATCTTTCAAAAATCGCACGATTCAATTGAACTAAACTTTTCTTTCCTTCATTAATATTTAATAGTTGATACCATTGTTGTAAATCTAGATGGCTCGGCTGAGTCTTTTGATCAAACATATTTTTCATGTTTTTTGAGAAAACACGAAAAGATAAAAACGTTGTAATAATATGCCCAACAAAAGAAGCCATAAGTTTTTGGATAAGGCGAGGACGATAAACTTCAGGAAATAAACTACCATTCATAAAAACAGATGATTTAATCTGAAATGATAAAAGCTTCTTCTGTTGTCGGTCGAGTAATTCCTGGATGATGCCAACGCCCAAATCATGTCCTATCAAATGAATATTCTGTAGCTGTAATTCTTCAAGTAAAGAAATGCATTGATCCGCATGACCTTGGACAGAATATACATATCTATTGGGTTTATCTGAAAATCCTAACCCAAGTAAATCTATAGCAACTAATTGATAATCATCTTTTAAAGTATCCCAAATTTTTGCCCAATCAAATGAACTCGTGGGATAGCCATGAATGAGGAAAATGGTTGGGCTATCTGGTTTAGGTGAAAACTTATAGAAAATTTTATAATTCTTAAAAGCTGAGTAATTTCCTTGTTGCTCCCAAGTCTGTAATGTGTGTTTCATTATTTTTCCTTCTTTTGTTAGACTTACACTGTAAGTTAGATTATAAGGTAACCATTTTTATGTCAAATCAAACTGAGAATCAGAAAAAATCAAAAGTAAATTTGTCCAAAGATTTGATCATTCAAACTGCTTTAGGGATGATTGAAGAACAGGGAATAGAAGGTTTCAGTTTGCGTAAACTTGCTCAAAAGCTAAATTGTGAAGCGATGAGTATTTACTATCATATGAAGAATAAAGAACAAATTCTTGATCAAATTGTCGATTTTTTAATTTCAAAAATTATGTTTCAAAACCTAATAGAAGATCCAAAAGAACAATTAATTCATATAGCAAAACAATGGAGAACATTAGCTAAGGAATATCCAAAATTTTTTCCGATCTTAGCTGTACATCCATTAAATACAGATATTGGATATAAATTTTTGAATAGTATTTTATTAGTTTTTAAAAATGCAAACCTAGCGGTAAAAGATGCTAGTTACTTTCTAAGAATTTTAAATTACTACTTAATCGGAATGGGGATTGATGAAGCGAAAGGATATCAGCTTGCAAATCACAGCCTAAAATTAGACGCATATCCTTTATTGGATGACGCTAAATCATACTGGACAGAAAAAGATCAAGAGAAAATTTTTGAGTTAGGTTTAAATATGCTCCTTGCAAATATGTTACATATGAATTGAACGGAAAATGACACAGTTTGAGTCGTTTTAAACCCATAATGACATCAGTTGAGTCGTAGTATGATGTCATATGATTCGTTAGAAGAATTAAGATGCTGATTTGATTATTATACTAATGACAAGCTATGTGTCGTTTGACGAGTAAAATGCAAAAAAAGCGGAACCAATGTGTTCCGCTTTTTTATATAAAAAGAATCTCAATACAACAGCTTAAAAAGATATTTTGTTTGAATTTTAAACAAATCTGCTATGATAAATCAGTAAAAAATACATCATTTTCAAAATAACGCACATAATAATAGAGGTAAAAATGAAAGGTCAAATTCTAGATTATTCAATTCAAACCAATTTAGGCATTATCACCGCCGATGACCAAAAGCGTTATGAATTTACAGGGGCAGAATGGCGAGGACAAAATACGCCAAAACGTGGTGATCATGTTGACTTCGACATTAATCCTGAAGGAAAAGCGGTACAGGTATTTACTGCCTTAAGCAGTTCAAATCCAATCTACAACTTAACCGAACAGCTTGATAAAATATCAAACCAAGACCAAGCAGAGTCACAATTTAATATGATTGATTGGTTTGTAAAATGCCTTAAAAACTATGCCAATTTCACAGGCCGTGCACGTCGTAAAGAGTTTTGGTTTTTTACGCTAGTGCAATTCATCATACTCATCATCGCTCAAATCATTGATTCTGTCATCGGAACCGAGTTTGTACTTTATGCCCTCATCGTATTGGCATTATTAATTCCGAGTTTAGCTGTTTCTGTACGTCGTCTACATGACTTAAGCAAATCAGGCTGGTGGTATCTCATTGCGTTAATTCCCCTGATTGGTGCAATCATCCTTATTATCTGGTTTGCTACCGAAACAAAAGCTGAAGTCAATCAATGGGGACAACCTGCAAAATAGCTAAAAAATATAGAGAGGTGTTCACACTCACCTCTTCATTAAAATGTAAATTTAATTTTTAACACCATAACTTGAGAATAATATGAAGGGTCAAATATTAGATTTTTCAATTCAAACTAATACAGGCATTATTAGTGCTGAAGACCAAAAACACTACTCGTTCACTGGTGCTGATTGGCATGCTCAAAGGCCTCCTATGCGAGGCGACACTGTTGACTTTGCAATAGATGAAACTGGCCAAGCTGTGCAAGTTTATATTGCGTTACAGCAAAATTCGTTTCAGCACAATGCTCAACCCAATTTTAGCGAAGAAGAGGAAAATTACGATTTCTTTGCGTGGTCTTTTAAACCACTCAAGCAATTTGCTGTTTTTGAAGGTCGATCTCGTCGCAAAGAGTTTTGGTACTTTTGGTTATTTTGTATGTTAGTCACTGTCCTTGCTTCCGTTTGTGATTATATTATTGGTAGTGACCCTTGGCTAGAAAATATCTCAAGCTTAATTTTATTGGTTCCAAGTTTAGCAGTTGGCGCACGACGCTTACATGACACTGGACGTTCTGGTTGGTGGCAACTTTTAATGTTAACCATTATTGGTTTTATTCCGCTTATTATCTGGTGGGCAACCGATACCAAAGCGGAAAATAATCAATGGGGACAACCCGCTCGTGATCTTCAAATATAAAAAGGCGCTTCAAGCGCCTTTTACATTTTCAAGATTCAATTTAGCCATATTTGCGTGCAAAGTCTTCATCAGATGTACATAGATAAATAATGAACTCAATAAAAGCGACAATTGAAGGAATAAATGTCCAACAAAATAACAGGTAAACAATACCCCAACCTATTCGCCCTAAATAAAACTTGTGAATCCCGAAACCGCCGAGAAAAAAAGCCAAAATTGCTGCCACAATGCGACTCTTTTGACCATATTGTGTTCCCAACGCAGAAGGTACAGCAACTAAATAAATATTTGTAGCTTGCCCAATTCCATTCGTCTCAAAATCAACAAATTGCCCGCGTGCTGGAGCATTTTGGCCTTTCCAATCACTCCCCGTAAAGTGGTAACGATTTTGATCATCACCACTAATTACCCCCGTATTGCTTTGGACGGAAAAATCCAATATTTGCCCTTTCATACAACCATCCTCTCGTTATTCTCTTTTTCTATTGTCTTTATCGTAAGTATTTAAAATAACACAAAGACATATTAATTAAATTATATCATTAGCTTATCATGCTAAATAACATTTAGAAAACATCAATCGCAGTGCATAGACCACAGCCATCGCAAAAATGGCATAGCCTGCTGGCTTAAGCAATAATGGGATACACAGCACTATCACGACAGTTAAAGGATAGAGAATTTTTTTCCATCCATGCTGGTGATGTAACTCATGCAATAAATACAAACTGGTGGTATAGAGTATTAAACTAATCGCCACAAAGTAGCTTTCTTTTTCCGAACTAATCATCGCTTCATGAGAAACCACATCGACTGCCGCGGCCAAACCTGCACCAATCGCAGCAATACTAATAAAGACAAAGAAATGCCCATAACCCCATGTGAAAGCCATTTTTCTGCTGTTCAGTCGCTCTGCGATACTAGTATCGAAGTACGACCACCACATAGTGAACATCATCATCAAACCACCCACCATCAGAAAAATGAGTTCAGTACTAAAGCGTTGATTATTTAGCGCATCAGCCATTGCCAATGAGCAACCGACAATAGACTCACCTAACACGATAATCGTCAGCAATGAATAGCGTTCTGAAATATGATGCGCATGCCATGGCGTCATATTGTGGGATTCAGCAAAAATCGGTACACAGTTCAGCAATAGCAAGTAAAACAAATAAATAAACACTAAAATGAATGGGCGAAAAATGGAAAAATAGCCATCCAATTTGAACAAGGATGATGCCAAAGGCATAACGTAGTGCTGTTTTACGACGTGCTGTATCACTTCTCGCAACACGAAACCACTGTGTCACCAAGCCTAGACGCATGATGGCGTAACCAATAATAATTACATCAAAATCTTGCTGCTGAAATGCACTCGGTATGCCCGCTGCTATTACCAATGAACCAATGATCTGCACAAAGGTGAGAATTCGATAAAGTGCATCATCATTATCATAAGCCGATGCAAACCAACTAAAATTCATCCATGCCCACTACAAAGCAAAAAAGACCATGCCATATAGTGTTAGACCCTGTGCCAAATGATTTTCAATAATGGCGTGATGTAATTGTTGCCCTGCTGTCACAATGGCAACCACAAAGATTAAATCGAACAGTAATTCTAATGAAGTCGCGACACGGTGTTTTTCATGCGGGTCGCGTGGAAAAAGTGGTTTTAGCCATTCTTGGGGTAATTGCAGAGACTTAGACATGCATTATCAGCTTTGTTGTTTTATGTCTGAATTTTTTCAAAAGCATGATATAGATACAAGGCTGTTTACAAAACTTTATGCTGCTCTTTTCTTACATCTAATGAAATATAAATTTCGAGTGAAGTTATAAATAGTTTTATGTAAATAGCGACCTAAGCCGCTATCCATAAGAATGTTCAAGATACCTTGGCTTGATTTAAGACTGCGACCATATCTGGTAAATCACTAAATGTATGAATAATTTTGGCAGGCGCGGCATGTTGAATCTCTTCACTACTACCATAACCATAGCTCACAGCAATACCCTGAATTTGATTGCGGCGCGCACCTAAAATGTCATATTCACGGTCACCAACCATCACACATTCAGCAGCATGAAGCTGTTCTTGCTGCAAAATATATTCAATCAAATCACCTTTATTGGTACGTTCACCATTCAGCTCACTACCATAAATTGCCTTAAAATATTGGGCTAAATCAAAATGTTCCAATATTTGGCGGGCATAAACCGTTGGCTTTGCTGTTGCAACATACAAATGGAAACCTTGCTGCGTTAATTGCGCTAAAGTTTCAGCGACACCCACATAGACTTTATTTTCATATAAACCTGTCACAGCAAACCGTTCACGGTAACCTTGTAAAGCTTGATCAGCCAACACATCAGACACGTCCACGTTCAAAAGTTTAGCTAAAGATGCTTTAAGAGGCGGGCCAATAATCCAGTCAATATTCAGATCTTCAGCTATAGGATGCCCAATTTTTTCCAGGCCATAACGCGCCGAAGTAGTAATCCCAACTTTAGGATCGGTTAATGTTCCATCTAGATCGATCAATATATTCTTAATCACAGACTACACCCTATTCACTTCAGCAAAAAGACTATCGAGTGTTGACCCGATTTTGCCTATACTATCGCAAATTTAATATTTTAAGGACATCATTGTGCGCCCTACAGTACTTTGCTTTTCTGGTCTTGATCCATCAGGTGGTGCTGGCCTCCAAGCCGATATTGAAGCAATCGGTCAAAGTGGTGCACATGCCGCAATTGCCTGTACCGCATTAACCGTTCAAAATTCACAGCAGGTCTTTTCTTTTGAAGCGACACCTCGTGAATTATTGCTCGCTCAAGCCAATGCTGTGGTCGGTGATCTGCCTATTCGCACTGTAAAATCAGGCATGTTAGGAACCACTGATAATATTGCTGCACTTGCTGATTTTCTTCGTGAACATACCGAGTATAGTTATGTGCTCGACCCTGTATTAGTCGCAAATAGTGGTGGTTCATTGGGAGACCAAGCAACCCTTGTGAAAGCTTTCATTGAGTTGATTCCACTGGCAACAATTATTACTCCAAATACAGTTGAACTGAGAGCTTTAACTGGAGAACAAGATATTCAAGTAGCAACTGCTAAGCTATTTGAAATGGGAGCGAAAGCAATATTGGTCAAAGGCGGTCATGAAGATACCCCTGACTACATTCAAAATAGTTTATATATGAATGGCGAGCTTGTTTCTGAAACGCGTTGTCCGCGTTTAGCAGGTGAATATCATGGATCAGGCTGCTCCTTAGCCAGCTTTATTGCAGGTCGTTTGGCCCAAGGGGATGCATTAAAAACAGCAGTTCATCATGCTGAAACATGGTTATTTGGTGTGTTGAAAAATGCCGAATCCCCTGTCGAAGGTGGACAAAAAATGCCGAAACGATTTGGATAATCTATTCATGTAAAGTCATATTTAAAGTCAAAGCCCTAAATTCATTTAGGGCTTTTTTTATTCTCATGACAGCTGATTATTCAGCTAAGAGCTAAGCTGAACACGGTAAATGAGTGTTGGAATATCCCACGCACCGCCAGCAAATCCACGACACATTTCGGTACGTGCTTGATAGGTTTTAATAAAGCGCTTGCCCGTCCAAGACCATTCTTCCACACTGTTACAATCACCAATACCACGACCACGTTGATTTGAAAAAATTTGACCTTCACTAAAACTACTACCAGTCCCTGTGACCATTTGCTTAACTTGCTTCAACTGGCGATCCATCACCCAATAGCCATTGCCAACATTATAAGCACCCCGCCAACATGGAACTTCAACCACGGCATATTGACTGTTTAAAGGAAAGACCACGACACGATCATCCGCTGAAAAGTTCGTATCAAAGACCAAAGGACAATCTTCTGCTGTTGTTGTATGCTTAATTTGCTTGAATATTTGTTTTGAGGTTGCGGAATGAATTAAGTGCCGCGCTTGCAAACCCTTTACATAGCTATTTATATTCACTTTGGGAATATTTTTTGGCTTTAAAACTTGATCAGAAGAAGCTGTGCTTTTACGTAATAAGGCAGAATTTGTCCCTATACGCTTTTGAAAGTCATCCATTCTCAGCAGTACTGCACTTGCACCATCGACAGATAAAGCCCAAGTAAACTTATTCCATTTCCACAGAATTGGCTCTTTACCCTGCAAGGCTTGTATTAATTTCTGAGTTTGAGCAATGCTTAACTGACCTTCATCTGTTTTGCTGTCTATTTTGACAAAACCAAACGATTGTCCCGCTATAAAAAGTTGTAATTGTTTTAGCTCTCGACCAAAAGCTTCACGATCAATTTTAACACGCGCACTGACCTGTGCTTGTGCCCCAGCCGCACGTTGCAGTAACACTGAAATACTATGGCTTTGATTATCTGCTTGATAACCTGCTACACGACAAGTCCCAGTATTATCACAGGCAATCTCCCAATCCTTATGGGAAAAATAATTACCCTGTATCTGAGCATGGCTCAAAACACTGCCGAATGCCGCTGCTAGGCCAAACAGGCATTGCCATATGAAATTATTATTTTTCATGCCCTTGGCTCAAATTTTATAACCTCTTCCATGGTAAAACTGTTTGCCTATAAACACCAGCAGAAAAGTTATTTTTGCGATGTCGGGCTTAGCTATCTCTAGACTGCTGTAAAGCCTCTAGCTTTTAGCGGCGCAATTTTTCATTGCTCAATGTCTGCATTAAATCGGCAGCCAAACCTTTGAGTAAGTTCATATCATCTTCAGTCATGCTTTGTGGTTCACGATCTAGCACGCAAAAACTTCCCAAGGCAATTCCATCACTATTGCGTAAAGCAACCCCCGCATAAAATCGAATACGATTATGTAATAACTCAGGTAAGTGAGCGAAACGAGGATCTCGTTGTAAATCGTGAATGATTAAGCTTTCATTTTGATACACCAAATGGCTGCAAATCGCATCATGCTTCGATTGGCGTACCTGCATCGGTTGATCACTCGCTTTAGCCAACAAACTCCCCGGTGTATAGACCCAGTCTTCTTTAACCCATGAGATTTGTGCATATTTCACATCAAAAGCTTGTCGTGCCTCTTCAATATATTGCTCAAACAATGGCAAATTACGTTCATCCAATACATTTAAATCCTGCAAAGCTTTCAAGCGTATAGCTTCTTCCTTAGGATCAGGCTCATCTAACCACAATTCACCTTGTCTCATTTGTAAGGCATCTATACTGAGCAATAAGTCATTCAGATTATTCACTACTGCATCCACATCAAACTTGGCTTTGATTTCATCTAATTGCTGAATATCGGCACAACTCCATAACGCGATAATCAGTTTTTATCGGGATATTGACGGCGAATGATATGGCTTAATAACCGAATTTGCGCCTCAGGTGCCGTGTGGAAAATTGAGATGCATACGATCTGAATGCTGTCACTCATTTTGACAAAATTAGCCTGTTGACTTTGAATTAACACTTCATCAAATGCTTGTGCAGCAACTCCGCGCACATTTAAACCATGCGCCAACATTGAAGAAACTTGCACGTCTATTTCCCAACGCGCGCCGGCACAATAGACTTCAGCTTCAGCACTACTCGGCTTAAATGGATAAGCGTGCTGGAATTGTTGATTAAACAGTTTTAGACCTTGATGTAGGCTCAATCGATGCTCTGCACTGGCCTCGGTATTATGACCTTTTGAAAAAATGCGTATCGCTGGGATCGCCACTTGATCGTAAAAGGCATTAATACGGCGCACCTTTAGCTCTTCTGTGGCATTTTTCAGCAATTTCTCATCGATAAATCCCTGCGCGACATCCATTGCATCTTGTACGTCATCGGCAACTAAACGCTGATAAAAACGCTCATAAGGAGTTAATGCCGGTGCATTACCAATTAATATTCTAAAGAAGCCTAAAGATGGCACATAATTCGAAAGCACCAATAAACATGCGGTGAGTGGCGTTGATAGAATCAGACCAATTGGTCCCCACAATGTAGTCCAAAAAGTTGCTGCCAAAATAATTGCTAAGGTAGAAAGTCCCGTACTTTCACCATATAACCAAGGTTCAATAATATTATTACTAATAAGTTCGAGTAATAAAATTAAACCAACTGTCCACAGCACCATATTCCATGTCGGATCAACTGCAAATGCTAGGGTAATTGGAAAAATTGCTGAAATCATCGGGCCGACATAAGGCACAAAACGCATCACAATCGCAACCATTCCCCACATGATTGCAGCAGGCACACCAATAAGCCACAACCCCAATGCCATCGGAATGCCATAGGTGACATTCACCATCAATTGCATCCGTAAATAGGTTCCGATGCGATTAGCTGCCTCATCTAGAGCGTCTGTGCCGATATTTAAGTTACCACCGAGCAATTTTAGAAAACGGTCATGCAGGTCTTTTCGATTGACCAAAATTAGAATCACAAACAGAAAAACAATACCGGCTGTAGCTAAAGGACTGAGTACTTTATCACTCCACGCCATTGCTGCTTCTGCGTTAGTTTGCTCTTGCCCGACCACTTTGACTTTTTGCACACCAGGTTCTTTTTCCTCTGGAACTGCTTTATCAATCGAAGTTTCTACTGTATCAAGCGTGGTTTTTGCCCCATCCCAAACACTTGGTCCTTGGGTAAATTGACGAACTGAATTTAATTTCTTTTAAATAGTACCGTGATATTGCGGCAATTGCTGACTGAGCTGCCCCAACTGATAACCCAAATAGGTTGCAGCTCCTGAGAGTATTGCCAAAACCATCGTCACGACCAATATGATGGAAGGCATTTGCGGTAGTCCCCATTTGCGTAAACGCATAACTAATGGATCTACCAAAAATGCCAAAAGCACGGCCAAGGCCAAAGGAATTAAAATATCTTTGCCTAGGTACAGTGCCGCAATTACGATTGTGGAAATAATAAAGCCCGCAGTAATGCGAATGAGCTTTTGTAAATCGCCTTGAGGGGCAAGCTCTTGTTGTTGCAAGTCTTGCAAACTCTGTTGTACTGAATCCGTTTCAGTGGTGTTTTGTGGTCGAATTTTATTATTTTTATGATCCATTTTTATTGTCCTGAATCATGGGTTATTGTTTTTTAATTTAGGCTGATAAAGCACAATTGAGTACAATATTCCTGTAATAATTTGCAAATAAAAAAGCATGCAGCACAAGCTCAGGTTCAAACTATAACTTGTGCTCGAACTTTTAAAAATGAATGGGTTTGCTTTGATGTGTTACTAAATCAACTGGGACAGATACATGTTGATGGACAATTCTCCACTTTCCTTTGGCTTTGCGCAGTCCCATACTGGAGCGACACCATGAATTCCCCGGCGTTGGAACGCCACTCATTTGATCAACCATAGAATAACAATGCACAAAAGCTAAGTGTTCATCCGTATGAATGACCACTTCACGACGAAAAACTTTAAGCCCTTCTCGGAAATAGTCACTATAGAATTCCCACATTTTTTGATAAGACATCAGTCCCTGCATTTGACAACTCGCATCAAAAAAACTCACATCAGCAGCACAGTATTCTGCAATTTTTTCAATATTTAATTGGCAAAGCACCTCATCCCAACTGTTTAAAAATGCTTTAATTTCTTCACCAGCAACAAGGTTGCCTACAACTTTCATTTGTTCTGACATATATTCAGCCTTGAATAATTTTTGCCTTTGATGACTTACATTGAATGCGGCAGTTGTATTGCCACTATTTTCCAACTTACACCGCTACGCTGCATACTAAAAATCGTAAATTGGGCGTTTTTTGCAGCTGTGCGAACAGGGACCTCTATATCAAAGCGATTCCATGCTCGATATTTTGTCGTTGGTCGTATTGCTTGTGGCTTCTGCCCAACTTGCAGATTTTCGACGGTCTTGTTGGGCTGAAAAGTGAATGAAGGTGATAGCTGATTTTTTTCTTGTGCAATTACCTCCTTGTTGAATGAATTAGACCAGTCCTGTAATTGCTCTAAATGTCGAAGTTCAGCGATGTTTACACTGTCTTTTATTGCTTGTCCTTGCATTAAAAGCATTAAGCTCGTCGGGTTAACGATCACCTCCACAGCAGCATCACTCAAATTCGCACTAAATGGCATCCCCCACTTTTGCACAAACTTAGGCATCTGATTCAACGCGAACTGCTGAACTACCCATTGTTGAATTTGCGGTTTAAGACTACTTTTTACTGCAGCATAATCGATATACTTTGAGATTTTTTCAGGTTGATTTTGCTCATAAGCTTGGTGTATTTGAAACAAAACCCAATAAGGGGATGCAAGCCAAATAAGCAACGTGAGTGCAAAAGCACTCACGAGACTATATACCCCTATTCGATGCTGTTTTATCATGATTCACCACACTTCAAGATGTAGTTCAGGTACATCCATATACCTTTGAATGCTGTATATTTTTCACTTTCATTCAGTCTAATTACAAAGCCTTCACAGACATCTCATATCCATCTATTACAGACAGAACTATTACACCAAGAACGACTCAGATATTCAGTGAAAACTCTCTAATCAAAATACCAAATCTAATGCTCTCTATGCGACCGTTTGATCCTTAATGGTCGTGGTAGAACCATTGGTTTTTACCGACTCAATGCCTTTATCACGAGATTGCTCACTCGCATAAAACTGACTGCTACCAATAATCTGATGGTTCGCGGCTTTCAAATTAAAATATGGCTTACCATTTTTTGCGGTCAAACGCTCAAAACGGCTATCATCCGCGCTATTTTTTTGAACTGATTCAATGCCATTTACAGCAGAAGCTTTTGCCTTATACAACTCACTGTTTAAAATCACTTCGCCATTACCTGCTTTCAGTACAAAACGATATTGCTGATCACTTGATTGACTAATTTCATACCAACCTGACATGATTTTCCCCTATTCTTAAATCAATTTTAGTTTTATTCCATCAGGATTTATTGTTTAAAAGTTAGCCTGATTCTTCGAATATAAATGAACTTGATCACACTTTTCAATGGCTTTTTTTATCAGTGGATTAACATAAAGTTGAAACAATAAAGAAGTGATTTTTAATGCAAAAAACTCCTTCATTTGACCTGTAAAAAACCGGCCAATGCCGGTTTTTTTCATGATTCAGTCATCAACATTTGCTAGGACAAAACATTCAACTGAGCTTAATTAACTCAATTAAGCCTGAATAATGGTTTTACTATAAGTCTCTTTATTCATCTCTAAAATCTCGACACATAATTGGACATCACACTGCGTTACAGGCACATGTTGCTGTAAAACGTGCAGCAATTGATTCGAAATCTGTTGTTGTACTTCAATTGAGCGCCCTGTCAACAATGATACTTTGGCATGAATATAAGCTTGGTTGGCATTTTCATCTAAACCCACAATGAATTCTGGCTGAACCATTGCACGACTTTTAATATCCTTAGCATCGCTTACATGACCCGATTCAAATAAAGACAAATTTAAAGCTTTAAGTAATGGACGTGCTTCGACTGCAAGATTGTCTGAATATTCCACATGAATGTGCGGCATAAGAAAAGTTCTTTGTAACAGAGATTAGCTCTATTATGAGGGCAGAACAATGCAAGAAATATGCTTCATACGAAAAAGATATATCTATTGTTTTAGTTTTATCCAAGCCTTGTTTAAAACAAGGCTTGGATCTATCGGTTTACACAGATCACTTGATGATCGATTACAAATTTCGTTTTAGACTTTTTTCACATACTCTGACTTAAGCTTCATCGCACCAATCCCATCAATTTTACAATCGATATCATGTCCATCACTCGCATCAGTCAGCAAACGAATATTTTTGACTTTGGTGCCCACTTTAACAACAGAAGATGAACCTTTAATCTTCAAATCTTTTACAACAGTCACAGTGTCACCATCAGCCAAAAGATTACCATTAGCATCTTTAATAAGCACTTGCTCTTCTACAGTAGATTCACCCTCTTTCCACTCGTGTGCGCACTCTGGGCAAATCAATAAATCGCCATCGTTATATGTGTATTCTGAATTACATTGGGGACAATTAGGTAAAGACATAAAAAACCTCAAAAAACATGAGCAACAATTGTGCTCAAAATATCAATATAACATTTTTATATTTGTCAGAATATTAAAAACCTTATTTAAGATAGGGTTTTATTATCGTGGCGATGCAGCTAGATCATTTGTATAAGTATTTCGGAACTATCTTCAGTGAATAGAACTCTATCGGAAGTCATTCATCTAGTTCATCAAGTATTAGCTCACGCAAGAATGTCGCATGATTGTGCTGCATATTTTTTGCAGCTGTTAATAAGGTCAGCGATTGCTTCTTGAGTAATTCCCGTAGTGTAATAATCGCTTGAGATTGCGTCTCGAGCTCAACTCGATAACGCGTTCTAAATTCATCCCAACGACTTTCCATGGCATCATCTTGATGAAACCAACGGCGTAACGCTGTCGATGGGGTCAGCTCTTTAGGCCATAAATCAATTTGAGCACTTTCTTTACTCATACCACGCGGCCATAAACGATCGACCAATATGCGCTTACCATCGGCAGGACTTGCAGGCTCATAAATCCGTTTAATTTGTATCGGCACCATGAACTCCTCTATCCACTTTACCTTTCCAACTTCAAATTATTCATCTGGAATTGCAGGATTAACTAAAAAAGACAACAGTTGCAAAGACTCCTGCCATCCTAAATAGCATGCATCTGGTGGAATGACATTCGGTACACCTACTTGAGTGATCAGTAACTCTGTACCAACTGAAACTTCCTCTAAACGTACTGTTACTTCAATTTCACCAGCCAATTCAGGTGTGTCAAAACGGTCGGTATAACGTAGCAGTTTATTAGGAATCACTTCATGATAAACACCATGGAATGAGTGACGCGTACCTGTGGTAAAGTTTTGAAATGACATGCGATAGGAACCACCCGTACGTACATCAGAATGCTCTATATGTGCCGTAAAACCATGTGGTGCCATCCATTTTACCAGCGCATCTGGCTCAACTAATGCACGATATACGCGTTCTGGCGGTGCGCTAAACACACGATGTAAGCGTATAGTGTTGCTCATATTGTTCTCCATTCTTATTCTTCTATGTTCTACGATATCTCATTATATATTTTGCGACATACTGTCACTACACGGTTTTAAAAGG
The DNA here is from genome assembly GCF_001678755.1 of Acinetobacter gandensis. Classification (GTDB taxonomy): domain Bacteria; phylum Pseudomonadota; class Gammaproteobacteria; order Pseudomonadales; family Moraxellaceae; genus Acinetobacter; species Acinetobacter gandensis. The sequence continues at coordinate 230,854 of NZ_LZDS01000025.1, forward strand.
CTTCACCCAGAAGTTCATCGATTAACTGAATAAAAGTGCAAATGCTGTTACAGCTCATTCATATTACAAAGCATCCAGTGCTTAATATGTTCTAAGAAATTTACTCTATTGAATTGAGATACTTATTAATCAAAACCCAGTGGCGAACACTGGGCTTGATGCTTTTATCTATATTCTATTCAATAATTTTTTTGCGAAAACGCTTTGATCACTTCGCCCGTTATGGCTTAGTTAATGGATTCTTCTTCAAAGTCATCATCTTCATAAATATACGCCATACAGCCCCAACCGTCATATTCACCAGAGTTTTGTTCAGCAATCTTCATAAACCACTGTTCAAGATCGACGATATCTTCATAGTCAGGCTCCATGTACACATAAATGGTAATAATCCATTCTACCCGATCAGATTCTTCATCTTGGAACAAAGAAATTTTTTGCTCTTCTTTGAGCAAGAACAGCGCACACTGTTCTGCTAAGGCTTGGCTTGAAAATGCAATCGAATATTCAATCTCATGCGGTACGCTTAAGTCATCCCCATCTTGCTGCATTTGCCACAGCACATTACCGTTATCATCATCAGGAAATTGTTTAAAATCACGCGACATGATGCTGTTCCTTATTTTGGATAAATTTTATTCTGCGGCTATAGATTAACGGATAATTGTTGCAATTTGCAGCACTAAAACATATTTTCAGCATAAAAAAGGCTTTCATAGAAAAAGCCTTATTCATAGATTATTAAATTATACAGCCAGGTCAACAGCAGAATTAGCTTGTTTAAGCTGCATCACAATTGCAGCAAGTTTTAACTCTTCCAAACGTAAATTTAAATATGACTCCAACACCTGCGCCTGACTAAAGTTTGCACCGTGTGCATTCAGTAAGGTGTAATCGTCTTTTAAGGCTTGTAGTGATTCACCCAAGTTATCTACGGTTAACTGAGCCAAATATAAATCTGCACGACTATTTAACACCAAAGTGAACAAGTGGATGGCTGCAAGGCGACGGTCTTCATCGACATAATTGCATGTTGCCGTTTGCTGTTGTTCAGCTGCATCCAACATTTTACAGCGTACCGCCAATAAACTTTGTACCGCATCAGACTCATCAAAACCGGCAATGAGTTCATCAAGGACCTGTTGAACAGGTAAAAAGAACTTGCCTTTATAGCCTTGTACTTTATGTTCAAGCGCATTAATGACATTTTGTAGTTGCTGTTGCTCAACAACTTGGTGATACAAACTTTTTAATTCTTCACGGGCTTTTTCCTGCGTCCGTGTTTTTGCCTTTTCTTGATATTGCGCTAAGAAATGTCGAACTTCATCGATATGTGATTTGATGTCTTGCAGCATTATGTCTGCATTAATTTTAGTGACTTCCACCAAGCCATCTGCCTGTAAAGCACGATGTTCAACATACTGTTCAACCTCAGCAATATGCTGATATTTACTGACTTTATCGACTTGAACCTTAAGTCCACTGTTTTGAATACGCAGTTGGCTAATTTCAAATTTCAAATCATCTTGCTGTGCTTCTGTTTCAGCAAGTTTTAAACGCGCACGGTCTAGGTTCTCTTGCAAAGACGCAAGATTTTTATCATTGCTCGCCTTACGGCTAAATACTAACAATAATAGTATAAGCAATATAATAACAAGGATGATCAAAGCAATGTTTAACATTCTCTAATCCTCAAAATCAGCAAAAAAAGTAATATTGAATTTTTTAAACTAAAAATTACAATAAAATAAAAATAAATCACAATTCATACTAACAGAAATAATATGCATTCGTATATTTTTACGATTAAAAACATTCCAACTCTTCAATTATTAAGCTATTGTATTTGTTTGTATTTATAACCTTGTTAAGTTGAAAGAATTCAATTGAAATGTTTCATAACACTCTAATTAAGTGATGATTAATATTTTTTATTATTTACTAATAGTTACATAGAATGTTTTCAAATTACCGCAATAATTCACATTTTATATAAATGCTTTTTGCATATTTATATATCCCTAGAATTGGGGATATTTAAAAAATTAACCCAAACTTAAAACTCAAATTTTGACAGTTAAGTCATATAAGATATGACAAAGAAAAAGACAAAATAATGCTCTCAGTCGGTACCTTGAATTGCCTACTGATGCATTTTCGAGTGATTTTTCATCAAAAATCAGGTGCGCAATGAATATGAATTGGTAGCTTTGATAGTGGCTGAGTAAAACTCAAATCGCTGGCATGCAAAGCCATTCGCCCTAGCTGACTCAATTTAGCATTTGGATGATAAAGCTGATCGCCTGTAATTGGATGTCCAATATGCATCATATGCACACGAAGTTGATGAGAACGCCCTGTCACTGGTGTCAATAACACGCGACTAATATCATTCACTTCATCATAATCTACAGCTTGATAGAGTGTTTTCGATGGCTTACCCAATTCAAAATGCACCATTTGGCGCGGACGATTTTCCCAATCAGTGATGAGAGGAACTTCTACACTACCCGTCCCCTCTAATTGCCCTTGTACCAAAGCTACATATTGCTTTTGTACGGTACGCGCTTGAAACATTTTACTGACCGCAACTTCCGCATCACGATGTTTTGCAAACATTAAAATACCCGATGTTGCCATATCTAGACGATGGGTAATTTTCGCTGCTGGATAGCGTTCAAGCACACGTAAATATGCACTGTCATGATGTTCAGGTAAACGCCCAGGCACAGAAAGCAATTCCGCAGGTTTTTCAATAATCACCAAATCCTCATCTTCATATAAAATTCGAAGTGGGCCTTGAGGTGGTGCATAAACAAAGTGCGGATCTAATGGCATGAACAATACAGCAAAATGGGAGAATGGCGGCAAAATAACAATTGAGCCAAACCCTGTCAATCTTTGCTTTTAGCTGTTTCTACACTTAAAGATAGGCTATTTATTGTTGGCTCCTGATTTACCAAATGCCGGCTGTAATTGATCAGCAAGATCGTCTTCAATCAATTGCAGCACTTCAGCGGGAAGTGTATCGGCATATTGATGAATCGTTATTTCATATTGGCCTTGAAACCATTGATTTAAATGTAATGCGTAAGTACTTTTATGCCCGAAGCCCAAATGCTGTGCCAATCTATTCCGAATACTGTGGCGTGAAGAGCCTACATATAGAACCTGACTTGGGCGATTTAATTTTGCGCAGGCATGCGTTTTAAGTAATCGAAAATTTTGAAATTGCTGAAAAGTTGTATTGATGTCTCCTTCAATCTGTTGGATGACATAAATAAAGCGTCCATGACTGGGCAATTGTTCCAACGTTGTAAATTCAAATATATGCTCAGGTAGAACGTTTTTTGCTTGTATACAATGTTCAATCAGTCGATCAAGATAACGCATAATGAAGGATTTAAAGTGAATAGAAGAGCATCATCATAGTGTGTTTATAATCGAATAAATTAATGTTTTTATTATTTTTTATTTTCTAAAAAGAATTTTTTAGGGTGTAAGAGAAAACAGTGTTGTTTACTTCAACTATCATCACTTTGTAAGTTATGATCTTATAGCCTATAAACTTTTGATTTATAGCGTCCTAAGCTGAATCGAGACCTTTTGGGTGAGTACTGTACGCGTGTTTTGCACCGCTGACAGCATGCTACTCTTTTCAATCTCTGTAACACCCTTGAGATATATAGTAGTGACTTGATAGAGGGATTGTTTCCCCAAAATCTGGCTAATTTCACTATTTTTGAAAATATTTTTCATAATTTTTATAAATTTATAAAATTTGTATCACAACTATCATTTTCATGCCATTTTTGATGCAAAAATTCAGTTTTATCGCGACTTTTTATTATTCGCTATTGAATTTTAAATCATGATTTTTGGAAATGAAAAAGTCCGTAATGGGCCACTTTAGATAGCCGTAGACGTTTTAAAAGTTCTTATCATTTTTTAAATTTGATGAAATCAAATGCTGAGTACGTCTAAGCATCGTTACTCATACATATCCAAGCCTTACTTTGCATCAATAAATTGAGGCCATTTTCAGCTTAAATAGTTGATAGCGAAAAAATATAAAAAGATTGATATATCTATGATGAGGCATTTTAGATAGGAGAAAAATTAAAGAAGAAAATAAACAATAAAGCAAAAATCACAGAAAGATTTTTTGTAAAAGATGAAATGCAGAATAATTATTGTTGTATTTTTAGGGTGGTGTAAGAGAAAACAGTATGTTTACTTCAACTATCATCACTTTGTAAGTTATGATCTTATAGCCTATAAACTTTTGATTTATAGCGTCCTAAGCTGAATCGAGACCTTTTGGGTGAGTACTGTACGCGTGTTTTGCACCACTGACAGCATGCTACTCTTTTCAATCTCTTTCACACCCTTGAGAGATACTTTAACTAAGATGCATCGGGATTAATTTCCTAAGATTTTAGAATTTTTTTAAAATTCAGAAATATTTTTCGCAGCATTCCGCTCTTGTAGTATTTTTTACCTTTAGCCTGATTTTTTAATCTTTTTATTGCACTAAAAACACATTTATAAGGAATATTTTCTTCAATACGCCTTATATTCATCTCGATTTTCCATCTTTAAAAATTGAACTATTATTTCTTTTTACTCATTTCTGACAGCAGGTCTAATTGTATTTCTTGAATTTTAGCCAAGCGATCCCATTGGTGCATTAATAGATGATCAATTTTTTCATGTAGATGACGAATTTCAAGTTCAGCTTTCAAATTCACCTGATAGTCATTTTCAGAACGCATCCGGTCTTTCGCTTCCTGACGGTTTTGACTCATCATAATAATGGGTGCTTGTATCGCAGCTAAACATGACAACATCAAATTTAGCAGAATAAAAGGATATGGATCGGCTGGATGTTTCACCATCACCACAGTATTGACCAATATCCACACTGCTAAAAATGCACTAAAACAAATGAGAAATGCCCAGCTGCCGCCAAAAGTAGCAATCTTATCGGCGAGGCGCTCACCGAAAGTCCACTTCTGTTCCAACTGCCCTTCAACGTTTTTACTGATCAGTTCGTGCTGTTTCATACTATTCAGCACTTCGTATTCTAAGTTTGAAACCTCACCCTGTTCCATATGTAAAATCGACTGCACATATTGCATGCGATATTGCGTTAGTTCACGCTGACAAATAAAGTCGTCACTATTAAACTCTAGATAATCATGTGTAATTTGTTCTGTAATGACTTTACGTACCGTCGCCATTGGAATTAAATGTTTAACAGGAAAACTCTTTTTACACACCAAGCATGTACGGCATTCTACTTTTCCATTCATTTGAATTGAGCCTCGCTGCGCGATCCATGGAGTTTATTCATTTAAATTTTGATTGTTCAAATATTGAATCTATCTCAATGTAGCATTCGAAACTTAAAAACTACGCTTTCATGGCATGAATATTTATCTTTACAGTGGCAACTACTAAAATGATGTATTGAATAGATGACTTAAAAATGCAAAAAATTACGGTAATAGTAGAAGCAGCAAAATGCACCACAATCTAGCAGCGCATTCATATTATGTTTTATAAGCGTGCTTGAATTACAGTTCTATTTGATTAAACCCAAAAGTAGGAACGTTTTTGAGTCAATTGAACTCATCCCAACAAACTACGCTGCACCAATTGTGCAGTAAACCACCAAGCGCTGCATGCAGACATACCACAGAGTAAATTGGCCAAAATTTTGTTCAATTTTGAAAGTTCTGAAACATATATTTTTAGATTAATAAGATAGGCCATAACGCCGTAAACCAGGCCAATCGCACCGCCAATAAAAATAAGCACGAGTGGCCATGCAGCATACGCATGTGCTTTTGCAGGATACTTGGCTGTCATCATTTCAGTCGTTGTCATTGCACACTCCACTTTTTACAGGATTGAATTAAAACATCCACCCGAAAATGAATGCTTTAACCCTAGGAGCAATGATTTTGCAAAATTTAGGCCAAATATGCGTGCCTAATAATGATCAAGCTATGAATGAAATTATTCACCACAACATTTGGTACAGCCGACGACTTTTTCTCTCGGCCAATTCATACGTGCCCGCTTGTACGCCAGCTCATAATTGGCAAAGTATCCAATCAATATTTGATCATCAAACAATGGCATGTCTTCGCACCCTTTCGTTCCGTTATGAATCAAATGCGAACCATTGCCTGATTCTTTTTCATCTACAATAAATTTGATCATTCGCCGTTCCCCCTGAATATTTTTATAAAGTTCAACCACAAATAAAGAATGAATCAATACCCATACAAATATTATGGATTTAATTAATCACATACTAAAATTATGCCTTTAATGTGTAAAAATCAATCAATATTTGTTTTTTTAATTTGTTTTTTATACTTATTTATTCATAGCTTAAAGCAATATCAGTCAATTCACCGTCCAATTCATTGGACGGCGCTTTGTTCTGTTTAAGCTTTTAAATTCGTGATGATCGCTATCATCATTCCTTTGCATACTGCACAAAGGTATTTTTAACTCGTACAGACAAAAGTAAATACGGTACCCAAATGACACAACGTAAAGCGCTCTTAGCTAACTCTATGATTGTCTCATCATCAAAAGCGGTTTCTTGAGGGACTAGATAATCGGAAACCATGCAGTCAATAAGTAAAATCAATAAATAGCCAATCATTAAGCCAATATAAAATTTTGGAAAGCGAAAGTGTTTTGAAAAATACAAATAGACGGCATACAAGGAACAAACCAGCAGCACCACATTTACCGCACACTCGGCATAAATGAAATATAACAAACTGGGATGATAAATTTCTGACGTTGGATCGCTGAGTAGATCAATACCCCCTTCTTTAAAAAATTCTAGCAAGGCATAGCCATCGACCAATAATGTGATGGGTGACAAAATCACACCAATGCCCACCAAAATGAGCCATCCACCCAGACCTGTTAATTCTTCCTGTTTATTCATTTTTATCTACATCGTTTTAATCTGGCGTGATCTTAGTCAGTGGACAGTTTTAAAGCAATCTTGTATTGATATTAAGCAATAAAAAATCCCATCTTTAACTACGCCGATGGGATATAGGTATTTTTAATCAAAATGATCATGCTGGCATTAGCGTTACAAACTTAAAGCGGCGTGGCAGGATTTTCATTGCGTTTCATACGAATCCGACGTACTAACCAAATTACGATACAAACAACTAATACCACGACAAAAAATGGAAGTAAGAAACTCAATACAGATAACACCAATGCCCCAATCCATTCACCTGTTGAAATGACAGGATTGGCTATACCACCTGTAGTGACTGTGGAAACACCTCGCGCTGCTACGGTGCTCATTTGTACTGCTGTTGCTGTACCGCCACCAACGATAATCGCAGCTGCCCAACTGGCAAACTGTGACATTTCCCCGCTACTTACAGCCATGGTGGCTAATGTCCCTGCAATCATGGCTGCCGGTGTTGAAACTGTGTCTAAGGCATTATCTACCCACGGTATGTAATAAGCAGCAATTTCACAAACGGTCGCAACTGCAAGTCCCATGCATACCGCAGGCATTGCAAGCCATTCAAAACCTTTCATCGGTTCGAACCAGCCCATGAGGGATGCAACGCTCATCACTAATAAGGGTACAAATACACGGAAGCCACAGGCTGCACTAAGCCCTACGCCGATACATAAACCTAAGATTGTTTCCATGTGTGACCTCACCGTTGAAATGGTTTTTATATTTTTATGCTTAAAGATAAATTAACAAAAAAGCCCTATCGAGTGATAGGGCTTTTCTTTCTTAACAGCGGGTAACTGTTAGTGTTTTGCAGCTTAGGCATTCTTATTGTTAAATTGATTGCCTTGGCATTTGGTACACGGTGGTAAACGATCAGTACCAATTTCTAAGTAGGTGCGGTGGCCGCATTTGACACAAAAATAGAAGCCTGTTCCGGGTTTTTGACCAGCAGTAACCATTTTTGTTCTCCATGTGTTTTAGAAATGGTGCAATCAGTATACCCCTATCGTGATGATTGTCTATTGGTCATTTCGACAATTGATAATGGCATTTAGGCAAAGCATAATTTCGTGTGGAAATTTTCCTGTACCTTGATTTTAGACATTCTAAAAGTTAAATAAATATTATTATTCAATATCTTATTATTATTTATTTACATCTAGCTTCATATCTTCATCTATTTTGACACATCGCTCCATCAATTTTTTATATGCTGCGTGATGAACGACACCGCGTTTACTGACTTTGGCTTCTAATAATCTAATTAATGTTGCATCACTGACATTTGGATGATTTACGACTTCTATGCGTACGCCCCAAAATTTGTCGTTTGCAAAGCGCTCAAGGATATCTGCATTGATAGCAGTAGTAACACGAATAGCCTGATTGAGATCTGTTAAAAATGTTCAAGTGGCTGTATTGGAAGCATCGCTTGCCAAAATATAGCGACGTTCTTCTTCGGCTTTTTGTTCGGGGGATTTTTTGGCATTTTCAGTTTTTTTCAAATAATAATTATTCATAAATTTTATTCAAAATCGAATACTTCAATATCTCTACAGGTTAATGAACCTCTCCTAGTCGAGGTTTGTGCTATCAATTTATTCAAAAATTCCTTTGCCTCATTACATGAATTTAAAGATTCATAGAAAGCAGTACACCAATCGAGACCATTTTCATTAGTAATACTAAGTTTTCCAGAGATAAACACATCTAATGAAAAGCTATTCTTTTTCGCTTTTCTTCTTAACTCCTTAAATTCTCTCATGCAATATTCATTAATTCTAGATTTGACATGTAGTTCTTTCAAATGGCATCTAATCCTTTCTTTATCTATAGCTGTTAGATTAGATGTATTAAGCTTTACATCTTCAACTTGGATAGAATTAATAGATGAATCAAAAGATAAAGTTATCTTATATTTTATTCTAGATAAAATATCACTATAAAATGGATGGACAAAAAGACATCCCTGCGTGGGTTCAAAATATTTACCACTCTTTATACTTGCACACTTTCTGCACTGAGGAACTAGATTATTTTGAAAAATAGCATAGTGAGAAAAATTTTCTTTGGGGATAAAGTGATCTAGTGTATTTGGTCTCACCAAATCACCACAATATGGACAAATATTAAGTGTATTATTCCTTCTAGTTTGAAGTTTACTTTTGAGCATAACCGGAGGATTATTATAATAGTCTAATAATAATTTTTTGTTATCATCATTTATAAAAATTGGCTTTTTGGGATCATCACGATGAAGTGAAATAACTCTCTCATAGAGTAGATACTGAGAAAAAATATCGTGTTTTAATGCGATTAATGCTCCCTTATTCTTCTTTTTGGAGTCAGTATGAATTGCACAATCCCACCAGTCAGTACCATCATCAATAAAACTATTCAAAAAATCCATACTAATCTTCAAACTCTATATTTTCATCACTATTTTTGCTTATAAAATAAACTAAACCTGCATCACCAAACTCTTGATTTATGATCCCAAGACTTAATCCAGCATCTTCATCTATCAACTCATCAATTACATCTTCATAAATTTTAGTTTCAAGATCATCCTCAAATACTTCTGCAATAATACTCTCAATATCTGATCCATAAGTTTGAATACTTGGTAAGGTAATAGTTGTGTAATTCCCTTCTCTTTTTAATATATTAACAGCTTCCCTATCAACTTCACGGGTAATGATGCTTGAATGTGTTGCGATTACAGCAAATGATTTAAAAGCTTTTAATAATTTTTTAAGCATTTTCATCAACCCAAGTTCAAGCCCTGGATGTAAATACAATTCAGGCTCATCAACTAGTAATAATGTCTCACTTTCTATTTCACTAATTAAGGTTGGGATTAAATAAGAATATATTTCCTGACCTGAGCTTAAAGCTACAACATCATTTTTCTTTTTAAAAAAAAGCCCCTTATTTTTATCTAAATGAGTAGAGTCAGAAAAACTTATTTCATCTATTGATATGAATTCACCCTTCTTGCTTAAAATAAAAATACCATCAAAATCAATGCTTAAACCCAACGTATCTTCCAGTAATTTCTTTTTATTTATTTCACCCCACCACAAATTATCTTCATCATATTTAATAATACTTAAAATAGCTTCAACACTTCTTTTTTTCGGATGGTTTTTATCAAACTTATTCTCTTCATTTCTAAAACCAATATAGTTGTATTTATTTACAGGTATTCTTTTATTTCTATTTACCTTTTTTTGAGTTCCTTCAGTATTTTTTAATTTATAGAAATCACTTAAATCATTGACTGTTAGAAAATTTTCAAATGGAGAAAAAGCAGAAACTAAAACTTTATTAAAATATGGGTAATCAATTTTTTTCCCCCCCATCCCCAAAATAGTTCTAATTAAATTATCAATAATATAGGTTTTCCCCGAACCGTTTCTTCCAATTAATAAATTTATATTTCTCTCACCATATTCTTTTTCAATATTAAAATCTAAAACAAGATCATCAAACTTATCCTCATCAAATGCAATATCAACTCTAAATTTCGAGGTATTTAAAGACTTACCTAGTGATATTTGATACCCTTTTTCAATGATAGCCTCTGAGGTAGAACCCTCTCTCATTAATGTACTAGAATAGCCTCCAAATTTTGAAAATTTCTCTTTCTCATCAATAAAGTAACTAGCATCTCTAATAGCATTAAAAAAAATATTAATTCTCTCATCATCACTTTCAAAAAGAACTCTTACTTTTTTATAAAAATTTACTTCCAAAGGTAAACTAATCGTAGTCTCATCAAGTAAATTACTAACATCAAAATTTTTTTCATCAAGTTGAATACCGAATTTTTTAAAATAATCAAAAGTATTTTTTATGTCTAATTTCAGTATTCTAACGAAACCTAAAAGTTGCTCACTATCCTGCTTGCTATTTTTATAATAAATCTTAAATTTAACCTTATAATCAAAATCATCCCAAGGCTCATCATGCCCTGTACGATAATTATCTTTTGCTAAAAAGATACCATGATAATTTGTACTAATACTTTCAGTATAAATAACTTGCATAATTCATATAAATCTAAAAACCCCACATAAATGTAGGGTCTTTTTACAACAAAATCAATAACTTTTAGCTTAAAATCTTAAGCCACATTCCCTTCCAAAAAGTCCTGTGCAAAGCGTTGCAATACACCGCCTGCTTCATATACTGAAACTTCTTCTTCGGTATCTAAACGACACGTTACAGGCACTTTCACAATTTCTTCCTTGCCGTCGTTTGTCGCACGCTCAATCACCAAAGTTAAAGTCGAACGCGGCGCAATATTACCAATCACGCTATACAACTCTGTACCATCCAGCTTTAAGGTTTTACGGTCTGTCCCTGCTTTAAACTCTAGCGGTAACACGCCCATACCCACCAAGTTGGTACGGTGAATACGCTCAAAACCTTCTGCAACAATCACCTCAACACCCGCAAGGCGCACACCTTTTGCAGCCCAGTCACGGCTTGAACCTTGACCATAGTCTTTACCGGCAATGATGATTAACGGTTGCTTTCGGTTCATGTAGGTTTCAATCGCTTCCCACATACGCATCACTTCGCCTTCCGGCTCTACACGCGCTTTTGAACCTTGCTTGATGGTACCGTCAGAACGCACCACCATTTCATTAAACAATTTCGGGTTGGCAAATGTTGCACGTTGTGCCGTCAAATGGTCACCGCGGTGGGTTGCGTAAGAGTTGAAGTCTTCCTCAGGCACGCCCATTTTGTGCAGATACTCACCCGCAGCAGAGTCCATCATAATCGCATTCGATGGAGACAAATGGTCGGTGGTGATGTTATCTGGCAAGATTGCAAGTGGACGCATATTGCTTAATGTACGTGGTGCAGCCAAAGCCCCTTCCCAATACGGTGGGCGACGAATATAAGTACTTTGCGGACGCCAATCATAAAGCGGGCTTTCAGATTTTTCAGCCACACCCAAGTCAAACATTGGAATGTAGACTTTCTTAAATTGCTCAGGTTTCACAGCAACTTTGACCAGTGCATCAATTTCTTCATCTGACGGCCAAATATCTTTTAAGTAAATAGGGTTACCGTCTTTGTCATTGCCTAAAGAATCCGTTTCAATATCAAAACGAATCGTACCTGCAATTGCGTACGCCACAACGAGCGGAGGCGAAGCCAAGAACGCTTGTTTAGCATAAGGATGGATACGACCGTCAAAGTTACGGTTACCCGAAAGCACCGCTGTAGCATATAAGTCACGGTCAATAATTTCTTGCTGAATTACTGGATCGAGCGCGCCTGACATCCCGTTACAGGTTGTACATGCGTACGCCACGATACCAAAACCTAGTTTCTCAAGGTCACCCAATACGCCTGCTTCTTCTAGGTACAAAGCCGCTGCTTTAGAACCCGGTGCAAATGATGATTTCACCCAAGGTTTACGCACTAAGCCAAGCTCATTCGCCTTACGAGCAAGCAAACCTGCCGCAACAGTATTACGTGGGTTTGAGGTGTTGGTACATGAAGTAATGGCTGCAATAATCACCGCGCCATCTGGCATTAAGCCTTCAGCTTCTTGCGCACGTGCAGCCTCTAAATTGCCTGCAATGCCTTTGGCTTTTAAATCCGCAGTCGATACTCGTGCATGCGGGTTTGATGGCCCTGCAATGTTACGAGTGACTTGTGATAAATCGAAACGTAGTACACGCGGGTATTCTGCCGCTGTCATATCAGACGCCCAAAGACCAATTTCTTTGGCATAGGTTTCAACCAATTTCACCTGATCTGCTTCACGGCCTGTTAACGTCAGATAATCAATGGTGTTTTGGTCGATGTAGAACATTGCCGCAGTTGCGCCATATTCAGGGGTCATGTTCGAAATGGTTGCGCGGTCGCCCACAGACATGCTGTCTGCACCTTCACCGAAGAATTCAAGGTACGCACCGACTACACGCTCTTTACGTAAAAACTCAGTTAAAGCCAATACGATATCTGTTGCGGTAATACCTGCTTGACGCTGTCCAACCAGTTCTACACCAATAATATCTGGTAGACGCATCCAAGACGCACGACCTAACATCACGTTTTCAGCTTCTAAGCCACCCACACCCACAGAAATCACGCCTAAAGCATCGGTATGCGGTGTATGTGAGTCTGTACCGACGCAAGTATCAGGGAATGCCACGCCTTCACGGTTTTGCACCACTGGAGACATTTTCTCCAAGTTGATTTGGTGCATGATGCCGTTACCCGCAGGAATTACATCGACATTTTCAAATGCAGTTTTGGTCCACTCAATAAAGTGGAAACGGTCTTCATTACGACGGTCTTCCACGGCACGGTTTTTCTCGAATGCATCTGGATCAAAACCGCCATATTCCACTGCCAATGAGTGGTCAACAATCAGCTGAGTTGGCACAACAGGATTGACTTTTGATGGGTCACCGCCTTGGTCTGCAATCGCATCACGTAGACCAGCAAGGTCAACTAAAGCCGTTTGACCTAAGATGTCATGGCACACCACACGTGCTGGATACCATGGAAAGTCGTGGTCTTGTTTACGGAAAATGAGCTCTTTTAAGGATTGCTCAAGAATGGCTGGATCACATTTACGAACCAACTGCTCTGCAAGGACTTTTGAAGTGTATGGTAGTTTTGCATATGCGCCTTGCTCAATATTTTCAACGGCTTCACGCACATCAAAATATTCTAACTGGGTGCCTTGCAGTGGTTTACGGTAGTTGTTGTTCATAGCGTTCCTGCCCTCGGTCTTTCATTTTTTACGTTGTCTTTTATTTAAGACAATTCATCTTTGTTCGTAAGGCATACTACACTGTCGAAAGTCCATTTCCCAAATCCTATATATTTCATATGTTTAAGTATAAAAATAGGTGTTTTTGAAATATATTGTTACATAAGTGATAGAATTAAAGCTCTAAATTGATTTTTTATCGAAAAATCATGGAATTTTCTCATTATTCTTTAGTCTAAGCAGAAAAAATCTGGATATTTATTCAACACCTCGAAGCATATCATTCAGTTTTTAAATTGCTTGATGCTGTTTTAAGCTTGTCATCGACTCTAAAAATAAAGCTGTAAATACACAAAATTTCAGCATTAATTTAAGCGTGACACAAAGCACATTAAATACCTAATCTTCTGATCAAATCGCATATTAATCCCTATTTGCAGGGATAGATTCAGACTTTACCCCTCCCCGATAATATGAAGCGTACTCCTGACAGGAGTTGGTTTTATGACGCCAATCATCGTGACACACAACAAATAATTTGAACGCGCCATCATTCAAACTCACTGTTGATTCGTCATTATGCTTTGGGGAAAGTTCATGACACATTATAAAAAATTTATCGGGGCAAGCTGCCTTTTAAGCTGTTTAACGCTTTTTGCCTGTGGCGATAGCAACAAAAAAGACAACGAAACATTAGTACAAGAAGATGAGGCTGATGCTCTTCACGTAATTACCAATCCACCACGTTTAAAAGCCAATAAAAGCGGCGAACATGAGCTGATTGTTGCTTATAAAAAGCAAGCTTTATTTGACCCTGAAACAGGGGAATATGATCAATTACATGCGCGTGGCTATTTGACCAAGCCTGAGCTTTATAACAGTAAAAATGCCGATGGCAGCGTCACAGATGTATTGGTTGGCCCTCAAATTCGCGCCAAACAAGGTGAAAATTTAAAAGTTCATTTGGTCAATAACCTACCGGTTGAATCAAACGAAACTTGTCCTGATCCTGCTACCAATATTAATCAAGGCAATTGCTTTAACACCACCAATTTACATACCCATGGTTTATGGGTGAGTCCGCAAGGCAATAGTGACAACGTATTCCTCACTATCAAACCCAATCAAGACTTTCATTATGAATTTCAGATTGAGCCGAATCATCCTGCGGGTACGTTTTGGTATCATTCGCATGTCCATGGCTCAACAGCTATTCAGGTTTCAAGCGGCATGGCTGGCCCTTTAATTATTGAAGGTGAGCGTAAACCTATTGTGACGAATGGACAAATTCAGCAAAACGGTGACTTTGATATTTTATGGAAAAATCAAAAGACACAAAATTATGATCATGAAAAAATTATGCTGTTTCAGCAAATTCAATACAATGAAGATTGCGACACTAAGCTGACGCCGAATGCCGATTCACCTTGCCTGTATGCCCTTGAAGATTATTCAAAACTCGATATTCCAACCTCGTGGGCAGATGAAAATCGTTATACCAGTATCAATGGCAAAATGCTGGGAGAAATTAAAGTTGATCAAAATCAATACCACCGTTGGCGCATGATTCACGGTGGTATTCGTGACACTATTGGCTTAACCATCAAAGAGCTACCAAATTCTTCAGCATTCACCGCTGAACAAACGCTTGCTGAATGTCAGAACTATCAAACCAAAGCCATGTCAGCGCAATTTAAAAAATTAAAAACCTTGCCACTGTATACAGTCGCTCAAGATGGTTTAACCATGGGGAAAATACAAAAACAAGGGATTGAAATATTTCAGCCAGGCTATCGCTTTGATGCCATGTTGGCTTTTCCAAGCATTAATAAATACTGTGTATACGATGCTAAATTGAACTTAGAAGACGAAATCAATGCGCCAGACTCAAGTCCGCTGCTACGTCGTGCACCCGAAGAAAAACTGAATACGCAATTGCTCGGTTGGGTCAATGTTCAAGCAACGCAGCTAGCTGTACAAAGCCCTTATGACTTTTTGAAAGTGCAAGCCACTGCTATTGGACTTGCACCTGAAGTAATTCAGCAAGTTTCGCAAGGTGATCTATCCGCCTTTATTTCTCATGCTAGCCTCATGACTGCTGAGGTCGATGAATTGCTCAAAAACATGGCAAAACAAATCACCAACTTCGACATTATGTTTAATGCTGATGGAAGCTTTAAATTTGGTATTCGTCATGCCGATGAAGGGACACTCATCAGCTTTGGCGATGCTTATCATGCAGAAGACCACACCCACCATAGCTTTGTACGTAAGCTCCTAATAGGTCAAACCCAAGAATGGGAGTTGACCAGTAATGTTGCAAGTCATCCCTTCCATATTCATGTCAACCCATTCCAAGTAGTGAAAATTTTGAATGAAGTGGGTGTCGATGTCAGTGCCATAGGCAGTTCAGATAAAGATGGTGCTGGAAACATTGACTCGCAATATCACGGCATGAAAGGCGTTTGGAAAGATACGCTATTTGTGAAGCAAGGCTATAAAATAATTGTTCGCAGTAAGTATGAAAAATTTGAAGGTGATTTTGTATTGCACTGTCATATTCTGGACCATGAAGACCAAGGCATGATGGAAACCGTACGTATATGTGGTGATAAGTTTGACTGTAACAGCGAAGCACCCGCCCACCACAGTATGGACATGAGCGCGAACGATTTAGCTGCGCATAGCCATTAAACCGATCCTTAAATAACAAAAATTAAAATGCCCATCGCAATATGGGCATTTTGTTTGCCTATCTGCCTTGCTTGCTGCAAAATATTGTGATTAATCATTTGTGAATATACACAGAGGCTCGTCATGTCAACGTCTATGGCATTTACATCTTTCACTTTAAATGGTGTGGATGCACAAAAATTCCTTCAAGGTCAGGTGACTTTACATGTTGAACGTCTGGAAGAAAATGTAACGCGTTATACAGCAATCTGCGACCTGAAAGGCCGTATTCACTTTGGCCTATGGCTGACCAAATTAAATGCCGAAAGTTTTGTGATTGTCACAACTCAAGATCAATCTGAAGAATTTGCCAAGCACATTAAAAAATTTGGTGCATTTTCAAAAATGAAACTTGAAGATTCGGGTCTCGTTTATCCAAGTTTAGTGAATGGCGAAACAACTTTTGGCACAGAGCCAACTGATGTTGCTGCATGGGAAGTTCAAGCGATTCAAGCGGGTCAAGCCTATATCGACCAAGCTATTGAGCACTTGTTTCAACCACAAGAATTACGATTACATCAACGTGAAGGCGTGCACTATGACAAAGGCTGTTACTTAGGTCAGGAAGTTATTGCTCGTCTTTGGTTTAAAGCCAAGCCTAAAGCATGGCTACATGCTATTGCAGGTACAGGTGCGGCTCCCGCTGAAGGTGAACAATTGAATAAAGGCGTTCAAGTCGTCAATAGCGTAGAGGTTGAAAATGGATATGTGGCGCTGGTTGTTGCCCGTCCAGATGCATTGTCTGAACTAGATGTCACTGTGCTTAATTTGCCAGAAGCTTTAAATGGTGATGTAGCACGACCGCAGTAAAATATTGATGCATAAAAAAACCTCCTAATAGGAGGTTTTTTATTTAAAATCCATGAAACAGCTTGTTCATATCTTTACACACATAGTCTTTAAAATGGTAAGCGCGTGCATGTTTAGCATCAAATTTTGCTTCAAGCTCACCTTTCTTAAAAATATAGACACGATTTTCTTTACTGACCAAAAATTCAGCACCCAGCTTCATTAATAACGCATCAATCTTATCTTCATCTGCAATTGACTCATCCGCTGCAACCTTGTCATAGTTACGTTTGATGCCTTTTATAAACATGGTCTAACCTCAGATCTTTCGTTGAAGGCGCGATTTAAGCAAAGAACAATTAACTTTGCAAAGTACAAGCCAAATAAAAGCGGTATTGTTCTGAAAACTACAGCTTTTATACGTTAGAAAAATTTTCAAATTTTAAGTCCTAATCACAATTCCTCACTTTACATTTACATAAATCGACCTATGATGTTAAAACAGTCAAAAATAACCACCAAAACACATAAATGGAATTATGTGCATGTTTTAAAAAAGGTTTTAAAATGAAAAAAATTATTCTCGCAAGTATTTTGGCACTCACAACCCAGCTCGCATTGGCTGATACTAAAGCCGCTACAGTGGATCCTGAATTTGCAAAAATCGAAGCGATGGTTAAAGCAAAAAATATGACGGGTGCTTATCAAGCACTCAGTAAATTAGCTGCAACCGGCAATGCCCAAGCCATCTATAACTTAGGCTATTTAACACAAACTGGCCAAGGTACAGCAAAAGACGAGAAAAAAGCCATTCAGCTTTATGAGCAAGCTGGTGCAAAAGGCTACCCCGTTGCTAACTATGTCTTAGGTAAAAATTACGCCACAGGTACTTTAGGCCTAAAACAAGATCCAGCCAAAGCCAAACAATATTTAGAACGTGCATCGAGTGCAGGTTTTGACGATGCAACTATCGACTATGCGATTCTTTTATTTGCTGAAAACAATCCTCAGTCAGACAAATTAGCATTAACGAAGCTAGATCCACTGATCAAGAAAGGTTTCTATCCTGCAATACATGCCAAAGCGCTGTATGACATCAGTACAGGTTTTAAAACTAAGAATGATAAACCAGTTCAACAAGGCTTAAATAGCATTCAAGATTTGGCGAAAAAAGGATATATTCCTGCTCTCATGGCTGTGGGGAACATGTTTGTGAATGGCAATATCATTCCACAAAACCTGCCTGAAGCGAAAAAAATCTTTGCAGCACTTGCACAAGAAAATGTACCACAGGCCAAAGAATCATTAGCAACAGTAGATAAATTAATAGCGGAACAAGCCAAAGCACCGAAAGCTAGCGCGAAAAAAAGTTAAAGCTCATTCATAAACTGTGAAAAAAAAGCCCTGCAATTGCAGGGCTTTTTATATTGCATTTTAAATTTATACCATTCTAGGCCAATTTATTTAAGCAAGGCTGCATCATCAAAGGCTTTAAATTGACTGCGCTGCGCATGTGGCTGACAGCGTAAATATTGCGGCGCGATTTGAATATCTGCTCCCAATTCTGCTGCTGCATGCCAAGGCCAACGCGGGTCATATTGG
The DNA here is from genome assembly GCF_001678755.1 of Acinetobacter gandensis. GTDB lineage: Bacteria > Pseudomonadota > Gammaproteobacteria > Pseudomonadales > Moraxellaceae > Acinetobacter > Acinetobacter gandensis. Next base: position 249,750 of record NZ_LZDS01000025.1, read on the forward strand.
ATAGCACGTGCAATACCAATTGCATCTGCCATTTCATATTGCAATATGCCTTCTGCCTGCATCGCTTCCGTAATTAAGCCCACTGCAATGACCGGAATCGTAACCGCATGCTTAATCGCCTCTGCAAAAGGGACTTGATAACTCGCCTGTAGATGTATTTTCTGATCAACAGCTAAGCCACCACTCGAAGTATGGATATACGCTGCACCTAATTGTTCTAAAGCTTTAGACAATCCTACTGCAGACTCGATGTCCCAACTAGACTCGCCGGTATATTCCATCCAGTCTGTTGCAGAGATACGTACACCAATTGGATAATCCACAGGAACAACATTTTTCATGGCCTGTAAGACTTCTAAAGTCAAACGAATACGATTTTCAAAGCTACCACCATATTCATCAGTACGTTGATTAGATAAAGGCGACATAAACTGATGTAATAAATAGCCATGTGCTGCATGCAATTCAATGAGGTCAAATCCTGCATCAACTGCACGTTTTGCAGACTCAGCAAAGTCTAGAATAATCTGATCAATTTCAGCTTTGGTTAATGCATGCGGCGCATGATCTTGCGTATTAAATGGTAATTCACTGGCTGAAACCGTTTGCCAGCCTTGCGCATGATCAGGTGCTAATTGGCCACGTCCATTCCACGGCTTATCAGTCGACGCTTTTCGCCCAGCATGGGCAAGTTGAATTGCAAATGGCATCGGTGAAAGACTTTTCACTTTTGCCAATAAAGCTTTGATCTGTGCACGTTGTAAATCATTCCAAAGCCCAAGGTCTGCATAGCTAATACGCCCTTCAGGCTGTACCGCAGTCGCCTCAACAATACAAAGCCCAGCACCTGACAATGCGTAATTCGCCCATTGCTGTTCATGCCAATAGGTTAATTCGCCTTGTTCATTGGCAGAGTACTGACACATTGGTGCAATCACGATTCGATTACTTAAAGTCAAACTACCAAACTGAATTGGTTGAAATAACAACGCCACAAAACTCTCCTTATTTTAAAATGCTTTCGTTACACTTAAGCCTGCACTCCAATTGACCCCATCTGCGGGTTCAAAGAAGCGTCCATTACCGTCATTCACAATCACAGAGCCGACATATTTTTCATCAAATAAATTGTCTGCTCGAACATAGCTTTTTATTTTCCAGTCATCCTGTTGCCAAACATAACCGGCATTGGCGGAAACCACGGTGTAGCTTGGTGCAGCATCACTATTGGCATCATCGACATAAATTTTATCCATATAACGGACATCAAGTCCGGCATTAAAGCCAGTTTCAGGTTGCCAATTTAGCGCTGCAAAGGCTTGGTTTTTAGCAATACCGGGTATATAGGTGCCTTTGACGACATCACTTTCAGGAATTGCGGCATCAAAAGTCGCATCGATATAACTGTAGCTGGCTTGCGCACTTAAATCACGCCACAAGGATTTATTCCATGATAATTCGACACCTTCACGTAAAGTTTTATCGGCATTTTTATAAGTTGCTCGACCATTTACACTACCAGCTGAAACAATGTCGTCTTGTGTTTTGCTTTGGAATACTGCGGCAGTGAAATTGCCCCATGCATTTTGCGCTTTCACCCCCAATTCATAGTTATCACTACTAGCAGGTTTCAAATCAAAATTCATGCCGTCATCTTTAGAATAGGCCATTTCGGTAAATGTGGGTGTTTCAAAACCTTTGGCATAACTGACATAAGCGTTTATTTTCGGATTGATCGCCCAGCTCAGTGCCGCTGATGGTAGAACCTTGTCATAGTCGGTTTTACCGCTATCATCTTTATTCAACCCAACTATGTATTTATCGTCCGACTCATAATGCACATTGCTATATCTTAATCCTGCATCTAAGGTCAATGTTGGAAGAAAATTCCAAGAGGCTTGCACATACGGATCCAAATTCCATAGGGTATTATTTTCATTGCGGCGAATATTGCCCTTTACACCATACTGCCCTTCAGCATTAAAGTTTTCATAACCTTTTCGGTCTTCATCCATATAGTCAAAAGCCAAACCAGCGGTTAGACGTGTATCAGGTAATAAATCTTTGCCTGTCCAGCGAATATCTGTTCCATAATAGTCACGGCTAAAATCAATCACACCGCCTGCATGGCGAGGGTTTCTTTGACTTGTTGATGATATTGGATTTCCATCTTCATCTAAGCCTAAATTTATTGAATACTCACCTTTAGGAATCGATTGATACTGGGTTACATCACGTTGCCCCATATATACCATTGCATTGAGTTCATGCTGATCATTGATCGGCTTTTTCCATGTTAAGCCTGTTTGAGTTTGGTCAATTTCTTTACGAACATCAAATTGTTTTAAAAAAGCGACTTGTTGCTTTGGATTGTCTTGCCAATGTTTTCTTGTCAAACCTTGCGGATCATCTGCATTAATATCCACATGATTAACAATCCAGTTCACTTTTGAACCATCATCCAAATCCCATGTGAGTTTGGCATTACTTAATACTTTCTTAGCAGCGCTGTGATCGCGATAGCCATCCGTTTCAAAATAAGATGAACTCACCACATAACTTGGCTCACTAGCCTTGTCTGATCCACCTTGTAGCACTACATCTGCACGACTTTTGTTATGACTACCCGCAGAATAACCAAGCTCAACGGAGTCTTTGCCTGTTCCTTCTTTGGTTGTGGTTAATACCGCACCACCCGAAGAGTTCCCGTAAAGTGATGAAAATGGGCCGCCTAATACTTCAACATGACTTAAGCTACTCATATCAATATTTGAGGTTTGCCCTTGCCCATCTGGCATGGTCGCTGGAATTCCATCAACATATAAACGGATACCGCGTACACCAAAAGTAGAGCGCGCGCCAAAACCACGCATCGAAATTTGTAAATCCTGTGCGTAATTTTCACGATTATTGAGTTGTAGTCCGGGAACACCTTTTAAGGTCTCCGACAGGTTCACACCTGTATTGTTATTATTTTCTGGCTGCTCAATTCGATAAACCGAGGCTGGTGTTTTAAGCCAAGTCGTATTGGTACGAGGAGCTTCGATTGTAATAGCAGGAAGTAAAACAGGTTCCGTAGAACCTGTTTCTGCATAAAGTTGCTGGCAGATGCATGCCGTCAGGCAAAGTAAATGTGTCGATGTGAATTTGACGTTATATTTACTTTGCATGGATGCACCTACTTGTTCATTAGAATGTTACCTTAGAGCTTAAACCAATTACGAAAGCATCATCAACTCGATTTGTTGAGCCTGGGTTAACAACATACTGTAGACTCGGGCGAACCATCAGCCATTTTGTTGGATTATGGCTGTAGTTCAACTCAATGTTATATTCTGCGCTCGCATCAAATTTGTCAGCAGATAAACGATTATTCACATGTGCTCTGTTCACGCCTAGACCAATCATGTCAGTCGGTAAACGGTCTGCTAAACCGATATATTTCAGACCCAATTGTTGTGAATTATCCACTTTCGTTGTTACACGATCATGCCAAGTAAAGTTAGCAAAACTATGTAAGCCACGACGACCCTCGCCTGTAGATGTCAATTGCTGCTCAATCGCAACCCAACCACCAAAAGTACGATTTTTTGCATCTGTCGGGTTAGCAATATCTTTTTGATTTTTTACGTCATCCGCAGTGTTATACATCCCACCAACACGGTAACTGCCCGCTAAGCCGTTTACCAACGATTTAGGTGTCCACACCAATTCAACTGGAATAGTCACACCATCTGCTTGATCGGTATCCAAATTCCAACCATGACGTTCTAAAGCATTTTCAGGGTTAAATTCATAAACACCGACTTGTGCTGCAAGTTCAGGCGTCGCTTGATATTTCACACGACCGCCCCATTGAGCAACAGGCGTATTCATCCACATCGTACCTTGCCATTTGCCCATCTGTGCTGCACAAAAGGCATTACTTTCAAAGTCACATGCCATCACGTTAAAGTCCATTCCGAGACCTAGACGACCGGCTTTAATACTAATACCCTGTTCTTTAAAATTCTTTTCAATAGAAAGTTCTGTTAAGCGACTTTTTTGGTTGCCGCGACCAAAATTGGCTTGAACATTGGCCAATTGTGGGGCATCACCTTGTAAATCATCAATCGTTGTACTTTGGCCTTGACGGGCTGTCATCACTGCACGCACAGTTACGCCATCCCAACCCGCCAGCTTTTCCATATCGAGTTGGGTACCCAGCCACAACTGGCTCGCTACTGTCGCTGAATGTCCAGCATTACGTCCACCATCGGCAAGATAGGCAGCATCTGCTGCAATATTTGCTTCAAACTTCACGCCCTGTTGAGCGAGTTCAGTACGTTTACCATCCCAATCACCCAACATATACTGACCTTTAGGGTCAAAAGCATCTGCGGCATTAGTATGTGTCATGGCTGCCATTACCAACGTAGGCATTAAAGCTAGACTGAATTTTTTCATTGGAAAACCTAAATCTGGAGAGAGTGCAGATCGCAACCCAAAGGTTTGAAATCTAAAGGCATAAAAATTACATAACTTTTCACATTCTATCTCAGCATATTTTTTATTATTCATTAAACTTTTTTTTATATATTTATATAAATACAAATAAACTTTTTTATATTTAAATTATTTTTAGCATTATTTTCAAATACTTAAATTAAAAACCATTTTCACAGAAGTTTAATTTTTATACTTGATGAATCTGCTGCATTATTTGACCCTAAAGTTCATTTTACCTCTTCAAGCTTATTAATGAAATTCGCCCTTTCTAGCTTCAGCACCAAACTTGCAATTCTACTCAAAACACCCAATATTAAGCGCAATATGTTGACAGTATTACGCCTAAGCTATGCCTGAATTACCAGAAGTAGAAACCACCAAAACCAGTCTATTGCCTTTACTAAATGAAAAAGTGTTGAAGGTGGATATTTATCAATCCAGTTTACGTTGGCCTATTCCTGATGACATTCAAAAACTGGTAGGGCAAAAACTCATAAAACTAAGTCGGCGGTCGAAATACATCTTAGCTGAGTTCGAACAAGACACGATGCTGTGGCATTTGGGCATGTCTGGTAGTTTCCGTATTTGTGAAGGTCATGAGGAACGTCGTAAGCATGACCATCTCATAATTCAGTTTGAAGACATGCAATTGCGCTACCATGACCCTCGCCGATTTGGCTGTATTTTATGGTTAGATCAAAATACTCAAACTAAGCTAATTGACACGTTAGGACCAGAACCCTTAAGTGATGCTTTTAATGCGGACTACCTATTCAATAAATTTAAAAATAAGAATACCGGCATTAAAGTTGCAATTATGGATAACCATGTTGTTGTTGGTGTCGGTAACATTTACGCGACTGAAAGCTTATTTAACCTTGGTATTCATCCTGCACAACCTGCTTCCAGTTTAAGCATGAACCAAGTTGAAAAAATGGTGCTTGAAATTAAGCGCATTCTTAAACAAGCGATTGATTTGGGTGGCTCTACCCTACGAGATTACAGTAATGCTATGGGTGAAAATGGTTATTTCCAGCAAACACTACTGGCTTATGGGCGTGCTGGTGAGATGTGCATTAACTGTGAAACGACGTTGCAGAACCTTAAGCTCGGGCAACGGGCAAGCGTATTTTGTCCTGAATGTCAGCCATTAAAAAAGGTTAAAATGACCAGTAAGAAAGCCCTTAAAGGAAGCAAAGCATGAAATCTGCTATCGTCCGTCATATTTTAGTGAAAGATAAAGAGTTGTGTGAACAACTCAAAAAGAAAATTAAAGGCGGTGCAGATTTTGCCAAAATTGCCAAACAACATTCGACCTGTCCATCTGGGAAAAAAGGCGGTGAGCTGGGTGATATTAAAAAAGGTCAACTGGTCGGCCCAATCGATAAAGCCGTTTTCACATTGCCTGAACGTGAACTGCATGGCCCAATCAAAAGCCAATTTGGTTGGCATTTATTAGAAATTAAATTTCGAATGGATTAGTCATTTCCCCCCTCTTCTGATGAAGCAGTGTTTCTCACCTTTAATAAAGGAAGGAAAAGCCCCCCTTTAAAAAAGGGATTTAGGGAAATTAAAAAACGGCACTTTTAGCGCCGTTTTTTAATTCAAAAGTTCAATTAACCTTTGCGTTTTAATTCATCACGAATTTCACGAAGTAATTCGATATCTTCCGGAGTCGCTTCAGGTTCAGGCGCTGCTTCTTCTGCTTTATCACGGCGTAGTTTGTTCATCAGTTTCACCAACCAGAACACTACCCATGCTAAAAGCAAGAAGTTAATAAGAATGGTTAAGAAGTTACCATAGGCCAAGACATTTAAACCGGCATCTTGTGCTGCTTTTAAAGTAGTTACATTATTCGGATTATCGCCCAAGACAACAAACCAATTTGAATAATCAACATCACCGCCCAGAATCCATGAAATCAATGGCATCACGATATCTTTTACCATTGAATCAATAATTTTACCGAACGCACCACCGATGATCACACCGACAGCCAAGTCCATCACGTTGCCTTTTACGGCAAATTCTTTAAATTCTTGAATAATACTCATGTTATCTCCAGAAATTTTTTTCAGCTTTAATTTTGTGACGAAGTATACATTATATCTGTATAACTATTTCCACCTAATTTACTTGGTTTTTATTAGATTCTAAATGCCATGTATAAAAATTCACACAAAACATTTTTCTCTATATTAAAAAGGATTTATCAATATTATGCATGTCAGATTAAATGAATAAACTCATTCAAGTTTTTCTTTTTTATTCAAAACATCCATGCATAAAAAAACCGCTAACCTAAGTCAGCGGTTTTTTTCAGAACGATAAAATTAACCGTTACGGTTACGTTTACGTTCGTTTTCAGTCAACCAACGCTTACGAATACGGATTGACTTAGGTGTTACTTCAACTAACTCGTCATCTTCAATAAATTCAAGTGCTTGTTCAAGCGTAAATTCAATGTTAGGAACAAGTGTTAACGCATCATCAGTACCAGAAGCACGTACGTTTGTTAACTGTTTCGCTTTAGTTGGGTTTACAGTCATGTCGTCTGAACGTGAGTTAATACCTACGATCATACCTTCATAAACTTCTAACTGTGGTTTAGCGAATAGACGACCACGGTCTTGAAGTGTAAACAATGCATAGCCCAAGCAAGTACCTTGAACCATAGAAATCAATACACCGTTTTGACGTTTCGCAACAGTACCTTGTTTCATAGGACCGTAGTGCGAGAAGCTTGATGTCATGATGCCTGTACCTGAAGTCATTGTTAAGAATTCAGAACGGAAACCAATCAAGCCACGTGAAGGAACAGTCGCTTCAATACGGATACGGCCTTTACCGTCAACTTCCATATTTGTCATTTCACCTTTACGGTGACCCATTTGTTCCATTACAGAACCTTGGTGCTGTTCTTCAACGTCAAACGTTACGTTTTCGTAAGGTTCTTGTTTTTCACCATCAACTTCTTTCAAGATTACTTGTGGACGAGATACGCCCATTTCGAAACCTTCACGACGCATGTTTTCAATAAGTACTGAAAGGTGAAGTTCACCACGACCAGATACTTTGAAACGGTCTGGACTGTCAGTATCTTCAACACGTAGTGCTACGTTGTGAATCAATTCGCGGTCAAGACGTTCACGAATATTACGTGAAGTTACGAATTTACCTTCTTTACCAGCAAACGGTGAGTTGTTTACTTGGAAAGTCATAGACACTGTAGGTTCGTCTACAGAAAGCGCTGGAAGAGCTTCAACTGCTTTTGGATCACAGATTGTGTCAGAGATATGAAGTTCATCAATACCTGTTACACAAACGATATCACCAGCAGAAGCTGATTCTACGTCGATACGTTCTAAACCATGGTAACCCATGATTTTTAAGATACGGCCGTTACGTGTTTTACCGTCTTTGTCGATTACAGTTACAGGCGTGTTTAATTTCACTGAACCACGTTGAATACGACCAACACCGATAACACCAACGAAGCTGTTATAGTCAAGTGAAGACACTTGCATTTGGAATGGACCATCAACATCAACTGCTGGTGGTTCAACAATGTCTACGATTGTTTGGAACAATGGCGTCATGTCTTCAGCTAGTTCTTCTGGAGATGGACCAGCCACACCACGAAGACCTGAAGCATATACAACTGGGAAGTCTAACTGTTCGTCAGTACCACCAAGGTTGTCGAATAAATCGAATACTTGGTCAATTACCCAGTCTGGACGTGCACTTGGCTTATCCACTTTGTTGATAATTACGATTGGTTTCAAACCACGTGCGAACGCTTTTTGCGTTACGAAACGAGTTTGTGGCATTGGACCTTCTTGAGAGTCAACAAGAAGTAGTACACAGTCAACCATCGACATTACACGTTCAACTTCGCCACCGAAGTCGGCGTGTCCCGGGGTGTCCACGATGTTGATACGGTATTCAGTATTTGTACGAGCATCAGTCCATTTAATTGCAGTGTTTTTTGCAAGAATGGTAATACCACGTTCGCTTTCAATAGCGCCCGAATCCATTACACGTTCGATCTCGCCTGCGCGATCGCCAAGAGCACCTGATTGTTGTAAAAGTTTGTCAACTAGAGTTGTTTTACCATGGTCGACGTGCGCGATGATGGCAATGTTACGGAGAGTTTTAATATCTGACATGTTAATTCGATACGCCTAAAGTTTGAGGGCAAATTATACAGAAAAAATATAGATTTTAGTAGTGACAGTTTATTGACAATGACAATTTTTTTGACGACTGACACGCTTTAGGTTTTGTAAAGCTGTGTAAACAGATTAGAATAGCGCCACCTAGCCTTAATTTTCAGTGCCGCATGTCTGATATCAATCAATCTCCCACCCCCAAAGATCAACTTGATTTAGTCTATGGACTTAATGATCGACCTAAACCACTTATCGCATTTTTAGCAGCGTTCCAACATCTATTGGCCATTATTGTCCCAATTGTGACACCTGGTTTGCTGATCTGTTTAGCACTTGGCGTGTCCAAAGAAGACACCAATATGATTCTTTCGATGTCATTGGTGATCTCAGGGATTGCAACGTTCTTGCAATGTAAAAAAGTGGGCCCTTTTGGTGCAGGTCTTCTCATTGTACAGGGCACAAGTTTCAACTTTATTGGACCTATTATTGGTATTGGCTCGGCAATGGTTGCAGCAGGGACACCTGTTGAAGCCGTGATGGCATCAATTTTTGGTGTGGTCATTGCTGGTTCGTTCATTGAAATGGGTGTTTCACGTATTTTACCTTGGGTAAAAAAACTCATCACACCTTTAGTCACCGGTATTGTCGTGTTATTGATTGGTCTTACCTTAATTAAAGAAGGCCTGATCAGCATGGGTGGTGGTTATCAAGCCATGGGGGATAAAACCTTTGCCAATGCAGACAATCTCATCATGTCATGTACAGTTTTGGCACTTATTATCTTACTGAATCGTGTACGTATTACATGGGTGAAAAGTTCTGCCATCTTAATTGCCTTAGTCGTGGGTTATATCCTTGCAGGCTTTATGGGTCATTTGAACTTCGATGGTTTAAAAGATGCGCCGCTTATTCAAGTCCCAACACCTATGCACTTTGGCTTAAGCTTTTCTTGGAGCCTTTTCATTCCAATGGCATTTATCTACCTAGTAACCTCTTTAGAGGCAATTGGTGATATTACTGCCACTTCTAAGCTTTCAAACCAAGCAGTAGATGGCCCTGAATGGATGAAGCGTATTAAAGGTGGTGTATTGGTCAATGGTGCAAATTCATTCCTTGCTGGTATCTTTAACACGTTCCCAAGCTCTGTATTTGCACAAAATAATGGGGTAATTCAGTTAACAGGTGTAGCTAGCCGTTATGTGGGTATTTGGATTGCAGCCTTACTGATCATCTTAGGTTTATTACCCGCTGTTGCTGGGGTTATTCAAGCTGTTCCGCAAGCCGTTTTAGGTGGCGCAGTTATGGTGATGTTTGGTGCTGTAGCAGCATCTGGCATCAATATTTTGTCAGGTGTTCATCTAGATCGTCGTGCCCTACTGATCATCGCTATTTCATTGGCACTAGGTCTAGGTGTTGCACAAGTACCACAAATTCTTGAACACCTTCCTGAATTGTTCCGTAATATCTTCAGTTCAGGCGTTGCAACTGGTGGTATTGCTGCCCTTATATTGAATATTGTTCTTCCAGAAGTGAAGAAATAAGTTCATTTGTCTTTAACACTGCCTAGGCATTTGCCTGGGCAGTGTTTTTTGTGATGGAGAGATCAATGGATCTAACAAGCGAAGTCGTCATGCGACAAATCGATTTATTGAAAGGTCGGGTGCTCTTTATTAATGCACCGACAGATGACTTATTGAGTCAATTCACTGATGACATCACCGCTTCAATCTGGTGTTGGAATTTTAATGACTACCAATATTTTCAATCACAACAATCAAAAGTACATTTTGGTGTCGAATTTCCCGAGGGTGAATTTGATCAAGCTGTTATTTTTGTACCGAAATCAAAAGAATTACTCAATTACCTTTTACACAATGTTGCAAGTCATTTGAGTGCTGGCTCATCTATTTTTCTAGTCGGTGAGAAAAAAGGTGGCGTAGAACGTGCCGCTAAGCAAATGCAACCTTATGGCAAAACTTTAAAAATTGACAGTGCACGTCACTGTCAAATGTGGCAAACCCATTTAGAAAAGACCATTACTCCTAAACCATTAAGCGAATGGGTACAACAATATACAGTTGATACGCCAAATGGCGAATTAACCATTTGCGCATTGCCAGGTGTCTTTAGTCAGAATCGACTTGATGTCGGTACAGCAACTTTATTACCTTATTTGTCTAAAGTGACATCAGGTAAAATTGCCGACTTTGGCTGTGGCGCTGGGGTGATTAGTGCGTATTTAGCCAAACTCAATCCTAAAAATCGTATTTTTGCGATGGATGTCGATGCTTTTGCATTAACCTCTACACAAATGACGTTTGAGCAAAATCAGCTTGAACCTGAACAACTTGAGATTAAAGCAGTCACAGGCATTCAGGATGCTCCACTATTTTTACATGCCATTGTCAGCAATCCCCCCTTTCATCAAGGGATTCAAACAGACTACAATGCCAGCGAAAATCTCTGCAAGACCTCGCGCAGACACTTAAAGTCTGGGGGTGAACTGTGGATCGTTGCTAACCGATTCCTCAATTACCCAACATTAATTGAGCAAAATTTCGGTCAATGCACAATTAAAGCAGACCAACAAGGTTTTAAAGTTTTGTTTGCGAGCACGCAAAAAAATATTAAGGAATAATGATGAGCGAAACACAACAACCGACCCAGCTTAAACGTAAGCTGGGCGCTCGCCATCTCAATATGATTGCAATTGGTGGCTCAATCGGTACAGGTTTATTCCTTGCATCGGGTGCGACCATTGCCAACGCTGGCCCAGGCGGCGCCCTACTCGCATATTGCTTAATTGGTATCATGATTTACTTCTTGATGACCAGTTTAGGTGAGTTGGCAACACATAACCCTACTTCTGGTGCATTTTTTACCTATGGTACAAAGTATGTCGAAGGTGGCTTTGGCTTCGCATTGGGTTGGAACTATTGGTATAACTGGGCCATTACCGTTGCATTTGAATTGGTCGCAGTCCAATTCATTATGAAATTTTGGTTTCCAGACATTCCAGGTTTCTACTGGAGTGCGATATTCTTAGCAATTATTTTTGCCATTAACGCTTTAACCGTAAAAGGCTTTGGTGAAAGTGAGTTTTTATTCTCATTGGTTAAAGTCGTTGCGATTATTGCATTCATCATCATTGGTTTATTCATGATTGGTAAGATCATGCTTACTTCTGATGTCCCTGCATTTGCAAACTGGACCAAAGGTGAAGCACCATTTGTAGGTGGTCTCCAAGCATTGATTGGTGTGGCGATGATTGCAGGATTCTCTTTCCAAGGGACAGAGATGGTTGGTGTTGCTGCTGGTGAATCTAAAGATCCTAAGAAAACGATTCCTGTTGCGATTAAACAAATCTTCTGGCGTATTTTATTGTTCTATGTAGTGTGTATTTTCATCATTGGTACGCTCATTGCCTACGATGATCCACGTCTATTACAAGCTGCAGCGACAGACAACATTACCCTTTCACCTTTTACGCTCCTTTATGAAAAAGCAGGTTTTGCATTTGCTGCCAGCTTAATGAACGCCGTGATTCTCACTGCAATTTTATCAGCGGGTAACTCTGGGATGTATTCCTCTACACGTATGCTGTTTGATATGGCACGTAAAGGTAGCGCACCAAAATGGTTTGCACGCCTTGACCCCCGTGGCGTACCAATGAATGCACTGTATGCGACAACTGCTATTGCAGCGCTATGCTTCTTAACCACATTCTTAGGTGAGCAAGAAGTATTTAACTGGTTGCTCAACATGTCTGGTATGTGTGGCTTTATCGTTTGGTTAGGTATTGCAATTTCACATTACCGCTTCCGTAAAGGTTACTTAGCTCAAGGTTATAAACTTGAAGACCTCGCATACAAAGCCAAGTTCTTCCCTTTCGCACCTTGGTTTGCATTCATTTTATGTGCCATTGTTGTCCTAGGTCAAAACTATCAAGCGGTTCAATCTGGTGACTGGATGGGAGTTTTATCTACCTATATCAGCCTTCCATTGTTCCTTGCGATCTGGCTTGGATATAAATGGAAAAATAAAACCAAATTAGTTGCGTATCAAGAAATGGATGTTAAACCCATGAATGTTGATCAAGACTAAATATTTAAAAAGCAGCTTTCGAGCTGCTTTTTTTATCCTAGAAATTTAATATTTTTATAAATTTACACGTCTGTAAATTCTTCATCTCTCATTACAAAATTTCGATCATCAATAACGATTACTTGCTGACATATACCAGGCTGTTCGCGTTGCTGCTGAAACAGACCTGCAGACATTGCATCAAAACTATCAAAAAAACAAATCTCATGCTCATCCATAGAATAAATGAGCGAATGATTCCCCACCCCCTCTAAAGTATCGTAATACACAATAACAAAGCGTCCAGCTTCAACAAGCTGCTGGATTTCTTGATAGCCCAAGACACCATTTACAGGAATATTTAATTCATTTGCTTCAAGATAACATTCAATTTCAGTTTGATGCTGTTCAGGATCATGTTCTGTAAAAAAATCCACATCAAGTCCAAGTTTTTTAAGGCCAACAGCAAGTGCAATTCCAAAGGTACCATCTTGATTATTATGTCTACACAATTGGACCAAATCCGTAATATCAAGATCAACACCATAGTGATGAAAAATCATCCAAATTGCATAGATACCACCATTGGCTTCTAAATTTTGCAAATCTTCAGGGATATCAATGCTCATGAATACACTCAATTTTACTGAATATTAAATTTTACTTATATTTAAGCATAAAAAAAGCGGCTCATCAGAGCCGCTTTTCTTTACCTAAGTAAAACTCAAATTATTGAGCTTGACCAGGTTGAGCCACTACAGTACGGCTACCAGAAATAGTCGCGAATACACGACGGTTCATAGCACGGCCTTCTTTAGTGTTGTTGTCAGCGATCGGTTGATCCCATGCAAAGCCTTGAGTAGAAAGACGAGCTGGATCTACGTTGTATTCGTTAACAAGTGAAGATTTAACAGAGTTAGCACGAGCAAGTGATAAACGTTCGTTTAGAGCACGTGGACCAGTGTTATCTGTGTGACCTTCGATGTTTGCTGTAGCGTTAGGGTATTCAACTAACTTTTCAGCAACTTTAGCGATTTCAGGTTTGTATTGATCTTTGATGTTTGATTTGTTTGTATCAAAGAACACACGAAGTTCCATGTTAAGGTCTTCAGTCAACTCTTGTGGAGCTGGAGCTACAGGAGCTACAGGAGCTACAGGAGCAACTTCAACTACAGGAGCAGCTGGTTTAAGGTGACCACCAAGAACTACGTTAAGACCAGCTAAAGCTGTATAGTTCCAGAAATCTTCGTCAATGTTGTAAGTAGCACGAGCTTCAGTACGTAGAGATAAAGCATCGTTTAAGCGCCAGAAAGCACCTAGACCAGCATTACCCAAAGTACCTTCTTCAGTAGTACCACGGTCAGTACCAGCACCACGAGCATTTACGTCGTCAAATTTGTATTTGTAGTGACCAGCACCTAACAATACATATGGCTTAACTTTGCTGTCGTAGTTTTTAGTGATCAAATCAGAAGTAGCATAGAAGTTACCATTGATTTGAGTTTGTTTGTACTCACCCCAATCAGTATCCACATCGCCTTTAACTTGGTTGTATTCAGCTTCGAAACCTAACCATGGAGTTAATTCAACACCAAGTGCTGCACCAACAAACAAGTCGTCTTGTAGCTCAGGACTTTCAGTTAAGTTACCGCGGCTGTTGTTGTGTTGAGAATCTTGGAAAGTGTAACCAAGCATTAATGGAGTAACAGTTACGCCTGCGTTTGCAGCTGCTAAAGGAGCAGCTACGAGCATTGCTAATGCAATACGACTCATTTTCATGGATTTATCCTCCAGAGATAACAATTGTTGTTCAAGCTCAAGCCGAAAAATTGGCTATCCTGAGATAGGCTTTCTTATACCCCAGTTTTTTTTTTAAGCTATTCACGCTGAATCATACAAACACTTTATTCTTTTTCCAAGTGCTTGATTAATCTAATCAAGTAAATTATTGACAAAATTACTTACAATTTCCGTTGTAATTCGGTAAATTTTTACTCAATTTTGAGCAGTGAATCGCCTATTGTCACTTGCTATTTTTATTTTAACAGCTTTATCAAAAATTGAGTAATAAAATTCTATACTCAAAATTCATAAAACGATCAAAGCATATTTATAACACTAGACAAAGAAAAATAATATTAAAATTAGGATTAAATAAATGTTTTATATAATAAAAAATGGTTTTACACTATTTGAGATCATTATTACCATTCTCATTATCGCCATCATTACAACAATTGCATTGCCTCACTTCCATAAAATGATGGCAGAACGAGAAATCAAGAAAGTTAAAGCAACAATTATCAGCTCAAGCCATTATGCACGTAACCATGCATCTCTATACCATGCAAACATTGTGATATGCCCAACGCCTGATCTAAAACAATGTCAATCCAATCATTGGAATACAGGCTTTTTAATTTTTATCGATCAAAATAAGAATCGACAAGTTGATTCGAATGAAAAAATTTTATACCAAGAAGCACTCAACCTAAAATATGGTGATTTAAATTGGCGCGGAACGCTCAGCACTCCAAGTTTAACCTTTCAAGCTTTATCCGGTTTACCCATTGGTTCTAATGGAAGTTTCTATTATTGTTCTAAATCTGATCTTCCGCATCAAAGAATCATTATGAGCAAGATGGCACACATTCGAATCGAAAATCCATCAACATGCTAGAGAACCGATGCGTCTACGAACATCTTTGAAATTCACTTTATTGAAAGCTAAATTTGCCTATACTGCTTTGGATTTTGAAATTTTAAACAGAACAATGGAAGCATAAAAATGACAGAAATCGTAATTGTAAATGGTGCACGTACTGCAATGGGTGGTTTCCAAGGCAGCCTAGCATCTGTAACCGCACCTGAACTTGGTGCTGTAACAATCAAAGAAGCTGTAGCTCGCTCTGGTTTACAAGCAAATGATATTGAAGAAGTGATTATGGGCTGTGTTCTACCTGCTGGATTGAAGCAAGGTCCTGCACGCCAAGCTATGCGACAAGCTGGACTACCGGATAGTACAGGCGCAGTTACGATTAATAAGCTATGCGGTTCAGGTATGAAGGCCGTAATGCAAGCAGCAGATATGATTAAAGCCGGTTCTGCAAATTTCGTAGTTGCTGGTGGTATGGAATCTATGAGTAATGCACCTTATGTCCTCACTAAAGCACGTTCAGGTTATCGCATGGGCCATGGTGACGTTAAAGATCACATGTTCCTTGATGGATTAGAAGATGCTGAAACAGGCCGCCTAATGGGTTCATTTGCTCAAGACATGGCAAATACAAAAGGTTATACCCGTGAACAAATGGATGACTTTGCGATCCGTTCACTGAAACGTGCGCAAACTGCAATCAATGAAGGTTACTTTGCCGATGAAATCGTACCTGTTACAGTTTCAAGTCGTAAAGGCGATGTGGTCATTGATAAAGATGAACAACCTTTTAACGCTAATTTAGAAAAAATCCCAACATTACGTCCTGCGTTTGCCAAAGATGGCACCATTACCGCGGCTAATGCCAGTTCAATTTCTGATGGGGCTTCTGCGTTGGTGCTTACTTCGGCAGAACAAGCAGCAAGCAAAGGTTTAAGTCCTTTAGCTAAAATCGTGGCTTATGCCTCAAACTCACAGCATCCATCAGAATTTACCATTGCGCCTGTTGGTGCCATTCAAAAAGTTTTAAATCAAACTGGTTGGTCTGTTGCGGATGTTGACCTGTGGGAAATCAATGAAGCTTTTGCCATGGTAACCATGTGTCCGATAGATGAATTCAAATTAGACCCAGAAAAAGTCAATATTCATGGCGGTGCTTGTGCACTAGGCCATCCTGTCGGCTCTACCGGTTCACGTATCATTTTGACTTTGATTCATGCACTGAAACGCACAGGTGGCAAACGTGGTATTGCAGCGCTATGCATTGGTGGTGGCGAAGCAACTGCTGTGGCGATTGAACTGCTTTAATTTACTGTTTTAATTCTCTCTCCCTCGGGAGAGAGCTAGAGAGAGGGGCTTTTACTCCCCTTCCTATAGAATTTTAAATCCCTCTTTTGAGGTGTTTTTTATACTTACACTTTTTCATCTTTTATTCTGCTTAAGCCTGTTAAATTAGAACCATCAAAACAACAAAAAAAAGGCTTTACATGCAACTCAATCACTATCTAAATTTTCAAGGCAATACTGAAATAGCTTTTAATTTTTACAAATCTGTATTTGGCGGAGAGTTTTTGAATCTCATGCGTTACGGTGATTTACCCGCTGAAGATGGTATCCAGCTATCTGAAACCGACAAGCAAAAAATTATGCATATCTCCCTGCCGATTAATGAGTTCACAACTTTAATGGCTTCAGATGTAAATGAGCAGTTTTGCGCACAAACCAACCAACCTTTTACTGTCGGTACGAATCACTATATTTCTATTAATCTAGCATCATCTGAACAGGATCAAGCAAAACAACTTTTTGACGCGTTATCAAAAGATGGAACAATTGAAATGCCCTTGGATAAAACCTTTTGGGGAGCACTCTATGGCGCATTTACCGATCAGTTCGGTATTAAATGGATGGTCAATTGCCAGCTTGAAAACGAATAATCACTCATTAAAAGTATTTCGATCAATAAAAAAGCCTCCGAACGGAGGCTTTTTTAATCAATCACGGCACTTAAGCACCTGTTTGATAATGCGCTTGCGGCACCGCAGTTGAAGCTTGGTAAGGGTTAGTAAAATCACCTAAACCTGCAGCAGCCTCAGTAATATCCTTGCCTTCTTTAACCACAAAACTATCAAAACCTGAACGTTTCATGTAATTCAACACATCTTTAAAGACATCACCTGTTGCACGAAGTTCACCTTGGAAACCTTGGCGACGTAACAATGCAGCAAATGAATAGCCACGACCATCATTAAAGCCTGCAAAATCGATGAAAATTGTATCTAGCTGATCTAATGGAAATTGATGATCTTCAGGAGATGCATCAACTGTAACGAATAAACCTTTTTTACCGCTAATATTCGCCAATTGATCTAATTGCTCAACGGTTAAGACCACATCACCTTGTGGCAACACACCATCTTCACCAATCACTTGATAGGTATTATTAGTAACAGAGCCATCTTTAGTGAGGACTTGAAGTGCGGTATTAAGCATATGCACGCTCCTTAAATGGTTGAATACCAACACGGCGGTAAGTATCAATAAACCCTTCACCTTCAGTACGAAGATCAAGATAAGTATTTAAAATTTCATCAATAATATCTGGTACAACGTCAGCCGCAAATGATGGGCCAAGAATATCGCCAATTGAAGCATCATGATCCGCATTACCACCTAAGGTAATTTGGTAGAATTCAGCGCCTTTTTTATCTACACCTAAAATACCAATGTTACCTACATGGTGGTGACCACAAGCATTCATACAACCTGAAATATTCAAGTCGATTTTGCCAAGGTTATAAATGGTATCAAGATCGTCAAAACGACGTGAAATCGCTTCAGAAATTGGAATTGATTTCGCATTTGCCAATGAACAGAAATCACCACCTGGGCAGCAAATAATGTCTGTTAAGAAGCCAATGTGTGCACGTGCCAAATTGTGTTGATCAAGGATTTTCCACAATTCGAATAAATCTTTTTGCGGTACATCAACAAGTGCAATATTTTGTTCATGCGTCGTACGGAACTCACCAAAAGTATATTTATCAGCAAGATCTGCAATCAAATTCATTTCTTCAACAGTCATATCACCCGGTGCAATACCCGCACGTTTCAGTGAAATGGTCACAATACGATAGCCTTTAACTTTATGCGCATTGGTGTTGATATTGAACCATTGTTTGAATTTTGGCTCAGCTGCAAATTGTTCACCAAAGTCTTCATCTGCATAGTCTTGATAATCAAATGGTGTGAAGTTCTCATCCATTTTTTTCAAGGTGTCTGCATCAACTTTTAAAGTCTTGATGGTATGTGCAAATTCAGCTTCAACTTTTTCAGCAAATACAGCTGGTGTCAGTGCTTTCACTAAAATTTTGATACGCGCTTTATATTTATTGTCACGACGACCATGCAAGTTATAGACACGAAGCACGGCTTCTAGGTATGCAATAAGGTCTTCACGTGGCAAGAAATCACGAATAAAGCTACCAATGACAGGTGTACGACCTAAACCACCACCGACTTTAATTTTGTAGCCGATCTCACCTGCTTCATTTTTCACGATATACACACCGATATCATGGAAAGATGTTGCAGCACGGTCAGTTTCTTCAAGTGCAGACACTGCAATTTTGAACTTACGAGGCAAGAATGCAAATTCAGGATGGAATGTTGACCATTGACGAATCAATTCACACGTTGGACGTGGGTCTGCAATTTCGCCTGCAACCACACCTGCATATTGGTCAGTCGTGGTATTACGAATACAGTTCCCTGAGGTTTGAATCGCATGCATTTGAACAGATGCAAGCTCTTGCAACATGTCAGGCACGTTTTCTAGTGCAGGCCAGTTGAACTGAATGTTTTGACGTGTTGAAACGTGCGCATAACCACGGTCGTAGTCTTGAGCAAGTTGTGCAATTTTACGTAATTGTTTTGAGTTCATTAGACCATAAGGCACAGCAACACGCAGCATTGGCGCATAACGTTGTACATAAAGGCCATTTTGAAGACGCAGTGGACGGTACTCATCTTCCGTCAATTTGCCTGCTAAATAACGTTCCGTTTGATCACGGAACTGTGCAACACGTTCATTAACCAGTTGCTGGTCAAAATCAGTATATAAATACATGGCGTACAGCTAGTAATTTCTATTATAACGGTGCACAGCATAACGAGATTTGATCTATCAAGAAAATGCGTTTTTTACATATTTAATAGCGATTTTATTGATAAGACAATCGTAATTTCACTGATATAGCGGATTGCAGGCACTCATTTCATCTATTTCTCTATATTGATTATTTTTATCATTGCTTAGCACATTTACTCATATACAGTTACATAAAAAAAGCCCGACGAATCGGACTTTCTTTTCTTGGTTTTTTAAAGCCAATTATTTTTTATCTGGTAAAGCATAGGCCACTAAATAGTCACCCATTTTAGTACCAAATGAACCATGTCCACCGGCCATAATCACAACATATTGCTTACCATTCATTTCATAAGTCATTGGTGTCGCTTGACCACCTGCTGGTAAACGTCCTTCCCACAAAGTATCGCCATTGGTTACATTGATTGCGCGCATATAGTTATCTTGCGTACCACCAACAAACATCACATTACCCGCAGTCGAAATTGAACCACCAAGACCAGGAACACCAATTTTTACTGCTGGAAGTTGGAATAAATTTGGAAGACTGTCGCGAATCGTCCCGATACGTTTTTTCCAAACAACTTCATGGGTATTTAAATCAACACCTGCAGTAAAGCCCCAAGATGGTTGTTTACAAGGTAGACCAAGTGGTGACAAGAAGGCTTTAATTTCTACACCATAAGGTACACCATACATCGGTTGAACGCCTTGTTCAGTACCTGCACCTTTCGCTGTTTGCGCGCGGTTCGGATCTGTAGGAATCAACTTAGTCACAAATGGCAAGCCAATTGGGTTCATCACAGCCACTTGACGGTCTTGGTTGACCGACATCCCCCCCCATTCAAATACACCCAAGTTACCTGGGAATACTAAAGTACCGTTTTCTGAAGGTGGAGTGTAAATGCCATCATAGTTCAATGATTTGAAATAAACACGACACATCAACTGGTCAAACATGGTTGCGCCCCACATTTGTTTATCCGTCAACTTATCTTTTGGTGCTAAATCAAAATCCGAGAACGGTTGAGTTGCTGAGTAGCGCTCACCTTTCGTTTGTGGACCACGTTTCACTGTTTGTGGCACAGGTTTCTCAGTGATTGGAACAATTGCTTTACCTGTACGACGGTCGAGCACGAACGCGTTACCAGTTTTAGTTAAGACATAAATTGCAGGTACTGTATTTCCTGATTTATCTTTGATCTCCGCCAATGAGGGTTGAGATGGTACATCCATATCCCACAAATCATGATGGGTTGTTTGGAAGTTCCAAATCAATTTACCTGTCGATGCATTTAATGCCAACATTGAGTTCGCATAACGTTCATCAAGTTCAGTACGATGACCACCATAAATATCTGGTGTGCCTACGCCTGTTGGTACATAAACAATATCGAGTTTTTCGTCATAAGCCAAAGGTGCCCATGCATTCGGAGAGGCCACAGAGAATTTTTGACCTTCGCCCGGCATAGCATTTGGATCTTGCGCACCAGTATCAAAAATCCACAACAATTCACCAGTGTTGACATCGTAACCACGAATAACACCTGATGGTTCTTTAGTCGAGAAGTTATCTGTAGTTGAACCGCCAATCACAATGGTTGTACCAGTTACAACTGGAGGTGATGTTGGAATATAACCACCTGGATAAGGATAAGGCATATCTTTTTGTAGATCGACCTGACCATTATGACCGAAGTCAGTACATGCTTTACCTGTATCTGCATTCACCGCAACCAAACGACCATCGTTCACTGGTAAGATCACTTTACGTGGACATTCTGTTGAGCTTGAACGTTTGTTGACTAAACTTTTTGCAAATTGAGTCGTGTTCGCTGCATCAAAATAAGATACGCCACGACAAGTTAAATGTTGATAGGTATTATCCGCTTTCAGTTTCGGATCGAATGCCCATTTTTCTTTGCCTGTCGCAGGATCAAGTGCAATTAAACGTTGATGTGTTGTACACATAAACATGTTGTTGCCAACTTTAATTGGCGTCACCTGATTGGTAGTTTCACCTGAGTCATTTTCTGTTGGCATTTCACCAGTACGGAAAGTCCAGGCAACTTCCAAATCTTTCACGTTGTCGCTATTGATTTGAGTCAATGGTGAATAACGTACCCCACCCTGAGTACGACCATAGGCAGGCCAATCTTCAGGAGCAACCCCCTCAATTGCCGCAGCGGCTTGAGGTTGAGTATTTTTAATTTCACCATGTATTTCTTGTGGATCATTAAAAATAGAATAAATCATCACCACAATGGCAATAGCTAAAGTACTTGATAAAGCAATTTTGCTGGTTTTACTGTCCAATATGCCACGAGTGACTGCTGGAATTAACAGCCACAGGCCCAGTAAACCTAAAATATCAAAACGTGGTGCAAGTGCCCAGAAGTCTGAACCGACTTCCCAAAGTCCCCAAATAATCGTACCAATCATCAATATGGCATAAATATATAGGGAAGAGCTTTGATTTTTTCTTAAGAATACAGCTGATGCAAACATCAACAGACCAGCAATGATGTAGTACCAAGACCCACCAAGGACTGCCAGCCAGATACCACCAAAAAGAAGAACAAGACCGAAAATTGCCATCACAACGACGGTAAATGTCCGCATTCCTGTTCCTGTAGATGGATTACTCATGTTGACCACCTCTATTGTCGAATGTTTTACAATGCGTATAAATAAGCTCATACGCATCACCTTGTTCTGTCGCAAAAAGAAGCTGTTAAAAAAACAATTCGATATAGAGTATTTTTTTATCCTAATGCACTAGGTTGAATTGCTTTTATAAAAACTCTTTTTACGCAAAAATTAAAATGCTGTTTGGAACTTCAGACCGCCCACCCAAGCATTTTCACCATTTTTATATGCACCAACATGACGAACATATTGCACATTTGGACGAATGGTTAACCAGTTTGTTGCATGGATGCCGTAATAAATTTCGGCATCGTATTCTTCACTACGACCATCATTTAGGTCATCATTGATGCTAATACGGGCAAGACCTACTGCGATTTCATCTTTGGGACGCGCATCGAATGCGCCTTTGTAGACCAAGCCAATATTTTGCATATCACTTACATTATTGGTTTTAGTATCGTGCACGGTGGCATTGATAAACCCAGTTAAGCCACGTGATGTGTCTTCTTGATGTGCAGTCAATTGTTGTTTCGCAACGAACCAGCCACCTTGATGATGATCTTTTTCATGATTTGGATTAGCAACAACATCTGCATCGGCGCTAATGTAGTAATAACCTACACGGTATTCACCTGGTAATTTTTGCTCGCCGACTTTGGGTGTCCATACCACTTCAGCAGGTATAATGGCACCTTTAGAACCATCAGTACTCAGATTGAAACCTTTACTGCGTTTTAAGTTTTCAGGGTTGTATTCATACACACCAGTTTGTACATAAAATTCTGGGTTTACGTTGTATTTAACACGAGCCGCCCATTGTGAAACTGGCCAATTGTACCATTGGTCGCCCACCCAGTTACCTACTTGTGAGCCACATAGAGCTAAGTTCTGAAAATCACAATCGAAACTGTTGAAATCCTCACCTTCACCAAAACGACCGACTTTAATATCTAATTTTTGGTCTAAGAATTTTTTCTTGATCCAAAAATCTGTTAAACGCCAAGTTTGACCACGACCCCACACTTCTTGGGTCGCACTTAAATGTCCATTATCAACACCTGTAGATTGACCATTTAAGGCATCAGAGGTTTGAGAGAGAGATCGACCATTACGCTCTGTAATGTTAATTTGCGCTTCGGTATCCGCCCATCCTGCTATCTTTTCTAAGTCTAAGTGAGCACCTATAACAAATTGATCTGCATATTCAGTGCCATGACTTGAGGCATATTTTGAATCGAGCAAAGTGGCTAATTCACCACCGTAGCCAAAATTAAAATCATAACCTTTATTTTGCAATTCAGTTCTTTGTCCATTCCAATCACCAAGCATCCATTGGCTTTCAGCACTAAAGGCTGAGTTTCCAGCAGCAAAAGTCATACTTGATACGATTGAAGTTAGGGCGGCTGCAACTACGGTAAATTTGGGAGAGAAGCACATATAGCAGACCTACTTATTTATAGATATTTTGTATATATTACACCTATTTTTTGTAGCTTTGTTTAACTTTTTTATTTTGATTTAATTTACCTCTTGGTAAAAATAGCCAAGTTATTAAAAACATTCTGTATTTTTTACCACTTTCCTTCGCCTATTTTTTGCCCCACATGCAAATAACGATTTTGTGAGCGAGAAAACTTTATTGGACAAGCTAATTGACGTTCTGTCTGTGCCGAATTTGTATCCAAAGGAACATCGACCGTCCAATCCCGTTGCAATGCCAACGCTGAATCTAATGCTTCATCTAAATGAAGTACCGGTTCGACACAGACATCTGTATTTTCAAACAAGCTTAGCCAATGATGTAAATCCTGTTGGATGATTTTTTCCTGAATTGCCATTTTGACTTGTTTACGATCATCTGCATCAAATGAAGCGCCTTTTTCAAGCAATATTGGAAGTTCTAAAAGCTGTGCCAAACCCGAAGTAAATTGTGGCTCTAAACTACCAATGGATAGATAACGTGCATCTTTTGTTTGGTAATAATCATAAAAACTGCCACCATTTAAATAAGATTGCTCTGGTGCTGCGGCGACACCTGCGGCCAAAACACCTGAAGCTGCCATATTATTGAGACTGACTACACAATCAGTCATGGAAATATCGATAAATTGCCCCTGCCCGCTGCGTGCACGTTCATAAACTGCCGCAAGAATAGCAATGACAGCATGTAATGAACCACCCGCCACATCCGCAATTTGCACGCCTAAAGCTGGCGGTCCACAGTCAATACGCCCACTGTGTCCTGATATACCAGATAATGCGAGATAATTTATATCGTGTCCGGCCTTATCTTTATATGGACCACTTTGACCATAACCTGTAATGGAACAATAAATCAGTCGCGGATTGATCTCACTTAAAGTGTCATAACCCAGTCCTAAACGCTGCATCACACCGGGACGGAATTGTTCTAAGACAATGTCGTAATCAGAAATTTTTGATTTAATCAGTTCTACATTTTCAGAAAGTTTTAAATCGAGTGCGATGGATTGCTTGTTGCGATTGAGATAACTATGCGAAGTCGCCTGTCCATTGGCATAAGGTGGCATCATTCGAATAAGGTCTGGACGCGTCGGTGATTCAATATGCACAACATCTGCACCCATGTCTGCCAGATACATGGTGGCAAAAGGCCCTGGCAAAAGTGTAGAAAAATCGAGAACTTTCAATCCTTTTAAAGCTGCTTCCATTGGAGTTTTTACTCTATTTGTGTTGATTTTTCATTCATGTTAGAAATATAAAAAGATTAAAACAATGTCATGTTCAGCCATTTACCTTGATAGTTTCGGCAATTTACCATGTAAAAATGGCAAAACCGCTGTTGTAAATTGCCATGATTTCATTTTTTAGCGTCATTTAGGTCAAGCATTAGTGAACATTAAAGAGACTGAAGGATTAAACATGAGTCGTGATACGATCAGTATCCATTTCGTCAATGCAGCCTTAACAGGTGTAAAACGTCTCGGCATGGATGTCGAAACTTTATTGTCTCATGTTGGTATTGAAGCCGAACTTCTACGCCAGCCCAAAGCACGTATTTCCCCAGAACAATACACACGTTTTATTAAAATGTTGTGGATGGTGACTCAGGACGAACACGTTGGTTTTGATATTCAACCACGTCGTTTAGGTACTTTTGCCATCATGTGCCAATTGATTATTCATGCGAAGACCCTTGGTGACGCGCTTGAGCTTTCATCACAGTTCTACAAATTGTTTGGCGATGAATGGTCTGTAACTTTAGAACGTGATAAGCATGAAGCACGTCTAGTACCACAAATTCCAAAAACCATGGATCCAGATCATTTTATTACTGAAAGTATGCTCATGATTTGGCATGGTTTAGCATCATGGTTAATTGAACGTCGTCTACCTTTAGAACGTGTTCATTTTGGTTATGCTCGCCCTGAACATGCAGATGAATACGATGCGCTATTCTTTGCACCCGTAATGCAATTTGATGCACCGCGTACCGAAATTACCTTTGCTGCTGATTATCTCGACCTGCCAATTCGTCAAAACGAAGAAACTTTGGAAGAGTTCTTAAAAGCAGCGCCAGCTCAGTTACTTGTTAAGTTTAAAAATACCAATTCTTTAACGTCACGTATCCGTGACGTGTTGAAGAGCCAAATTGGTGAGGAAATGCCAACACTTAACGATGTGGCCTCTATGCTGTACTTATCTCCACAAACCTTACGCCGCCGCTTGGCTGCCGAGGGTAAGAGCTACCAAGGCGTTAAAGATGCCTTACGTCGCGATGCTGCGATTCACTTGTTGTTAAATCCAGATTTAACACTTGAAGATGTCGCGCAACAAGTTGGCTTTAGTGAAACCAGTACATTCCACCGTGCATTTAAAAAATGGACAGGTGTGACACCAGGCCTATACCGCCAACTGCACGGCTATCACTAAGCTGCTGTTAATTTAAAATAGAAAAGCAAAAACCTGATTTCGATCAGGTTTTTTATTGGGGAAATCTGAGCGGTCTCTTTGACAAAGCACTGGATCAACTGGGGTAATCACTCGTTTTCCATTCTGAATCCAATGCATCTCTGCTTTGGTGACCTGAAAGTTTCGATCATATTCACAAGCTAACCCACCCGTTCCTTCATCTGACGGGTGAATTCCGTAAATCATATAGATATAAAAACCGATCATTAAAGCAAAACCCAAACACACGATCAGCACAATCCAAGCTGCTACTTTCAACATTTTTTTTGCGCAATTTTGCATGATTTCTTTATTTGCGATATGTGTTCCAAATGATTACAACATGTTTATAAGCGCATTGGTCGATTTGGAAGCTAAATCATTCTAATAAAAAACACATTGTATCGATTCCATTTTGCTTGATTCTCTTAAAAATAGTTGACCAAAAAGCTCAAATGATCTGATCCGTTCTTGTCATTGCACTCTTGTAATTAATCCGTACACTCAAAAAACCAATAAAAATTTCAATGCATATAGGGACAGGATTATGAGCGAGGCTTACATCATTGACGCCATTCGCACACCGCGCGGCAAAGGGAAAAAAGACGGTTCACTGCATCAAGTGAAACCGATCAGCTTATTGACAGGGTTACTCAACGAATTACAAAGCCGTCACCAGTTTGACACGTCCGCAGTGGATGACATTGTTTTGGGCTGTGTCACCCCGATTGGTGATCAAGGTGCAGATATTGCTAAAACTGCCGCGATTGCAGCAGGTTGGGACAATGATGTGGCTGGCGTTCAAATTAACCGCTTTTGTGCATCCGGTTTAGAAGCGGTCAATTTAGCGGCACAAAAAGTTCGTTCAGGCTGGGAGGATTTAATCGTCGCAGGCGGTGTTGAATCGATGTCACGTGTACCGATGGGTTCAGATGGCGGCCCTTGGGCACTTGATCCTGAGACCAACATGGCTTGTGATTTTATTCCGCAAGGAATTGGTGCAGATTTGATTGCCACGATTGACGGCTATACCCGCGCCGACGTCGATGCTTTTGCTGCAGATTCGCAACAAAAAGCCGCAGCAGCACAGGCCAATGGCTATTTTGATCAATCCGTCGTTCCAGTCACAGATAAAGCTGGCGTCACAATTTTAGCCAAAGATGAATTTATTAAACCCACCACAACAGCAGAAGGCTTAAGCAAGCTGAATCCTAGCTTCGCCATGATGGGGCAAATGGGCTTTGATGCGATTGCTTTGCAAAAATATCCAGAAGTCGGTGCAGTCAATCATGTACATCATGCAGGAAACTCATCAGGCATTGTAGATGGTGCTGCTGTCGTTCTACTGGCGTCTGAAAAAGCCGTGAAAGAACAAGGTTTGAAACCACGTGCCAAAGTTTTAGCTACAGCACTGGTAGGTACAGATCCAACCATCATGCTGACTGGGCCTGCACCAGCCGCACGTAAAGCTTTAGCCAAAGCAGGCCTAACAATTGATGATATTGATTTATTTGAAGTGAATGAAGCCTTTGCAGCTGTAGTGATGCGTTTTATTACCGAACTCAAAGTTGACCCTGCCAAAGTCAATGTGAATGGCGGTGCTATTGCATTAGGTCATCCGCTGGGTGCAACAGGTGCGATGATTTTAGGCACCTTGCTCGATGAATTGGAGCGTCAAGGTAAAAAACGCGGTTTAGCCACACTCTGTGTGGGCGGTGGTATGGGCATCGCAACGATTATTGAGTTGGTATAAGGAGAATAAAAATGAGCGCAATTCAGTTTGAAAAAAATGCCGACAACATCGTCATTCTAACCTTAGACTCACCCAATCAATCTGCCAATACCATGAACGCAGATTTCCGTACTGCCCTAAGCGATACCGTTGAAAAGCTTCAGGCAGATACAGAGATTGCAGGCATTATTTTCCGTTCTGCCAAAAAAACCTTTTTTGCTGGCGGTGATTTAGACGAGCTAATTCAAGCTACACCTGAACATGCGACTGAATTCTTCAATATGATTGAAGAGATGAAAGCCAAACTACGTTATATCGAAACCCGTGGCATTCCTGTGGCAGCAGCACTCAATGGCACAGCACTCGGGGGTGGTTGGGAACTCGCACTCGGCTGTCATTATCGTGTTGCGTTAAACGATGAAAAAAGTAAGTTTGGTTTACCTGAAGTGACGTTAGGCTTATTACCGGGCGGCGGCGGCGTGGTACGCATGACTCGCTTACTCGGTCTGCAAAATGCCTTTCCTTTCCTGATGGAAGGCAAACAATTTGGAGTAGAAAAAGCCAAATCACTTGGACTGATTCATGACACAGCAGAGTCTGAACAAGAACTGCTGGACAAAGCCACTGCTTGGGTCAAGGCCAATCCAAAATCACAGCAGCCTTTTGATGTGAAAGGCTTTAAAATTCCAGGTGGCACACCGTCCACGCCAGCTGTAGCACAAATGTTAGCGATTGCTCCTGCCATGCTGCGTGATAAAACCAAAGGCTGCTACCCTGCGCCTGAGGCAATTATGGCAGCCGCTGTTGAAGGTGCTCAGGTCGATGTCGATACAGCATTAACAATTGAGTCCCGTTACTTCACCTATTTGGCGACAGGTCAAATTTCTAAGAACATGATCGGTACTTTTTGGCATGGACTAAACGCCATTAAATCAGGTGCAAGTCGACCAAAAGACATTGCAAAATGGCAAGCCAGCAAAGTTGGGATTTTAGGTGCAGGTATGATGGGCGCTGGTATCGCCTATGCGACAGCATCTAAAGGGATTGCTGTAGTACTCAAAGATGTCAGCATTGAAAATGCTGAAAAAGGCAAAGCCTATAGCCAAAAATTGCTAGATAAAAAAGTTTCGCAAGGCCGTTTAAGTACAGATAAGCGCGATCAAATATTAGCGCTGATTCATTCAACCGCCGACGCCGTAGATCTACAAGGCTGTGACTTGATTATTGAAGCCGTCTTTGAAAACCCTGAGCTTAAAGCCAAAGTCACTCAAGAGGCTGAAACTCATCTTAACGACAACGGCATATTCGCATCGAATACCTCTACCCTACCGATTTCAGGTTTAGCGCAAGCCTCTCACGATCAAACGAAATTCATCGGTCTGCATTTCTTCAGTCCTGTTGATAAAATGCAATTGGTCGAAATCATAAAAGGTAAAAACACGTCCGCTGAAACCTTGGCCAAAGCCTATGACTTTGTGCAGCAAATTGGCAAAACGCCAATTGTGGTGAATGACAGCCGTGGTTTCTTTACCAGTCGTGTGTTTGGCACCTTTGTGCAAGAAGGCTTACGTATGTTGGCTGAAGGTATTCACCCTGCTCGTATTGAAATGGCAGCCCTCAAAGCAGGTATGCCGGTGGGTCCTTTGGCTATTCAAGATGAAGTCTCTCTCACCTTGTCTGAGCATGTTGCTGCTGAAACTCGTAAAGCACTGCAAGCCGAAGGCAAAGATTTACCACGCTCTGGCGCAGATGAAGTCATTCAAACCATGATTCATGACTTAGGACGCAAAGGTAAAGCAGCAGGCGCTGGTTTTTATGACTACCCTGAAGGTGGCAAAAAACACCTGTGGGAGGGTTTAAACCGCTGGCAGAAACAGGTGGATATTTCTGAACAGGAAATGATTGATCGCTTCCTGTTTGTGCAGTCACTCGATACATTACGCTGTTTGGAAGAAGGCGTTTTAGAATCCACCATTGATGGTAATGTGGGTTCAATTTTTGGTATTGGCTTTGCCCCATGGACTGGCGGTGCTCTGCAATTTTTAAATCAATACGGTTTAGAAAAAGCGCTGCTGCGTGCCCAAAAACTCGAGACACAATATGGTGAACGCTTTAAGGCACCACAACTGCTGAAAGATAAAATTGCCCGCGGCGAGAAAATTTGATTTTTTAAGCGATTAAAGGAGCTTCGGCTCCTTTTTTATGTTCATAATGCCCTGACCACACATTGATATCGATTTCGAATATATTTCACTCAGTGAAACGCAAAATATATGTTATAAAGTAACATCAATTAAGCATTCACTTTATCCAATTGAGTACGTTGTTATGACAGATCATTCATCTCCTGAAAAATCGCCTTGGGGCTGGAAAGCACTGATTATCTTTTGTATTTTAGGTGGTCTGTTTATGTTGATTTTCTGGCTCGCTATTTCAAATGAACCAGACTATATGCCAAGTCAGCAAAACAAACAAAATACCCAACAGCATGCATTCAAAAATGCACCTGTTATGTCTGAAGAAGCGATGCAAAAAGCACAGGCTGATAAAATTACACGAGAAGCATCTACAGCAACTGCTAGCGAAATGCACATGACTGAAGAACAACATGCGCATATGGATGATACGAGTGCAGAGCCGACTTCTGGCAATACACATGGTCACTAATATCTAAGCATTCATAGATCAATATTAAAAAGCGCTTCAACAGAGAGGCGCTTTTTTTAATTGAAGTAAGGTCGATTTCTTAGTTTAGAGACATCCGCATATCCATATGTGGAATACCACAATCTAAATATTCTTCACCTTCAAGCACAAAACCCAAATTGGCATAAAAATCGATGGCATGAACTTGAGCAGAAAGGTTTAAAAAATCACGATGCTCTTGCTGTGCATATTGAATGATGTACTGCATTAAAATACGACCAACCCCTTGCCCACGATGCGTAGCTAATACGGCAACTCGTCCAATACTATTGTTCCTTAGGAGGCGAGCTGTCGCTATCACAATGGTTTCATCACGCACGACAAAATGAACTGAAACAGCATCTTCAGCATCCCATTCATCTTTAGCTGCAATGTGCTGCTCTTGAATAAACACCTGTTCACGAACTGGCATAGCGTCATGCCTTAACATGTGCCACGTTCCATGTTCAATTTGCATTGAGCTCATTTCATTTCCTTAGCATTTACAGCCAATATCTTGTTGATCCCACTGATCATTCAATAGCAATTCCAAGGAATGCTTTTTAATGCCATACATTTCTTTCAGTGCTTTAATTTGTGCCAATACGGCTGCATCTGGCTGTTGATAATCTTGGCGTTTGGTCGCCAAAATCATTTTATTTTTACTGGTATGTTCTAATGCGACAAACTCAAAGACTTTGGTTTCATAACCATAGGCTTTCAGTAATAACGCCCGAATGGTATCTGTAAGCATTTCTGCTTGCTGCCCTGCGTGAATGCCAAATTGCAGCATCGGCGCCAGTACTTGTGGAGCTTTCAGTTGTGGACGTAACTCCTTATGACAACATGGTGCGCACATAATCATTTGAGCATTCAAACGAATACCTGTATGAATCGCAAAATCTGTTGCCACATCGCAGGCATGTAAGGCAATCATCACATCTAGACGTTCTGGTGCATAAGTACGCACATCGCCTTGGAAAAAGTCGAGCTGTGTAAATGCTGAACGCGCTGCCACCGATTGGCAAAACTCGACCATTTTCGGATTGAGTTCCACCCCCGTAATAAATGGTACTTGCCCATGCTTTGCCATATAGTCATACAATGCAAAAGTTAGATAACCTTTACCTGAACCAAAATCCACCACACGCAATGCTTGGTCTTGAGTTTGAATTTGATTCAATGCACCCGAAAAAATTTCCACAAATTTATTAATCTGTTTCCACTTGCGTGCCATGCTTGGAATAATCTGTGCTTTTGCATCTGTAATGCCAAGTGGCTGTAAGAAATAACTTTCTTGATCAACATAGCGATGTTTAGCACGATCATGCCCTTGTTGATCTGCATTTTGCGTATTGGTTGTACTCGGCTTGCTTTTACTGACGGTCAACATGACCTTCTTTTTATTCTTTTTCAGTTGCAGCTCTTCTTCAAAAGTCATCAAATTGGCTTGTTTGCAACATGCAAGTAGCGATTCAACCTGTGACAATGCTTGGTCGATTGGATAGTTTTTAGTTACATCTTGAGTTTTATAACGATATAAACAACTTAAAACAGGCTCACCTTGCAGCGAAATGACTCGCAAGGTCATTTTTTCCAATTGTTCTAATTCACCTTTATACTGACTGAGAATCATGCGATCAAACCGCTGAGATTCAATGGCTTGCTGAAAGGCTGCTAGAAATTGCTGCTCTTGCGTAGAAGGAGAAGCCAAAGATGACATAATCAAAACCTAAATAAATTTGCATCCCAATTTTAAATCTTCTTACACCAAAAGCAAAATTGAATTACTATACATATGTATATTTAAATTATTATAAAATTACGCCTATGAATACTCCCACTGTTGCTGCTTATGATCCTGCTGAAGAACGTTTAAATTTCTATACCCATGCAGTCGGTGCAGGCTTATCCCTTATCGCTGGTATATTATTGATTATAAAAGGTTCATACTTACCAATGGGTCAATGGCTTGCCCTTTGGGTATATGCTTTGAGTATGATTTTATTGTTCTCTGCATCTAGCTTATATCACTTTGCTGAATCACCTGAACGTCGTGGTTTGTACAAAAAACTCGATCATACGGCAATCTACTATTTAATTGCTGGCACCTATACGCCATTTCTAGCCATCGCGATTCCAACAGCCAAAGCACATTATTTATTGATTGCTTTGTGGGTCATTGCCGCTATTGGAACACTATTCAAGTTAATCTTCATTCACCGTTTTCAGAAAATATCCTTAATCGCATATTTGGTCATGGGCTGGCTTGCACTGTTGGTAATGGATGATATGCAACGCTTTTTATCTGATCAAGCTTTAACCTACCTGATCATTGGTGGGCTGTCATACACCATTGGTGCATTGTTTTATGCTTTAAAAAAGGTAAGATATACGCACGCTATCTGGCATATTTTTGTATTGATAGGTGCAGGATCACATTTCCTGTCGATTTATCTCTACGTGATATAACCCGCTAACACTGCATTCTTTAGTGACCCTAATTCCGCAGCCTGAAAGCTGGTATTTCGTATTTTTTTAAGAAATTACGCCTTTTTTAAAAAGATTACGCTTTTAAAACTAAGTTCAATTATTTTTAGTAAGTGTAAGGTCTACCATGGCGTCTTCAAATGCTGCTGCATCGGAACAGCAACCCGCAAATTCAAAATTCCGCGTACTTACAGCAAGTCTTGTAGGTACAACAATCGAGTTCTTCGATTTCTATATTTATGCTACTGCAGCTGTGATTATCTTCCCGCATCTGTTCTTCCCTGCGAGTACAGATCCAACCACAGCAACCATTCAATCGCTGGCAACTTTTGCAATCGCGTTCATTGCACGTCCAATTGGTGCTGCATTCTTCGGTCATTTAGGTGACCGTATTGGCCGTAAGGCAACCTTAGTCGCTGCATTGCTGACCATGGGTATCTCAACCGTATGTATCGGTTTACTTCCAACTTATGCTCAAATTGGTATTGTGGCACCGTTGTTACTTGCACTATGTCGTTTAGGTCAAGGTTTAGGATTAGGCGGTGAATGGTCAGGTGCGGTATTACTTGCTACCGAAAATGCACCAGAAGGTAAACGTGCTTGGTACGGTATGTTCCCTCAATTGGGTGCACCCATCGGCTTTATTCTTGCAACAGGTTCATTCTTGACCCTCGGTCACTTCATGTCTGAAGCTGAGTTTATGCAATGGGGCTGGCGTATTCCATTTATTGCCAGTGCATTACTGGTAATCGTTGGTCTTTGGATTCGTCTAAAATTACATGAAACACCTGCATTCCAAAAAGTATTGGATAAGCAGAAAGAAGTTAACATTCCATTCAAAGAAGTTATCACTAAGCATTGGGGTATGTTAATTCTTGGTACGATTGCAGCTATTTGTACGTTCGTTGTGTTCTATTTAACGACTGTGTTTGCTTTACAATGGGGCACAACACAGCTTGGTTATACACGTGAAGAATTCTTAAAACTTCAACTTGTAGCAACACTTTGTTTCGCAGCATTCATTCCACTTTCTGCTGTATTTGCTGAGAAATTTGGTCGTAAAGCAACGTCTATTGCGGTGTGTGTAGTTTCAGCATTATTTGGTCTAGTTTTCTCAAGTATGCTTGAGTCTGGTAGTACCGCGATGGTGTTCTTATTCCTATGTATTGGTCTTGCGATCATGGGCTTAACTTATGGTCCAATTGGTACAGTATTGTCTGAAATTTTTCCAACATCTGTACGTTATACAGGTTCAGCGCTAACCTTTAACATGGCTGGTATTTTTGGTGCGTCATTTGCGCCACTCATCGCAACTAAACTTGCGACTGGCTATGGTTTATATGCAGTAGGTTATTACCTAACTGCAGCTTCAATTCTTTCACTTGTTGCATTCTTGCTGATTCGTGAAACGAAAAATGATGATGTGAATAATCAGGTTTAATCCGATTCCACAATAAAAAAGCCAGCTTTAAAGCTGGCTTTTTTATGTCTGTTACAATCAACGATCGCTTAGCTTTGCTGTAAATCTTCCATC
This sequence comes from Acinetobacter gandensis, assembly GCF_001678755.1. Taxonomy (GTDB): domain Bacteria; phylum Pseudomonadota; class Gammaproteobacteria; order Pseudomonadales; family Moraxellaceae; genus Acinetobacter; species Acinetobacter gandensis. Next base: position 284,322 of record NZ_LZDS01000025.1, read on the forward strand.
ATCAGCTGATAAGTATCTTCAAACAGTTCACGATCACCAATACCGTTTATCTTTAAATTAATTCAATAATATCAATTGTTGGCGGTACACGAAACCGAAATGGCACACCAACCATACCTGTTCCAACTGTCACAAATACATCGGCATTTTCATGCTGATACAGCCCTTTTTTATGCCCCAATATTGATACTTTTTTCATGACATAATCCGTTAACCATGGTAGTTCAACCTGTCCACCATGGGTATGTCCTGAAAGCATTAGTGGGCGTCTAGGAAGTTTCGGTACCATATCAACCGTATCAGGATTATGCGAAAGAATTAGCCAAGGTTTATCTTGTGGCAGCTCAGGTAAATAACGCATATCGGCTTTACCCGCCCATAAATCTCCAATTCCAAGCAAGCGGAATTCATTAAACTCCACGACCTGTCCTTCTATATCAACCACATTATTCGTACTCAAAGCTTGCTTCAATAATTCCTGAATGGGCGGCCCTGGGTATTGTTCATCATGATTACCATTTACCGAATAAATTGGTGCGACAATTTTTTTGAGTACTGAAAGCTCTTCTACTAACTTATTTTCAGGTTCATATGTCCAGTCCCCTGCAACCACAACCAAATCAGGGTTTTGTGCATTAATCTTATCAACAATAATTTTGAGCTGGCGTTCATGCCCTGAAAATAGACCAATGTGCAGATCACCAATTAAAGCAATACGAACAGGTTTGAGTAAATTCCGATCTTCATGCAACTTATATTGACGCTTTTGTACCCTCACCATATGCGGCTCAATAAAACGCGCATAACACAGTACACCCGTAATCAGACCGACAAATATCGCTTCATGCAATGAATAGTAACCACTCCAACCCGCATAGAAGCTAAAGAAAAATAAAGGAATCAGTAGATATGAAAGATAGAAGGCCAGTAAATGGATAAAAGCTTTAAAAGGATGAATCGTTTCCGTGCGAGATTGACTTAGCCACGCTTGTGAAATAGCCCAAATTGCGAGCACACCCAAAGCTAGATAAAAATACAACACTACGGAATTTAATTCCCACATACATTTGCTCTACAATTTGTCTGATCGGAAAATCTGTCTATATATTTATCTTTTCACAGCTGACACTTATACTCAAATCAAATTTTTTAGTATCCAGTCAGCATGAACCCAGCCGCACAAATTCAGCAAAAAACACCATTTATACAGTCACACTATAAAGCTGTTTTGCTTAGTTGTAGCTTGGTTTTCACCTTACCAGCTTGTACCACGCTGCCAAAGCAGCCAACACAACCTGTTGACAATGCTTTCCACACTCCAACTAATGACACAACCTTAGCCAAAATTGTACTGCCTTTACGTTCTCAAAATCCCGATTTAACGGGTTACCATGTGTTATATGATCCACTTGAAGCTTTGGCGGCACGTATTGAGCTCATCAACAAAGCTGAAAAAAGCTTAGATCTACAATATTACATCTGGGATAACGATAAAATTGGTTCATTGGCCTTACATGCGCTGATTCAAGCTGCGGATCGCGGTGTAAAAGTACGTTTATTGGTCGATGACAATAATGCCAAGAAAATGGAAGGCATTTATATGGCACTCGATCAGCACACCAATATTGATGTTCGCCTATACAACCCGTACCGCTTCCGTCATTTCCGTGCCATGGATATGGTACTAGATTTAAAACGTATTAATCGACGTATGCACAATAAAAGCTTTATTGCAGACAACCAAATAGCCTTAATTGGTGGGCGCAATATGAGCAACCAATATTATAACGTCAGTGATAACTACCAGTTTTCAGATGTGGATGTCATGTTAGTTGGTGCTGCTTCAGATGAAATCATTCACTCCTTTGATGAATATTGGAATGATGATTATGCATTCCCTGTACGCCAACTGGTCAACCCTCGTCACTATACTTTGCGCTATGAAGGGCTTAAGCAGCAATTGGCTGACTATAACCAAGAAGCGACTGTGGTAAATTATCTGGATTTAGCCAACCGTTCACATTCATTTGACGAGTGGTTAAATAATAAAATTCAATTTGACTGGGTCAAAGCAGAAGTCGTCAAAGACTCACCTAGTAAAATTAAAGCCAAAGCCAAAAAAGAAGAACATCTCAACTTTCAGCTGTTGAATCGTTTGGATAAACCTACACAAAGTGTTGATATTGTGTCTGCTTATTTTGTCCCTGAAAAAGAAGGCGCAGAACGTCTAAAAAAACTCAGTGCAGATGGTGTTAACGTTCGTGTATTAACCAATTCATTCCAAGCCAATGACGTTCCCCTTGTACATGCTTTTTATAGTAAATACCGTCAAGATCTACTCGAGCATGATGTCCAGCTGTATGAATTTTTATCAACCCCAGATTCTGAAAACCTCAATACCAATACCAAAGAAATTGCTGAAAAATCAAAAGTAAGTATGAAGGGATTAAGTCGCTCAAGTTTACATGCAAAACTGATGGCCTTAGATGAAAAACAAGTCTTTATCGGCTCATTTAACTTTGATCCGCGTTCTGCTTATTTAAATACTGAAATTGGCGTACTCCTCAACAGCCCAAGCCTCGCACGTGCCGTCCACTACACCATGGATGAAAATCTAAGTAAGTATGCCTATAAATTAGTGCTCAATGCAGACCAAAATATTAATTGGAAAATCAAACTGTCGAATGGAAATATTCGAACTTATACCCACGAACCTAAAATGAAATGGTGGCAAAAAGCAGGAATGAAGTTTATTTCTTGGCTACCCGTTGAAGGCTTCATGTAAATAACACTTAGCCTTGCAAAATGGTGTATTCAACCTAAATTTCAGTTGATTCCTCAAGAGAAATTGGTGCTTTTAATACCTGTGCTTGAAGTTGCTTTAAGCCTTCGGTCATTTTCTCTTGAACTTCACGTGTCAGTGATTCTACCGTATGCCCTGTAGAATCTATGGCAGGCAAAGTTAATAAATGTGCTGTGACATTCGGCATTTCTAAGACATTTCGCACATGCCGATCAAAACTTAAATCATCAATATAAGGCGCAACTTTGTCTAATTCCCCCAGCTGATTGACATAACAAATCAAACAAATCTGTACCGGTCGCCCCGCATCTATGGCGGAACCCAATAAACGACCATGCACTTTTTTAATTTTTGTGCCATCTGAAGTGGTGGCTTCAGGGAAAAACAGAACGGGACTGTCCTGCTTTAAAAACTCAGTGATCTGTTCTTTAATTTTAATAGAGTCACCTGAACCACGCTTAATAAACAGTGTCCCACCACCCTTTGCCAATTTACCGAGTACTGGCCATTTCTCAATTTCTGCTTTGGCTAAAAAGAATACACGCGCTCCCGAACCCAATACAGCAACGTCCAACCACGAAATATGATTACTCACCCAAAGTGCAGGCTGACGTGGGATTTCACCATGAACTTTGACATCAATATTAAACACTTTGCATAGCTTACGGCAGAAGTATTGTACATAACGGGTATTTTTAGGATTGTTCGGATCTTTATAAAGCTGATGACGGAAAACCAAATAAAATCCCTGCGACACCGCTACGACAGCCGCACAGACTTTTTTACAATAAAGATAAATTTTTGAAAAAGCATTGATCTGAGTTGTGTTTGTGCTTTGAACTTGCTTCATATACGGATCACTAAAATTACGCTGTGCCAATCATCGGCTTGATTTTTCCTCATAGTATACTGAAGTGATTTAATTTGCATTGATCATAAAAACCGAAGCTAAAGATAATATTTCCCCATTTTAATCGTTTTAAAAAATTACTTACTATAAACCCATCGCTTTTATGGATTAAAAATTTCATGAACAATTCCTCAGAGACCCCATCAGAAATTTCAAGTTGGGATGCGCTCAAAAGCATTGGTGGTTTAGTTCTAATGTACTGCTCAGCTCTGCTATTACTTGCTTTGAGTTTCCAAAACTTTTAATCGGCAGTCTATATAGTAATTTACTTTCGATCTCATTTTTCGCCTAAAATACCCCTTTAGATAGGAGTAATGCCTGAGTGGAAAATTTTAATCAACATCAAAGTAAAGAACGCATTATTTTGGTCAGCGTCGCTGTGCAAATGCTTCATGACCTTGATGCCGAAGAATTCCACTTACTAGCTCAATCTGCAGGCGCAGAAATACTCGAACATATTCATGCACAACGAATTAAGCCTGACGCAAAACTATTTATTGGTTCAGGTAAAGCTGAAGAAATTGCTGAAATTGTGCAACAATTGGAAGCCGAGTTGGTCATTTTCGACCATTCCTTGACGCCAGCTCAGGCACGTAATCTTGAACGGATTATGAAATGCCGTGTGGTTGATCGCACCGAACTAATTTTAGACATTTTTGCCCAACGTGCACGTACCTATGAAGGTAAGTTACAAGTCGAATTAGCACAGTTACAACATATGGCATCTCGTCTCATTCGTAGTCGTGGTGACCTTGATAGCCAAAAAGGCGGTATTGGTTTACGCGGCCCAGGTGAAACCCTACTTGAAACTGACAGACGCTTACTTAAATTACGTATGGGGCAATTAAAAGCCAAATTAGAAAAGGTTCGCCAAACACGTATTCAAGGACGTGTCGCACGGCAAAAAGCGGCTGTTCCAACTGTTTCATTGGTCGGTTATACCAATGCAGGTAAATCAACCCTATTCAACATTTTGGCAAAAAGTGATGTGTATGCCGCCGATCAGTTGTTTGCCACCCTTGACCCCACATTAAGACGTTTACATTGGGATGGCATAGGTAACCTTGTATTAGCAGATACTGTAGGTTTCGTTCGTAATCTGTCCCACTCTTTAGTAGAGTCTTTTAAAGCAACATTAGAAGAAACCCTTGAAGCGTCATTGCTCCTTCATGTCATTGATTCAAGTAGCCCCGATATGTTGGAACAAATTGAAGCCGTTGAAAAAGTGCTGAAAGAAATTGGCGCTGATGTGCCTATCTTACGTGTCTATAATAAAATTGATGTCAGTGGCGAAGATGCAAAAATCATTTATGCAAAACCACATCTTCCCGACCGTGTTTATGTATCTGCACATAGTTCCCAAGGTTTGCCACTTTTACGCCAGGCCGTGCAAGAATGTTTAATGGGACAAATCCAAAGTTTTGAGCTCACTCTCAAACCAGCTTATGGCAAATTACGTACGCAATTATATGCACTGAATGTGATCCAAACCGAAAATTATGATGAGCAAGGGAATTTAATTCTACATGTCATTATTGCGCCTCATAAGCTTGAACAACTGATCAAACAGGCGCATTTACCAATAGACGAAATTTTAGGTGCGCAGGCAGAACAATTTAAACGTCTACTTAAAGCATTTGAAATTGATGATCAAATCGGTTAAAACGTGATAAGTAAAATTTTAACGAAAGATCAAAATGGATTGGATCAAAACAATAGATTGGAAAGCTTGGTTGGCAACGATTGCACTGATTATTCTTTTTAGAGAAGGTGCAGTTTGGCTCATGAGCCAATTAGATCATCCAGAATTGGGGAATTTAGTTGGCTTGATCGCCTTGTTAATTGTGCTCGTTATTTGGAGAAAAGTGCATAAAATTCCTGCACGAATCGTGGATACCAATAACAAAATCATGAAGGAAAGTGCCTTTGCCTTTTTGCCAATTAGTGCAGGATCATTATTAATGCTGGTACACATGGGCGCAGAGATACCCCTCTTTTTAGTGGTTATGGTACTCAGCACACTCATCCCGCTTTGGGTTTACGCAAAAATGGCAAAAAAATGGTTATAACAGGACGTTAATTCATGCTTGCAATCGTTTATGGATTCTTTTTAACTTTTATTGCATATATCTGTGCAAAGCCCATCAATAAAAAATTTCCGCAAATTCCAGTTATTGTTATTGGAATGTTTTTTGTCATCGCTTTGCTGTTTATCTTTGGCATTCCTTATGAGCAATATATGGCTCAAGTCAATCCATTGTTTAATCATCTCTTGGGATATGTCACCGTCGCTTTAGCTATCCCACTTGCAGCCATGCGTTATGACGATCTTCCACTCAAAGCAGTGGTGAGTATTTTAGTCTTCGCCAGCATCAGTGCCGTTGCACTCCCAATGGGCTTGGCTTATTTACTCCATCTTTCTGATCCAACAATCATGGCTTTTGCTACGCGCGCAGTCACCACACCCATTGCGATTAACATTGCAACTTTATTGCACTCTCCTATCCCCTTAGTCATTCTCATTGTGATTTTATCCGGGGTGATCGGTGCTGCCTTTTCTCCCTTACTGCTCAAAAATATTCATGACGAACGCGCATCAGGTTTAGCCCTAGGCCTTGCGGCACATGCCATAGGCACAGCTCAAGCATGGCAACGTGGCAGTATTGCTGGACGTTATGCTGCTTTTGGCATGGCAGTCAATGCAGTGTTTACTGCTATATGGTTGCCAACATTCATACTCTTTTTACAAAGAATGTGACTGATAAATCAATTTTAAATGATTGTTTTGTATAAAAAATACACTTATGATCAAAATAGCAATCTACCATTGACTAGATTGAATATTGCAGCAACGTTTAGCTATTACGAAAGATCGCTGCTGCAATTAAAGCAAAAGCTTAACTCTTTACGAATCCATTAATTTATTCATTGGGGTCTGAGCTTTTGATTTTAAAATGTGTCTAATGACATATTTCACATAAATAAAGTGAATAATTCGTCTTAGATGAGTTGCTCTAGATTGTTTTTTTACCTAAGATGTTCAATAAACAACCATAAACTATATTGATAAAGGATTAGAAATATGATGGTGAAAAAGTTGATTTCGGCAGGTGCACTCGGTTTACTTTTTAGCTGTTCTACACTTTATGCACAAGACCTTACAGGCACGTGGCAACAAATTGATGATAAAACTGGCTCACCAAAAGCGTTAATTGAAGTTCGTAAAGACGCCAAGGATAGCTATACCGGTAAGATTGTCAAAATCACACCTCGTCCGGGTTATACCCCTAAAGAGAAATGTGTAAATTGCCCAGCACCTTATACCAATCAACCTATTTTAGGCATGGATGTCTTTAAAAATTTGAAACTTGAAGGTGAAAACTCATATTCACAAGGCAAAATTTTAGACCCACTTACAGGCAAAATTTATAGTCTAAAAGGCAAAATTTCTGCTAATGGAAAACGACTTCACTTGCGCGGTTACCTTGGTATTTCTGCGATTGGTCGTACCCAAACGTGGATTCGCGCGGACTAATACAAATTTAAATCGTTACATTTTTAGGTGAATACCTAATCTTATCAGGGATAAAATGATGAAAAAATTTAAAGCGGGGTTCTTATTCTTAGCTGCCATGATGGGTAGTTCTGCCTTCGCACAAGATTTGTTAGGTACTTGGCAACAAATCGACGATAAAACAGGCTCACCTAAAGCAATTATTGAAATCCGCAAAGATAGTAATGGGACATTTACAGGTAAAATTGTCAAAGTAACACCACGTCCTGGTTATACGCCTCGTGACACGTGTAACAACTGCCCAGCACCTTATACCAATAAACCAATTTTAGGTATGGATATTTTAACTGGCCTGAAGCATGTTCAAGGCACCAATAATTACGATAAAGGTCGTGTGATTGATCCATTAGCAGGCAAAATTTACGATGCAAAAGTTCGTATTAATGCCAATGGTAAACGATTAACTCTGCGTGGCTATATGGGCGTTTCAGCCTTAGGTCGTAGTCAAACGTGGATTCGCCAAGACTAAAAAGTGTTGAAATTTAGAGCCGCCTTTAAGGCGGCTTATTTATAAGTGAATGATTAAATTACAAAAATAAAGTTGACTATTCCACTAAAGTTTCTAACATACTAGCGCATTCTTAAAAGCTTTTAGGGGAATAAGCGAAGATGTTTAAGAAATTATTACTTGTACTATGTTCTTTCTTGTTTACGGTATCCGCATTTGCAAACGATATCACAGGAACTTGGCAACAGATTGATGATAAAACTGGTGCTGCTAAAGCCATTATTACCATTGAGAAAGAATCCAATAACACCTTTACCGGCAAAATTATAAAAATTACACCTCGCCCAGGCTATACACCACAAAGAACCTGTAATAAATGTCCTGCACCATATACCAACCAACCGATTTTAGGTATGGAAATTATCCGCGGTTTAAAGCAGGTCGATAACAGCAAAAATTATGCTAAAGGCCGTATTATTGACCCACTTTCAGGTAAAATTTACGACGCAAAAATTCGTCTAAATGGTACAGGGAAGCGCTTGACCATTCGCGCTAGTATCGGTGTGTCTGTATTAGGTCGCAATCAAACTTGGATTCGCCAAGACTAAAAAGTGTTAAAATTTAGAGCCGCCTTTAAGGCGGCTTCTTTATAAGTGAATGATTAAATTACAAAAATAAAGTTGACTATTCCACTAAAGTTTCTAACATACTAGCGCATTCTTAAAAGCTTTTAGGGGAATAAGCGAAGATGTTTAAGAAATTATTACTTGTACTATGTTCTTTCTTGTTTACGG